>CAWDQZ010000001.1:0-65279 GCA_963804595.1 uncultured Solirubrobacterales bacterium
TCCTGGTGCTGGACAACGCCTCGGACGACGGCTCCGAGGAAGCGGTCAGGGCGCTGGACCGCGACATCCGTCTGATCGCGCTCGAGCGGCGCGAGGGCAAGGCCGCGAACGACGGCCGGCTTATCCGGGAGGCGAAGGGGGAGTTCTGCCTGCTGCTCAACGAGGACTCGGAGCTCCAGCCGGGCGCGGTGCCCGCCCTGATCGGAGCCCTGCGCTCGGACCGCCAGGCGGCTGTCGCGGGCGCCCAGCTCCTCTCCCCGGAAGGCCGTCCGGTGCCCTGTGCCTGGCGGCTGCCCGGCGTCGAGACGGCTTTGGCGGGCGCCCTGTTCGTGCATCGCCGTTTCACGGTGGAGAGCGGCGGGAACGGAACTCGTCCGGTCGGCTGGGTGCAATCGAGCGCCATGCTCGTGCGCCGGGAGGCCGCGCTCGAGGTGGGAGGCTTCGATCCGGGCTTCTTCGTCTATTCCGACGAGACCGACCTCTGCAAACGACTCACGGAGGCAGACTGGCGGATCCTCTACGTCCCGGCGGCCCGGGCGATCCACCACGACCAGATGGCCCAGGACGACGCCGGGGCCGAGCGACGCATAGTCGAGTACCACCGCGGCCGCGATCGCTACCTCCGCAAGCACCTCGGTCGGGTCCGGGCCCTCCTGCTCCGGCCGCTGCTCGCCTGGCCTTATCTGCTGCGAGCGTTGGGCGCTCTGGCGCTGCCCGGCCACTCACCCCGCCGCTACTGGCTGCATGCCCGCCAGGCGCTCCTGCCAGGCCGTGGCAGCGGCATCCGGGAGGCCGCCGAGACTTACAACCTGCGGCTCGATCAGGCTGACCCAGCATGAGGATCCTCGAGGTGACGCAGATGTGGCCGAGCGAGGAGCACCCCGACCTCGGTAGCTTCCTGGTCCCCCTCACCCGCGAGCTGGAGGCGCTCGGTCATCAGGTCGAGGTGGCGTCGATCAGCCGGCGGGGCGGCTCGCCGACCGAGTACCTCACGCTGGTCCGCAAGGCCCGCCGCGAGGCCGGCGACTTCGAGCCCGACGTCGTCTTCGCCCACTTCCTCTTCCCCGCCGGCGCCGCCGGCGCGCTCGCCGCCCGCAAGGCTGACGTCCCGCTCGTCGTCATGGCCCATGGCCAGGACGTCGCCAACCTGGGGCGGATCCGCGGCGTCACGGCGGCGACGCGCTGGGTGGTCGACCGCTCCGCCGCGGTGATCGCCAACTCCCGCTGGCTCGCGACCCAGCTGACGGACAGGATCCCTGCGGCCGGCCCAAAGATCGAGGTAGCGGACCTGGGCGTTGACCTGGAGGCATTCTCCCCGCGACCCGCCGAGGAGGCGCGCCGGCAACTGGGCTGGGAGGGCGACGGCCCGGCCTTCCTCAGCGTCGGCTCCCTGATCGAGCGCAAGAACGTCGTCCGCCTCGCCGACGCCTTCGCAGAGCTCGGCCGCGGTCGCCTCGCCTTCGTGGGCGACGGGCCGCTGCGCGCGTCCCTCGAGGAAAGGCCCGGCGTCATCCTGGCGGGACGCGTACCCCAGTCCGAGGTGCCGCGCTGGATGGCCGCCTGCGACGTCCTCTGCCAGCCGTCTCTGATCGAGCCCTTCGGGCAGGCGACGCTCGAGGCGATGGCGATGGAGCGAACGGTGCTCGCCACCAGCTCGGGAGGCCCGCCAGAGTTCGTCACGCCAGAGGCAGGCGTCCTCGTCGACCCGCAGGATCCCGCGGCCCTGCCGCATGCCATGCAGCTGGCGGCCGGCAAGCCCACACCGAACGAGGCAGCGCGACGGGCCGCGGCAGAGCACGACGTGAAGCGCCAGGCCTCGCGCATGGCCGCCGTCCTGGAACGCGCCGCGAGCTCCTAGATGTTGCGGGCGAGTGCCCGCTGCTGCTCCCAGTCGCTGGCTTTCGTCCAGAGCTCGAGGAACCGGGCGTATCGCTCGTCGTCGTCGAGCCGCGGATACTGGAAGCGCGCCCGCGCGCGGAGATACCCGGACCAGGTCTTGAGGCGGCTCCGGCGGTCGAGCAGAGGAGGAAGGACGCCGAAGTACCGCTCGGAGAACTCCGCCGAGCGGTAGGCCCGGTACGCGATCTCTCCCTCCCGGTATTCCCGGACATAGCGGAGCAGTGGCGCGATGTGGGTCTGGTCGTAGTGCTTGACGGCGGCGTCAGCCGCACAACCCAGTCGGTAGCCGCGCTCGGCCAGGTTCGCCGCAAGGGCCGTCTCGGCGAAGCACCCGAACCGATGCTCGAAGCCGCCGGCATCGAGGTAGGCATCGCGGAGGATCGCGAATCCCCTGATCGTCACCTTCCGCCAGTCTCCGTCTCGGCTCCACTCCCGGAAGCCGTCGGCGTACCAGCGTTCCTCGCACCGGGCGATCTGATTTTCGCTGCCACCGCCGTAAGAGCGGATGCAGGCGCCCGCAATACGGGACTCGTTGGCCGACAGATAGCCGAGCAGAGATGAAAGGCAGTCGGGCTCGGCCACGGTGTGCGCCTCCGTGAAGAGAAGCCAGCGCCCAC
This sequence comes from uncultured Solirubrobacterales bacterium, assembly GCA_963804595.1. Lineage (GTDB taxonomy): Bacteria > Actinomycetota > Thermoleophilia > Solirubrobacterales > 70-9 > DASUPK01. Next base: position 2,517 of record CAWDQZ010000001.1, read on the forward strand.
CCGCCGCCCGCGCTCCATGGTCGTGGAGCTCGAGCTCCTGGGAGGCGGGAACCCTGACCAACCGGTCCCCGGAGGTGAGCAGTTCCTCGACCAGCCGGTCGACTTCGGGCTCCTTCCCATTGGAAACCGTGACCACCTCGTAGCGCTCGCGTGGCAGGTCCTGGGCTCGAGCCCAGCTCTCCACGCATTCGGCAGCGTGCCCCTCGTGGTCGAAGAGAGTGAGCACGACAGAGAGCTCGGGGCGGTGCGGCGCCATCCCTATAGGCTCGGCTCGCACGGATGCTCGAGCTCAGGATCAGCGACGAGGAGCGGAACGCCGGACAGCTCGGCCCCGACAGCTTTCGCACGGCCGTGCTCCTCCTTCACACCGCCGGGTACGTCGTCCTGCGCGACGCCCTCCCTCGCGACCTCGTCGCCGGGGCGCGCGGTGAGTTCGACGACATCCTGCGTGACTGCATCGAGAGCCGAGACGGAGAGGCCTGGTATCAGGTCTCCGCGCGCCACCGGGCCGTCTTCTGGGAGCGTGGAGCCCGATGGCGTGTCTTCCCCAAGCTCCGCCCGCCGCTCAGCGACGTCCAGCTGCTCGCGAACCCTCTGGTCATGCCGCTGCTCGAGGAGCTCCTGGGGACGGGCTTCCGCTGCAAATTCGTCTCCAGCGATACCTGCCTGAAGGGATCGGCGATGCAGGCGCCTCACCGCGAGCTTGGGGCCGGCGGAGCCCGAAAGCCCCCGGCGTACATCGTCAACGTCCCGCTCAGTCGCAACACGCATCGCAACGGCCCCCTCGAGGTCTGGCCGAACGGCAGCCATCTCTGGAACGCCGAGGTGCTCCGGCGGCACGGGCTCTCCGACGACATCCAGGACGGAGAGAACCCGGCGATCCTGGAGTTCTCACGGCGAATCCCCTCCGAACGGCTCCTGGTCGAGCCCGGCAGTCTCTTGATCCGGAACCCGGGGATGCTCCATCGCGGGACGCCCAACCGCACCCGCCGCCCCCGATCGATGCTCACGATCTGCTACCTCCGGAGGGACCACGACCACGACTACGGGGCCGCGGAGTACAACCTCGACTCGGAGCTGTTTGCCGACCTCGAGCCGGCGGTCCAGAGCCTTTTTCCCCTGCCTGAGAGGGCTCACACGCCCCTTCCGGTCAAGCTGAAGACCGCCGCTCCCTCGAGGCAGCCTCGCGCGTGGCTGAGGCGAATCAGCCAGGTGGCCCGCTCATTCTCGTAGCGGAGGTATCCCTCCGAGTAGCGATCCACGACCTCCCGGAGCACTCCGACGGACCAACGCACCGCATCCCGTCGCGGCCGGGACTGTGGCGCCAGGGCCAGGGAGCGCAGGAAGGGCTCGGCCCTCCCGAAGCCCCGGTGAACCCGACGCAGATAGCCGAGGCCGATCCGATCGGCGGAGATCACGTGACGCAGACGCAGGCTGGGCGAGTACCAGATCTCCCATCCGGCCCGGCGGATTCGCACGGCGACCTCGGCGTCCTCGCCGCATTCGTGGGCCCCGCGGATCGATCCGCGGCGGCGTGAACGGAGCACCCCGTTGGTGATCCAGCCGCTGGCGATGACCGCCTCGCGGCGCAACACGAGACCGGCACCGACCGGCATTCGCCATTGACGCGCGGGCAGCCGCCGCGGGGCCGGTCCCATGTCCTGCCGCGCGAGGCTCTCGCCGTAGAGGTCGGCGAGGGGCGTCGGTGGCACCTCCCAGGACAGCTCGTTTCTCCCGCCGAACGCCCCGGCGCGTGGGTGGTCCGCGGCAAACCGCACGACCTGCTCGGCCCAATCCGGCGCCAGAAGGCAGTCGTCATCGACGCAGCCCACGAGGCGGCCCCGGCTCTCCCGCAGACCGCGCTTGCGGGCAGACGCGATGCCGGCCCGTCGCTCGGTCACGTAGCGAAGCCGTGGAATGCGCCCGCCCTCCCCCCAGCGCCGGACGACGTCGGCCGTGTCATCCGTGCAGCGGTTGGCGACCACAAGGACCTCCCAGCAGACTCCCGCCGGCACGAGCTGACCAGCGATGCTCTCCAGCGCCCGATCGAGGAGTTGGGCGTTGTTGTGCGTGCAGATGAGCACGGTCAGGTCGTCGAACCCGGCAGGGTGTTCGACCGGGACCACGCGACCGGGGTCGATCTGTGGTGAGGCCAGCTCCTGGGACGCCACTCAGCCGGCCACTCTAGACGCGTTGGGTGAGCCGCCAGCGGTTCAGTGGATCGCGTCCTCGTCGCGCTGCTCGACCTCGAGGGTCTCGCGGGTGAGGCGCGGGCCACGACCGTCGCCGCGCTCCTCCTCGCCTTCCTCACGCTCGCTCTCCGGCTCGGGCGGCGGAGCCTCGCGCAACCGGGCCAGCGCGGCCTTCACGTAGGAGGGGCTGAGCACGCGGCCCGCCGCCTCCCGCTCCTCATCGTTGAGGAAACCGGTCGCCCAGAGCAGCAAGGGATAGGCGAGCCAAAAGGCCGTGCGGCCGGCGAGCCCGCCGATCCCGGAGGTCGGTAGGAGCAGCTCTCCCGCGGCGACCAACACCGCCGCAAGTCCGGCCGCCTGGGCGAGGCGCGACCACTCGTACGGAACGTGGAAGAGGCGTTGGGTGAAGACGTACATCAACACCAGGACCACGGCATAGGAGGCGATCAACGAGATGCCCGCCCCCACGATCCCGAGGGACGGGAGGAGCAGGAGATTGAGGCCGATGTTGACGAGCGTCCCGGCTCCGGTCGCCGGGAAGTTGAACTCGGTCCGCCCGGTCCGGCCCAGAATGATCACCAGCACCAGATAGAGGGCGTAGAGCATGACCCCGGTCGAGACGAGGCCGATCGTCTTGTAGGAATCGAAGAACTCGGGCGCCGCCAGGGCGCGGACGATCCACCTGGAGAGCAGCCACATCCCGGCGACGACGAAGGTGGTCACCGAGACGAACCAGGTGACGATCACCGCATAGGCACGGCGAGCCTCGTCATCGTCCTGGATCGAATAGGCGAGCGGGGGCCAGGCGAGCTGGAAGCCCTTGACCAGCACGTTGACGGCCTGGGCGAACTTGACCGAGAGGCTGTAGAGGCCGGCGTCACCGAGGCCGACCAGCCTGACGATCAGCACCCGGTCGATGAAGTTCAGCGAATACAGGGAGAGCTCGGCCGGCATCGTCGGCAGCCCCCAGCGGAGCATTCGGCGCCAGAGGGGGAAGTCGGGAACGACCGCAAGCCGGTGGCGCTGCGCAATCACGAGTCCGACGAGAAAGAGCCCGCCGGTGGCGTACTGGCCCCAGAGCAAGCCGCTCGCCCCCTTGCCCTCCCCGACGACCAGCCAGACGGTGACCGGGATCGTGACGAGCACGTTCGAGACCGTGAAGGCGAAGTACGCCTTGGCCCGCTCGTCGATCCGGAAGAGCGCGGTGAGGAACTCGAACATCGTGAAGACCCAGAGGCCGAAGATCGCGACCCGCATCAGCCCCGGGTCGGAATGGTCGAGCAGCAGCCGCGAGAGCGGCTCCGCGAGGGGCAACGAGATCGCCAATCCGATGGTCGTCGTCCAGAGCAACGAGGCGAACGCCGTCTTGACGACCTGGTCGGGATCCTCCCCGGCCTGGTAGTAGAAGCGCAGGAGCGCCTCGATGATCCCCAGCCGGATCACGATGCTCGCCGCGATCACCCCTGTGATCAGAACCTCCGCGGCGCCGTAGTCGGCCGGGGTCAAATACCGCGTATAGAGCGGAAGCAGGGCGACCGCGATCAGCTTCGAGATCACGCTCGAGGCCGTGTACGCGGCGCCCGTCGTCGCCAGGCGGCGGAGGTAGCCGGTCATGGAACTAGGCGACTGTAGGCGCCGGTGCGGATTCCGCCTCGGCCGCAGTGACCCGCCGCGGCCAGCCTCCCGCCCCCATCTCGGCCGCCAGCACACCGCCGACCGCGAGCATCGCCCAGGTGAGCGGGTCGGTCAGATAGGCGGCGTAGCCGATGGTGTGGGCGAGCAGCGCGATGAAGGCGGCGGCGAGGCCGATCCTTGCCGGAGTCAGCTCGGCCCGGTCCCCCTCCTCCAGCGAGCGGAAGCGCCCCCGAAGCCCTGGTGCGATCGACCGGGTCCCGGATAAGAACGTCCAGAGCGCGGCCGCCAGGAGCGCCAGGTACGCGGCGATCCCGATCACGCCCTGCTCCGCCGCGACCGTTACCGGCTCGGTGTGGGAGATAGTCGTGTCGCCCGGCGGGACGTTCTCGGCCCGCGCGAACTCCTTCGAGAACGAGGCCGAGCCGTAGCCGTAGATGGGCCGATCACCGGCGAGCCTCGCACCACCGCTGATCAGGCTGCTATGGCCCTCGCTGATGTCACGTGAGCTCTCGTTCGATCCCCCGGCGACGAAGAGCACGGCGAGAACGGTCCCCGCCAGCGCGACCGATGCGCCGACCGCGACCCAGCCGAAGCTCCAGCGCAGCGCGGAGAGGACGGCGAGCCCTAGGAAGAGGCTGGCGAAGGTCGTCTGGGAGAAGGAGAAGACCAGACCGGCGAAGATGACCGCGAGGGTGCCGACCAGGAGGAAGGCGACCCGCCGATCGGAGGTCCAGAGCAGCGTCGCACAGGCGAGCAGGATCGCCACCATCAGGTAGCGGCCGTAGATGTTCGGGTCCCAGAAGAGAGAGTTCACCCGGAAGTAGAAATGGAAGTCGTTTGACGCCTCGAGCTTCCCGTTCCAGAAGACGTGCTCGGTCGCGAACTGGCCGATGCCGATACCCGCGAACAGGATGGCCTCGAGCAGGAAGACGCCGATCGCCAGACGAAGCAGACGCCGGTCCCACTCGGCCATCGCCAGCAGGCAGAAGAGGACGGCGAACGGCGTTATGAAGAAGCCGATGTTCCTGGCGGCGAAGTCCAGATCCGACGAGTAGGTCGCCTGCATCGCGTAGAGGCAGATCACCAGGACCAGAGCGAGCACCAGCGGCCTCGGGAGCGGGCGCATCTCGGCAGCGCGGCCGCGGAGGGCCTCAAACGCGGTCGCCAGGACAGCGGCCCCGATCACCGCGTAGAGAGGGACCAGCAGGTTGACCGCCTGCCCGCCGGCGACGTGAAGCCGGATCCGGAAGGGGAGCGTGGCGATCACGAGAAGCGGCAGCAGAATCGGCCAGCGCACCATCGCGGCTGCGAGAGCAACGAGTACGGCAACGGCGCCGATGATCGCCCCGGCCAACTCGAGATGGTGTGCCCGCAGGCTCGCGAGCTCGTCCCAGCCCTGACCCGCGACCAGCGCCGCTGCCAGGCCCATTGCGGCGAGCAGCGCCGCCGCCCGAACCCGGGCGTCGGAAACCAGCAGAGCCGCCGAGACCGATGCGGCCGCCGCCAGGCAGCCGGCGATCTCGAGCGCGTCGCTCACGATCCAACCCCGGTGGCCGGAATGTCGACCCGCTCGCCCGAGACGGCGACGCGGTCGGCATCCTCCAGCCTCAGCTGCAGGTGATAGCTACCCGCCGGCACCGGGTCGCCGGCGGCCCCACGGCCGTCCCAGGCGAAGCAATGAGCGGTGTCGCCGCCCTCCAGCGGCTGCGCCGGGGCGAGCACCCGCACCACGTGATTCGCCGAATCCACGACGGCGACCGTCACCGTGTCGTCGCGCGTGAGCCGGAAGCAGACGCGGTATCGCGGCCCAGGGCGGGTCTTCCAGTGGATCGAGCTGGCGACCGGGCCGTCGTGGCGCAGATGCTGGGTCAGGACCATCGCCGCCGCGGTGCCGGCGAGCAACAGGGCCACCGTCACCGCGGAGACCAGGGCGACCGGTCGAGTGCGCTTGCTCAGATTCCCGAGCCGGTCGTCGTGCTGGCCCCACCCGAGCCGGCCTTGTCGTCCCCAAGTACCACTGCGACCGGATCCCCCTCGGCCGCCACGCGAACCTCGTTGTCCATCGGCTGCTGCTTGGGGATGCCGACTATCTCCGAGATCACACCCGCGCACTGTTTCCCGGTCTGTGGGTCGTACATGACCACGCTGGTGCTGAACGGCGAGTCGGTATTGCCGACCGGGGTCGTCTTGTAGCCCTTCTGCTTGAGTGGTCCGGCGAAGGTCGCCGCGAGCCCGGGGGTAGGCGTCCCATTGAGCACGGCGACCCTGGTCTGGCCCGGCGGGCAGGGGCCCTTGTCGTTGCCGGCGGCGGTCGTGCTCGACTCAGAGCCGCCGTTGATGATCTTGGTGACGCCGAAGGCGACTCCCGCCAGCACGATCAACCCAATCAGGACGATCGCCGTGATCGACTTCCAGTCCGAAAGCCAGGCGGGCCGCTCGCGGCCGTTCGACGGGCGCCCCCGGCGCTGCTCGAAGCGCCTGCGCCGCTCCGCCGCCTGGCGGGCGAGCTCGGCTCTGCGGAAGGCCTCCGCCTCGTTCGGAGCGGTCGCCGCCGCGGCGGCCGCGGCCTCCTCGGGCTTGCTGGCCGCCACTGCGGTCGCGGCTCGCTCAGCCGGCGTGACGGTCTCACCGTCCTCGGAGTCCCCCTCGACCAGGAAGCTGGCGTTCTCACGCAGGCGGCGAATGTCGCGCGCCTGGGCGAAATAGAGCAGCGCCACAAGGGCCAGCCCCAGGAATGAGGCGAGGCCCGCGATGGCGCCGACGTCCTTGAGAAGGCTGCTCATGGCCGGGGGAGCGCAGGATGTTACGGGCCGGATCCGCTAGGCGGTCAGATCGTCCGCCGGCAACACGGCGGCGCGTCGCTGCGTCACCAGCTCGACGGTCTGTGCGGCGAGATCCGCCTCGTCCCCGGAGCTGACCAGCGCCTCGAGCCTGCTCAGCGTGCCGTTGACCCACTCGGGATCGAGCGGCGCCTCGCGGACCGCGCGGACGATGCGGTCGGCGGCGGTCGGCTGCGGGCGCTCGTCCGAGTTGAAGAGCTCCTCATGGAGCTTCTCGCCCGGCCGGGCGCCGACGTACTCGATCGCGATGTCGACCTCAGGCTCGTAGCCGGCGAGACGGATCATGTTGTGGGCGAGATCGACGATCTTCACGGGCTCCCCCATCTCGAGCACGAACACCTCGCCGCTGGTGCCGCCGAGGTCGCCGGAGCGGATCACCAGCTGGACGGCCTCGGGGATCGTCATGAAGTACCGGGTCATCTCGGGATCGGTCACGGTGACGGGACCACCGCGCTCGATCTGGCTGCGGAAGATCGGCACGACACTGCCGGACGAGGCGAGCACGTTGCCGAAGCGAACCGTGACGAAACGCGTCTGGGGGTGCTTTCGCCCAGAGGCCTCGACGATCCATTCCGCCATCGCCTTGGAGGCGCCCATCACGGTCCGCGGGTTGACGGCCTTGTCGGTCGAGACGAGCACGAACCGCTGGCAGCCTGAGGCCACAGCCGTCTCGGCGGTGACACGCGTGGCGATCGCGTTGTTGCGGATCGCCTCCAGCGGGTTGGCCTCCATCAACGGGACGTGCTTGTAGGCGGCGGCGTGGAAAACGACGTCCGGCCTGAACCGCTGCATCGCCTCGAGCATCCGCTCAGGCTCTCTGCAGTCGGCGAGCACCGACTCGATCCGGGTGAAGTGCCTCTCCTCGATCATCTCGCGGTCGATGCGGAAGAGGTTGTCCTCGGCGTGATCGAGGACGACGAGCAGCTTGGGGCGCACCCGCGCGATCTGGCGGACCAGCTCCGAGCCGATCGAGCCGCCGGCGCCCGTGACCAGCACGACCTTGTCCTCCATGTAGGCGCCGACACGGTCGAGCTCCATCTTCACCGGCTCGCGGCCCAGGACGTCCTCGACCTGGACCTCGCGGAGCTGCCGGGTGAGCTGCACACCGCCGCGCAGGAGCTCGAAGACCGTCGGCAGCGTGCGCACCGGGACGTCACGCTCCCGGCAGGCGGTGACGACGCGGCCGCGCAGCTCGCCCGGAGCGGACGGAATCGCGATGATCACCTCGTCGGGGTGGAACTCGTCGAGGATGTCGCCGACCTCTTCGGTCGTCCCTAGGACGTTGATGCCGTGAAGCCGCATCCCGCGCTTGCGCGGGTCGTCGTCCAGGAAGCCGATCGCCTTGGAGCCCAGGTTCGGGTTGAGCTGCAGCTCCCGCGCCACCATCTGCCCGCCCGACCCGGCGCCGACGACGAGCACTCGCCTGGCGCCGCGGACCTCGCGGCGGGCGAGACGCTCGACCAGGATCATCCGCGCGAGCAGCCTGGCCCCGCCGACCAGGAAGACGGTGAGCAGGAAGTAGGAGACGACCACCGACCGCGGGATCTGGTCGTCGAACGGCTTCAGCAGCAAGAAGGTGATCGCCAGGATCGCCGTCGAGATCGCGCAGGCGCGCAGAACGGCGATCATGTCGGGGAGGCGGAAGTAGCGCCACCACTTCTCGTACAGGCCGGAGACGTAGAAGATGATCAGCTGGCCGAGCACCACGAAGCCGATCGAATTGGCCAGCATGTGGTCGTAGCGCTCGGGGATCCCGCCCGAGGCATCGAGGAACCGCAACCTGAAGGCCAGGTAGTAGGCAATCGCCACGAGGACTGCGTCGGCGGCGATCTGGATCAGTCTGTGACGCCAGACGGGGTACTTGAGCCGGTCCACGCCGAGGCGAGTCTAGTGGCCCCTCCCTCGAGATTGGGCAGCGCGCCGTTCAGCGGATTCCGGGATTGCGCGGACCGCGCCCCGGTGACAGCCCCTACCATGCCGCCCCTGTGGTGGGCCTCGAACTCCCCTTCGTGACCGCGGCGGTGACCGACAAGCTCGTCGAGTTCGCCACGAACGTCATCGGCGACCTCGGCTACGCGGGCGTCTTCGTGCTGATGACCCTCGAGAGCGCGCTGATCCCGATCCCGAGCGAGGCGACGATGCTGTTCGCGGGCTTCAAGGTCGATGACGGGACCCTGACTCTGTTCGGGATCGTTGCCGCCGGTGTTCTCGGCAACCTGGTGGGCTCATGGATCGCCTATGCGATCGGCTACTACGGTCGCTTGGAGCTGGTGGAGCGGCACCGGATCTTCCACGCGAACCGGCGCTACCTCGACTGGGCCGACGACTGGTTCAACCGTCACGGCGACGCCACGGTCTTCTTCTCGCGCATGGTGCCGGTGATCCGGACCTTCATCTCCCTGCCCGCGGGCGTGGCGCGCATGCCCTTCTGGCGATTCAGCGTCCTCACCCTGCTCGGCTGCATCCCCTGGGTCTTCGCGCTCGGCTTCCTCGGCAAGCTGGCTGGGAGCAAGTGGGATGACTGGAAGGACAGGCTGCACTACCTCGACTACCTGGTCCTCGCCGCGATCGTGGCGCTGATCGTCTACGCGATCTGGAAACGCAGGCGCAACCGCGCCCGGTCCGCGGCGGACGCCGAGGAGCAACCCGCTTCGTGAGACCGTCGAGGGCGATCGTCCTCGGCGCGGTCCAGGGACCGACCGAGCTTCTCCCGGTCTCGAGTTCCGCCCACCTCACCCTCGTTCCGTGGTTCCTCGGCTGGCGCCGCGAGGACGGCGACGCCGAGATCGAGAAGACCTTCGGCGTGGCCCTGCACGCCGGCGCCGCGGCCGCCCTGCTCGTCGGCCAGCGACAGGTCATCCTCGAGGAGCTCCGCTCCTTCGACACCCGCAGGGCGGCCGTTCTCGGTCTCTCGTTCCTGCCACCCGCCCTCTTCGGAGTCCTCTTCGAGCGAATCATCGAGCGCCGTCTCGGCGGACCCATGCCGACCGCCGCGGGCCTCTTGGCGGGAGCCGGGGCGATGGTCGCCGCCGACCGCACGCCGCAGGAACGGGATCGCGGCCGGGCCACGCCCGCCGATGGGCTGGCGCTCGGCTTCGCCCAGGCGGCCGCGCTCGCGCCGGGGATCTCGCGCAACGGCGCCACACTCAGCGTCGCCCGTTGGCGCGGGTTCACCCGCCAGCACGCCAACATGCTCTCCCGGACCGTCGCGCTGCCCGTGATCGTGGGTGCAGCGGCGCTCAAGGCCGCGCGGCTGAGACGACGCGGGCTGCCCCCCGGTCAGGGAGCGGCCTTCGCGGCCGGGACCGCCGCATCGTTCGCGTCGACGCTGGCCTCCCAGGCGCTGATCCGAGTCGTCGAACGGGACAGCGCACTCTGGCCATACGCGGCCTATCGCGCCGGCCTCGCCGGGGTCGTCCTTGGCAGGCTCTGGCTGCGGTCTCAGAAGCGAAGGGCCGAGGTCCGGAGGTTCGGACAGCCGGAAACCGCCGTCGAGGGCAACGGTCGCCCGGCCGAGGGGAACGGCGTTCCCGGCTGGGTGGCCGACTCCGGCGCCGCCTCCCCCTCCCGCGAGGAATCTCCGTGACCGAGGACGCGTACGCGAGGGCCGGCGTCAGCCAGGGGGATGCGGACGCAGCCGTCGCGGCCCTCGTCACGGCGCTGTCGTCGGCGGCACCCTCGGACAGCCGCCAGGTGCTCCCCAGCGGCCATTACGCGAACGTGGTCCGCCTCGACGAGGGGACCGGCATCGCCCTCGGCACTGACGGGGTCGGAACCAAGCTCGTGGTCGCAGAGCAGCTGGGCCGCTGGGACACCGTCGGCATCGACTGCGTCGCGATGAACGTGAACGACGTCGTCTGTGTCGGCGCCGTTCCGCTCGCGATGGTCGACTACCTGGCCGTCGACCGAGCCGACCCGGCGGTCGCCGCCGCGATCGGGGCCGGGCTGGGCCGCGGAGCCGAGCTCGCCGGGATCGAGATCGTCGGCGGCGAGCTGGCCCAGCTCGGCGAGCTCATCAAGGGCCTCGACCTGGCGGGAGCGTGCTTCGGCGTCGTTGCTTTGGATTCCCTGGTGACGGGCGCCTCGATCGAGCCCGGCGACCCGGTGATCGGTCTGCCCTCATCCGGTCTCCATTCCAACGGCTACACGCTCGCGCGGTCGGCACTCGAGAGCATCCCGATGGACGACGAGCGCCTCGGCCGACCGCTCGGCGACGTCCTGTTGGAACCAACCGAGATCTACGTCAAGCCGGTTGTCGAGCTGCTCCGCTCGGAGGTCGACGTCCGTGGCCTCGCGCACATCACCTCCGGCGGATTGGACAACCTCCTTCGTCTCGAAGCCGACGTCGGCTACGAGATAGACGACCCGTTGCCTGTCCCGGAGATCTTCCGCCTGATCCAGGAGCTCGCTGGGGTACCCGACGACGAGATGCACGAGGTCTTCAACATGGGCTGCGGTTTCTGCGTGGTCGTGGCAGACGCCGACGAGAATGCTGCTCTTGAGCGGCTGCGCGCCCACTACCACGGTGCCAGGGCCATCGGCCGCGCCACCCGGGACCCAGGGCGGGTCGTCCGGCGCTAGGCCGCCTCCCAGACGGTCCCGGTCAGAGCCGAGCCCGGCTTCAGCTTCCAGTCCCGCGCCAGCGCCCAGAGCTCGGCCTCGAGCACGGGCTGCGGCCTCTGCGCCAGGATCTCGAGCTCCCTGCTGGCGCAGCGCCCGAAGCGCTTGATCGCATCCAGTGGCTCGAGTGCGCCCTCGTTGACGAGCTTCGCCCCCGCCGCCAGAGCCGCTGCGCGCATCTTCTCGGGGTCCACGGCATCGGACCCCCAGACGCCGTGACGGCTGCCGCTCTCCGCGACGATCACCGCCGACGGGAAGCTGATCCGCTCCCTGCCCTTGCTGCTCCGGTGAATCGCGTCGGCGTCGCGCGCCTCCTGGGGCGGAGCGCGGACCTCCTCCAGGTCAGCCCCGAAGGCCTCGGTGATCGCATGTGAGCGCAGGTCCACCTCGAACCGGGCCCGGTCGATCCCGGACCGGCCCGCCGCGTCGATCAGCGCGTCGGCGTGATCGAGCTTCCGCCGATCGAACATGATCCCCTCGCGCAGGGTCCGGAGGTACCGGTACCCGGCTTGCCAACCCTGCTCCTCGGCCGCCTTGACGGCCTGGCAGGCCGGATAGGTCGAGCTCAGCGGATTCTGGGTCCAGATCCTCGGGTCGCATGGCATCCCGCCCGCGGCCGCGTCCTCCAGCCATTGCCCGACCACTTCGAGGAGGTTGGCGTGCTCGTAGCTCCGGGCCAGACCACCCATCACCCAGACGAACTCGAGCTCTCCCTCGAACTCCCAGATCAGCCGCCTGATGGCGGGCTCGGCCGCCCAGGACCAGGGACAGGCGGGGTCGGTGTAGAAGCGAACCTGGACAGTCATCATTCCGGTAGGGCGCTCGCAACGGCGGCACCGTCGCGGGCGAAAATACAGCCGATGGACTCATCAACGCTTTGGAACGCTTGAGCTCAACAGTGCTCTCGGGCCGCTACCGGCTCGAATCGAAGCTGGGCTCGGGCGGGATGTCGACCGTCTACCTCGCGATGGACGAGGTCCTCGATCGGCCGGTCGCCATCAAGCTGCTCCACCGCGAGATCTCCGAGGAGGCGGATCAGCTCGAGCGCTTCCGCCGCGAGGCGAGGGCCGCCGCCCGCCTCTCCCACCCGAACCTGGTCGGCGTGATCGACGCCGGCGAGGACGACGGGCGCCCCTACATCGTCTTCGAGTACATCGAGGGGCGCACGCTGAAGCGGCGCATGCAGGAGGAGGGGCGGCTGCCGGTGGACGAGGCGGTGGCGTACGCGATCGAGATCGGACGCGGGCTGATCGCGGCCCACGCCCGCAAGCTCGTCCACCGTGACGTCAAGCCTCAGAACGTCCTGATCGACCCCGACGGACGGGCAAAGGTCACCGACTTCGGGATCGCGCGCTCTCTCGAGCAGAAGGGGATGACCGCGACCGGCAGGGTGCTCGGCACGACCGACTACGTCTCTCCGGAGCAGGCGATGGGCGAGGACGTCGACGAGCGCTCCGACGTTTACTCCCTCGGCGTGGTCCTCTACGAGATGCTCACCGGCGACGTTCCCTTCCAGGCGGAGACCCAGGTGGGGGTGGCGATGAAGCACGTCAACGAGCCGATGCCCGACGTCCAGGCCAAGCGGCCCGAGGTCTCGGCCGCGGTGGCGGCGGTCGTCGACCGGGCGACCACCAAGGACCCGAGGGACCGCTACAGCACCGTCGCGGAGATGGTCCGCGACCTCGAGCAGACGCTCGAGGTCGAGGCCGCGCGCCACGGGGGCACCAGCGGCGAGGCGACGAGTGTGCTCGACTCCGTGCCCGTCGAGCGGCGGCGCCTCGGCGGTCGCCGGCGGATCTCCGGCCCGGGCATCGCGCTCGCCGTGGTCATCATCGCGCTGGCCGGCGCGGCCGTGATCTTCGCCACCAGGCTCGACCTGGGAGACGGGGGGAGCTCCAGTGGCGCCCCTGGGACGTCAGAGGTGAAGCTCTCGAATGAAGCGGCCAGCGAGTTCGATCCGGAGGGGGACCAACGGGAGACCGGCACGCAGGAGCTGGCGGTCGACGGCAACCCGACCGGGACGGCGTGGTCCAGCGAGCACTACGACTCCCCGGACTTCGGCGGCCTCAAGGACGGCGTTGGCCTGGCGATCGACGCGGGGGCGTCCGTCCCCGCGAAACAGCTGGTGATCCGCACGCTGACCCCGGGGTACGACGCCGAGATCTACGAGCTGAACGCCTCGCCCCCGAGCGAGCTGTCGGGCTGGGGCCAGCCGGTTGCCACGGTCCGCGAGGGCGGCGACACGGAGAGGTTGGCGCTGCCCGGGAAGCCGGCCAAATCCTTCCTGATCTGGATCACGAAGCTCCCGCAGGCCAAGGACGACCCGGGCCGCTACCAGATCGAGATTTCGGACGTCCAGCTCTTCAAGAGCTAGAACTCGTACGAGCGGGCCTTCTCATAGCGCTCGATCGCCAGTTCGACGAGGCGATCGCAGAGCTCGGGATAACCGATCCCGTCTACCTCGAAGAGCTTGCCGTAGACGCTCGTCTCGGTGAAGCCCGGGATCGTGTTGAGCTCGTTGACGAGGACTTCGTCGCCGTCGACGAAGAAGTCGCAGCGTGCGAGCCCGCTGCAACCGCAGAGCATGAAGACCCGGCGCGCGAGCTCCCTGACCCGCTCCGCGGCGCCATCGCCGACTTCGGCGGGCACCCGCAGCTCCATGCCCCCCTCCGCGTACTTCGCCTCGTAGTCGTACCAATCGGAGGACGTGGTGACGATCTCCCCGGGCGGCGAGGCGACCGGGTCCTCGTTGCCGAGCAGCGAGCACTCGACCTCCTTCCCCGGCGCGGGCGCCTCGACGATCACCCGCGGGTCGTGGCGGCGGGCCTGCTCCACGGCACGATCGAGATCCTCCTCCCCCGAGGCGGGCGAGATGCCGACGCTCGAGCCGAGCCTCGCGGGCTTCACCCACACCGGTTGCCCAAAACCCGCGGCGATCTCGCGCCAACCCTCCTCTCCGGCCCGGCAGTAGTCGACCTGCGGAATGGCGTGCTGTGAAAGCAGGTTCTTGAAGATCAGCTTGTCCATGCAGATCGCCGAGGACTCGACATCGGAACCGGCATACGGGACATCCAGCACCTCGAGCAACCCCTGCACGCTGCCGTCCTCTCCCCCGGGGCCGTGGAGCACCGGGAAGACCACCTCGCAGTCGAGCAGGCCCCCGCCCGGAGTGAACGCGACGGGGTCACCTCCGGCGGCCCAGCTGCCGTCGCGGCCGATCGTCACCTCGACGGTCTCGTGGCCCGCCTCGCGCAAGCCAGCGGCGACCGAGGCCGCAGAGCGCAGCGAGACCTCGTGCTCACTCGAGATCCCGCCACCCAGGACCGCGACCCTCATGGCGTGGTTGTGGTGGTTGTGGTGGTGGTGGTGGGCGAGGCCACGCCCACCGAGATCGTCACCGTGTCGCCGCGGCGACCGCGCGATCCCCCGGGTGGGAACTCGGAGATCACGCGGTTCAGCTGAGCCGGATCGCTGGTCGGCTGTTCCGTCACCGCGACCGTGAAGCCCGCCTTCTTCAGTGCGTTGACGGCGCTCTTCCGATCCTGCCCGGTGACGTCGGGCACCGTGATCGCGCCGGTCGAGGCGAAGATCGTCACCTGCGAGCCGCGCGCCACGAGCTTGCCGGCCCCGGGGCTCTGGTTGACCACCTTGCCCTCCGGCTCGGTCGAATCGCGCTGCACCAGGACCCCGGAGAGGCCGGCGTCCTGGATCGCCGCCAGGGCGGCCTGGTCGTCGAGACCGACGACGTTCGGGACCTCCACCTGATTGGTCCCGCGGGAGACCAGCAGGGTGACCACCTGGCTGGTCGAGAGCTGCGTCCCGGCCGCCGGCTCCGTGCCGATCGCACGACCCTTCGGCACCGAGTTCGAGAACTCGTTCCGGGTCGTCACCTTGAAACCGTTCTTTTCCAGGCGATTGGTGGCATCGGAGACGCTCAATCCGGCGACGTCGGGCACCGCCACGATCGCCGGCCCGGAACTGACGCTGAGGGTGACCGTGGAGCCCTCCTCGGCCTTGCCCCCGCCCCGGTCGGTCGGGATCGGGTCCTGCTCGACGACCTGATTCCGCGCGGCGGCGCTGGGCACGGCCTTGATCGCGACGTCGAAGCCCTTGCCGTCCAGGATCTGCGTGGCCGCGTCGACGTCCTGTCCGATCACGTCAGGCACGGAGACGTGCGAGGGCCGGGTGACGGCGTAGGCGACCAGCGCCGCAGTGGCGGCGGCGAGCAGTGCGAGGATGATCCAGCGCCACCGCCGGCGGCGGCGGGCCCGCTCCCACTCCCCGTCCTCGTCGTAGGGCTGCTCCTCCCTCGGGATGTCCGCCTCCCCCTCCGGGGTGACCGCCGCGTAGGCCGCGGTGTCCTGGGGACGGGGGGTGTCCGGGGCCTTCTCCGCCGCGTCGAGCGCCCTGAGGAAGGCGTCCGCGTCCTTGAAGCGGGCGTCGGGATCCTTGGCGAGGGCGCGCATGACCACCGCGTCGAGGGCCGGCGGGACGTTCGGGTTGATCGCGCTCGGCCGGCGGGGCGCCTCGGAGACCTGCTTGAGCGCCACGGCAACGGCACTGTCTCCCTGGAACGGCACCCGGCCCGTGAGCGCTTCGTAGAGGATCACCCCGATCGAGTAGATGTCGGAGCGCGCCGTCGTCTCCTTGCCCTGGGCCTGCTCCGGCGAGATGTACTGCGCCGTCCCCATCACCGAGCCGGTGGCGGTGATGTCCGAGCTCTCGCCCGCTCGCGCGATGCCGAAGTCCGCCACCCGCGCGCGGCCCTCGTCATCGATCAGCACGTTCTGGGGCTTCAGGTCGCGATGGACGATTCCCTTGCGGTGGGCGAACCGGGCGGCGTTCAGGATCTGGCGGGTGAAGTCGATCGCGTCCTTCGGGCTCATCCCCCCCTTGACCAGGTCCTTCAGCGAGGGCCCGTCGACGTACTCCATCGCGATGAAGTAGGTGCCGTCGAAGTCGCCCCGATCGAAGATCCCGACCACGTTCGGATGCTGCAGGCCGGCAGCCGACTGGGCCTCGCGCTGGAAGCGCTGGACGAACTCCGAGTCCTGCGCGAAGTTGTCGTGCAGGACCTTGACCGCGACCTTCCGGTCGAGCTCGGTGTCCTCGGCGAGCCAGACATCCGCCATCCCGCCTGAGCCGATCTTCCGGTCGAGCCGGTAGCGCTCGTCCACGACGGTGCCGCTCTCGAGCTCAGCCATTGTCGTTTCCGCTCAGGACCGCCTCGGCGACCGCCTTGAAGATCGGCCCGCAGGTTGGGCCGCCGAAGCCGCTGGTGTGCTCGACGACGCAGGCGATCGCGATCTGCGGATCGCTCGCCGGGGCGAAGCCGATGAACCAGGCGTCGTTGACACCCGCTGAGATCTCCGCCGTCCCGGTCTTGCCGGCGACGTCGATGCCCGAGACGGCCGCGGCGGTCCCCGTTCCCTCGCGCACGACGCTCTGCATCATCGTGTTGAGCTCCGCCGCCGTGTCCTCGCTCATCACTCGACTCTGACGGGCCGGATCGAGTTTCGTCTCCCGCCCGTCAGGGTCGATCACCTTCGACCACAGCCGCGGCTCCATGAGCTCGCCCTTGTTGGCGACGGTCGCCGCGACCTCCGCCATCTGGAGCGGGGTGACGCGCAGTCGCTCCTGGCCGATCGCGACACGCCCGATGTCGATCGTGTCGCTCGGGCCGAGCAGCCTGTTGCCCTCGTAGACGCCGCTCGCCGCGAGCTGGAAGCTCGGATAGTCGAGGCGCGGCTTAGCGTCGAAGCCGTAGCGGTCCATGTACTTGAACATCGTGTCCTTGCCGAGCTTCTCACCGGCTTGCGCCCACCAGGTGTTGACCGAGTTCGTCAGTGCGGTGGTCATGTCGATCGTCCCGAACTGCTCGCCTCCCGAGTTGGAGAGCGGCACGCCCTCGATCTCGATCGGGGACCGGCCGCTGAGCGTCGAACTCGTCGTGAACTCGCCACTGTCCAGCGCTGCCGTGGCCGTGACGACCTTCATGGTCGAGCCGGGCGGGTAGCCGGCCTGCGTCGCCCGGTTGAAGAGGGGGGCGCTCTGATCGCGGTTGAACTGAGCGAAGTGCTTCGGGATCTGGTTCGGGTCGTACTCAGGGATGCTCACCATCGCCCTGACCTGGCCAGTCGACGGATCGAGGGCGACGACGGAGCCCCGGCGGCCGGCTAGCCCGTTCACCGCGGCCTGCTGTGCCGCCGGGTCGAGCGCGGACTGCACGTTGTCCCCCACCTGGGAGTGGCCCTGGAGCTGGTCGAGCACCGAGAGGAACTCGGTCTTGTTGCCGACCAGCTCGTCGTTGTGCGAGAGCTCGAAGCCCACCCGTCCCTGCGTGACGAAGCTGTAGCCGATCGGGTTGCCGAAGAGCGAGCCCTGCGGATACCGGCGCACGTAGACCTTGTTGTTGCCGCTGCCCCGCGGGATCGACCTGGCGATCACCGACCCGTCGGAGGCGAGGATGCTGCCGCGCTTGATCGTCTGCTCCTCGAGCAACGGCCTGCGGTTCGCCTGGTTCGCCTTCAGCGAGTCGGCGTCGAAGATCGACCAGTAGGAGGTGAACCCGAAGAGGAGGGCGTAGAGGACCAGCAGGAAGCCGAAGAGCTTGATGATCTGCCGGTTCATCAGCCGATCCTCGTCTCGTTCTGGAGACGCACTCTGCGCCGCGCCTTGTCGGAGATCATCAGCAGCAGGGCGAGCAGGATGAAGTTCGCGACGATCGAGCTGCCCCCGTAGCTGATGAACGGCAGTGTCACTCCGGTCAGGGGGATCACCCGGGTGACGCCGCCGATGATCACGAACGCCTGGAGAGCGAAGATCGCCGTCAGCCCGGTGGCGAGCAGCTTCGAGAAGCCGTCCTCGGCCAGGATCGCGGTCTTGAAGCCACGCTCGGCGATCAGCGCGTAGATCAGCACCACCGCCGCGCCCCCGAAGAGCCCCAGCTCATCCACGATCACCGCGTAGATGAAGTCGGTGTGCGGCGCGGGCAGGATCGCGCAGCGGTCCGGGAACCCGTGATTACAGCCGGGAAGCTGCACGAGTGACTCCCCCAGCCCCCTGCCGAAGAGCCCGCCGTCGGCCTGCGCGAAGATCGACTGTGAGAGCTGGTAGCCCGACCCGCCGGCGTCGTGGAACGGGTCGAGCCAGATGTCGAAGCGGTCCTGGATGTGCGCCGCCGTCTGGGCGAAGAACCAGGCCCCCACCACGAACATGAGCAGGCCGATGATCACGAAGGAGAGCCGGCCCGTGGCGACGTAGATCAGCGCCAGGAAGGCGCCGAAGAACATCACCGAGCTGCCCAGGTCGCGGATGAAGACGAGCAGGACCATCGCCGCGCCCCAGACGACCAGCAGCGGCCCGAGGTGCTTCAGCGGCGGAAGGACCAGGCCGAAGACGTTGCGGGCCCCGACCACGAGCACCTCCCTGTGCTCGTTCAGGTAGCTCGCCAGGAAGACGACGATGCAGATCTTGGCCAGCTCGGTGGGCTGGAAGGTGATCGGGCCGAGGTCGACGGCCAGGAACGCGTCATTGGTGGCGTGCCCGAGGAAGCGGGGCATGATCAGCAGCACGATCCCCGCCAGCGCGATCAGGTACCGGTAGCGCTCGAGCGCCTCGTACTCGCGCAGGAAGATGATCGTCGCCGAGAAGAAGATCAGCCCGAGGACGAACCAGTTGGCCTGGTCGCGCGCGAGCCCCTCGTCGAGGCGGAACAGCATCACCATCCCGAAAGCGGCGAGCAGCGCGACCAGGGGGAAGAGGTAGGGATCGGCGTCGGGGAGCCGGATCCGGATGATGAAGTGGACGGCGACGCAGAGGGCGAGGAAGTAGCCGCCGTAGAGCACGCTCAGGTTGCTGAGCTGAGCCGAATTCGTGATCAACACGGCGGTGAACCCGGCCGTGACGAGCAGGGCGACCGGGATCAGTGCAAAGAGCTCGCGGGTGCGCGCACTCAACGCTTCTGGGCCTGCTTGCCCTTGGAGGAGGCGCCGGACTTCTTCTTGTTCTTCTTCGGCTGCGCGGGGGGCGGTGGCTGCGGGACCCCCTCCGTCGGGCGGTTCTGGATGTCCTGGGCGAGGCTGGTCGCGTCATCCTTGCCGCGCAGGGTGTGTCCGGTCACGGCGCGCTGGCGATCCTCGGACAGCGTCCCCTCCTGGACCGGAATCGAGTACTGCTTCGAGTAGAGGCTGACGCCGAGCGGCAGCTCGTAGGGCAGGCCCCTGTAGACCGCCACGTTCCCCTGGCTGTCAGTACCGAGGAAGTAGATCGATCGCGCCAAGAGCACCGCCGCGACGATCACGCCCGCGACCACGGCGACCAGGGCTGCCCACTTGAGCGCCCGTCTGCGTCGCGACGGTCTCGGCGTCGGGCCCTGCCCGCGAAGGCGATCGGTCGCGCCGCGCATTCGCTCCCGGGTCAGTCCGGCGGACTCGGCAGTGCGGGAGATCAGCGTCGCGCCCTCCTCCGACTCCTTCCCGTCGGCGTCGGCGACCCGGAATGCGACGGCGGTGATGTTGTCCCGGCCGCCGCCGCGGTTGGCCGCCTCGACGAGCCGGTTGACGGCGCTCCGCAGGTTCCTTGAGTTGACGAGGATGTCGCGGATCTCGTCGTCGGGGACCATCGTGGTGAGACCGTCGCTGCAGAGCAGGAAGACGTCGCCGTCGCGGGCCGGGAAGGTCATCGTGTCGACGTTCACGCTCGGCTCCGGCCCGAGAGCGCGCGTGATGATCGAGCGCTGCGGGTGCTCCTCCGCCTGCTCTTCGGTGAGCCTGCCCTGCCGGCGCAGTTCCTCGACCAGCGAATGGTCCTTCGTCAGGCGCTTGAGCTGGCCAGCCCGCAGGAGGTAGGCGCGGCTGTCGCCCACGTGGCCGAACGCGACCTCGTCGTTCTTGACCAGTGCCGCGGTCAGCGTGGTCCCCATGCCCGCCCGCGAGGAATCCTCCTGGGCGAGCCTGTGGATCTTGCGGTTCGCCTGCTGCGCGATCTCCTCGAGCTGTCCCTCCGCGGAGGCGTCGTCGTTCCGAGGACCCCGTTCGAAGGCGCCGGCCGCGATCCGCGATGCGACCTCCCCCGCCTGCGCTCCTCCCATCCCGTCCGCCACGGCGAAGAGGGGAGCCTTCGCGTAGTAGGAGTCCTCGTTGGCCTGCCGCTGCCGCCCGGTGTCGGTCTTGTGTGCCTCCTCGGCGACTCTCAGCATCAGGAAACCTCGAAGCGGAACTCAGTGTCCCCGATCCGGATCAGGTCGCCGGGCGTCAGCTCGGCCTCGCCGTGCAGCTCCCGCGAGTTGAGCAGGGTGCCGTTCGTCGAGTTCATGTCCTCGACGAAATATGCCCCGGAGCGGTTGAAGACGCGCGCATGGACCCCGGAGGCATAGCGGTCGTCCAGGCGGATGTCCGCGTCGGCCGAGCGGCCCAGCGAGATGCCGCCGAAGAGGTCGAAGTGGTCACCCTTGTTGAGACCGCCGCCAGCCTCGACCACCAGGAACGCGTCCGTGCCCGCCGGCTCGACCCCGCCCGCGACCTCGTGGTAGCCGGTTTCATAGCCGGGCGTGGCCGTTCCGCGGAGGTCCTTGAGCGAGCTTCGGGTCACCCAGAGCAGAAAGAGGAAGAGCACGGCAAGGAAGCCGAACTTGAGCGCTACCGCCAGCGGCTCGAGATCGCTATTCACTGCTCGATGTCGAAGGCGAAGACCTTGGTTCCGAGAGTGATCTCGTCGCCCGGAGAGAGTCGGGCATTCGCGACGCGGCGGCCATTGACCTTGACCCCGTTGGTCGAGTTGAGGTCGACGATCTGCCAGTCCCCCACGTTCGAACGGCGCAGCTCGGCGTGGCGCCGAGAGATGTTGGGGTCGTCGATGACGCAGTCGGCCTCCTTCGACCGACCAAGGGTGGCGGTCGGGCCATCGAGGACGTAGCGGCGGTCGTCGACCGAGATGATCGCGCGAGTCTGCGAGAAGGCGGCGTCGGGGCGGCGCTTGGAGCGGGCCTTCTGTGCCTCGGTGGCCGAGTACACCATCGTGTGCCCGTGCTCGCCCTGCTCCGGCTCGGCGCCCTGGCGCTGCGGGGGCCGGACGAGGCGGGTCTGGATCCCGAACTCGCCCAGCCGCAGACGCTCGTCCTGGTCGAGGTGGACGACGGGCCGCGTGAGCAGGTCGTAGTCGTGGTGGCGGGCGTGCTCGAGCAGGTGGCCGCTGAGCTCCTGGGCGAGAGAGGACTCGTAGTCCTTGAAGCGCTCGTAGTCCTCCGGGCAGAGCCAGACCGTGTACTCGTTCGGTACGTAGACCCGCTGGACCGACGCCGTCTTGTGAGCGTCCATCTCCTTCGCGAGCTTGCGCGCGATCTCCACCGGCTGCACGCCGGAGCTGAAGGCGCGGCTGAAGACGCCTTCTACGAGGCCCTCAATCCGGGCTTCGAGGTTGCGCAGAACGCTGATTGGAAACTCCTCGGGTCGGGTTGGCAGGGGTACCTGAACCGGGTTGCGCCCGCTGGCGCAGCCCGCATCAGCGAGGCGAAATGCTAGTGGGGTTCGCTACGCGAGCGCATCGGAGCGGCGCTCCTTGAAGCCGCCTTCGTGGTAGGCGTCAACAGCCCCTGGACGATAGGGCTCCGGCCGCCCCAGGCGACGCATCAACAGAGCCGCGACGATGGCCGCCAGCAGAGCGCCAAAGAGCAGCCCGGGCGGACTCGAACCGCCGTCCACTACGCGCAGGGCCGAGATCAGCCCGGCAGCCCAGACCAGGGCTCCGAGCGCGTCCAGCAGCGGCGCACGCCCTCGGATCAGCAACGGCAGCGCCCAGGCGGCGAGCGCGAAGATGCCCGCGCCCGCGAGCACCGAGCCGTCGACCAGCGGGGCGACCACATCGGTCAGGGCCGTGCTCCCTGACCCCGTCCAGTGCGCGGGCGGGTCCGCGACTGGGCCGACCAGCAGCGTGCGGTGGGCCAGCTCCTCCCAGGCAGCGAGCCAGAGATAGCCGATGCCCCCGAGGAGCGCTCTGCCGACGGCGCCTCGCGTGAGGCCCGCGAGGGCCGGATAGACCGGGCCCAGGCCGGCGAGCCCGAGGATCGGCGCGAGGCCGGGCAGAGCGATCGCCTCCGGCTCGATCGCCGAGAGAAGCGGCAGAGCGCCGAGCGTCGCGACGAAGGCCGCGACCCCGGGCTCCCCGGCACCGACCAGAAGCCAGAGCAGGACGAGGGCGAGCTGGATGGCGTACGCCGGGCGGGGACGGCCGAGTGCGAGGACGCCGGGCAGCAGCGCCGCCACGGCGATCGGCGCCGGCGCTCCGGTGGCGATCAGAGCCACAAGACCGAGCGTGGCGATGCCAGCGCCGGGCAGAAAGCGCGCGAAGTCCGGGAGACGTCTGGGCGCGAGGAACGCCTCGCCGTCGATCCCGGCTACCGGCGGGAGCGGCTCGCCGTCGAGCTCCGAGACGTGGGTCGCCAGGACTGCTCCGAGCTCAGAAGATAGTGGGCGCTCCTCGGGGTCGGGATCGAGTGCGGCGTCGATCGCCGCCGTCATCTCCTCGGGCAGCTCGGGTCGGACCGCACCCAGCGGGGCGATCGGCTCGCCGATGGCTCGGGCGGTTGCGGCCGGCCCCTCCCGCAGCAGCGGATGCTCCCCGCAGAAGCACTCGTACAGCGTCAGGGCGAGGGAGTAGACGTCTGCCGCGGGTCCGGGGCGCAGGCCATCGGCTTGCTCCGGCGCCATGTAGGCGAGCGTCCCGACGACCGCCCCGGTGGCGGTCAGCGTCCTCTCCCCCGCGATGCGGGCGATGCCGAAGTCGACGAGCTTCGCCTGCGCGGAACCGGACTGGTCGCGCGCCCCATCAGAGACCAGGATGTTCTCCGGCTTCACGTCGCGATGGACGACGCCGGCACGGTGGGCTGCGGTCAGAGCGGCGGCGGCATCGGCACCCACCTGGGCCACGAGCCGGTCGTCGAGCTCGCCGCGTCGCCCGAGCACTCGCAGGGTCTCACCCTCGATCAGCTCCGAGACGAGGAAGGCGCGCTCCCCGTCCGAGGCCAGCTCGTAGAGGGTCGCGATGTTGCGGTGCGCCAGGCGAGCCACCGCCTGCGCCTCGCGGGTGACCCGAGGGGCGCCGTGCTCGCGATCGATCACCTTGACCGCGACCGGCCGCTGCAGCCGCTCGTCCCAGGCTCGGTAGACGGTCCCGAAGCCGCCGCTTCCGATCCGTCCCTCTATCCGAAATCTCCCCAGAACCAGTTCACCGACCATGACTGGTTTCAGTTCGCCCACGGACGAACTTTTCCTGTGCGTATGCGTACGAGGCGCAGAGCCCCGCTTTAGGGAGCCGCGGCCTACTGAATTACATGCGTCAAGAGCCGTGTTCATACTGAGACGCGACTTGGCATTCCTCCACGAGGAACAAGACGACCTGGTCGTCGCCGACGAGCCGCCGGAGCGTCCACGGCGCAGGGTCGGGGGGCCCCAGAAACGACGCCAGCAGTTTCTGGTCCGACGCCTGATCGGCGTCGGCGTCGGCGTGGCGTTCCTGATCCTGATCGTGATCGGCATCCGCGGCTGCCTCGAGGCCCGTTCCGACCGAGCCCTGCGCAACTACGACTCGGACATCGCCTCCGTGATGCAGCAGTCCGAGCAGAGCGGAAAGGACTTCTTCAACGTGCTCAACGGCTCCGGCGGCACCTCGAGCTCGCTGGACGCCCAGCAGGAGGTGCTGCGGCAGCGGGACACCTCTCAGACTCTCCTCGATCGCGCCAACCAGGTGAGCACTCCCGGCCAGATGCATGACGCCGACACGGCGGTCCTCCAGACACTCACCCTGCGACGTGATGCGCTCAGCTCGATCGCCCAGAATGTCACCCAGGCCACCGCACGGACGCAGACCGGGAATGCCGTCAATGCGATCACCGCAGCGATGGGTTCGCTCTACGCCAGCGACGTGCTCTGGACCCAGATCGGCAAGCCCGAGATGGAGAAGGTGCTCAAGGACGACGGCGTGGACGCGCCGCCCCTCCCGAACGGCAAGTTCATGCCGGCCAACGCAACCGACTTCCTGAACCAGACCACGCTGGTCACCAAGCTCAACACGCTGACCGGGCAGACCGCCACGACCGGCGGGACCCACGGGCTGCAGCTCGAGTCCACCTCGATCGGCGGGCAGACGCTGACACCCGACTCCTCCAACACCGTGCCCGCGGACTCCCAGGAGATCGACATCCAGGTGACCAACTCCGGCGACAACGACGAGACCGGGATCAGCGTGAGCGTCACGCTCGGGGGCGCGTCGCTGACCGGGCAGCTCCAGGCGCTGAGCGCCGGGGAGACGGGCATCGTGAAGATCCCGTTGACGAGCAAGCCGGCGACCGGCACCGACACGACCCTCCAAGTGGTGGTGCAGCCGGTCCCCGGGGAGCAGATCACCACCAACAACCAGTCCACCTACACGGTGATCTTCGGACCCTGATGCGGGTCGCCTATCTCGGCCCGCCTGGGACGTTCAGCGAGGACGCCCTCCGCGCGGCGGTCGGAGACGAGGAGATCGAGTCCGTCCCGTCCGCGTCCGTCTATGACGCGATCGTGGCGCTGCGAGACGGCGCAGCCGACCGCGCCCTGGTCCCCTTCGAGAACTCGATCGAGGGAGCCGTCACCGCCACCCTCGACACGCTCGCCTTCGATGCGAACGGTCTCACCCTGGTCGGCGAGTACGACCTGCCGATCGAGCACTGCCTGATCGGCAGGGAGGAGATGCCGCTGGACCGCATCGAGGTCGTCCTATCCCACCCTCAGGCCAGCGCGCAATGCGCCCGTTTCATCCGCGAGAACCTGCCGCAGGCCGAGGTCCGGGCGGCTCCCAGCACGGCCGAAGCGGTGCGGACGGTCGTCGAGTCCGACAGCCCCTGGGCCGCGCTGGGAGCGGAATCCGCGGCGCGGCTCTACGGGGCCGCGGTGCTGCGAGGCGGCGTCGAGGACGAGGCAGACAACATCACCCGGTTCGTCTGGGTGGCGCGGGAGGGGACGAGCGCGTCGGGGTCGGGGCCTTGGCGGACCTCGCTGGTCTTCTCGGAGCTCGGCGAGGACCATCCAGGCGCGCTGGTCGATGCTCTGCAGGTCTTTTCCGGCCGGGAGATCAACCTGACTCGGATCGAGTCGCGGCCGCTCCGGCGCGGCCTCGGCCGCTACCAGTTCTTCCTCGACATCGAGGGCGCGGCCGGAAATGAGCCACTCGCCGACGCGATCGACGAGCTTCGGTCCAAGGCCGAGACCGTGCGGGTGCTCGGCAGTTGGCCGATCGCGGCGCCCCCGGGAGTCCCCGGAGCCGGCTAGGCGCTCCACTACAATCGCCCGGGACATGGGCAACGGGGCCACCGTTGATTCGGACGCGGGGTTTGCGGCCGGTAATGGGAGGCCGGCCGGCGGTCGGGCATCGAACAACGGCCACGTACCCGCGCACGTCAACGGCAACGGCGTCGCCCAGGACGCAGATGCGGAGGGCGAGGTAGCTGTAGCGGCCGTCCGCCGCCTGACGCGCGGACGGGTGCTGGTCCTCAATGCGAGTTATGAGCCCCTCAACGTCTGCACGGTCCGCCGGGCGCTTGTCCTGATTCTGAAGGAGAAGGCCGAGGTGATCGAGCGAGGCGATGACGTCCTCCGCTCGGAGACAATGCGAATCGACCGGCCGGAGGTGATCCGGCTGATCACCTTCGTCCGTGTGCCGCGGAACATCCACCGCCGCCGGATCACCCGGAAGGCGGTCCTCGCCCGCGACGGCTGGACCTGCCAGTACTGCGGCTCGAACAAGCACGGCCTCACCGTTGATCACGTCATCCCCCGGAGCAGGGGCGGGGAGTCGGTCTGGGAGAACATCGTCGCCTCCTGTGCCCCTTGCAACCGCAAGAAGGGCAACCGGTTACCGCAGGAGATCCGGATGCACCCGAAGCGCAGGCCTCGGCCGCCGGGACCGACCGTCTTCATCCGGATCGCCGCTCCCAGGACCCCGGAGACCTGGGAGCCCTACCTCCTGACGGCCTAGCGGCGACCTGATGGCGAAGCCGGCTAGCGCTTCCGCCTCTTGCGCTCGGACTCGGCCCGCTGCTTGGCAGTGGCGGTGTGCGGCGGCTTGACCTTGGGCTTCGCCGCCTTCGGCTTCACCTTCCCCTTCGCGGGTGACTTGGCAGGAGCGTCCGCGCTCGACGAGCGGCGCCTGGGCGCCTTGGTCACCTTCGCCTCGCCGTTGCCGGCGGCTTCGGCGGCCGCGGCCTCCTCGGCGACGGTCGACTCGCTCGGGGCCTCGTCCTCGAGCGTCGGCTCCTTCGCGGTGGCGCCGTTGCCGTTGCCGTTCTCGGACTCGACCACCAGCGCGACGGCGCTCACCCGGTCGCCCTTCTTCAGGTTCATCACCCGTACGCCCTGAGTCGCGCGGCCCATCCGCGAGATCCCCTCGACCGCGTTCCGCTGCACCATCCCGTTCTGGGAGATGAAGATCAGCTCCTGGCCCTCGCGGACGACGCGCGCGCCGGCGAGGCCGCCCTTCTTGGCGGTCAGCCTGGCGGTCAGCATGCCCTTCGCTCCGCGGCCCTTCACCGGATACTCCACGAGGGCCGTGCGCTTCCCGTAGCCGTTCTCGGTGACGACGAGCAGGTCGCCCTTCGTGTCCGCGTGGTCGACGACGTCGAGCGAGAGGACGCGGTTCCCCTTGTCGGAGACGTTCATCCCCCTGACGCCCGCGGTCCCCCGGCCCATCGGCCGCGCCTGCTTCTCTGAGAAGCGCGCCGCGCGCCCGGACTTGGAGACCAGGATGATGTCGTCCTTGCCCGAGGTCATTCGCACCCGAACGAGCTCGTCGCCCTTCTTGATGTTGATCGCGATGATCCCGTCAGCACGGATCGGCGTGTCGTAGTCCTTGAACGAGGTCTTCTTGACCATCCCCTGGGCGGTGCCGAAGACGAGGAACTTGCCCTCGGAGAAGTCGCGGGTCGGGATCACCGTCATCACCTTCTCGCCGTCCTTGAGCGGCAGGACGTTGACCAGGGCCCGGCCCTTCGCGGCGCGAGAGCCCTCGGGCAGCTCGTAGACCTTGAGGCGGTAGACCTTCCCCTGGTTGGTGAAGAAGAGCAGGTAGTCGTGCGTCGAGCAGACGTGCAGGTGCTCGATGTAGTCCCCCTCCTTCATGTTCATCCCCTGTACCCCTCGACCGCCGCGACGCTGCTGCCGATAGGTGTTGAGCGGGGTCCGCTTCGCGTAGCCGGAGGCGGTGATCGAGACGACCATCTGCTCATCGGCGATCACGTCCTCGATGTCGAGGTCGCCCTCCGCAGCCGTGATCTCGGTCCGGCGCTCGTCGCCGTAGCGCTCCGCGACTTCGTTGAGCTCGGTCTTGACCAGCCCGAGCACCTTCTGCTCATCGGCGAGAATCGTGCGGAGCTCCTTGATCAGCTTGATGAGCTCCTTGTGCTCGGTCTTGATCTTGTCGGCCTCGAGCGCGGTGAGGCGCTGGAGGCGCATGTCGAGGATCGCCTGCGCCTGCGCGCGGGTGAGCTCGAACTTGTCGATCAGGCCGTCGCGGGCCGTCTCCGGGTCCTTGGAGCTGCGGATCAGCTTGATCACGGCATCGAGGTTGTCGAGCGCGATCAGCAGGCCCTCGAGGATGTGGGCGCGGGCCTCGGCGCGGGCCAGCCGGTACTGCGTCCGCCGGGTGATGACCTCCTTCTGGTGGCCGACGTACTGCTCGATCAGCTCACGGAGGGCGAGCTGGCGCGGAACGCCGTCGACCAGCGCGACCATGTTGATGCCGAAGGACTGCTGCATCGCGGTGCGCTTGTAGAGCTGGTTGAGCACCACCTGAGGCGGATCGCCCCCGCGCTTCAGCTCGATCACCAGGCGCATGCCGTTGCGGTCGGACTCGTCGCGGAGGTCCGAGATGCCAGTGATCTTCTTCTCCCGGACCAGGTCGGCGATCTTGGTGATCAGCCCGCCCTCGCCGCCCTTCTTGACCATGAAGGGAAGCTCGGTGACGATGATCGCGTCGCGGCCGCCCTTGAGCGGCTCGACGTGCGCCCTGGCTCGGATCCGGATAGAGCCCCGACCGGAGGCATACGCGTCGCGGATGCCCTGGGTTCCCATGATCGTCCCGCCGCCGGGGAAATCCGGGCCCTTGATGTGCTTCATCAGGCCCTTCATGTCGATCTCGGGGTCGTCGATGAAAGCGTTGACGGCGCCGATCACCTCGCGCAGATTGTGCGGCGGGATGTTGGTCGCCATCCCGACGGCGATTCCGGTGGCGCCGTTGACCAGCAGGTTCGGGAATCGGGCCGGCAGGAGGACGGGCTCCCGCGTCGACTCGTCATAGTTCGGGCCGAAGTCGACGGTGTCGGCGTCGATGTCGCGAAGCATCTCGGTCGCGAGTGACCCGAGGCGCGCCTCGGTGTACCGCATCGCCGCCGCCGGATCGTCATCGATCGAGCCGAAGTTGCCCTGGCCATCGACCAGCGGATAGCGCAGAGCGAAGTCCTGCGCCATTCGGACGAGGGTCTCGTAGATCGCCGAGTCGCCGTGCGGGTGGTACTTACCCATCACCTCGCCGACGATGAAGGCGCACTTCCGGTACGGCCTGTTGGGCTGCAGGCCGAGGTCGTGCATCGCGTAGAGCACGCGGCGGTGAACGGGCTTCAGCCCGTCGCGGACATCGGGCAGGGCCCGCCCGACGATCACGCTCATCGCGTAGTCCAGATAGGAGGAGCGCATCTCCTTCTCGAGCTCGCGCTCCTCGATGCGCCCGTGCAGGGCCTCGTCCAGTGTCTGCTCTCGATCAGCCATCGGTCACCTCCTCCCTACACGTCCAGGAACCGCACGTCGCGTGCGTGTCGCTCGATGAACTCCTTGCGCGGCTCGACCTTGTCGCCCATCAGGTCCGAGAAGGTCTGCTCGAGACCGGTCGCGGCCGCCTCGTCGATCGAGACGCGCTGCAGCGTCCGGCTCTCGGGGTCCATGGTCGTCTCGCGGAGCTGCTCGGCGTTCATCTCGCCGAGGCCCTTGAAGCGAGAGAGCGTGATGCCGTGGCGCGCCAGCTCGAGGATCTCGCGGCGCAGCTCCGAGAAGTTCTCGGCCTCGGCCTCGCGCTCGCCGAGGGTGACGACGAAGGGCGGCTTGCCCATCACCGTGACGACCTTGGCGTAGGCGTCGACCAGCTCCTTGTAGGCCTGGGACTCGAACAGCTCCTTGGGCAGCTTGTGTTCGCGAGCAAGACCGCTGCGACGATGGATGCCCTTGACAACGAGGCCGCTCGCCTTCTGGTCGAGCAGCTTCGTCTCGTAGAGGGCGTCCTTCGTCTCCTTGGTCTTGACCAGCTTCGCCGCCGCCGCGAGGGTCTTCACCTCGGACTGGAGCAGCTGGGCGTCGGAGATGAAGTCGATCGTCTCGTGGCCGAACTCAGCCCGCAGAGTCGAGGACCAGCCCTCGACCGCCTTGAAGTGGCGGTTGAAGTCCTGCCAGCGCCGCGCGCTCAACTTCCTCGCCTTGCCGGTCCCGGCGTCGTGCACCTCGAAGTCCTCCAGCTTGTCCTCGAGCAGCAGCTCCTCGAGCTCGGACTCGCGCTCGACATAGATCTCCCTGCTGCCGTTCTTCACCTTGTAGAGCGGTGGCTTGGCGATGTAGACGAAGCCCTGCTCGATCAGCTCCGGCATCTGCCGGTAGAGGAAGGTGAGCACCAGCGTCCGGATGTGGGCCCCGTCGACGTCCGCATCGGTCATCAGCACGACCTTGTGGTAGCGGAGGTCGTCGACCTTGAACTCGTCGTGGACGCCGGTGCCGATCGCCGTGATCAGCGCCTGGATCTCGGTGTTCGAGAGGACCTTGTCGATCCGGCTCTTCTCGACGTTGATGATCTTGCCGCGGAGCGGCAGGACCGCCTGCGTGTTGCGGTCACGGCCCTGCTTCGCGGATCCGCCGGCGGAGTCGCCCTCGACGATGAAGAGCTCTGCCAGCGCCGGGTCCTTGACGGAGCAGTCCGCCAGCTTCCCCGGCAGCATCGAGTTCTCGAGCGCGGACTTCCGGCGAGTGAGATCACGGGCCTTGCGCGCCGCCTCGCGCGCGCGGGCCGCGTCGACGGCCTTGGAGAGGATGCGACGAGCGTCGGCCGGATGCTCCTCCAGGTAGTCGCCCAGCTGGCGATTGACGACCTCCTTGACCAGGCCCTCGATCGGCGGATTGCCGAGCTTGGTCTTGGTCTGACCCTCGAACTGAGGGTCGGCGAGCTTGACTGAGATGACGGCCGTGAGGCCCTCGCGGACGTCCTCCCCGGAGAGGTTCTCGTCCTTCTCCTTGAGCAGGTTGCGGTTGCGCGCAATCGCGTTCAGGGTCCGCGTCAGAGCCGCTCGGAAGCCGGAGAGGTGCGTGCCGCCCTCGTGGGTGTTGATGTTGTTGGCGAAGCTGAAGATCGACTCCTGGTAGGAGGAATTCCACTGCAGCGCGACCTCGACCTGCCCCTCGGGGGTCTCCCCTTCGAAGTAGATGATCTTGCGGTGGAGCGGGTCCTTCGACTCGTTCAGGTGCTTGACGAAGTCGGCGATGCCGCCCTTGTAGAGGAACTCGATCCTGCGCCCGGCGCCGCGCTCGTCGATCAGCTCGACCTTCAGGCCGCGTGTCAGGAAGGCGGTCTCACGCAGGCGCTCGGCCAGCGTGTCGAAGTCGAATTCGATCTCGTCCCCAAAGATCTCCATGTCCGGAAGGAAGGTGATCGTGGTCCCGGTGGTCTTCACGGCACGGCCCTTCTTGAACTTGGCGATGGGCTTGCCGCGCTCGTAGCTCTGCGTCCAGACCGCGCCGTCCCGCCAGATCTCCAGGTCGAGGCGCTCGGAGAGCGCGTTGACGACCGAGACGCCGACGCCGTGCAGCCCGCCGGAGACCTTGTAACCCCCGCCGTCGCCGAACTTGCCGCCGGCATGCAGGGTCGTGAGGACGACCTCGGCCGCGGGCTTCCGAATCTTGGGGTGCCGCTCCACGGGGATGCCGCGACCGTCGTCGACGACGGTGCAGCTGTTGTCGGGATGAAGCGTCACCGTGACCCGCTTGGCATGCCCGGCGATGGCCTCGTCCACGGAGTTGTCCACGACCTCATAGACGAGGTGGTGAAGGCCGCGAGGGCCGGTCGAGCCGATGTACATGCCGGGTCGCTTGCGAACGGCCTCGAGGCCCTCGAGGACGGTGATGTCCTTGGCGCTGTATGAGGAGCCCTTCGTCTTGCCCTTCGTCTTTGTCGCGGTGCCCTTTGCGGCACCATTCGTGCGGGAGGAGCCCTTCTTGTTCGCTCCTCCGCGCTGGGAGGTGTTCGCCACTCAGCTTCCTTTCAGTCCAATCAGGGGATGCCTACGACCTTCGTGACCCGGCTCGGAAAGTCCTTGCGGGACAGAGGGTCGAGGCCTCACTCAAGTACACATAAGTCTACCAGCCGAGAGCCCCGGAAATTGCGCCAAGTAGGCCAAAAGTGCCTGCAAATGGCGAATTAAATGAGAAATCAGACCGGATCGGCGGAAATGATGAAGCGAAGGCCCTCGAGAGCGCTCCCCTCGGGCATCTCCGGAGCGATCTTGGCGAGTATCTGGCGCCCGAGCAGATCCAGTTCCTGTGCCCAGGCGGAGGAGGAACAGGCGACCGTGACGACCCCCGAGCGCTCGGCCACCGGGGTGGCCTCGCGGGCGATCGCCTCGCCCACGGCAGCCGGCCAGGCGCTCTGCACCGCCGCCAGTAGGGTCGCCGGCTCCGCACGATCGAGGGCCTCGCCGATCGCCGCCGAGATCGGCCGAGGGGCGCGTCGGCGCATCACGCCGCCCTCAGCGCCGGGGCCGCGGTCACGGCGCCTCCCACGACCTCGATGAACGAGGCCTCCCGGCTCGGCACGTGGGCCGCCTCGGTCGCCGTGAGCAGGGCCTGGCCCTCGGCCCCGAGCAGGGAGACGAGGAGCTCCCGGTGGGCCGGATCGAGCTCGCTCATCACGTCGTCGAGCAGCATCAGCGGGGCGGCGCGGCCGGCTTCGATGAGCACGGCCCGTTCCGCGAAGAGCAGGGCGAGCAGGGCGAGGCGCTGCTGCCCCTGGGAGCCGAAGCGGCGCAGCGGCCGCTCGACCAGGCGCAGCTCCACCTCGTCGAGCTGCGGGCCGTAGGAGGTGTAGGCCCGGCCGAGGTCGTCGGCTCGGCGGCGACCGAGCTCGGCGGCGATCTGATCGCGTCCTCCATCCGCACGCGGGCGATAGGAGATCTCGGCGTCGGTCAGCCCGAGCGCGGCGGCGATCTCCGTGAAGGGCGCCGCCAGAGCCGCTACGGCGTCGGCCCGCGCCTCCATCAGGGGCTCGGCCTCTGCCGCGAGTCGCTCGTCCCACGACGGCAGGGAGTCCGTTGCGCCCAGGCCGGCCCGGATGCGCTGGACGAGCGCGTTCCGCTGCGCGAGCGTGCGCCCGAAGCGGCTGCGGAGATCGGCGCGAGCCGGCCAGACGGCGCCGCAGAGACGGTCGAGGTGCGCGCGGCGGTGGGCCGGGGATCCCTTGACGAGCTGCAGCCGGTCCGGGTGAAAGACGCTCACGAGGGGGCGCTCGTCAGCCGCGCCGGCGAGGGGTCTGCCCGCCAGCAGGTGGCGGCGTTCGCCGGAGCGGTCGATCGCGGCCAGCAGGCGGGAACCGGTCTGCGGGAGTTCCAGCTCGACGCGCGCGCCCTGCTCGCCGAAGCCGATCATGTCCCTGTCGTTTCCGGTCCTGAACGAGCGCCCGGTGAGGCCGAAGTAGACCGCCTCGAGCAGATTCGTCTTGCCCGCCCCGTTCGGGCCGCAGACGACGATGAGGCCGTCCCCGATCCGGGTCTGGCCGGCGGCGAGGTTGCGGAACCCGCGGCACTCGAGTGCGCCGATGACCGACGTCAATCGGGTGGCTCCTCCAGCACCAAACGGGCCGCGCTGCCGCCCGACCTCGCGTGAACGGCGCCCCCTCCCATGACCTACACGTTGAGGCGAATCGGCATCACCAGGTAGCTGAAGTCGTCCTCCTCGGTGGGCTCGAGCAGGCCGGGACGCAGCGGCGAGATCAGCTTGAGCAGGACCTCGTCGGAGTCGATCGACTCGAGGCCATCCCTGATGAACTCCGGGTTGAAGCCGATCTCGAGCAGCTCGCCCGAATACGGAGCGGGCAGCGCCTCGCGCGCGTCGCCGAGGTCCGGCGTTTCGGCCGAGACCACCAGCTCGCCGTCCGAGAAGGAGAGGCGGAGCGCGGCGTTCCGCTGCGCGAGCTGCGAGACGCGCCGCGTCACCTCCAGGAGCTCGGTGCGCGGCAGCTTCACCTCGTGCTCATAGGACTCCGGGAGCAGTTGCTGGTGATTGGGAAACTGCCCATCGATCAATCGAGAGCTCAGCGAGGTCTGGCCCACCCTGAAGATCGCCTGGTTGCGCGTCAGCCAGACGCGCAGCGAATCCTCTCCGCCCGCCTCGATCAGCCGCGCCAGCTCGCGCAGCGCCCGTGCCGGCACGTTGGCCTCGAGCCGCTCGCTGACCGAGGTCTCGAGCTTCGTCGTCTTCACGGCGAGCCGGTAGGAGTCCGTGGCGACCATCGTCATCTCGTCGCCCTCCACCGTCACGAGAACGCCGGTCAGGACCGGACGCGCCTCATCGCGCGAGGCGGCGCGGGCAACGCGGTTGATGGTCTCCCGAAGCGGCGCCGCGGGCAGCTCGGCCGGCTCACCCTCGGCGTCCGGGAAGCGAGGAAAGTCGTCGGCGGGCAGGGTGCGAAGGTGGAAGCGCGACGAGCCGGCGCTCAGCTCGACGTCGCGCTCGGCCTCGCGCAGGGCCAGGGTCACCGGGCCCTCCGGCAGGGAGCGAACAACCTCGACGAGCAGCCGGCCCGGCAGGACCACCGAGCCGCCGCCCTCCAGCTCTCCCTCGAGCCCGACCTCCAACCCGAGCTCCATGTCGGTGGCGCGCAGTCGAGCCTCCCCGTCCGTGGTGATCAGGATGCCGGAGAGAGCCTGGAGCGCCGCGCGGGCCGAAACCGCTCGCGAGACGACGAGCAGGGAGTCGAGCAGTGCTTGCCGTGTGGTGTTGATCTTCATTGCTTGCTGTCGACCGTTCCTAGGAGTAGTAAGGGTTGTGGACGACGTGGATATGTGGACAGCCTCGTCTTCGATTCTTTCAGTCGGTTCGGTCACGATCAGTCAGGTTCCGAATCGACCGGCTCCGAACCAATGCGGCGCAGCTCGGAGGTGAGCTCCTCGAGGGTCCGGGAGACGCTCGCGTCCTCGACCGCGGAGCGCTCTACGCGGCGGATCGCGTGCAGCACGGTGGTGTGATCGCGGCGGTTGAAGGCCCCGGCGATCGCCGGCAGGGAGAGATCGGTGAGCTCGCGGGTCAGGTACATGGCAAGCTGCCGGGCGCGGGCAACGGGCGCGGTGCGGGTAGGGGAGAGGAGCTCGTCGACGCTGAGCCCGAGCCGGGCCGCGACGGCTTCCTGGACCTGCCGTGGGTCGAGGGTCCTGGGCGCCCGCGCCGCGATGGTGTCCGCGGGCAACGCCTTCTCGACGGAAGCGGTGGTGACGGCGCTCGAGGTGAGCGAGGAGATCGCGACGACCCGGGTGAGCGCTCCCTTCAGCACCCGGAGGTTGGGCGACGTCTTGGAGGCGAGAGCCCGAAGGGCGTCCGGGGGGAGTTGCTCGGGGTGCTCCCTGGCGAGATTGCCCAGGAAGACGAGGCGGGTCGCGAGGTCCGGCGGCTCGAGCGGGACGGTGAGTCCCCACTCGAAGCGGTCGCGGAGCCGGTCGGCGAGATCCCTGAGCTCGGCCGGCACGCGGTCGGCGGTGAGCACCAGCTGCGCTCCCCCTTCATAGAGCGCGTTGAAGGTGTGGAAGAACTCGTCGGCGGTCCGGGCCTTGCCCTGGAGGAACTGGACGTCGTCGATCAGCAGGACGTCGGCTCCGCGGTAGCGCTCCTTGAACGCGTCCATGGCGGAGCCGTTGAGCGAAGAGACGAACTCGTTGGTGAACGACTCCGCGGTGGTGTAGTGGACGGTCAGCTGCGGGCTGTGGCGATTCAGGTAGTTGGCGACCGACCCGAGGAGATGGGTCTTGCCGAGCCCCGGAGGTCCGTGGAGGAAGAGTGGGTTGTAGGCCTCGCCGGGGGCCTCGGCCACCGCCAGGGCCGCTGCATGCGCGAGCTGGTTGCCCGGGCCGATCACGAAGCGGTCGAACGTGTAGTCGGGATTGAGCGCCACGCGGGACGCCGCCTCCTTCTGCGGGCTGCCGGCGGCCGGCGCGGCGTCCGGGGCGACGAACTCGACCTCGCGAATGCCGTCGATGGTCCTGACCACCACCGAGCGGAGCAGCCCCAGGTAGCGGCGCCCGACCCAGCGGATCACCCGCTGCGGGCCGGTCACGTAGAGCGTCGCGCCCCGCTGTGAGACGGGCGAGAGGGGGGAGAACCAGAGCCGGTAGGTGTCCTCGGGAACCGACGCGGCCAGCTCCCGCTGGATCTCGCGCCAGGGCCCCACCAGGTCCCGACGAACGGCACCGACCTGCTCCTGAACCTGGTCCTCCTTCGTCGTCGTTACGAACAGCGGCCGATCATAGGCTCGGCTCCCGGGGCTCGAAAGGGGCGCGCGGGTCGCCTCCGTGCAAAACGCGGCGAAAACCGCAAGCGGTTCTCCGCCGGCCGGCGGGCGCCGGGAGGTCGGCGTGGTCACGGCCTATACTGCCGTGCCCCTCGCCCTCTCGTTCGGGCCCTATCGATGAAGCGGACCTACCAGCCGAAGAAGCGCAAGCGAGCCAGGACCCATGGGTTCCGGGCCCGGAGCCGGACCCGGTCCGGCCGCGCCATCCTGAGGCGCCGGCGTCAGAAGGGCCGCAAGCGCCTGACTCCCTGACGTTGGCCTCTGAGGGCCGCCCCGACGCCCGCAGGCGCCGTCTCTCACGGAGCGGCGACTTCGATCGCGTCTACCGGGAGGGCAGTTCGAGCGCCAATCGCTTCCTGGTCCTCTACTCCTTCGCCCGCCGGGAGGACGAGTCCGAGGACGGTGCTCGACTCGGCCTCTCCGTCGGGCGGAAGGTCGGCAAGGCCGTCACGCGCAACAAGGTGAGACGGGCGGTGCGCGAGGCGTTCTGGGAGCTCCCCGAGCTGATCCAGCCCGGGCGCGACTACGTGATCGTGGCGCGACCCGGGGCCGAGGGACTGCTCGAGCGCGAGGGGCAGGACGGGGTTCGCGCCTCGCTCGAGGAGCTCATGCGGGAGACGGCCGGAGAGGAGCGTTTGTCGTGAAACGGTTGCTGACGGCAATGCTGATCGCGCCGATCCGCGCCTACCAGCGCTGGATCTCGCCGGCCCTCGGCCCCCGATGCCGTTATTACCCGAGCTGTTCCGAGTACGCGGTCGAGGCGATCCGCGAGCTCGGCCCGATCCGCGGGCTGATTCTCGCCGCCTGGCGACTGCTGCGCTGCAACCCGTTCAGCCACGGCGGATTCGACGAGCTCTCCGAACGCCGCCTCTTCCGCAACACGCCGACGCGCTCGCGCCGGACGGCGCCGCCGTCAACGGCCGCCACGAAGCCCGCGGCCGACTCGACCGGGCGATCCAGCAGCCCGCATCTGACGTAGAACTCCACCGCGACCATGCCACTCGATCCCCACAGCCTCTCCAGCGTGTTCCTCGACGCGAACATCCTCAGCCCGCTCGAGAACCTCTTCAACACGGTGATCACCTGGCTGCACGACGACGTCGGGCTGTCGTGGGGGCTGGGGATCATCATCATCACCTGGCTCTCGCGCCTGGTGGTGCTGCCGTTCACGCTCCGCTCGATGCACGGCATGCGGGAGATGCAGGCTCTGCAGCCGTATCTCAAGGAGATCCAAGAGAAGTACAAGGACGACCGCCAGCGCATGCAGCGGGAGCAGATGGAGCTCTTCAAGGAGCACGGCGTGAACCCACTCTCGGCCTGCCTGCCGCTGGTCTTCCAGTTCCCGGTTTTCATCGCGCTCTATCAGCTGCTGCGCAGCAGCATGTTCAAGGACGAGGTGGTCGCCTCCGGGGACCCGGGCTGGCTGTTCATCAAGCATCTCGCCGAGCACCCGACCGGTGCCGAGGCGATCGCGTTGATCGTGCTGGCCGTCGCGGGCACGTTCGCCCTGATCATCTTCACCCCCTCGCCGCAGACGACCGGCGGCGCCTCCCAGCGCTATCTGTTCGCCGGGATCTTCTCCCTGGTCACGGTCTTCCTGATCCCGAACGCCCCGGCCGGCATCGCCGTCTATTTCATCGCCTCCGGCCTCTGGCAGATCGGACAGCAGACCGTCATCCACTTCGTCTGGCCCCTGCCGGCCGTGCCGACGCCCGACCAGGTCCGGGCGTCGAGCCCCCCGCCTCCCCCGCCGCGAAAGCGAAAGCGACGGAGGTAGGGCCCCCAGTAGACCACGCGGGCCTAGACTCCCCGCGTGGCTGAAGGAGAGCTGGAGTCCCAGCAGACCGGCGTGCTCCCCGACGAGCCGACCGAGCGCGTGCAGGCGCTGCTGCAGCGGATCGTCGAGGAGCTCGGCCTGGAAGCCACCGTTTCGGTCGAGGAGGGCGACGAGGAGATTCACGCGGACGTCGACGGCGAGGACGTCGGCCTGCTGATCGGCCGGCACGGCCAGACGATCGACGCGGTACAGCTGCTCTGCTACCAGGCCGCCTTCCGCGGGCGCCAGGACCGCAAGCGGGTCACGGTGGACGCGGCCGGGTACCGCCGCCGCCAGGGTGAGTCTCTGAGGCGCCGGGCGGACATGGCGGCGGAGGACGCCATCCGGCACAAGGAGGCGGTCGAGATGGATCCGATGGGCTCGAACGAACGGCGCGTGGTCCACGAGCACCTCCGTGACCGCCCCGAGGTCGAAACCTACAGCGAGGGTGACGAGCCCAACCGCTGCGTGGTCGTCGCGCCGCTGCTCGTCGATTGAGCTCGATTCCCGCCGCGGCCGAGCCGTCGCTCGAGACCCTGCTCGCTCTGCTGGAGCAGCCGCGGGCGCCGATCGCCTCCTCGACGGTCTCGCGGGCGCGGGACGTTCACATCGCCGACTCGCTCAGCGGCCTGGAGCTGGAGGCCGTTCGCTCCGCCGGCCGGATGGCCGACCTGGGCAGTGGCGCCGGCCTGCCGGGTCTCGCCCTCGCCGCCGCGCTGCCCGCCGCGCGCGTCGATCTGATCGAGTCGGTCGAGCGGAAGTGCGTTTTCCTCGCGGAGGCGATCCGGCGGATGGGTCTGGCCAACGCCGAGGTCATCTGCGAGCGTTCCGAGGACTGGGCCGACGGGGAGGGCCGCGGGGCCTACGACGCGGTGACCGCGAGAGCGGTGGGATCACTCGCCACGCTCGCCGAACTCGCCTCGCCGCTGCTTTGCGAGGGGGGAGTGCTCGCCGCCTGGAAGGGCGGCCGCTCCGACGAGGAGGAGGCGCAGGCGCTTCGAGCCGCCGCTCGGACGGCGATGGAGCCGATCGAGATCCGCACCGTGCAGCCTTATCCGTCGAGCCGCGGCCGTCACATCCACCTCCTCCGCAAGAATGGACCGACTCCGAACGGCTTGCCGCGGCGCCCCGGAATGGCGGCGAAGCGGCCGTTCGGATCCGAACCAAACTGAACCGAACGAACCGATGGGAACCGTCTACGCGATCGCAAACCAGAAGGGCGGCGTGGGCAAGACGACCACGGCCGTCAACACCGGCGCCTGCGTCGCGGCCGATGGGCAGCAGACTCTGATCGTCGACCTCGACGCGCAGTGCAACGCGACGGTTGCACTTGGCCTCCCCAAGAACTCGACGCCGTCGTCGTACGACTGCCTGACCGGCGAGGTCTCGGTCGCCGCGGCTGCCCGACCGGCCGGGCCCGACAACCTGTGGATAGTCCCGTCGCACGTCGATCTCGCCGGTGCCGCGGTCGAGCTCCCGCGGTCGAGCGGCTATGAGACCAGGCTGCGAGACGGCCTCGGACCCGTCCGCGAGCGCTTCGCCTACACGCTGCTCGACTGCCCGCCGTCGCTCGGACCCGTGGCCGTCAACGCTCTGGTCGCCGCCGATCAGGTGATCGTCCCGGTCCAGGCCGAGTACCTGGCGCTCGAGGGACTCGTGCAATTCCTCGAGACGCTGCAGCTGGTTCGCCAGGAGCTCAATCCCGGGCTCGAGATGGCGGGTGTCCTGATCACCATGCATGACAACCGCACGCGCCTGGCCCAGGACGTGGAACGGGAGCTCCGTGAGCACCTCCCGGCTCGGGTCTTCAAGACGGTCGTCCCCCGGAGCGTCCGGGTGGCGGAGGCCCCGAGCTACGGGATCCCCGTCAACGAGCACGACCCGAAGTCGACAGGCTCGCGCGCCTATCGGGCCCTCGCTGACGAGGTGTTCGCGCTCCAGGCCGCCGCTGCCGAGGTGGCCAATGGCTGAGCCGCGGCGAGGCATGGGACGGGGCCTCGCGGCGATCCTGCCGGAGAGCAGCGCGGGGGGCCCGGAGCTCCGCGAGCTCGACGTCACGCAGATCGAGCCCAACCCCGAGCAGCCGCGAGCGCAGTTCGACGCCGATGCGCTCGATGCGCTCGCCGGCTCGATCGGCTCCGTCGGCCTGCTCCAACCGCTGATCGTTCGCCCCCTCGAGGACGGCCGCTACGAGCTCGTCGCCGGAGAGCGTCGCTGGCGCGCCGCCCAGAGGGCGGGCATCGAACGGGTCCCCGCCGTGGTCCGCAGCTCGCCAGAGGACGAGCGGCTGCAGGCGGCGCTGATCGAGAACATGGTGCGCGAGGACCTCAACCCCGTGGATGAGGCGCGGGCCTGCGCCGCCCTCGTCGACGACCTCGGGATCTCGAAGGAGGAGCTCGCCCGGCGGGTCGGCCGCAGCCGCGCCGCGATCTCCAACTTGATTCGCCTGCTCGACCTTCCCGACCCGGCGTTGACTCTGCTCGAGCGCGGCGATCTCAGCGAGGGCCACGGCCGGGCGATCCTCCAGGTTCGCGACCAGGACCGCCGCGCCCGCCTGGCGAAGCAGGCGGCCGCCGAGGGCTGGTCGGTTCGCGACACGGAGCGCAGGGCCAACGGCGGAGGGCCCCGGCGGAAGAAGGCGAGCGGCGGGCGCATCTCGGCCGAGGAGCGCGCGGCGATGACCGGAGCCGAGGACCTCCTCGGCTCCGCCCTCGGGCAGGACGTCCGCGTGCGCCGGGACGGCAACGGGGTCAGGGCGGAGCTGCGCTTCGACGGCCTCGCGGAACTCGAATCGCTCGCCAAACGTCTTCGCGGGCGCTCCTGAGGGGCGAGCTAGAATCGCGAGCCCTCGGGCGATTAGCTCAGTCGGTTAGAGCGCTTCTCTGATAAGGAAGAGGTCCCTGGTTCGAGTCCAGGATCGCCCACTTCTTCCGCCGCGGCCCGCAGCCTCTCCAGCGCGTGGCCGACCCAGCGGCGGAACAGCCGCTCCCCGGCCATCGCAACCTGGAGCCGGACCTGCAGCGTCAGCGGGTCGTTGCCGGCCTCCATCTCGATGAAGGTGCCGCCCTGGCCCTCGGTGAGGATGGAACGGGTGTAGGTGCCGGTATCCATGCAGCGGATGGTCAGCTCCTTGCCGGGGACCATCCGGTCGACCTCGAGGGTGGTCTCGAGGTCCGACATCGGCCAGGGACGCTTCTGGACATTGCGGACGTGACAGCCCTGCTCGAACTGACCGTCGATGCACTCGAAGGTGATCGTGTCCGGCCACCACTCGGTCTGGCGATCCGGGTCGGACGCCAGGCCCCAGACCACGTCGAGCGGCGCATCGATGAAGGCCTGCTGGCGGCACTCCTTCGGCACAGGGCGATCCTACGCCGTGCCGCGGGGGTCGCCGCCCGCGTCCAGGCCGCTGGCGGGCCTCGGGCCGCTCCTATACTTCGTGCGGATCTCTTGAGGAGCCTCTTGTGCAGCGGATGACCATCTACGGAGTCAGCTTCGACATGGTCGGCAAGCAGCCGATCGTGCTCTTGAAGACTGTCGATGGCAACAAGTTCCTGCCGATCTGGATCGGTCACCCCGAGGCGGCCGCGATCCTGATGAAGCTGCAGGGCGCCTCGACGCCGCGCCCGATGACGCACGACCTCCTCTCGGACGTCCTCGATCAGATGGACGCGAAGTGCGAGAAGGTCTCGGTCACCGAGTTGCGCGACAACACCTTCTTCGCCTCGATCACGATTTCGATGAACGGCTCGGAGCTGGAGATCGACTCCCGGCCCTCGGACGCCCTCGCCCTCGCGGTTCGCACGTCGGCTCCGATCTTCGCCGCCGACGACGTGATCGAGGAGTCCGCGATCGAGTTCGAGGGCGAGGAGGTCGAGGACCAGGAGCAGGTCGTCGAGAAGTTCAAGGACTTCCTCGACAACGTCACGCCGGAGGATTTCGCCCAGGGCGAAGAAGGGGTCTAGCGGCCACCAGGCCGCACCATGATGAGCGAGGGGCGGGAGCCCCGAGCGGTTATTCGGGGCGGCCGCTCGTGGTCGCGATCTGAGGGCGAAGCCGTGCCGAATCCACGATCTTCTCCACCAGCTGGGTGAAATCGATCCCGGCGGCCTCGGCCGCCATCGGGAAGAGGCTGGTGTCGGTGAGGCCGGGGATCGCGTTCACCTCGAGGACCTGCGCCCCCTCGTCGCCGAGCATCAGGTCGACCCGCGCGAAGCCGCTGCAACCGAGCGTCTCGTAGGTGCGGATCGCGAGCTCCTCCACCCGGCTCGAATCGTCCCCGGCGAGGTCCGCCGGGCAGACGTAGTCGGTCCGGCCGATCTCATAGCGGGCCTCGAAATTGAAGAAGTCCTCCTCCCGGGGGATCGCCTCGACGATCGGCAGGGGCTCGCCGTCGAGAACGCCGACCGCAAGCTCGCGGCCCTTGACGTAGCGCTCGAGCAGGACGCGGTCGTCGTAGCTGAAGGCGGCCACCAGCGCCTGCGGGACCCGATCCCGCGCGGCCGCGAACTCGACCCCCAGCGAGGAACCCTGGCTCGCCGGCTTCACGACCAGCGGGAAGCCGAGCCGGGCCTCGATCTCCTCCAGCGTGTCCGCGGCCCCAAGCTCGCGGAAGGCGGTGGCGTTGAACGCGGCCCAGTCGGGCGTGGGGATCCCGGCGGCCCGCATCTCGTGCTTGGCGGCGACCTTGTCCATGCAGAGGGCACAGGCGGCCACACCTGGTCCGGTATACGGCAGGTCGAGGATCTCGAGGAGCTCCTGCACCGTGCCGTCCTCGCCTCCTGGCCCGTGCAGTGCGATGAAGACGACATCGGGACGCTCGTCCCGGAGCCGGGCGACCAGGTCCTGGCCGACGTCGATCCCGAGCGGCTCGTGGCCCAGGGAGCCGAGCGCGTCCTCCACTCGCGCCGCCGATCGCAGGGAGACCTCGCGCTCGAGCGAGCTTCCCCCCTTGAGGACGACGACGTTCATCTCCTCGGCATCGGGACCACCTCGCCGCCGGGATCGTCCGGTTCGTCCGGCGGCGGCGAGACGCGGTGCTCGCCGGTGATGGTCTCGTAGAGCTGGATCTGCTCGGTGATCACGTGGCCGATCCGGCGGATGCCCTCACGCAACTCGTCCTCGCCGGAGGCGGAGAAGTTGAGTCGCATCGAGGAGGCTCCCCTGGTGCCGTCGACGTAGGCCGCCCGGCCCGGCACGAAGGCCACGTTCTCGCGCAAGGCTTTCGCAAGCAGGTCCGTCGTATCGATGTAGTCCGGCAGCGTCGCCCAGAGGAACAACCCGCCCTCCGGCACGGACCACTCGGCCTTCGGCGGGAAGTGGCGCTCGAGGGCCTCCAGCATCGCGTCCCTGCGGCCCCGGTAGATCTCGACCAGGTCCTCGACGTACTCCCGCCAGCGGCCCTCGGCGAAGTACTCGCGGACGAAGTACTGGGTCAGGGTCGAGGTGCAGAGGTCCGCGGCCTGTTTGCCGAGCGCGATCTTCTCCAATACCGGCGGGGGAGCGGCGACCCAGCCGATCCTGATCCCGGGGGAGAGGATCTTGGAGAGGGTGCCGAGGTAGAGCACGTAGTCGCCACCGTCGAGGCTGTAGAGCGTCGGCTGCGGCTCGCCGTCGTACCGCAGGAGCCCGTACGGGTTGTCCTCGACGATCAGGACCTCGTGCTCACGCGCCAGCTCGACGAGGCGCCGGCGCCGCTCTTCCGACAGGGTGACGCCAGCCGGATTCTGAAAGCTGGGCACCGAATAGATGAACTTCGGGCGCCGGCCCTGGCGCGCGAGCTCCGAGAGCAGATCCTCGAGCTCATCGATCCGCATCCCGTCGTCATCCGTGCTCACCTGGTGGACGTCGGCCTCGTAGCTGCAGAAGGTCGGCACCGCGCCCGGATAGGTGGGGGCCTCGCAGACGACCGGATCTCCGGGATCGACGAGGGTCTTGGTGATCAGATCGATGGCCTGCTGGCCGCCGGTCGTGACGATCAGGTCGTCGGGATCCGGGGCCATGCCCTCGGCCCTCATCACCTCCACGAGGCAGTCCTTCGTCTCCTCGAACCCCTCCGTCGGGCCGTACTGCAGTGCCTCGGCGGAGGACTCGTGGGCGATCCTCGTCATCTGGGCGGCGAAGCTCTCCGCCGGGAAGGTCGAGGTGTCGGGCAGGCCTCCGGCGAGCGAGATCACCTCCGGCCTCGCGGTGATCGCCATCAGGTCGCGCATCACCGACGAGCGCATCACCTGCGTGCGCTTCGCGAAGAGGCCCGCGTAGCGCTCGAGGTCGCGGCTCCTCGTGTGCGACCGCCGCCGACGCGGCGCCCCGTCGAGCCGGCCGGGTTGCTCCCTCGGTTCGGTCATCGCGAACAGTGTGTCGGAGATGGGGTTGGGAGGTTCGTGGCGGCCTCTGATTTGGGCGGTTGCCGCCGCGCCGGTCCGGAATCGTTGAGGGAAGTCCCTGTAGCCTCCCGCCCCGACCATGTTCCTCGCCATCTGCCAGGGGCTGGGACTGGCCATCGCCGCCGGACTCATCCTCGGAGTCGTCTTCCCTCCGATCATGCCGACCTGGGGAGTGGTCGTCGGCGCCGCGCCGCTGGGAGTGCTGGCGGCCGGCGCGGCCCTCAACGGGGCGGACGAGGCACTGTGGCCCGCGCTGCCGGTGGGGGTGCTCGGCGCCGGCCTGGCTGCGATCGTGAGCCGAGACGTGGCGGCAGGGGCCGTCCGCCGCCAGCATGACCGGGTCAGCGAGGCCAACGTCCAGACGCCCAGCGGCGTGACCGTGATCGTGGTGCTGGCGGCCGTGGTGATCGCTGGCGTGAGCCTCGTGCTGGAGCCCGTCTCCCTGGTCGTCCTGGTCGCGCTGACCTTCCTCTGGATCTCGCGCCGCCGCCAGGCGGAGCGCAAACACGAGGGCCTCCGGGTGCTCCGCTAGATGACCCCGCCAAGCGAACGGAGTACCTGACCGTGCAGCGGAAGCTGGTCCTCGTCGTGGTCGATGCGATGCATCCCGAGATGCTCGTCCGGGCGATCGAAGACGACCAGGCCCCGACCTTCGGCGAGCTGCTCGCCCGCGGTCAGATGGTCCCGGAC
The DNA here is from genome assembly GCA_963804595.1 of uncultured Solirubrobacterales bacterium. GTDB lineage: Bacteria > Actinomycetota > Thermoleophilia > Solirubrobacterales > 70-9 > DASUPK01. Next base: position 47,305 of record CAWDQZ010000001.1, read on the forward strand.
TGCGTCTCGAGCTTTCCCTCGGTGACCCCCGTGGCGAGCTCGGAGATGATGACTGGTACGGGTCCCGCCGGTCACTGGGTGATGGGGATGAACTGGTACCACCGGATCGAGCGGCGGTACATCGAGTACGGGTCCTCGTTCGAAGCGACGCGGACGTTCGGCCTCTTCAGGGCGATGTACGACCTCGTCTACAACATGAATCTCGATCACCTGAGCTGGCAGGCGCAGACCGTCTTCGAGCGCCTCGGTGACGCGGGAATCCGCACCGCCGCCACGCCCTTCCTGATCTACCGCGGGCGGCACCGGCACGAACTCGGCCTCGAGGGCCTGGCGAAGCGGGCGGCGGCCGCGGCGAACTTCCGGCACGCGGTCTGGGGCCCGGACGAGTTCTTCTACGGCGACATCTATGCCAGCCGCCCGACTGACTGCGGCCCGAGCTTCACCCGGCCCGGGATGCGTGACGAGTACTCCGCCTGTGTCGCGGAGGAGCTCGTCCGCGAGGGCGCCTACGAGTTCCTCCTCTTCAGCCTGCCGGACAACGACTTCCACTCGCACCGTCACGGCCCGGAAGCGACGCTGGAGTCGATCGCCAAGGCGGACGCGATGTTCGCCCGCATCGTCGAGGCCGGCGGCGGCCTGGACGCGTTTCTCGACGCGCACGCTGTGGTGCTCACCGCCGACCATGCCCAGACGGCGGTCGAGCACGGCCTCCCGCTCGCGGATGAGCTCGCCGAGGACTGGGCCGTGCTGCAGCCGAACACCGACCGGCCCGAGGACGCCGAGATCGCGGTCAGCCCGACCTCGCGGGCGGGCGCCGTCTACATCCTCGACGCCGGGTACCGGCACTCCGCGACGCACGAGCGGGCCCGGCTGCGGCTGCGAGAGCTGGCCGGCGTCGACCTTGTCACCTGGCTCGCCTCCGATGACGGCACGCCGGTCAAACGCCGGAGCGTCGGGCTCGACGATCCCGGCTCGCTCGACGCGGTGGTGGAGCGAAACGGCTACGAGTTTCGCTTCCGTCCCGCCGGCCAACTCCTCGACGTGCGGGGAAACGCCTGGCACGTCAGCGGCGAGCCCGAGGCGCTCGCGGGTGACATCACGCGCGGCCGCTTCGAGTCCCACGCCTACCCGGACGGACTGGCACGGCTCTGGTCGGCGCTCACCTCGCCGCATGCCGGGGACATCCTGATCTCCGCCGCCGACGGCTACGAGTGCGTGGACTGGGGCGGGATCAGTCACGTGGGCGGTGGCAGCCACGGCTCGCTCGGCAGAGGGGATTCGCTCGGTCCCGTCGTCTTCGTCGGCTGCGGCCCCGAAGAGCCGGCCAAGCGGCCGCAATGGGCGTTGCGGGACCTGGCGGCGGTGATCCTGGAGCATTTCGGGGTTGACGGTGGGAGGCCCCAGGGATGACTCCGGTCCAGACCGCGAAGCGGATCGGTCGCGGCACGCTCAAGCCGCAGAACTGGATCCAGCTGCTCCAGTTCGGCGTTGTCGGCGCCTCGGGCTACATCGTCAACCTGGCCGTGTTCGCCGTGGCGGTCGGCCCGCTCAGCGTGCACCACATCCCAGCGGCGATCATTGCCTTCTGCGTTGCGGTCACGAACAACTTCTGGTGGAACCGCCACTGGACGTTCGACGCGAGGCACAGCCACGCGGGCTTCCAGGCTGCCCGCTTCTTCACGGTGAGCGCCGCGGCACTCGGGATCAACCTCGTGGTGCTCGAGCTCCTGGTGCGCGGCGGGATGGGAGACGTCCCAGCTCAGGCCCTGGCGGTGGCGATCGCGATGCCCTTCAACTTCATCGGCAACAAGCTGTGGACGTTCGCGTAGGGCGAGCCTGTCTCCTCGCCGCCTCCCTAGCGCTCCTGCTCACCCTGCTGCTCGCTGCGCCGGCCGGGGCACAGCAACAGCCGCAGCCGCGGATCAGCCAGAGCAGGGCGATCGAAATCGCCAGGCTCGACCCCAAAGCCGTCGCGGAGTCCGAGAAGCACCCGGACCTGTCGCCATCGGCCAGCCGGAACTCGACCACCGGCCTCTGGGAGGTCGGCTTCTTCACCGGCGAGAACGAGGTCGCACAGGTCGTCGTCGACCCGAACACGGGCAAGGTCGTCGAATCCTGGACGGGCTACCAGGTGGCATGGCGGATGGCGCGCGGCTACCCGGGCGCCTTCGGGCGGATGGTCAACGCCCCCTACATCTGGATCCCCCTCTGCGCGATCTTCGTGCTCGGCCTGCTCGACTGGCGTCGGCCCTTCCGGCTCGCCCATCTGGACCTGCTCGTGATCGTGGCCGGCTTCGGCCTCTCCCACTACTTCTTCAATCAGGGGAACATCGGGCTCTCGGTTCCGTTGGCCTATCCGCCCCTGCTCTATCTGCTCTGCCGGGCGCTCTGGCTCGGCTACCGCCGAAGACCCGGCAGCGGGCTGCGGCCTTCACTGCCGATCACCGTGCTGGCCGTGGCCACGGTCCTGCTGGTCGGCGGACGGGTCTTCCTCAACGTCACGGATTCCAACGTGATCGACGTCGGCTACTCCGGCGTGATCGGAGCCGACCGGATCGCAGACCAGAAGCCGATCTACGGCAACTTCCCCACTGACGACCAGTCCGGCGACACCTACGGGCCGGTCGCGTATTACGCGTATGTCCCCTTCGAGCAGATCTTTCCCTGGAGCGGAACCTGGGACGACCTGCCGGCCGCCCACGCCGCCTCGATCTTCTTCGACCTCGCGACGATCGCAGGGCTCTTTCTGCTCGGGGGGCGTCTCAGACGGGGTCGCCGCGGAACCGAGCTGGGGATACTTCTCGCCTTCGCCTGGGCGGCCTGTCCGTACACGGCCTACGCCCTCGAGTCGAACACCAACGACGCCCTCGTCGCCCTCACCCTGGTCGCCGCGCTGCTCTGCCTGACCTCTCCGATCCCGCGGGGAATCTCCCTGGCGCTGTCGGGGATGACGAAGTTCGCGCCCCTCGCCCTCGGCCCGCTGTTCGCCACCTTCGGGGCGACCGAGGCGGCCGGCCCGGGATTCGTGCGGCGTTACGCGAAGGTCGTTATCCCCTTCACGATCGCCTTCGCGGTCACGATCCTCGTCGTCTCCTTCCAGGCGCTCCAGGACCCCGGTCTGTCGACCTTCTGGCACCGGACGATCGGCGAGCAGGGCGGACGGGACTCGCCCTTCAGCATCTGGGGCCAGGACCACTCGCTCGGCTGGCTCCAGGCGCTGGTCAAGGCAGCGGTCGTCGGCATTGCCGTGCTGGTCGCATTCCGGCCGCGCCGGCGGGATCACGTGACGGTCGCTGCGCTCGGCGCGGCCGTGATCATCGGCATGGAGCTCACGGTCGACCACTGGTTCTACCTCTACATCCCGTGGTTCCTGCCGTTCCTGCTGGTCGCCCTGCTGGCGACGGGGGTGGTGCCGCTATCCCGGGGCCGGGACGAGGATCTGGTCGATTCCGCGAGCTCGCCCGTCGTCGCCGACCTCGACCGCGACGCCCATCAGCCAGACGTCCTCGTCCGCGGTGTCGAATCGAACCGGCATCTGCGTCCGGAAGGCCTCTAGGGCCTGCTCGCGCCGGACGCCGATGACGCCGGCGCGGGAGCCGGTCATCCCGACGTCCGTGATGTGAGCCGTGCCACCCGGCAGGACCCGGGCGTCGGCGGTGGGCACGTGGGTGTGGGTACCGAGCACCGCCGCCACCCGGCCGTCGAGGTGCCAGCCCATCGCCACCTTCTCACTGGTGAGCTCGGCATGGAAGTCGACGACGATCGCGTCGGCTGCACCGGCCAGGGAGGTGAGCAGCTCGTCGATGGCGCCGAACGGATTGCGCTCCACCTGCAGGTGCATCTGCCCGCTGAGATTGATCACGGCGACGCGCATCCCGGCGGCCTCGACGATCGTGTGACCGCGTCCCGGATTCGCCTCGGGGAAGTTGACCGGGCGCAGGACGCGCTGCTCGGAGTCGAGGTAGGGATAGACCTCGCGATGGCGGTAGGTGTGGTTGCCGAGGGTGATCACGTCGGCGCCCGCCGCGAAGAGCTGCTCCGCGGTTTCCTTGGTGATGCCGACGCCTCCCGCGCTGTTCTCGCCGTTGACTATGACCAGATCGGGCATGCGCTCGGCGCGCAGGTCGGGCATCGCGGTCGACAGGGCCTCCCGGCCAGGCCTCCCGACGACGTCCCCTATGAACAGGAGGCGCATGCCGGCGGGAGCGTAGAGGACCGCAGCGCCAGCCTCGCCGTCCCACTAGCTTTCGGACGATGAGCGAGAACCCACCGCGGGCGCGGGCGCGGGGGACCGGCCCCGTGCTCGAAGTGGATGGCCTCTCCAAGTCCTTCGGAGAGCGCGTTGCGCTGCGGGACGTCAGCCTGGATGCCGGGGCCGGGGAGCTGCTGGCGGTGCTGGGGCCGAACGGAGCCGGCAAGACGACCCTCCTCTCGATCCTCGCCGGCATCACCCGGCCGGACTCCGGCCGCATCTCGAGCTCGAACGGCGACATCGGCTGGGTGCCGCAGCAGGCCGGCCTCTACCACCGTCTCACTGTCGAGGAGAACCTGCGCCTCTTCTCGCACATGGAGTCCGTGGAGGACGTGGAGGGGACCATCGAGAGGATGCTCGGCCAAACCGGCCTCTCGGACCGGCGGCACGACCCGGTCTCCTCGCTCTCCGGCGGCAACCAGCAGCGGATCAACATCGCGATCGGGTTGATCGGGGATCCCTCCGTGCTGCTCCTCGACGAGCCGAGCTCGGGTCTCGACCCCAGCCAGCGCGTCCGCCTCTGGGCGTTCGTCGCGCGCCTCGCGGAGGGCGGGACCACCGTGATCTACTCGACCCATCAGATCGAGGAGGCGAGCCACTACGGCGACCGCCTGGTGGTCCTCGCCGACGGGGAGACGATCTTCGATGGCAGCTTCGATCAGCTCCGTCGTGCGGCGGGGCCGCGGCCCGAGGGCAGCGCCGCCGATCCGGAGAACGACTTCGTCCGCTTTCTGCAGCAGCGGGGCCACTGATGCGCTGGCTGCTTCTCAAGGACCTGCAGCTGCTCCGGCGCTCGCCGCTGGTAACGGCACTGCTGGTGATCTATCCGATCGTGCTCGCGGTGCTGATCGGCCTGGCGATCTCGCGCAGCCCCGAGAAGCCGCGCGTCGCCTTCCTCAATCAGATTCCCGATAGTGCCGGCCTCAGCCTGGGGGACACCGGGGGCTTCTCGCAGTCGGAGGCGCGGCGCAGGCTGTGCGCCAAGATCGAATGCGTCACAGCCTCGAGCCGCGCCGACGTCGAGCGAAAGGTGAAGGACGGCGAGGTGCTCGGCGGCCTCATCCTGCCGCCCGACTTCCTCAGCAAGCTCCAGGGCGAGCTCAGCTCCAACTCGTCGGAGCCCGCCACCGTTGAGGTGCTCGTCAACCAGGACGATCCCCTCAAGGCGCAGATCGTCGACGACCGGATCAACTCGCTTCTCAACCAGGCGAACCTCCTGCTCTCGGGCAAGATCACCGATGTCGCGGTCAACTACGAGGAGCTCCTCGCGAACGGCGGCGAGTTCGAGATCCCCTTCCTCAATCAGACCGTCCACATCCTCGGCCTGCAGCGTTCCGAGCAGATCCTGCGCTCGGTTCGGGGCGGCTTGCCGCCCGCCGAGCGCAGACAGGTCTCACAGGTCACCGAGTTCGCTCACCTCGCCCGCCAGAACCTGGCGCTCGCCAATCAGCTGCTCTCCTCGATCCGCCAGCCGATCGCGGTGGACAAGCAGGTGATCGCCGGCAGCATTCCACCGCTCGACACCTTCGCGGTCGCGGTGGCCGCCGCGGTCACGCTGCTCTTCGTCACGGTGCTCCTCGTCTCCGGCTCGCTCGCCCTCGAGCGCGAGGAGAACACCTTCACGCGTCTCACCCGCGGCCTGATCAGCAGGGAGGGCCTGCTGCTCGAGAAGGCGATCCTGGGGACCGGCGCGGCGCTCGTCGTGACGCTGCTGATGCTCCTCGCGATCACGCCGTTCCAGTCGATCGCCTGGAGCCGGATCTACCTGATCGTCCCGGCCATCCTGCTGGCTGGCGCCGCCTCCTCCGGCCTGGGCCTCGCGATCGGAGCGGCGGCCAAGGAGGTCCGCGCCAGCGCCCTGCTCGCCTTCGCGCTCGCGCTGCCGGTGGCGTTCATCTCGCTGGTCCCGTCCGGGACGGTCTCGAAGACGCTGCTCGACGTGATCCACGTGATCGCGGGCGCCTTCCCGTTCCGCCCCGCGCTCGATGCCCTCTCCGGGGCGTTGTCAGCTTCCGGACCTGGGCTCGGGCTGCCCTTCCTGCACCTGGCGCTGCTCACAGTGGGGTATCTCGTCCTGGCGCGACTCGCGTTGCGAAGGTTTGCCTAGGCCCCGCCCTAGAATCCGGCAGGTGAGCTTTCCAGCCACCCGACTGCGCCGCCTGCGCCGCACCGAGCCGCTCCGCGAGCTCGTCCGCGAAACGGACCTGACGCCGGAGCACCTGGTCCAGCCGCTGTTCATCACGGCGGGGGAGGGCGTGCGCGAGCCGATCTCCTCGATGCCGGGCATGGAGCGCCTCTCGATCTCGGAGGCGGTCGCCGAGGTGACCGAGATCGCCGCCGCCGGCGTTCGCGCGGTGCTGCTCTTCGGGATCCCGGCGAGCAAGGACGAGGTCGGCTCGGAGGCCTACGACGACGAGGGTGTCGTGCAGATGGCCGTCCGGGCGCTGAAGGAGGCCCATCCCGAGGTCGTCGTGATCACGGACGTGTGCCTCTGCGAGTACACCTCGCACGGCCATTGCGGAGTGCTTCAGCCAGATCCGCAGTCCCGGACGCGAAGCGGAGGAGATGCGGAAATGGTCGTGGACAACGACCTGACGCTCGAGCTCTTGGCCAAAACGGCGATCTCCCATGCCGCGGCGGGCGCCGACGCAGTGGCGCCGAGCGACATGATGGACGGCCGCGTCGGGGCGATCCGGACCCAGCTCGACGAGGAGGGTCACGCGAACGTCCCGATCGTCGCCTACAGCGCAAAGTACGCATCGGCCTTCTATGGCCCCTTCCGCGAGGCGGCCGGGTCGACGCCCGAGTTCGGTGACCGCCGGGGATACCAGATGGATCCCGCCAACGCCGACGAGGCCGTCCGCGAGGCCAAGCTGGACCTCGAGGAGGGTGCCGACGTGGTGATGGTCAAGCCGGCGCTCCCCTACCTCGACGTGATCCGGCGGGTCAAGGACGCGACCGGGGCGCCCCTGGCCGCGTACCACGTCGGCGGCGAGTACTCGATGCTGAAGGCGGCGGCGGAGAACGGCTGGATCGACGAGCGCGCTGCGGCGATGGAGTCGCTGACCTCGATCCGGCGGGCCGGCGCCGACATGATCATCACCTACTTCGCAAAGGACGCGGCGGGGTGGCTGATGCGAGGGCGCGCGTGAGCGCGACCGGTCTCATGGGAGCTGCCAGGCGATGAACAAACCCTCGGACGGGATCACGACGGCCATGGCGACGCCGAAGCTCCGATCCCGCAAGGGCGGCGCTGCCGTACCGCTGGACGAGATCGACAAACGGCTGATGAACCTGCTGCAGTCCAGCTTTCCCCTGCACCCGGATCCTTTTGGGGAGGTCGCGGCCGTGGCGGAGCTCGATCGCGATGAGGTCAAGACCCGCGCACAGCGCCTCCTCGACGAGCGGATCATCCGGGAGATCACGCCGATCTTCGACACGAGGGCGCTCGGCTACAGCTCGATGCTGGTCGCCGCCAAGGTCGACTCCGAGAACCCCCACCGCGCCGCGAAGATCATCAACTCGCACCCCGGCGTCTCCCACAACTACCTCCGTACCCACGAGTTCAACCTCTGGTTCACGATCGCGACCCCGCCAGATTCGACGTTGGGGCTCGAAGGCACGCTGAGGGTCCTCCAGGAGGAGACCGGTGCCGAGTCGATCCGCCAACTGCCGACGCTCACCCTCTTCAAGATCAACATGAACCTCGAGATGGAGGGCGGCACGGATGAGCTCGCCGCCGCCATCGAGGCAACGCCGCCCCGGGAGCTGGAGCGCCAGCCCTACGACGAGACCGACGTGGCGGTGATCCGCGCCCTCCAGGGCCCGATGGAGGTGACCGACCGGCCGTATGACGCCCCGGCGGCCGAGGCCGGGATGAGCACCGGTGACCTTCTCGCCCACCTCACCGGCATGGTCGATCGCAAGCTGCTGCGCCGGGTCGCGGCGATCCTCTACCACCGCCGGGCCGGCTTCTCGGCCAACGGCATGGGCGTCTGGCGGGTGCCGGAGGACAAGATCCTCGACGTCGGCTCGCGGATGGCCGCCGTCCGCGGGATCTCGCACTGCTACCAGCGTCCCACCTACGAGGACTGGCCGTACAGCGTCTTCACGATGGCCCACGGCCGCTCCAAGGAGGAGTGCGACGCGGTCCTCGACGGGATCGCCGAGACGCACGGCCTGCACGGCCAGGATCGCGCCGTCCTCTACTCATCGACCGAGTTCAAGAAGATCCGCCTCCACTACTTCACCGACGACTACGCGCGCTGGGAGGCGGAGCACAAATAACGCGCTCCGAGGAGCTGTACGAGCGAGCCCTGGAGGTGATTCCCGGCGGCGTCAACTCGCCGGTGCGGGCCATGAAGCAGATCGGCCGTAGCCCGATCTTCATCGAGCGCGGCGAGGGCCCCTATCTCTGGGATGTCGACGGACAGCCCTACGTGGACTGGGTGTCCTCATGGGGGCCGCTGATCCTCGGGCACGCGGACCCGGTCGTCGTCGAGGCCGTCCGCCAAGCCGCCGGCCGGGGCACCAGCTACGGAGCGCCGACGCCCGGCGAGGTCGAGCTGGCGACGGAGGTCGTCGACCGCTTCGCGAGCGTGGAGATGATCCGGATGACCAGCTCGGGTACCGAGGCCACCATGTCGGCGCTGCGGCTGGCCAGGGCGGCCACGGGCAGGAGCAAGATCGTCAAATTCGCCGGCGCCTACCACGGCCACGTCGACGGCCTGCTTGCGGAGGGCGGCTCGGGGCTCGCGACCGCCGGTGTTCCGGCCAGTCCCGGAGTCACGGAGGCGCAGGCGTCAGACACGGTGATCGTCCCCTGGAACGACGAAGAGGCGGTCGCCGACGCGATCTCGAGGGTCCAGCCGGCGGCGGTGATCGCCGAGCCGGTCCCGGCCAACATGGGCGTGGTACCTCCCGCCACCGGGTTCCTCGAGCACGTCAGGGACGCGACCGCCGAGGCCGGCGCGCTGCTCATCCTCGATGAGGTGATCAGCGGGTTTCGGGTGGCGCGAGGCGGTGCCCAGGAGCTGCTCGGGATCGAGGCCGACCTGACTCTGATGGGGAAGATCCTGGGCGGCGGTCTTCCGGCGGCGGCCTACGGGGGCTCGCGCGAGCTGATGGAGCGGGTCGCCCCGGCCGGGGACGTTTATCAGGCAGGGACCCTTGCGGGCAACCCGGTGGCGGTCGCGGCGGGTCTCGCCACCCTGCGCAAGCTCGACGGCGCCGCCTATCTCCGTCTCGCCGCGATCACGGAAACCCTGGCGAACGGGCTGCGCGCGGCGGCCGGCGACCGACCCGTCCAGGTGGAGAGCGTGCCGGGGCTCGTCACTGTCTTCTTCTCGGCCCAGCCAGTCCGCGACTTCGCCGGCGCGAGTGCCTCCAATACCGCCGCATACGGCCGCTTTTGCCGCGCGATGCTCGATCGCGGCGTCTACCCGCCGGCCTCGCAGTTCGAGGCCTGGTTCCCCTCCCTGGCGCACGAGGACGACGCTCTCGCGCAGACCATCGACGCCGCCGAAGAGGCCTTTCGCGAGGCCATCTGAGCAGGCTCCGCTCTAACCTCGCGGGTCCCGATGGCACAGAACGGCACCTCTCTCGGCTCCCTGGCGGCTCTGCTGCGAGACGGCGAGAACGTGATCGCTCCTCATGTCGTCGACTCCGACGAGGAGCCGGCGCTCGGGAGCCCTGGCGGCCGCCGGCCCGAGGGCCGCCGAGGCGCCTGAGGAGTACCTGCTGCTGGTCGAGGCGACCAGGGAGGGCTACCTGCTCCACTACGAGACGCCTCGGGTGGTGCAGGGCGCGGACTCGGACCTGGCCCTCCTCGCCGGCGACTACCTGTACGCGCTCGGCCTGGAGCGACTGGCTGCCCGCGGCGATCTCGAGGCGGTCGGGGAGCTCGCGGACCTGATCAGCCTTGCGGCCCAGGTCCACGCGGAGAACGATCACGACACGGCCGACGAGCGGGTTCGGGCACTGTGGCTTGCCGCGACCGTCGCGGTCGCGGCTGGTGCCTCGGAAGAGCACCTCCGGGCCAAGGAGGCTCTGCGGGCAGGGGACCCCGGAGCCGCCGGATTCCTGACCGGCGCGGCGGCGGAAACCGCCCGTCGGGCGGGGCTCGGCGACGCTCTGGCACGCGCAGCCGAGGCGATAGGCTTCGCTCGCGAGGACGTCCCGGACAGTGGCTGACGTGGGAAACGACAGACAGGGGAAACCGAACGGGCTGCCGACCCCGGACCCCGCGGGCTACTTCAAAGGCGAGTCCATGACTCGCCGCAACGTCTTCTCGATCGGTGTGCAGGCCGTGGGGGGTGTGGCTGTTGCCGCCGTCGCGCTCCCCGCGGTGGGCTTCGCCGTCGCTCCGCTCTTCGAGGAGGAGTCCGAGCCCTGGCAGGCCGTCGGCGCGACAACCGACTTCAGCCCGGACACCTACAGGCCGGTGACGATCACGATCGTGCAGGGGATCGGTGAGACCGGCAAGTCGACCGCGTACATCAGGCAGGGCAACCCGGAGATCACAGCCAACCAGACGAAGTATCCGCCCGAGTCGCCCGACGAGTACATCGCGATCTCCACCCGGTGCGCTCACGTCGGCTGTCCCGTCCGCTTCGTCGGGGCCTCCGGCAACTTCATCTGCCCGTGCCATGGCGGCGTCTACGGCTTCCTCGGCGAGCGGATCGGCGGTCCACCGGTGCGGCCGCTCGACCGCTTCCAGACGCGGGTCACCAACGGCCAGGTCGAGGTCGGTCCTCGCTACAGCGTCACCAACAGCCTCGATCCGGTCCGCGCCCGCGACCCGGGCGAGTTCACGGGCGGCGTCTGGAACTACCTCTATCCGCCGCGGCCCTCGGTGCCGCCGCCGCCTTAAGGAGAGGACGTGGCGAAACCTCCGAGACCTGGACCGCTGAGCCGTCCGGCAAAGCCCGGAGAGCGAGTCAACGGCGCGAACGGCAACGGCGCCGGGGCGGCGGAGGTCGCCAAGGAGACGGGCACCGAGGTCGTCGGCTGGCTCGACGAGCGCACCGGCAGCACCAGCTTCCTCACCGCGATGCTCTACCGGAAGGTGCCCAAGGGCACCAACTGGTTCTACACGCTGGGTTCGGCGACCCTCTTCGCCTTCGTCTTCCAGGCCCTGACCGGCGTGTTCCTGGCGATGTACTACACGCCCTCGGCGACCCAGGCCTACGGCTCGATCACCCACCTGACCAACGACGTCTGGATGGGCGAGTTCGTCCGCGGCATGCACAAGTGGGGCGCCTCGGTGATGATCATCTGCATCTTCCTGCACATGGGGCGCACCTTCTTCTTCGGCGCCTACAAGTACCCGCGGGAGCTCAACTGGGTGATCGGTGTCGTGCTCCTCATCCTCACCCTGATCATGGGGCTGACCGGCTACCTGCTGCCCTTCGACCAGCGCTCCTACTGGGCGACGATCGTCGCCAACAACATCACCGGCACCGGGCCGATCGTCGGCCCATACCTCGCGGACTTCCTGAGAGCCGGGCCGGAGATCGGAGCGACCACGCTCGCGCGCTTCTACGCCATCCACATGCTCTTAGTGCCGGGGTTGATCATCGCTCTGATCGGGGCGCACCTATACCTCGTCGTCAAGCTGGGCACCACCGCGCCGCCCTGGCTGAAGGCCGGCAAGCCCAAATCCGCCGTGGCCAAGGAGGAGGTGGGATGAACAGGGCCGAGAAGGAGCAGTACCTCCGCGACTACGAGGTGCTGAAGAAGAAGGGCAAGCCCTTCTTCCCCTACGCCGTCCTCAAGGACTCGACGATCGCCCTCGTCGTCGCCCTGGTGATCATCGCCCTGTCGATCCTGCTCGGCGCCGAGCAGGGCCCGAAGGTGGACCCGACCACCACGACCTACACGCCGCGACCCGAGTGGTACTTCTTCTTCCTCTTCGAGCTCCTGCGCGTGATCAAGCCGCCCTGGGCGACCCCGATTGCGACGGTCGGCCTGCCGACGCTCTTCATGGTGCTGCTCCTGCTGCTGCCGTTCTACGACCGCAACCCGGAGCGGCGAATAGAGCGAAGGCCGATCGCCCTCACCGCGGGTGTCCTGGTGATCATCGGGATGGCATACCTGACCTTCCTCGGGGCGACCGCCGGACCACCGAGCCAGGTCGACCTGAAGACCACGGCGGCGCTGGAACCCGGCAAGGAGGTGGTGGCCCAGTCCGGCTGCCTGGCCTGCCACAAGCTCGGCGACAACGGCAACAACGGCCCGGGGCCGGAGTTGACCCAGATCGGCGCAACGCTACCGCGGAACGCGATCGCGCGCTCCCTCGAGGTCGGGCCGAGCATCATGCCCTCCTACGCCGGCCTGCCCCCACAGAAGTTCCAGGCGTTGACCGCCTACCTCGCCTCGCTCAACTGACCGGCATCAACCCGCACGTCCTCCGCTTCGCGTCCGGGCGTGCGGGGTTTGGGCGCCGTCGGCTTGGCAACCCTGATCGCCTAATCTCGATTTGATGAGTGTCTCGTCCGACACCGAGGCCGAGAGCGGCATTCCGCGGCGCGACTCCGAGGAGTTCGCGGAGCAGGTCAGGGGCATGTTCGACCGGATCTCGGGCGTCTACGACCTGATGAACTCGGCGATGACCGCTGGTCTCCACCACGAGTGGCGCCAGCGGGCCGTCGAACGGGCCGAGGTAGGGCCTGGCTCGGACGCCCTCGACGTCTGCTGCGGGACAGGCGACCTCGCCCTGGAGCTTCGGCGCCGGATCGGGCCCGACGGACGTGTCGTCGGCTGCGATTTCTCCGAGCCCATGCTCGAGCTGGCGCGGCGGAAGAGCGGGGACGAGGACCTGCCGGTGGAGTTCGGCTGGGCGGACGCCCTCGATCTCCCGTACGGCGATGGCAGCTTCGACGCCGTGACGATCGGTTTCGGCGCCCGCAACCTTGCGGACCTCGATCGCGGCATCGCCGAGATGACCCGCGTCCTGCGCGCCGGCGGCCGGCTGGTGATCCTCGAGATCACCCGGCCCCAGCGCCAGCCCCTCTCGGGCTTCTACTCCCTCTGGTTCGACCGGCTGGTGCCAGTGCTCGGCACCCTCGCGGGCGATCCCGAGGCGTACAGCTACCTGCCGGACTCCGTGCGCAGTTTTCCCGAGCCCGAGGAGCTGGCCGAAAAGCTGGACGGTGCCGGTCTCGAGGGGATCCGCTGGCTGCTCCTGGCCGGCGGCATCATCGCGATCCACAGCGGGAGAAAGCGGGCGTGACCCGCTCGTCCGTGCCACCCCCTGTGACCGCGGTGATGGACGCTGCGAGCGCCTGGCTGCCGGCGCGGATGGCGGTGGTCGAGGAGAGGCTCACCGAGCTCGCCGCCGGCTACGGGCCCACCCTGGGCGAGGAGGCGGAGGCCACGCTGCGGGCAGGAGGCAAGCGGCTGCGTCCGATCCTGGTGCTGATGGCCGCGGGGGACGGGGCGGGGGATCGTGCCATTCGCGCCGCCACCGCCGTCGAGCTGCTCCACATGGCCACGCTCGTCCACGACGACGTCCTCGATGGCGCGCCGGTTCGCCGTGGCCGCCCCACGGTGGTCGCCCGCTCGGGACGGGAGCGCGCCGTCGGCGTGGGCGACCTGCTGCTCTCCAGGGCGTTCGCGGAGCTGGCGGATGGCGGCGGCGAGGCCGAGGTCGCCGAGTTGAGCGCGGCGTCGGTCGCCCTGGCGCTCGGCGAGCTGGCTCAGCGCAGCGACGCCTACGACACCTCGATCACCGAGGAGCGCTACCTGTGGCGCTGCTCGCTGAAGACGGCGCGGCTGTTCGAGTCCGCCTGTCGCGTCGGGCGACTCGCGTCGGGGGCCCCGGGCACCGAGCAGCTCGCGAGCTTCGGGCATGAGATCGGGCTCTCCTTTCAGCTGCTCGACGACGTGCTCGATGTCACCGGGCCGCCGGAGCGCACGGGAAAGGCCCGCGGCACGGACCTCCTCGACGGGACGGTGACCCTGCCGCTGATCCTCGCGCGCCGGCTCGACTCGGGGCTCGAGTCCGTCGAGCTCAGGGGACTCGTCCCGGACGAGGCAGAGGCGATCTGCGACCGGATCGCGGCCACGGACGCCCTCGACCAGGTGCGCCGCCGAGCCAGGGACGGGATCGGGAACGCCAAGGAGATCATCCCGTCGGAGCACTTCACGGACGAGGAGCGCCAGCTGCTCGGGATGATCGCCGACGGCGTCGTAGAGCGCTACTCGTGAATGAGGAAGCGGCCCCAGTGGGGCCGCTTCCTGCAGGGAGGTGACTCGATTGGAGTGGTACTTCTTCTAGGGCTGCGCGCGCTAGAAGTCCTCGGGAAGGACGCTGTCGCTCGCCAGTGCAGCGGCGAAGCGCTCGGTCTCTTCCTCCATGTTGGCCCGGGTGAGGGCGCGCAGGTCTTCGACCAGCTCCTGGCCACCGCGGTCGAGCTCCTCGTCGAAGTGGTCGACCTCGGTCTGGGAGTAGTTGTCCCGGCCCCACCACTCGCATTCGGGGCAGCGGAGCTCGACGTTCCAATGTCCGTCGCCCTGCTCGTGCCAGTTGACCGGTTGCACCAGTGAGGAGGAGCAGCCGGGGCAGGCGTGCATTCCCTCGGTGGACTTTCCACCGGTCCGCCGGGCGACGCTCGTCTCGGGCTGAGTCTTGGTGCGCCTCGGAACTCCCATCGTGGGGGACATATCGGGAGGCCGCAGGGGGACCTTTAGCCGAAAATTGGGTTGTTTCCAAGCTTGCGGACAACCCGCAAGGCCGTGCCTGAGAGGGCGCGGAATAGACTGCTTCGATGGTGCTTTCAGACCGCACGATCAAGGAGGAGATCGCCGCCGGCAGGCTGGTCTTCGACCCCTACGACGAGTCTCTCGTCCAGCCCTCCAGCGTGGACATGCGGGTGGACCGGAGCTTCCGCGTCTTCAACAATTCGCGCTATCCGTATATCGACGTGCGCGAGCCGATGGAGAACCTCACCGAGCTGGTGACGGTCTCCGACGAGGAGCCCTTCGTCCTGCATCCCGGTGAGTTCGTGCTGGGCCAGACGCTCGAGCGGGTCCGCCTTCCCGATGACCTGGTGGCCCGGCTTGAGGGAAAGTCCTCCCTCGGCCGGCTGGGGTTGGTCATCCACAGCACGGCCGGCTTCGTGGATCCGGGCTTCGCTGGCAACCTGACGCTGGAGCTCTCCAACCTGGCGAACCTGCCGATCACGATCTTCCACGGCATGCCCATCGGGCAGATCTCCTTCATGCGCATGGACCGGCCGGTCGAGCACGCCTACGGCGCCAGCGAGGCGGGGAGCAAGTACCAGGGGCAGACCGAGCCGACCGCGAGCAGGTTCTACCTCAACTTCCCGGAGAAGGACGAAATGGGCGGGGCCGACGCTCCCCGAAACACGAACGGCGATTCCGCCGAGCGCGAGCGAACGAAGCCCTAGATTGCGGCGGCTTCAGGTCCTGCCGCTAACATCCGCTCGTGATGCCCAACGTGGGACCGCTTGAGATAGCCGTCGTTCTCATCATCGTCCTGATCATCTTCGGCCCGAAGCGCTTGCCGGAGCTGGGTCAGTCGATGGGGCGCGGCATCCGCGAATTCAAGAACTCGCTCTCGGGTGACAAGGACGAGGATGAGGTCGACGAGAAGCGGCGCGAGCTCGAGGCAAGCCAGCAGGTGCAGGTGAGCCAGCCCCAGCCGCCTCCCGCCGGAGCGAGCACCGAGAAGCCCGCGGAGCCCGTCGAGGGCGAGGTCGTCACCGAGAACAAGGGCTAGCAATGGCCCGGCTGCGGCCGGTCGACTTCGAAGACCGGCTCACGCTCGTCGAGCACCTCGACGAGCTCCGTACGCGCATCATCATCTCGATCGTCGTGTTCGCCGCAGCGTTCGCGCTCTGCTTCTGGCAGAACAGCACGCTCCTCGACATCGCCAACGCGCCGCTGCCCGGCAACAAGGAGCCGATCACCTTCGGCGTCGCCGAGCCGTTCACGACGTCGGTGACGATCAGTGCGTACGCGGCACTCGTCATCTCGTTGCCGGTGATCCTCTACCAGGCTTACGCGTTCGTCCTGCCGGCGCTGACGACCAGGGAGAAGCGGGTGGTCGTCCCGTTCCTGCTGATGGTGCCGCTGCTCTTCGTCGCGGGCGTCGTTTTCGGCTATTTCGTGGTCCTGCCGGCGGCCACCAAGTTCCTCCTCAACTTCAACGACAGCCAGTTCAACATCCAGATCCGGGCGCGGGACTACTACAGCTTCTTCACCCTGACGCTCGGGGTGATGGGGCTGATCTTCCAGCTGCCAGTCGGGATCCTGGCCGTGACCCGGCTCGGGATCATCACGCCCGAGCAGCTCTCGAAGAACCGCCGCTACGCCTACGTCATCCTCCTTGTCATCGCGGCGCTGCTGCCGGGCACCGACCCGGTGACGATGCTGATCGAGGCGGTGCCCCTGCTCGTGCTCTTCGAGGCCAGCGTGTTGCTCGCGAAGGCGTTCGGCAGGCCGCAGGAGGAGGCCTCGGAGCCCGAGATCGCCGTCTCGGAACCGCCTCCGAGCGGCGCAGCCTAGGCGCCGGGCAAGCCTCCCGACCCTCTACGCTTCACCGCCGTGCTCTTCGACCTCCAGAGCCCAAGACGCCGCCGAGTCATACGCGTGACTTTCGGTGCGCTCGCCGCGATCTTCGCGATCAGCTTCGTCTTCCTCGGCGTCGGCACCGGCGGCGGCGGATTCAGCTTCAGCGACCTCTTCGGGGGCGGGAGCAGTGGCAGTGCCGCCAGCGCCTTCGACGACGACATCAGCGCCGCCCAGCAACAGCTGGCCGTCAATCCCAACGACCCCGCCACTCTCGCCCGGCTCGTGCAGCTCCACTACCAGGCCGGCAGTGCGGACCGCAACAGCGACGGCACCCTGACCAGCGACGGCGAGCAGCAGCTCCGCGAGGCTGCCGACGCCTGGACCAAGTACGTCAAGGCGAGCGACGGCAACCTCGACGGGACGGCCCCGCTGTACGCGATCAACATCTTCGACCAGCTCGGCCAGATCGACTTCCAGCAGGCTCGCACCGACACCACCACCACCGAGGCGCTGGCCGACGTGAACGCGGCCGTGGATGACTGGAAGAACGCAGCGCAGGCCCAGCAGGCGCTGATCGACGCCAACCCCAAGCAGGCGAACCCGAACAGCTACGGTCGCCTCGCCTCGTACCTCTACCTCGCGGGTGACACGCAGGGTGCGAATCAGGCCGTAACGAACGCGAAGCAGAGCTCGAAGGGCAGCCAGGCCTCCTCACTCGAGAACCAGCTGAACCCGATCAAGCAGCTCGGCCAGCAGCTCCAGACCGCGATCGCACAGCTCACCAAGCAGCAGCAGAAGTCACAGAGCGGGACGGGCGGCAATCCGCTCGGGGGCGGCGGGGGCGGCGGCAATCCGCTCGGCGGGTTGGGCACCGGCGGGCTGTAGAACAGCCGGCCGAGTCGCCTCAGCGAAGCCCCCTCCCCTTCCTATAATTCCGCCCCCACCGGGCCGTTAGCTCAGCTGGTAGAGCAGGAGACTCTTAATCTCAAGGTCGCAGGTTCGATCCCTGCACGGCCCATCAGGGAAAGACCCGCTACGGGGGGTTTTCGTTTGCGGCACGCGCCGGCATCGGACTACTCCGACCGTGGGGGCAACGGATGGGGCATTGACGATCGGCAACTCGTCGCCGTTGCCACACAACTCGCTACCTGGCAGTCCGGCGTGGTAGATGGCTGCTTTGCATGGA
>CAWDQZ010000002.1:0-23030 GCA_963804595.1 uncultured Solirubrobacterales bacterium
TCTCGTTTGCCCTGATCAGGCGGACCAAGAGCACACCGGCGATCACCACGACGGCCAGCAGGACGACGATCCCCGCGACCGGCCCGATGAAGAAGAACGCCACGAACACCGCCAGGATCGCCACAATCGCTCCCAGGGCCACCGGGATGCCGATCAGGTCGGAATCGCCGCTCATACGGACATAAAAGCGCACCCGCGGCGACCCCGCATCGCCGGTTCCGGGTGATCACTTGCTGGTCAGGTGGAAGCTGCTCGCAGACGTCGCAGCGGTAGTAGGTCATCCCGAACCGCGCGGCCTCGGCCTTCGCGACCTCCTCCTTGGCGTAGCCGCGCTTCGGCTTGCCCTGCCTGTTGAAGTGGCTGCCCACGATCCTGCGCTCGGCCATACCCCGAGCGTAGAGGCTGCCCGGAGTCGTCCTGCGAGGGGAAGATGGGGGCCGACTAGGGGTGATTCCCGATAGACGATCGGGACCCGGGCCGTCATCGTCGGTGCCATGAACGAACAACCAGAAAACGACAAGACAGAAGAGAGAAAAGACAAAGAGGTCGGCCCCCGGCGCCCCCTCCTCCGGTCGCGAGACGATCGGAAGATCTGGGGCGTCGCGGGCGGCCTCGCCGAGCACGTCGGCTTCAACCCCACGCTGGTGCGCGATCTTCTTCGTGGTCACCCTCTTCTTCGGAGGGGCCGGGCTGCTCGCCTACCTGGTGCTGGCGGTCGCCCTGCCCGAGGACGATGGCACCGGCCATCCCGTGCCCGAGAGCGTCTGGTCGCGGCT
Organism: uncultured Solirubrobacterales bacterium; assembly: GCA_963804595.1. Classification (GTDB taxonomy): domain Bacteria; phylum Actinomycetota; class Thermoleophilia; order Solirubrobacterales; family 70-9; genus DASUPK01. The sequence continues at coordinate 777 of CAWDQZ010000002.1, forward strand.
CGGCAAGGTGGTGCTCGTCTGCGTCCTGGTCGCCGTGGGGCTCTTCCTCGCGGCCGGCCTCGCGGTGGTGAGCGCCTGGGTCACGGCGACGGGCCATGGCACCGTGATCGCCATAGCGGTGATCGTGTTCGGCCTCGGGCTCGTGGCGGCGGCATTCGCCGGAGACATCCGCCGGCGCATCGTCCCGCTGCTCGTGGTCGCCGGCATCGTGCTCGGGATCCCAGCGGCGGCGGTGGCCGCAGCGGACATCCACATCGACGAGTCCATCGGCCAGCGCACGTACACCCCGACGGTCGCGGCTGACATCCCGGCCGATGGCTACAGGCTCGGGACCGGACAGCTGATCGTCGACCTGCGCCAGCTGCCCTGGGAGAAGGGCCAGACGATTCCGGTCTCGGCCCACCTCGGGATCGGGCAGATGATCGTCTCCGTCCCGCCCAACGTCTGCATCGATGGCGATGTGCACGGGAAGGCGGGCGAGCTGATCTCCGGCGGCCAGGTCACCCACGGGGTCGACCCGGACATCGACCAGGGCTCACCGCTCACCGATGCACCGACGCTCAAGGTCAACGCCGATATCCAGTTCGGGCAGATGCTGATCACGGACGAGGCGCCCGATCAGATCGACACCCGTGGCGTCGACTACGACCACCACCAGCAGGAAGAGGACACCCAGAGGCAGGTCTGCGGGAGGTGATCCTCCGACTGTGAGGAGACCCGATTCGAGCGCGCTGGGGGCCGGGATCTCGATCCTGGCCCTCGGCGTCGTTCTGCTGCTCCAGGACAGGGGAGTGATCGACCTGCAGGCGGGTTGGCTGCTCGCCGCCGTGACGGCGACGGTCGTCCTGGCGGTCGCGTCCAGGAGCCTCTCCGGGCCGGCGCCCGCTGAGGAGACGACCGCCCGGGAGCGCGAGGCCCTCAGGGTCTCCCGCGTGGGCTTCGCGGCCGCGGTCGTCCTCGGGGGGGCGCTGTTCTTCTTCTGGGCGACCGGCGTGCTGGAGTCCGCGGGCAGCGCGGCGCTCGCCGCTTTCGTCGTCACGATCGCGCTGGTCCTGATCTCGGCACCGCTCTGGTGGTCGATGGCGCGCCGCCTCACCGCGGAGCGGGTCGCCCGCGCCCGCTCCCAGGAGCGCGCCGAGGTGGCAGCTCACCTGCACGACTCGGTCCTCCAGACGCTCGCGTTGGTGCAGAGGCGCGCAGACGAGCCGGAGGAGGTCGCGAAGCTCGCCCGCAGGCAGGAGCGGGAGCTGCGCTCGTGGCTCGCCGGCGAGGGCCCCGCCCGACCCGGCGAGCGCCTCGCGGACGCGCTCAAGACGGTCGCCGTCGAGGTGGAGGAGCAGCACGGCACACAGGTGGAGGCCGTGGTGGTCGGCGACGCGCCCCTCGACGAGCGGCTCGAGGCTCTCGTCGCGGCGACGCGGGAGGCACTCACCAACGCGGCGAAGTTCGCCTCCGACGGCGGGCCGGTCAGGCTCTACGCCGAGATCGAGGCGAGGCAGGCCAAGGTGTTCGTCGACGACCGCGGCCCCGGCTTCGACACCGAGGCGGTCTCCCAGGACCGTCGCGGCATCCGCGAGTCGATAATCGGGCGGATGGAGCGGCACGGCGGGCGAGCGGAGATCCGGACCGGAAACGGCGAGGGAACCGAGGTCGAGCTCACCATGGACGTGGTGACCCGATGAGCGAGACCCCGACCGTGGTGATCGTCGATGACCACCGCATCTTCCGCAGCGGCGTCCGCGCCGAGCTCGGGGAAGCCGTCGAGGTGCTGGGCGAGGCGGAGTCGATCGAGGATGCGGTCCGAGCGATCACCGAGCTCGAGCCCGACGTGGTCCTGCTCGACGTCCACATGCCGGGCGGCGGCGGGGTCGAGGTGATCGGGCAGGTCTCGAAGGCGCGACCCCAGCAGCGGTTCCTCGCGCTCTCGGTATCCGACGACCCCCAGGACGTGATCGCCATCGTCCGCGCCGGAGCCCGCGGCTACGTCACCAAGACGATCACGGGCGACGAGCTCGCCGACGCCGTGCGGCGCGTCCGCGACGGGGACGCCGTCTTCTCACCCAGGCTCGCCGGCTTCGTGCTCGACGCATTCGCCGGCGACCTGCCCGCGGAGGAGGTCGATCCCGAGCTCGACCAGCTCACCGCCCGCGAGCGCGAGGTGCTCCGCTACATCGCCCGCGGCTACCTCTACAAGGAGATCGCACTGCGACTCAGCATCTCGGTGAAGACCGTCGAGGCGCACGTCAGCTCGGTGCTGCGCAAGCTGCAGCTCTCGAACCGCCACGAGCTCAGCCGCTGGGCGGTCAGCCGCCGGCTGGTGGACTAGGGCCCGGGGTTCGCGGAGGTCGTCCAGGCGGTGCAGATCCGCCCGACGTGCCGATCGTCCGTGCCGCAGCAGCCTCCGAGCAGGTTGAGCGCGGGCAGCCGACCGCGGAGCTGCGCGTAGCGCGCGCCGAGATCCTCGGGGTCGCCGTCGTCCAGCTCCGTCGCCTCGTCGAGCTCCGCGTGGCTCTTGGTGGAGGCGTTCGCTCGGAGGCCGCGAATCCGGGTCGTCCACGACCCTCCGAGCACGGACTCGAAGTGGGTCGGGTGCGCGCAGTTGATCATGTAGTAGGCGGGTCCGCCGCCGGTCGCGGCGTCCGTCTCCTCGATCGCCTGGGACAGCGGCTGGCCGCTGGGCAGCGTCCCGTCCGTCTCCAGCGTGAACGAGATCGCCACCGGCAGCCCGGCGGCCGCCGCGGCTCGCGCGATGCCGATCGCCTCCTCGACGTAGGTCAGCGTCAGGGCCGTGACCATGTCGGCGTCGGTGTCGGCGAAGGTGCCGATCTGGGTCGAGTGGTACTCGGCGGCCTCATCGGCGGAGAGCTTCTGCTTGGGGTCGTAGCCGTCGTCCTGCGGCCCGATGCAGCCGCTGATCACGATCGGCGAGACGTCGTCCTGGTACCGGTCGCGCAGATCGGCCATCAGTGCGATCGCCTTCCGATTCATCGCGTCCAGCTCCGCCGGGCCGTAGCCGATCTCCTCCGCCCACCTCGGGCTCGCGCGCCAGGTCGGAGCCTCCAGCACGAAGCCCGCGCCGTGCTCCTTGGCGAGCTCGAGATAGGGCACGAAGTAGCGCCGCAGCTCGTCCATTCCGTCGTCGTTCTTGAGCAGATCGAAGGCGGCGAACTCGGGCAGGTCGAGGCCGCGGTGGAAGATCAGGGTGGTCTCGATCCCCCCGTCGGTCAGGAAGAGCTCGTCGCCCAGCTGGGGGAGCTCCGCGCGATATCGCGACGCTGGGGTCATCGGGGTCATTATTCAACTGTGAGCTCGGCTCTTCTGGAGCGGCACCTGTTGCGCGCCCGCGACCTCGTCGACAGCAGGTACGGGGAGCCACTCGACCTGGGAGTTCTGGCTCGTGAGGCACACGTCTCGCCTCGCCACTTCAGTCGCAGCTTCAGGCGGATCTTCGGCGAGACCCCGCATCAGTACCTGATCAGTCGTCGGCTGGAGCGCGCACGCCACCTGCTGCGAACGACCGAGCTGTCGGTCGCAGAGATCTGCCTCGAAGTCGGGTTCAGCAGCGTGGGCTCATTCACCACGACGTTCACCAGACATGTCGGCGTATCGCCGACGACGTTCCGCAAGGCGTACGCGCGGTCCGTCGGACGCCGACCGCGTTCCGCTCTGCTTCGCGATGGCCTGGGCACGGCATGGCACGTTTCGAGAAGACAGTCCGCCGGCCCGCGACTAGGGTCGAACCGTCCGTCATATCGAGGAAAGGAACGAAGATGATCGACGCGATTTCGCACGTCAACGTGTGGGTGGAAGACCAGGACGAGGCCAAGGCCTTCTACACCGAGAAGCTCGGCTTCGAGGTGCGCCAGGACGCCACGCTCGAGGAGTTCGGCGGCTATCGCTGGCTGGCAGTCGGCCCGCCCGGCCAGCCGGACGTCAACATCATCCTCAGTGCTCCGACACCGCCTGCGATCGACGAGGACACCGCGAAGCAGCTGATGGCGCTGCTGAACAAGGGCGCCATGGGCCCGGGCATCTTCCGAACAGAGGACTGCCGCAAGACCGCCGAGGAGCTCCAGGGCCGCGGCGTCGAGTTCACGGCGGAGCCGGATGAACGCTTCTACGGCGTCGACGCCGGTTTCCGTGACCCCTTCGGCAACGAGTGGCGGCTCGTCCAGCCGATCGAGTACGACCTCGAGACGGTTCAGGGCGCGCGGTCGAACGGCGGCTGACCCGTATGTGCCTGATCAGCCATCCGGGCGGACAACGCCCAGCGGGCCGGCTAGAGGAGCGGAAGGCCTTCTACGAGGGAATGGATCGCCGCGTCGGCGCCGGCCTCGATCAGCTCCTCGGCCGTGTACTCGCCGGTCGCAACTCCCACCACCCGGATGCCGGCGCCGTGGCCGGCGTCCACGTCTCGAGGGGTGTCGCCGCAGGCAAAGCTGCGGTCTCTGTCGAGGGTGTGCCCCGAGACGAAATCGCCCCTCTCGAGCGCCTTCCTGGTGAGCTCCGTGCGATCCGGTGAATCGGACCCGTAGCCGCCGAAGGCGAAGTAGCGGTTGAGATTGGGGCGGGCGAGCTTGATGTGCGCGGCCTCCTCGACGTTTCCGGTGGTGAGGCCGAGCATGATCCCGTCCTGGATCAGGCGGTCGAGCAGCTCGACCACGCCATCCTTGACGACGAAGCCGGGAGAGCTCTCGACCTCCTCGGGCAGGTGGTCGAGGCGCCGGCGCATCAGCGCCTCGGCCTCCTCCTCGGTCGGCTCGCGGCCGATCGCCTTCTCGAAGACGACCCGCCCCACCTCCGGGTCCGGCACCCCCTTGCCGGTCACTGCGGGGACATCGACGTCCACTCCCTGCAGCTCCTCGAAGGCGCGCTTCCAGGCGCGGTCGCTCGCCCCGCCGGTCGAGATCAGCGTGCCGTCGATGTCGAAGAGGACCGCCCGGGTCCCCGAGCCGGCCATCAGGCGGCCGACGCCTCGAGCACGGCCTTCCGGATGGCGTCGGCGGAGCGGCGGATGTCTTCCTCTCCCGTCCGCCAGTTGCACACCGAGATGCGGATCGCCGGCCGTCCGCGCCAGCGCGTGGCCGCCAGCCAGCAGGTCCCGTCCTGCTGGATGCGCTCCACCGCGTCAGCGGTGAGCTCGCCCGACTCGTCGCCGGTCACGGCCACCAGCGCCTGGTTGATGACGACCTCGTTGATCACCTCGAGGGCCGGATCCCGCTCGAGCTCGGCGGCCATCAGGCGGGCCAGGGAGGAGCAGCGCTCGACCAGGTCGGCCACCCCCTTCCGGCCCAGCGAGCGCAGTGCCGCGTAGAGAATGAAGCCGCGGGCGCGCCGCGAGGACTCGGGGACGTATTGGTAGGAGTCGCGGGCGTCGGCAGCCGCCGTCAGGTACGGCGCGCTGATCCCCATCGCCCCGCGCAGGTCGTCCGCGTCCTTGACGGCGATGAAGCCGCAGTCGTAGGTGACGTTGAGCCACTTGTGGGCGTCGGTCGACCAGGAGTCCGCCCGTTCGAGACCCTCGGTCAGGGAGTCGAACTCCCGGCTGGACGCGGCCCAGAGCCCGACCGCGCCGTCGACGTGCAGCCAGGCCCCGTGGCGCTCGCAGACCTCCGCGATGGCCGGGAAGGGATCGAAACAGCCGGTGTTCACCTCGCCGGCCTGCGCGCAGACGATCGCCGGTCCCTCGCCCCGGTCGAGCTCCGCGGCCAGCGCCTCCGGATCCATGCGGCCCGCGTCGTCCGCCCTCACGCGGATCGCGTTCTCCGAGCCGAGCCCCAGCAGCCGAAGCGCCACGAAGATCGTCGCGTGCGCGTGCTCGCCGACGAGCACCCGCACCTCCGGGGCGCCGTTGAGGCCCTTGGCCTCGACGTCCCAGCCGGCCCGCTGGAGAACAGCGTGCCGCCCGGCGGCGATCCCCGAGAAGTTCGCCATCGTGCCACCGGTCGTGAGGCCGAACCCGGCGTCCGTCGGCAGGCCGAGGACCTCGAGCACCCAGCGCCCCGAGACCTCCTCCGCCACCGCGGCCGAGGGGCCGCAGACGTAGAGGCTCGCAATCTGATCCCAGGCGCCGGCCAGCCAATCCGCGCCGAGCGCGGCCGGCAGCGTCCCGCCGATCACGAACCCGAAGTAGCGCGGGCTGGCGAGCGCTATGAGCCCCGGCTCCGCGGCATCCGCCAGCTCCTCGACCACCTTCGCCGGGTCCTCGCCCTGTTCGGGAAGCTTCCGATCCAGGGACTTGCGCAGCTCGCCCACGCTCGCCTGCTCGGCAACGGGGCGGTCGTCGACGCCGGCCAGGTAGCGGCGAGCCCGCTCGTCGGCAACCTCGAGAACCCGCTCGTATTGCTCGAGGCTCATCGCGCTCAACCCTGCGAGCGGTTGGCCCGGTAGCGCCGGATCAGGTTGTTGGTCGAGCTGTCGTGTTCGAGCTCCGGCTCCTCGGGCGCCTGCAGCTGGGGAATGATGCTCCTCGCCAGCACCTTCCCGAGCTCCACGCCCCACTGATCGAAGGAGTCGATCTCCCAGATCGCGCCCTGGGTGAAGACGCTGTGCTCATAGAGGGCGACGAGCGAGCCGAGCGTGCGCGGCGTGAGCCGCTCGGCGAGGATCACGTTCGAGGGCCGGTTCCCCTCCATCACCCGGTGGGGGACGATCGGCTCGGGCGTCCCCTCCTCGCGGACCTGCTCGGGCGTCTTCCCGAAGGCGAGCGCCTCGGGCTGCGCGAAGACGTTCGACATCAGCAGGTCGTGGTGGTCGCCGAGCGGGTTCAGGGTCTGCATGAAGCCGATGAAGTCGGCCGGGATCAGCTTCGTCCCCTGGTGGATCAGCTGGTAGAAGGAGTGCTGGCCGTTGGTTCCCGGCTCGCCCCAGAAGATCGCGCCCGTCTCGTAGTCCACGCGCGCTCCGTCGACGGTCACGTGCTTGCCGTTCGACTCCATCGTGAGCTGCTGGAGGTAGGCCGGGAAGCGGTGCAGGTACTGGTCGTAGGGGAAGACGCCCACCGTCTGCGCATCGAAGAAGTCGCCGTACCAGACGCAGAGCAGGCCGAGGATCGAGGGCAGGCTCTCCCCGATCGGCAGCTCCTTGAAGTGCTCGTCGACGGCGTGGAAGCCGGCGAGCAGGTCGCGGAAACCCTCGGGCCCGATCGCCAGCATCGTCGAGAGGCCGATCGCCGAGTCCATCGAGTAGCGGCCGCCGACCCAGTCCCAGAAGCCGAACATGTTGTCGGTGTCGATGCCGAACTCGGCGACGCCCTCGGCGTTGGTCGAGACGGCGACGAAGTGCTTGGCGATCGCCTCCTCCGAGCCCAGCTTCGCGAGCGCCCACTCCCTCGCGGTCTGGGCGTTGGTCATCGTCTCCAGCGTCGTGAAGGTCTTCGAGGAGATGATGAAGAGGGTCTCCTCGGGATCGAGGTCGCGGGTCTTCTCGGCGAAGTCGGTGCCGTCGACGTTGGAGACGAAGCGAAAGGTCATCTCCCGGCGCGAGTAGTGCCGCAGCGCCTCGTAGGCCATCACCGGGCCCAGGTCCGAGCCGCCGATGCCGATGTTGATCACGTTGCGGATCGGCTTGCCCGTGTGGCCCTTCCACTCGCCGGAGCGCACCCGGTCAGAGAATGCGGACATCCGGTCGAGCACCTCGTGCACCTGCTTGACGACGTCCTCGCCGTCGACGATCAGCGAGCGGCCCTTCGGCATCCGCAGCGCGACGTGCAGGACCGCGCGGTCCTCCGAGACGTTGATGTGCTCGCCGCGGAACATCGCGTCCCGTCGCTCCGCCACGCCGCACTCGTCGGCGAGCCGGCGGAGCAGCCCGAGCGTCTCGTCGGTGACCCGGTTCTTGGAGTAGTCGAGGAAGAGGCCGGCGCCCTCGGCGACCATCCGGGTGCCGCGCTCGGAGTCCTCGGCGAAGAGGTCGCGGAGGTGCCGCTGGCCGATCTCCGCCGTGGTGCTGCTCGAGGGCGCGTCCAGGCCGGTCGCTTGCGGAGCTGCGGTTCCGGGCTCACCCGCCGCAGCCTAACTACGCGGGCCTATCGGCTCACGCCTAGCGCTTCTTCTTCACGCCGCCAGGCGCTCGGACTCGGACTTGATCGTGTCGAGCAGCTCCGTCCAGGACTTGGAGAACGCTTCCGCGCCGTCCTTCTGAAGCTTCAGCGCGAGTGCGTCGGTGTCGATGCCCTGCTCCCGGTGCGCCTGGAAGACCTCCTCCGCGTCGCCGCCGTCGGCGGGCAGCGGCTCGCCGACCTTGCCGTGGTCCGCGAACGCCTCGAGGGTCTTGTCGGGCATCGTGTCGATCGTGTCCGGCGCGGCGAAGGCCTCGATGTAGAGCGTGTCCGAGGCCTCCGGGTCCTTGGTCCCGGTGCTCGCGAAGAGCAGGCGCTGCAGCCGCGCCCCCTGGTCGGCGAGGGCCTTCCAGCGGTCGGAATCGAACAACTGGCGCCAGGCGGCGTAGGTCGCCTTCCCGACGGCGATCCCCAGCGTGTTCTTCATCTCGTCGGGAACCTGGTCATGGACCGCGACGTCCCACCGGCTGATGAAGAGGGAGAGGACCGAGGGGACGTCGGGGTCGAGTCCGTCCTCGATCCGTCGCTCGATTCCCTTCAGGTAGGCCTCGGCCGCGGCCATCGTCTGATCGGTCGACATCAGCAGCGTGACGTTGATCGGCACGCCGGCATAGATCGACTCCTCGATCGCGGGCAGGCCCTCGGGCGTCCCGGGGATCTTGATGAAGTTGTTCTCCTCCGCCCGCCCGTACAGGTCGGCGGCCTGCTGGATGGTCGACTGGGTGTCGTAGGCGAGCAGCGGCGAGACCTCGAGGGAGACCCAGCCATCCATCCGGTCCGTGTCCTTGTGGATCTCGGCGAACATCCTGGCCGCACGCGTCACATCGGCGAGGGCGAGCTCGAAGAAGATCTCCTCGGGCTCCATGCCCTTCTCCCGAAGCTCCGCGATCTGCTCGTCGTAGGCGTCGCCGCCGGAGATCGCCTTGTCGAAGATCGTCGGGTTGGAGGTCTGACCGGTGACGGACAGCTCGTCGATGTAGCGCTGCTCGGTCCCGTCGTCGAGCATCGTGCGGGTGATGTTGTCGAGCCAGAGGCTCTGGCCGAGGTCGTGGAGTTGCTGCGTGGGCTTCATCGTCCAAGTACCTCCTTGGCTTTCTCGGCCACCCTGTCTGGGGTGAACCCGAACTTGCTCTGTACGTCCTTCAGTGGCGCGGAGGAACCGAAGGTGTGCATTCCGATCGCGGCTCCCTCGGTGCCGACGAACCGCTCCCATCCCAGGGTAGAGGCCTCCTCGACCGAGACCCGCGCCGTGATCTCGGGCGGCAGGACCTCCTCCCGGTAGGACTGCTCCTGGCGCTCGAAGAGCTCCCAGCAGGGCAGGCTGACCACCCGGGAGCGAACCCCGTCGGCGATCAGCTTCTCGTGCGCGGCGACGGCCAGCGCCACCTCGCTGCCGGTGGCGATCAGGATCACCTCCGGGTCCCCGTCCTCGGGATCGGCGAGCACGTAGCCGCCCGCGCCGCAGCCCCTCCGCGGAGGCGTAGCGGGAGCGGTCGATGATCGGCACGTCCTGGCGTGTCAGCACCAGCGCCACGGGCTGGTGGGTGCGGTCGAGAGCGGCTCGCCACGCCTCCGATACCTCGTTCGCGTCGGCCGGCCGGATCACGTCGAGACCGGGGATCGCCCGCAGCCCGGCGAGATGCTCGACCGGCTGGTGGGTCGGGCCGTCCTCGCCGAGGCCGATCGAGTCGTGGGTGAACAGGTGGATCACCGGAAGCTCCATCAGCGCGGAGAGGCGAATCCCGGGCTTGGCGTAGTCCGAGAAGGTCAGATAGGTCGACCAGAGCGGGCGCAGCTTGGTCAGGGAGAGGCCGTTGGAGAGCGCGGCGGACCCGTGCTCCCTGATCCCGAGGTGGAGCTGGCGGCCGGTGCGGTTGTCCGGTTCGAAGTTGCTCGCGCCATCCACGTCCTTGAGGCCGACCGCGGTGGATCCGGTGAGGTCAGCCGAGCCGGCGAGCAGCCAGGGGATCCGGGCGGCGACGGCGTTCTCCACCTGGTTGGAGGCCTTCCGGGTCGCCATGCCCTTCTCGTCCGGCTCGAAGAAGCGGGATGTCGGCGTCCCAGCCCTCCGGAAGCTCGCGGCGCTGCATCGCGCTCGATCTCGTGGGCGAGCGACTCGTGCTCCCGCGTGTAGCTCTCGAGCATGGTCGTCCCATTCCTGGCGAAGCTCGCGCGCCGCGCTTGCCGATGCCCTCGTCGAAGTGCTCGCGGACGCCGTCGGGGACCAGGAACTGGGCGTCCTCCGGCCAGCCGTAGGCGCGCTTCGTCTCGCGCACCTCCTCCTCGCCGAGCGGCTCGCCGTGCACCTGCGCCGTGTCGACGAGATTGGGGGAGCCCCAGCCGATGTGGCTGTCGAGGACGATCAGCGTCGGCCGCTCCTGCTCCCTGCGGAACACCTCGAGGGCCCGGCCGATCAGATCGAGGTCGTTTGCATCGCCCACCCGCGTGACGTTCCAGCCGTAGCCGGCGAAGCGGGCGGCGACGTCGTCGGTGTAGGTGATCTCGGTGGGCCCGTCGATGGAGATGTGGTTGTTGTCGTAGATCCAGCAGAGGTTGTCGAGCTGCTGGTGGCCGGCGAGCGAGGCGGCCTCGTTGGAGACCCCCTCCTCCAGATCGCCGTCGCCGCAGACGGTGTAGACGTCGAAGTCGAAGATCTCGAAGCCCGGAGCGTTGTAGCGGGCGCCCAGCCACTTCGAGGCGACGGCCATGCCGACGCTCGTCGCCACGCCCTGGCCCAGCGGACCGGTCGTGGCCTCGACACCGGAGGTCCAGCGGTACTCGGGGTGGCCGGGGCACTTCGAGCCGAGCTGGCGAAAGTGCTTGATGTCGTCGAGGCTGACCGACGGGTCGCCCACGACCTCGTAGTCGGGATCGACGGCGCGAACCCCGGTCAGGAAGAGCATCGAGTAGAGCAGCATCGACGCGTGTCCGTTGGAGAGGACGAAGCGGTCGCGGTTGGGCCAGATCGGCTGTTGCGGGTCGAATCGCAGGAAGCGCTGCCAGATCACGTAGGCGAGCGGAGCGAGTGCCATCGGCGATCCGGGGTGGCCGGAGTTCGCCTTCTGGATGGCGTCGATCGACAGCGTGCGGATCGTGTTGATGCAGAGCTGGTCGATGTCGGTGTGGCGTTCGGCTGCGACTGCCATCTCCACGATCCTACGACTAGTGTCCCCGCGGGTGAACGAGGCCAACCTCGATTCGGAGAAGAAACTCGCCGCCGAGGCCGCGGCCGAGCTCGTCGCGGACGGAATGAGGGTAGGTCTCGGCACGGGCTCGACCGTCGCCCACCTGTTACCGGCGATCGCCGCGCGTCAGCTGAAGGAGCTTCGCTGCGTCGCCACCTCGGTCGCGACAGAGCAGCAGGCGAGGGAGCTCGGGATCCCGGTGGAGGACTTCGACACTCTCGACCACCTCGACATCGCGATCGACGGAGCGGACCAGGTCGCGCCGGACCACTGGCTGGTCAAGGGCGGCGGCGGGGCACACACGCGCGAGAAGATCGTCGCTGCGAGCGCCGAGCGGTTCGTCGTGATCGCGGACTCCTCGAAGACGGTCGACCGGATCAAGGCCCCGATACCGCTCGAGCTGAGGCGCTTCGGACTGGCCTCGACGCTCGAGCGGATCGGCAGGGGACTCGGCGAGGTCGCCGTGCGTCCCGACTGCCCGCCCAGTCCCGACGACGGCGTGATCGCGGACTACACGGGCCCCGTCCACGAGCCGGGCGAGCTCGCCGCACGCCTGGCGCTGACGCCGGGCGTGGTCGATCACGGCCTCTTCCCCGCCGGGATGGTCAGCGCGGTGCTGATCGGGCGCGGCGACTCGGTCGACCGTTTCTGAACGGCGGGTGACGCGACTCACACCACGGCGAGGTCGGGCGCGGGCTCACTCGACGGCTACGAGGAGTGGCGAGACAGACGGGCCGCCGAGCACTACGACTGGTCCTTCGCCTGGGGCAGGTTCCCGAGGCCAGACACCGCCGAACAGCTCTTCAGGGGCTGGGCATCCGAGCCGGACGCCGCGCAGGAGCTGCGCGACACGTTCGCCCGCCGGCTCGAGCCCTCGGAGCTGATGACGCCCGAGCGAATGGCCCGCTGGTTCGCGGATACCCCCGCCGCGGCTAGAGGTTGACCGTGGCCATTCCCTCCGGCGCGTAGCGGTCGCCGGAGGCATGGGGGAGCTCCTCCTCGATTCGGGCGAGGTCCTCGTCCGTCAGCTCGACTTCCGCGGCGGCGGCGTTCTCCTCGAGGTACGGGCGGCGGCGGGTGCCCGGGATCGGGACGATGTCGTCGCCCTGCGCCAGCACCCAGGCGAGCGCGAGCTGCGCGGGCGTCACGTCCTTCTCCTCCGCGATCTCCCGGACCTTCGCGACGATCCGCTGGTTCGCCTCGAAGTTCTCGCCCTCGAAGCGAGGGTTGCTGCGCCTGAAGTCCCCCTCCTCGAGGTCGTCCGGCGAGGTGAACCGTCCGGTCAGGAATCCCCGTCCGAGCGGCGAGTAGGGCACGAAGCCGATGCCGAGCTCGCGGCAGGTGGGCAGGATCTCCGCCTCGGGGTCGCGGGTCCAGAGCGAATACTCGGTCTGGAGCGCAGTGATCGGATGGACGGCGTGAGCGCGCCGAACCGTCTCCGGGGCAGCCTCGCTGAGGCCGAGATGGAGGACCTTGCCCTCCTCGACCAGCTCGGCCATGGCACCGACGGTCTCCTCGATCGGGGTGTCCGGGTCCACGCGATGCTGGTAGTAGAGGTCGACGTGGTCGGTGCCGAGGCGCTGCAGGGAACCCTCGATCGAGCGCTTCACGTACGCCGGCGATCCGTCGACGGGGCCGACGGTCGACATGTCGCCCGGCTTCGCGTTGTCGATGTTGCGGGCGAACTTCGTTGCGATCACGTACTGGTCGCGCTTGCCCTTGATCGCGCGGCCGACCAGCTCCTCGTTGGTGAACGGCCCGTAGATCTGGGCGGTGTCGAGGAAGTCGATGCCGAGCTCCGGGGCGCGCTGGATCGTCGCGATCGCCTCTCCCTCATCGGACGAGCCATAGAAAGCCGACATTCCCATGCAGCCGAGCCCGAGTGCTGAGACCTCGAGGTCGGCGAGTTTGCGCTTCTCCATGTTCCGAGCCTTTCCCGTTGAGGTGCGTCCTCAATCCACCATACGGAGGCAGCTCAACCGGCCCTCGAGGAAGGTCCCTACATCGACATCGGCGCGGACATCGGCTCCGACATCGGGACCGTGAGGCCCGGCAGCTGATCCGGGAAGAAGGCCACGCCGATCGCCAGCGCGAACAGCACCACTATCGTCGCGCCCTCGGCCATCCGCTCCGATGGCCAGAGCTTCTCGACGGTGATCAGCGCAGCAATCACGACCATCCAGGTGATGCTCATCACCCCGAGGGCGAAGAGCGCCGCCATCAGGGCCCAGCAGCAGCCGATGCAGTAGGCGCCCTCGACCACGCCCTCCCGGATCTCTCGGGCCGGGCTCATCTCGGGCTCATGCCCCGCACGGCAGTGCTGCAGGCAGACGTGCTTCGCTGGAGTCAGCTCCCAGAGCGCGGCGATTCCGATCACGCCCGCGGCGATGTAGCGGCCGGCCTCGTCCCAGGCGAGGAAGGCCGGGTCCAGCGAGCGGACACCCTGGACCAGGACGTACGCCGCTATCCCCGCGCCCAGCCAGGGGAGGAGGAAGCCACCGGCGAAGGGGACGGTCGCCTTCGGCGCCAGCGACGGCAGCATCATCGCCGCCATCATCGTCACCCAGACTCCGGTGAACCAGCCAAGCGAGCCGAGGTCCGTCCCGGGGCCCATATCCATGCCGTCCATCCGGTCCGCGGTCACCAGCCAGGCGACGGCCGCGGCGCCGAGAAGCAGAGCGCCGGTCAGTCGTAGCTCAGCCGTTCGTACCAATTGGGCCTCCCTTCGGGCGTGAGGTCAAAGAGGTTCCAGAGGGGCTCGAGCGTCCCCACGTGCCGCGGGTCCTGCTCCGGATCCCAGGGCGCGTAGAAGAGCTCCGAGCCCCAGAAGTGGCGGATCGTCTCGCCCTGGCGGTGAAAGACGTTCAGCATCGGCCGCTGGGCGCCATCCGGAGTCTCGGCGAGATAGTCGGCGTTGTAGGTGTTGCCCGCCGAGGAGAGCAGCCGGAGCCGCCGCCAGCCCCGCTCCACTTTCCAGGTCAGCAGCCGGTCGAGTGGAGACTTCGCCACCGCCGCGAAATTCATGACCTGGCTGGCGTGCTCGACCATCCCGTCGAGCTGGTCGAGCAGGGCCACACAGGATGGGCATGGACCCTCGGCCAGCGGCAGCTTCGCTGTCTCCGTCTCCCGAACGGGACCGGGAGAGTCATCCTCGGGATCGCGGGGGAACATGAAGCTGTAGATCGCGAGCGAGTTCCGGCCGGGAGCGAACAGCTCCGACAGCCGCACCTCCGCGGGACGGCCATCGGGACCCTCGCCGCGGAAGACGTAGTCCTCGGGCACCTCACCGCCCGGCGGCAGCTCCCGCCGCTCGGCCGCCACGGCCTCCGTCAGACGCCTCAGCTCGATCTCCCGCTCGAGCAGGCGATTGCGCGCGTTCCGGTACTCCGTGGTCTCTCCTGGAAATTCGACGTTCATGCTCCGTCGTGACTAAGACGCCAGAACACGCTCCAACTCATCGAGGCAGCCGTTCCACCCCAATTGCTGCGAGTCGCGGCGTTCCTCCGTCGGGATGCGGCTGTTCACCAGGACAACCGTGGTCGCGCCGTCCGACTCCGAGAACGTCAACTCGATCAGCTGCTCCTCGCCGGCGGGGTCATCGGTGAAGACGCAGGTCATGACGAGCCGGTGCGGCCGATCGATCTCCCTGTACTCGCCGCTCAGTTCGACGTCGGAGCCGTCGGTCTTCCGCATCACGACCCTGAACCCGCCGCCGACCCGGAGGTCCGACTCGGCCTCGGGGGTCTGCCAGTCCGGGAAGGCGTGAAACCAGCGTCGCATGACCTCCTCGCTGGTCCACGCGTCGAAAACGTCCTCGACGGGAGCGTCGAAGGTCCGCTCGATCCGGACCTGCATCACCTCTTCGCTCACCATCACTCCTTTCGCTCCTCGAGATACTCGCCGACTACGTCGAATAGTCGCTCCCAGCGCGTCCGCTGACGTTCTATCCAATCGGAGGTCTCGGCGAGCGTCTCCGGCCGAAGCGAGAGGCGGTGCGTGCGCCCATCGATCACCCGGCTCACCACCCCGGCCTCCTCGAGCATCCTCAGGTGACGCGAGATCGTCGGCTTGGAGACGCCGAAGTCCCGGGTCACCTCCCCGACGGTGGCGGTGCCTTCGCTGAGGCGCTCGACGATGTCGCGCCGAAGCGGATGCGCGAGTGCGGCGAACGGATCGTTAGCCATTTTGCTAACTATATAGAGTGCCAGCGGACGACCGAGGAGGAACCGATGCCCGACCAAGCGGTGGCGACACAGAAGGAATGGCTGACGGCCCGGAGGGAGCTGCTCGACGCCGAGAAGGAGCACATGCGGAAGGGCGACGAGCTCACGCGGAAACGGCGGGGGCTCCCCTGGGTCCCGATTGAGAAGGAGTACGTCTTCGAGACCGAGGACGGACAGCGGACGCTGGCCGAGCTGTTCGACGGCCGCTCGCAGCTGCTCGTCTACCACTTCATGTTCGGCTTCGGCTTCCGCGTCGATGAGGAGAACCCGGGATGCACGGGCTGCTCCTTGGTGGCCGACCACTTCGACGGCGTCAGACCACACCTCAACGGGCATGACGTGACCCTGGTGGCGGAATCGATCGCACCGCTCGACGACCTGATCGCCTACAAGCGACGGATGAGCTGGGGCTTCCCCTGGGTCTCTTCGATGGGCAGCGACTTCAAGTACGACTTCGGAGCCGCCTTCACGGAGGAGCAGCAACACAACGGCGCGGACTACAACTACAGGCACATAGATCGGCCGCCCTGGCCACAGCGCGAGGGAATGAGCGCATTCGCGTTGCGCGACGGCGTTGTTCACCACACCTATTCGACCTACGACCGTGGAGTCGAGCGGCTGATTGGGACCTACGGATACCTGGACATCGCCCCGCTGGGCCGCAACGAGGAGGGTCCCGCGGACTGGTGGAAGCGACACGACGAATACGAGACCGAGGAGGAAAGCTGATGACCGAGCACAGAGTCGGAACGCAGGAGGAGTGGAAGGCTGAGCGCGACGAGCTGCTCAAGGAGGAGAAGGAGCTCACCCATCGGGGTGACGAGCTCACCAAGCGCCGGCAGGAACTCCCCTGGGTTCCGGTCGAGACGGACTACACCTTTGAGACGACCGCAGGGACGAAGTCACTGGCCGAGCTCTTCGACGGTCATTCGGAGCTGCTCATCTACCACTTCATGTTCGGTCCGCCATACGAGGCCGGCTGCACCGTGTGCTCGTCGATCGCGGACAACATCAACGCAAACGCCCCGCACCTGAAGGCCGGCGGCGCGAACGTGCTGCTCGTCTCCCGAGCGCCGCTGGACCGGCTCCAGGCGTACAAGGAGCGCATGGGCTGGGACAACCTCGACTGGGTCTCAACTGGTGACGAGTTCAACCGCGAGCTCGGCTTCCTCAACACCGAGGAGGAGCTCAAGCCGTTCCTCGAAAGCGGCCAGATCCCGGTGACGGTCGAGAAGATGGCCGAGCTCTCCGGCACTGATGTGAAGGGGTACGTAACCGAGGGGCCCGGCCTGAGCGTGTACGCGCTCGACGACGGGACGGTCTATCGGACCTATGTGACCACTGCGCGGGGTCTCGAGGGGCCCGCGATGGGCTACTACACCCTTCTCGACCGAACCCCTAGTGGTCGTCGCGAGGGCGGCACGGAGCCCATCTGGATTCGCCGGCACGACCAGTACGAGGCTGCCTAGCCCTCCGGCGCAGCGGCGCGGTCGGCCAGGATCAGCGAATCGCCGCCGGGATCGACGCGGCCGGCCGGGATCGACGGATCCCTGGCGAGCAGCTTCCGGAGGGCCTCCGCCTTCTCCTCGCCGGTGATCACCCAGAGCAGCCGGCGGGTCCGGTGAAGCTCCGGGTAGGTGAGCGTCATCCGGCGCACTCCCTGGTACCCGCCGGAGGTCACGGCCACCCGCTTGTCGGTGACCTCGAGGACCGGGTCATTCGGGACGAGCGAGGCAGTGTGCCCGTCGGGGCCGAGGCCGAGGTGGGCGAGGTCGATGGCGTCCGGCAGCGACGCCGCGTAGCGGTCGGCGGCCGCCTCCAGGTCGTCGTCGGTGACCGGCATCGGGCGGATGCTCCCCTGGGCGCCGATCGAGAGGCTCTCCACCAGATGGGTCAGGTTGCGCTCGTCTGAGCCGGCCGGTGCCACCCGCTCGTCCACCTGGAAGACCTCGATCTGCGTCCAGTCGAGGTCGAAGTCCTCGAGCTGGGAAAACATCGGCCAGGGATCGCGGCCGCCGCTCACCGCGAGGGCGAAGTGGCCCCGTTCGGCGATGTCCTCGCGAGCGGCCCCGGCGATCACTTCGGCGCCGCGGCGGTGAACGGCATCGGCGTCATCGAAGACTTCGAGCCGCTGATCCCCCACCTACTTCCGCTTCTCCTCGTGGCCGCCGAACTGGTAGCGCATGGCCGAGAGCACGCGGTTCGCAAAGTCGTCCAGGTTGCGGGAGGCGAAGCGCTCATAGAGCGCCGTCGTCAGGACCCCCGCCGGAACTCCCTCCTCGATCGCGGCGATCGAGGTCCAGCGACCCTCGCCGGAGTCGGAGACCCGGCCCTCGAAGTCCGAGAGGTCGCCCGACTTCTGCAGCGACGCCGCGGTCAGGTCGAGCAGCCAGGAGCTGATCACGCTGCCCCGACGCCAGACCTCGGCGATCTCGGGGATGTCGAGGTCGTACTGGTAGTACTCGGGGTGCTCGAGCGGCGCGGTCTCGGCGTCCATCTCGCGCTCGACCTTTCCCGCGTTCGCGTTCTTGAGGATGTTGAGGCCCTCGGCGTAGGCCGCCATGAAGCCGTACTCGATGCCGTTGTGGACCATCTTCACGAAGTGCCCGGCACCGTTGGGGCCGCAGTGGAGGTAGCCGTTCTCGGCGCTGTCCGGCTCACCCTGGCGGCCCTTGGTCCGCTCGGCGACGTCGACGCCCGGAGCGATCGACTTGAAGATCGGATCGAGCCGCTCAACCGCATCGTCCGGCCCGCCGATCATCAGGCAGAAGCCGCGCTCGAGTCCGAAGACTCCCCCGCTGGTGCCGCAGTCGATGTAGTCGATTCCCTTTTCGGCGAACTCCTGGGAGCGGCGGATGTCATCGCGGTAGTAGGAGTTACCGCCGTCGATGATCACATCCCCGGAGTCGAGCTGATCGGCGATGTCGTGGACCACCTGCTCCGTGATGTCGCCCGCCGGGACCATCGCCCAGACGGCCCGCGGCGGCTTCAGCTTGGAGGCGAGGTCCGCGAGCGAATCGGTGCCCTCAGCCCCCTCATCGGCGAGGGCCGTGACATGCGCCGGCGTGTGGTCATAGACCACGCAGTCGTGGCCGTCCCGCATCAGCCGCCGGACGAGGTTCGAACCCATCCTGCCGAGGCCGACCATTCCGAGCTGCGCCATCGTCGCCATCCTATGCGGGTCCGCTAGGTTCCGGTCGTGGCGCAGACGAACTCAGGCCCGCCCGGCGGGCCGAGGGGCGACGCACTGGTCGTCTTCGGGATCACGGGCGATCTCGCGAGGAAGATGACCCTGAAGGCGCTCTATGACCTGTGCGAGAACGGGACGCTCAAGGTGCCCGTGATCGGCGTCGGCCGCACCGAGTGGAGTGACGACGATCTCCGGCAGCACGCCCGCGAGGCGGTCGAGGCCAGGTTCGAGGCAACGAAGGTGGGGGCGCTCGACGAGGACGTGTTCAAGAGATTCGCCGACTCGCTCAGCTATGTGCAGGGGGACTACGACGACTTCGAGACCTACCGAAAGCTGAAGCAGGCGATCTCCAACGCCAGGCACCCCGTCTTCTATCTGGAGATCCCCCCCTCGCTCTTCGCAGGAGTGATCCAGCGCCTCGGCAGCGCGGGGCTGACGAAGGACGCCCGGGTGGTGATCGAGAAGCCCTTCGGGCACGACCTGAACTCGGCAATCGAGCTCAACGACCAGATCCACGAGATCCTGACGGAGGAGCAGATCTACCGGATCGACCATTTTCTCGGCAAGGAGCCGGTCCAGGACATCACCTATCTGCGCTTCGCGAACTCCATGTTCGAGCCGATCTGGAACCGCCGCTACGTCGAGTCGGTGCAGATCACGATGGCGGAGAACTTCGGCGTCGAGGACCGCGGGAGCTTCTACGACCCGGTCGGCTGCCTCCGGGACGTCGTCCAGAACCACCTCATGCAGGTGCTCGCTCTGGTGGCGATGGAGCCCCCATCCGCAGGGGCCGACTTCGATTCGATTCGAGACGCGAAGCTGAACCTCTTCAAGTCGATCCCGGGCGCGGACCCGAACCGCTATGTACGGGGTCAGTACGAGGGCTATCGCGAGATCGAAGGAGTGGACCCGAAATCCACCACCGAGACCTTCGTCGCCCTCCGGCTCGAGATCAGGAACTGGCGGTGGTTTGGCGTGCCCTTTTTCATCCGAGCCGGCAAGCAGCTCGCCGAGAAGGTCACCGAGGTTCGAGTGGTGCTCCAGAGCCCGCCTCAGGTGGGGGTCGGCGGAGGCCCCATCCCCGCCACGGACGAGATCGTGCTCAGAATCGACCCGAATCCCGGGGCGCGCATCCTGCTCGAGGCGAAGCAACCAGGGGAGGAGAAGCTACGCCGAGTCCATCTCGACCTGCTCTTCAAGCAGCAGTTCGGCGATCAGCCGGGTCCCTATGAACGGCTCCTAGCTGACGCCCTCGCCGGAAACCAGCAGCGCTTCGCCCGGGAGGACAGCGTGCTGGAGACCTGGAGGATCGTCCAGCCGCTCCTCGACAACCCCTGCGACCTCGAGTCCTACCGCGTGGGCAGCTGGGGGCCGGAGGGCGCCTCGAACCTGCTGCACGGCTACGGCGGCTGGCGCAAGCCGTGGCTTCCGGAACCAGCGCTGCAGCCGGCCGCGGCTGTGAGCTAGGGTCACGACAGTGTCCGAGGCGACCCTCCACACCAACGCCGGCCCGATCACCGTCAGCTTCTTCGACGACGACGCGCCGAAGACGGTCGAGAACTTCCGCAAGCTGGCCGGCGACGGCTTCTACGACGGGCTGATCTTCCACCGCATCATCAAGGACTTCATGATCCAGGGCGGCGATCCGGAGGGAACCGGGACGGGCGGTCCGGGCTACACGTTCGAGGACGAGTTCAACGACCACAAGGTCGTCCGCGGGGCGCTGGCGATGGCGAACGCCGGCCCCGACACCAACGGCTCGCAGTTCTTCATCGTCACCACCGACGCCGCTCCCGTGGCTCGACGGCAAGCACACGGTCTTCGGCGAGGTCACCAGCGGGATGGATGCGGTCGACGCGATCGAGGGCACCGAGACGGGGCCCGGGGACCGGCCGAGCGAGCCCCAGCTGATCGAGCGCGTCGAGCTCAGCGACTAGACGGTGGCCCGCGCGGAAGGCAGCTGACGTGGCCGACCGGCGGACGATCGTGATCACCGGCGCTACCGACGGCCTCGGCAAGGGGATCGCGACGGAGCTCGCCCCGACCGGGGCTCGGTTGATCCTCCACGGGCGCAACGAGGAGAAGGGGCGCGCGCTGATCGAGGAGCTCGCGCCCCGTGCGACCGGCGAGCTCGAGTGGCGGCGCGCTGACCTAGGCTCGCTGGACCAGGTTCGCGAGCTCGCCGACTCGCTCAGCGGCGAGGACGCGGATCGACGTCCTCGTCAACAATGCCGGCATCGGGTCGGCGCGGCCGCGCGAGAACAGCGAGGACGGCTACGAGCTCACCTTCCAGGTCAACTACCTCGCTCCGTTCCTGCTCACCAGGCGGCTGCTGCCCCTGATCGAGCGCTCCGCGCCGGCGCGGATCGTGAACGTGAGCTCCGCCGGCCAGGCGCCGATCGACTTCGACGACGTGATGCTGGAGCACAACTACTCCGGCGTCCAGGCCTATTGCCAGAGCAAGCTCGCCCTTGTCATGTTCACGTTCGACCTCGCCGAGGAGCTCGAGGGCACCGGCGTGACCGCGAACTGCCTGCACCCCGGGACCTACCTACCGACGCAGATGGTCCATCAGGCGGGAATCGAGCCGGTCACCCCGCTCGAGGACGGGATCGCGGCGACCGTGCGCCTGATCACCTCGCCCGAGCTGGACGGAGTGAACGGCCACTACTTCGACGGCACGAGGGAGTCGGCGCCTCACCCTCAGGCCGAGGATCCGGAAGCCCGCCGCCGGCTGCGAGAGATCTCCGCGGAGCTGACCGGCATCCAGGCCGCCGCCTAGGCTTCTGCCATGGGTATGCGCGACAAGCTCCGCGAGCTGTTCGGCATCGGGGACGACTCGCTGCATCCAGACGGCCTCGCCGAGCTGCACGTCGGTGACGCGAGCTACGACGACTGGGAAGTGGTTCGCGACTTCGGCGAGCTGGAGACGGCGCGAGCCTGGCGCCAGCAACTCGCGGACGCCGGCGTCGAGGGCGTGATCACCTCGGATCACCCCCTGGACGAGTACGGCCGTGGCGACATCGCGCTCCGGGTCCCGCCCGGCAAGTGGAGCGAGGCCAACGAGCTGCTCGACGAGCCGGTCTAGACCGGGCTAGGCGAGATCCTTGTCGAGCTCCGGATCGGCGTAACAGACGACGGTGTGTGCGCGGCGGTCGGGCCAGCCCCGCCGTTCGCGCTCGAAGAGGACTCCCCAGTACCCGAGCAGCAGAGGCAGCGCCGAGATCCCCAGCCAGATCACGCGGCGGAAAGCCTGGCCGGGCCTGACCGGCCGCCCGTCCTCGGAGAGCATTCGGATTGCGACGAAGGACATTCCCGGTGTGCGGCCGGCGCCGGACCAGAAGATCACCAGGTATGCGATCGCGATCAGCGACCATGCGGTGAACCCGAGTGCGATCACCGCGGTTCCCGCCTGCTGGTCGCCGCTCGAGAAGAGGTTGATCAGCGCCGCGATCGCCGCTGTGACCAGAAGCAGAGACCCGTAGACGACGACCGCGTCGATCGCAAGGGCGAGCAGCCGGCTGAACGAACCGGCATAGATCGGGCGGCGCTCCCGCTGAGGCCTGCGGAGAATCCTGCGGGCCACTCGCTCGATCG
>CAWDQZ010000003.1:0-142500 GCA_963804595.1 uncultured Solirubrobacterales bacterium
TTCGGGGAGAGGGCGGCTTTGGTCACCCTTTTCGCTTTCTGATGCGGAATACGCCGCGGCACGGACGCCACCGATGACAAGTGGATTGCCGTCGATTCACGCCGATTCATTCGGATTTAGGCACTGAAACGCCGGCCAGTGCCCAAATGGATCGTTGCGGCGCGGGCATTGCATCCTTGCTTGCCCCGTGCAAGCGACGCCGAGGACGGCTTCACCCCAACGGGACGAGCTGGGCGTCCAGGTCTCGAAGCTCCTTCTTGAGAACCGCTGCTTTGCATGGAAAGCAGTACTCCGCCGAGAGATACTGCGTGGGCGATGTCGGAGGAGAACGTCGAGGTCGTGCGGAAACAGATTGATGCCTTCAACCGGGGCGACTTGGATGCCTGGTTGGGTTGCCTCAGCCCAGAGGTCGCATGGGAGTCCCTGCCCCTCGTTGGGTTTAGAGACGTCTACCGCGGGCGGGCGGAGGCGCGAGAGTGGCTCGAGCTGCTCGTCGAAGACTTTGAGGAAGCCCACCTCGAGATCGAGGAGATAACGGCCCTGAGCGATGACAGGGTCTTCTTCGCGTACACCCAGATCGGGCGCGGTAGGGCCAGTGGCTTCCCTGGAGAACTGCGCGGTTGGGCGATCCTCTGGCTCGCGAAGGGCCTGATCACGAGGCGTCAGGTCTTCTGGACCAGGGACGAGGCCCTGGAAGCCGCCGGCCTTTCGGAGTAGTCGATGTCGCAGGAGAACGTCGAGATCGTTCGAAGGTTCTATCCGGGAAGCGTAGATTTGGTCGCCACGATCGCTGACCCAGAAGGGTTCGAGGCCGCTCGTGTCGCATGGGAGCCGCTCTTGCATCGCGACTTCGAGACCGTCGTTGCGGGGGAACTGCTGGGCGGTAGTGCTGAGATCCCAGGGGGAACTTCTTCGCGCCCGGTCACCCACGGTCTGAACGGCTTCGCGAGCGCCTTCCGTGACTGGCTTAGCGCCTGGGAGAGTTGGGTGCTAATGCCGCCCGACTTCATCGATGTGGACGAGACCCGAGTGCTCGCCCTGTTCGAAGTCCGGGCGCGCTCCAAGACACATCAGGTCGAGATGCCCATTGAGGCCGCCACCCTCTGGACCCTGAGGGATCGAAAGGTCGCGCGCCTGGAACTGTTCCTCGACCAAGCGGAGGCCCTCGAAGCCGCCGGGCTGTCGGAGTAGGCGATGTCGGAGGAGAACGTCGAGCTTTACCGGCGGGGCATCGAGGCTTTCAACAGGCGAGACCTCGACGCATTTCTCGCGCTTGCTCACCCTGATGTCGTGGGGATTTCGCGATTCCCCGCGATTGAGGGCGACTCCTATCGAGGGCACGACGGCCGCATGTCGAGTCGCATGGATGCGTTCGCATCGACGAGGCGAGGGCGCGTGACGGGCCGGGTTTAGAAGATTGCTACGCGGCGCCGGATCGTGGATACTGGACTCATTAGGCCGCAATGGGCCGATCCCGAGTGGCAAGGCCCGCCTTAAACCAGGAGGGACCCTGATGCGCAAGCTAGCCCTCGCCGTCACGCCGGTAATCGCGTCGCTTGTTCTGGCTGCACCCGCGTTAGCGGGGCCGATCGTCGACCCAAACACGCTCCAGCCGGTACCGCCGAACGCGACTTGCAGGGACGACGGTCGACAGGTCATCTGCGACACGTTCGTCGAAGAGTTTGCCGTAAACGAGCCGATCGCCGATTTCGACCTGCCCTGTGGAACGATCTACGAGACGAGTTATTACCGTGGCGACGGGACGCGCTGGTACGTTGATCTCCTGGCCGTGAAACGGCACGTCGCGGCGAGCCTCGACGGCACCTGGAGCCTCTCGCCGACAGGCGCCGGACCGAGCGTCAAGATCAGCGGATACTGGAGTATCTGGACCATCTGGACGACTCCCGGCGACGACTCCACTGCCGTCGAGACGAGCAGCAGCGGTAACGCCTTCAAGGTCAGCGCTCCGGGTTTCGGCGTGATCCTGCAGGACGCAGGTCTTCTGTACCCCGACGGTACTCACCACGGGGTGTCCGGGCAGATCCCGTTCACGCCCGAGGTTGCGGCGACCCTCTGCGAGGCGCTCACGTCCTGACGAGGTGGAAGACCGATCGAGCGAGAATCGAGAAGCATCCCTCACACGCACACGCACACCCACTGCACTTGCGCACCCGAGCTTGTACTCCCCTGCTCTGTAGGCAGAGGGCCACAACCCTCGGATTCCGCATAGGCAATCCAGATCCGCCCACGGCCCAGGCTCTCATTGGGCACTAACCCCCGGCTCCGTGCCCGTTCAGCCAGCCACCGGCAGGCACACACCCCTCCCTCCGGTCCCCATCTCAAGCATGAACCCATGCCTAGCTCGAGGCAAGGCAAGGCAAAGGCAGAGAGGCAAAACCTCGCCCGCGAGTTCGCCGGCCCCTGGATCCCCACCCAGCCCTTCGCGGAAATATGAGGACTCCACGGTTCTGTGACTCCCACGAATCGCAACGCGATAGCACGACCTAGAGGACGGCCGCCGCGCTCCTGATGCCGCCTGCCGCCGCTGCAATTGCGGTCGGCGCTAGGAGGAACGTCTTCGGCGGTCGCGGATCGCGAAGACGGCCCAGCCACCGAAGGCCACGACGATCAGAGCGGTGACCAGGCCGGGAAGGTCAAACACGAACGCGGCGACGAGCACTGCGGTACCGAACAGAAATCCGAGCACTGCCTCTCGACTTGGCACGTGGAAAGCGTACCCCTAGGCGGTACTTTTTCGGCGGTCGCGCCAGTCGCGGATCACGAAGAAGATCCAGGTAGCGAGGGTCAGCCAGAACAGAGTGTCGCCGATGACCCAGGGGATGCCAGGCCACAACCGGGCGAGGAACGCGAGCACCGTAGCTGGGATCAGGAATCCGAGCACTTTGTCTCGATCTCGCCTTGGCACGTGGAAAGCGTACTGACGCGACGTTTTTGGCGCAGCCAGTCGAACAGTGAGCCGGCGGCCCTCCCCAAAGAAACCGGGATCCGGAATCGCGATAGCACGGCCAGCACGACCGCCTGCACCGTGCAGCACCGCCGCGACGAGTGGGAGCATCAAGGAATGGAATCAGCCCCAGGACAGCCCGGAGAGGACGCCTTCGGAGAAGTGATTGAGGAAGCCTTCGGCTCGGACACCGACAGCTTCGCCGGAGTCCCGGAGTATGAACCCGAGCCGCCCGATGTCGGTGAGTCCCTTCAACGGATGAACCAGCGGCTCGAGGAACTCAGCCAGAGGGTTGACGAGGCCGACGACGGCTACGACGACGAGGACGATTGGGATCACGACGATCTCCAATACAACCCGGCCATCGCCCAGCCCGAGGACGATCAGAACGAGGTCCTGCGCCAGCTTCTCAGCGAGGAAGTCGCGGAGCAGGTTCAACCCTACGTCGACGCCGTGGAGAACTCATTCCGCGAGCAGCAGATCCTCCAACTTGCGGAGCGTTATCCGGCCTTGCGGGAACCCGAGACACTCGACGCGGTTTC
Source organism: uncultured Solirubrobacterales bacterium (assembly GCA_963804595.1). GTDB lineage: Bacteria > Actinomycetota > Thermoleophilia > Solirubrobacterales > 70-9 > DASUPK01. The sequence goes on from CAWDQZ010000003.1 coordinate 3,508, forward strand.
CTCGGAGTTAGAGGCGTTCGCCCAGGCTTACAACACTCCCGGCGCCCTCACCGACCCCCGCCTGATCGAGCAGTTCCTCGTCGCCCATCTGGCGCAGCAGGCAGTCGCGGAGGCGCCGGAGCCATCGCAGGACGGTGCCCACTTGGAGACAGGCGCCGGCCCCGGTGAGCCGCAGCAGGAGGTCGACCCGGCGACCGCGTCATGGCTCAATGCGGCGATGCCGGATGGGCACAAGGACGTTTTCTCTTGAGCGCAGAGAAGTGGCCGCCGGCACTCGATGGCGCGATCCGCGAAGAGATCGTCAGGGGGAAGCTGCGGCCGAGCGAGGCGTGGGAGAAGGTCCAGGCTGGCACCCTCGACGGACTCGACCCGATCCCGATCCCCCGTCGGACCTTCTACTACCGCTGGACAAAGGCCCAGCATCAGTTGGCGAGAGCCGGGGAGGAGCAAGCGCACTTCCCGCGGCTGATTCATCGCCTCATGGCCCAGATGGTCGACGGCTGGGAGGATCTCGGCCCCGAGCAACTGGCCGAAGCGGTCCGGGAGCGGTTCGGTGAGGAGTGGAGCGCACACGAGGCCTCGCAGGTTCTCGACTCGATCGTCGCCTACCGCAACAGCACGGGTCCCGCTCCGGTGGGGAGGGAAGCGTGAGCGACTGGCGCTCGAGTGCGGCCGCCGCGCAGGAGACCCCGGCGCACGCGGACCCTGAGGAAGCGGAGCGGACCGAAGCGCAGACGCCGGCAGCGGAACCCTCGGCGGAGGCAGCGCCGCAGCTTGATCCCTATGACGTGCTCGACAGCCTTACGGGCCACGAGCCGACCGAAGAGGAGATCCAGCGGCGCCAGGTCGAAGGGATGTGGGATGCACTCGAGGATGGATCGGCGGTCAATGAGGTCGCGGAAGCTCAGGCCACCTACGGCAACTGGATCGAGCAGTTGAAGGCGGCGAATCCTGGGATCGACAACCCGGAGGCGGTCGAAGAGATGGGTCCCATCCTCGAGGGGATCGCTGAGGTCTACGGGCCTCAACTCGCATACGAGCCAGTAGTCATCGAGCAGGCTTTCCAGAGCATCGGCGGTTCGGAGCGGTTCGAGGCGACTGAGGCCGAGAAGCGATGGGCGAAGGTCATCCCGGCGCAGACCGAGCGGGACGCGTTCTCCCGCTAGCTAGAACTCTTTGACGCTCGCCCAGGCCGTGACGCAGAAGGCGAATACCGCCATTCCGCCGGCGACATAGAGGTCGGGGCCAAGCGAGATCGTCCAGTTCCAAAAGGCGATCTGTTGCGCGTAGGCGAAGCCGAAGATCACCACGGCCGCGAGGAGTGCGTTGCCGACCACATAGCCCACGGCCCACGCGATGTCGAGTACTTGTTCGCGGTAGCTACTCGGTCGTGATCTTCGTGAGCTTCCAATTGCTGGTGAGTACATATGTGTACGCATAGTCGTTGCTGGTCCCCTCGAGCGTGTGTTCGATCCCGACGCCCAGCCCCAGGGGCCCCTTGACGTCCTTGAGTTCGAATCTGCGCTCCTCTACCGGGTTGGGGATCACATCGCTGGGGGAGAGATCCCTGTTCCAGACCTCCCCGCCGTGAGCGAGCACGTCGCTGTACTGGCGGGCCCCTACTTGTCCCACAGGCCCCCCGACGCTCATGGTGAAGATGTAGGGCCTCGCCCCCCACCACACCTCCAGCCAGCTCTTGCCCAGAAAACCCGAGGTGTCATCGGCCCTTAGCGCCTTGTGGTCGACCAAGTCGAATGCGAACTCGGCAGACACGGGGAGCTTTGCGATGGGCCCTGTCGGAAGCTGGGGCTGAATCCAGACCTCCTCTCTCGCCACGACCTGTTCCTCTGTGCGGTCGCCGGATTCGTCGATCCCGATCTGCAGCACGCATCCCAACGTGCCCGTAGCGGGGTCATACCCCAGCGTCGAGGTGAGTTCCTCGTTCGCAGGGTCGTCCGACAGTCCCTGCTCGAGCACCACGGGCCGCGACTTGAACGGTGGCATGTAATCCATGACGAACCTCCGGAGCGATGTTACGCGCTACATCGCCTACTCCGACAGTCCGGCGGCGGGCTAGGCCAGCGCGTCGCACAACCAATCGCAAGCTGGATGAACTCGGTATCGAGTCGATCTCCGAGCGGGTCACACCGCACTCGCTGAGAAGGACGTACGCGAGCATAGAGCGGCAAGCGGCGACGATCCCGTCTACATCGCGGAGCAGCTTGGTCACACCGACATCCGGGTCACGACCCGCTACTACACGAAGGCCGTGAAGCGCCGCTCGAAGCTCTCAGGCAAGTACCTTGCGGAGTTCGAGCGTGCGCTTGAGTGGGCGACTCGGGCTGGTGAAAAGGCACTGAATGGGCACTACGAGCATTCCGGGCCGGATCAGGAGCGGGGGAGACCCACCGCGATACCCTCGGATTTGGCTTAGACAAGCCAAACAAGGCGCCTTGGCGGAGTGGCTACGCAGCGGCCTGCAAAGCCGTTTACACCGGTTCGATTCCGGTAGGCGCCTCTCGCTCTACCAAGCCAGATCCCGCTCTACAAAGCCGAAAGCGACGGGTCTGGCGGGTCCTCGTTCCTCCGATTAGGTCCGGTTGTTTCCGGTTGTTTGGGGGTCTGACTGGCGCACCAATGGCGCACGGAGGCGACCGCCACACCCACTAGGATTTATGAAACCGGCTTCGCCTAAGCGCTCCAGCGAAGTACGCCACCCGGACCGGAGCAGGACCTTCAAGGAGGTCGCGTCAGGGTGGCAACAGCGGAATCACCGACATCGACAGGGGAAGTGGTCCAGGCCTGGGTCTCTCCCGACCTCGCCCGTGAGCTGAAGCAACTTGCCGAGCAAGAGCGGCAGTCGGTGTCCGCCGTCATCCGGCTGGCGATCGAGCACCAGCTGCACCGGGACGGGAAGCGCCCATGACCTGGGAGATCGCGGTCCCCTTCCAGGACGAGCGAGACCGGCTCCACCTGGGCGAGATCCACGACCTGGTTCACGAGGCGATCTCCGACCCGAAAGAGCAAAAGGTGACCTACGAGCTCCTCTTCGACCTGGCGACCACTTCGGGAATCGACACCTATGGCGACCTGCTGGACCGGCTCGAGAAGGTCGGGGAGGACGGTCGCCGCCAGCTGGTGGACCAGGCGCGATCGAGCCTGGGAATGGAAAGCCTCGCCGACGAGCAGGCTCACAGAGTCTTCGAGGCTGCGAATCGGAGCCTTCGACTTCGACCGGCTCGTGACGCCGAGGGCAAGATTTTCCAGAGCTGCCATGCGCCCGACTGCAACGCGATGCCGCGAGACGAGCAGGGGTGTCCGGTCCCGGCAGCCGACCGGCGCTGGTTTTGCGATCAGCACAAGGACCAGGCGGAACCCGGCGATGATCTGCCGCCCGACGATTGTCAGCCGCGGTTCGATTGGGCGACCATGCGACTGCTTCCCTCAAAGGCTGAGGAGGAGAGGCTGCGCCGGCAGGAGGAGCGCCGGCAGGAGGAGCAGCGCAAGCGCCGCGAGCTGAAGCGCGAGCAGGCCGAGCGGATGCGAGCGCTTGAGGAGGCTCGCTTCGCTGAGATGGTCAAGGAACTGCCACCTGGGGTTTGGAGTGGATGAGGCCGCGATGAGCGTGACGATGGATCGCCGCCGGGTCGCTCGCCATGAGGCGGGTCATAGCGCCGCATCGCTGATGTCTGGTCGGGTGCCGGCGGAGGTGAGGATTGACTGGCCGGAGGAGCGCCTCTTCGGGTACATGAGACGCGACCTCACCACCGACGGCGTCAACCCGGAATCGGCCCCTGACCTCATCGTCATGCTCTTGTGTGGCCCGCTGGCCGAAGGGAAAGCCGGTTGGCCGATTGAGTGGCCGCTCCATAAGGACGCCGCTGACGAGGACGCCCGCCAGTGCGCCGTGCTGGCCGACTACTTGGGTCTCGATGAGGCCGGCTGGCTGGCGCTGGTGAAGCAGGCCAACGAGCTCTCCAAGAGCCCAGCCTTCAAGCACCTGCTCGGCCTGATCGCCTCGGCGCTGGAGAAGGTGGACACGCTCTCCGGTGAGGAGATCCGCTTCCTCGTCGGACCCGAGGTCTGCAAGCGCTACGACATCCAACCCAAGGAGACAGTCCCATGCAGCGCATGACCATCAAGACCGCAGCGACGGCCACCGACCTCGGTCGGTTCACTGCGATTGCGGCGGCGTGGACGATTGACCGCGAGGGAGACCAGATCGTCAGGGGTGCCTTCGCCGGCACGATCGGGAAGTGGCAGGCGTCGGACAAGCGGCTGCCGCTCCACTGGAACCATGGCGGCTCAGCGTCCGACGTGATCGGCTGGGTCGATCCGGCCAGCCTGCGTGAGGCAGACGAGGGTTTGTTGGTGAAGGGCCAGCTCGACATCGAGGACTCCGAGGTGGCCCGCGAGGCATGGCGCTCGATGCGCAACAACGCTGTCTCGCTGAGCTTCGGCTACCTGGTCACCAAGTCACGGGATCGCAAGGACGGGATCCGCGAGTTGCTCGAGGTTGACCTCTTCGAGATCAGCATCGTGCCGCATCCGGCGAATGAGGACACCCGGATCCTCTCGATGAAGGGAGCGAGAGAGACCACCGGTGTCCCTGACCTCGACACCGACCACGACTGGGAGTTTCAAGCGAGGAAGAAGCGCTGGAACGAACTATGGCGCCAGCGTGACGAGGAGGCCCGCAAGGAAAGGGAGCTTCAGCAGTGGATCGAGGAGATCCAAGCGGAGACTGCCAGGGACGAGAAGCGCAACCGTCCTGTCCAGATCAAGCGCTTCGAGGTCTGATGAGTCCGGGCCTACTCAGACAGCCCGGACTCATCGGGCTGAATGCGTCAGTCGTTACAGGTGTTCGGCACTACGTCGTCAGAGATACCACCAGCCTGCGCGACCTGGATGGCATCGCCGAGCCCAGGGGCAGTAAGTGGGTCCTGAGCAAAGCCCACAACCGCGGCTCCAAACGAGCCGGGGGACGGCTGGGTGGTTTCGCGAGGGCCGACAAGCTCACACCGACGCAGGCCTGATTCGCCGGCTTCGCCGCCGATGCCGGACCAGCCAATGCACCGACGAGTCCGGCAGCGACCATCAACGACGCCGCTGCGATGCGGATCCTTCTCATGAGGGTCTCCTTCTCCCTGCCACAGTCGACTGTGTTGGCCGAACCTATCCGAGGGGAGGGTGCCAGCGCAAGACCGCCCGCTCCGGAAACCGCCGGATGCCTCTGTGTAAAAAAAACCTGTCCCCCACAGGACCGGAGGCGTGAAATTGATGGAACGTGAGGAAATGATCGAGATTCTCGAAGAGATCATCCGCGACCCCGCGACGAACCCGACCGCCAGGGTCACGGCAATCCGCGCCCTGAAGGAGTTTCCGAAGCCGCCGGCCCTCGATCCGTCCCTCTACTCCGAGGACGACGTGTTGCCGATGACGGGGCCGGTAGCTCGCGCTAAGCAACGGCTGAGGGCTGACCAATGAGCGACCGCTGGGAGTGCCGCTTTTCGTCCAAAGCACCTATCTCCAGCAGCCCGGGGCGCCAGCAGCGTTGACTGCTCGCTTATGGGGCACTAAAGCTGACCGACCTCGAACGCGGTTCAGGCCGCAAGCAGATCCCAGGCATCTTCATACTGATCGAGTTTGTTCCTTCGCAGTTGCTCGCTCGTAACGATCGCGTTCGCCTCCGCGCAAGGCAGAATCCAGTAGCGAGGCTGACCGAGCTCCTCGAGCGACACCGCGACCAGGAAGTCGCTCGGGCCTTCGGGAAACGGTGACGTGATTCGCCACGCCTTGGTCTTCACATGCTCGCGTCTCGTTTTGACCTGGACGCGAATCGTGGCGCCGTCCTCGCGATACGCGAGCATGTCGAAGTCGGGATTGTTCTTCATCGGCAGCGCGACGACCCAGCCTCGCCTCGACAGTTCAGCGGCCACGAAGTGCTCGCCCGCGATCCCGGTCCGTATTTGCTGGCCTCTTGGTGGCTGCTTTTCCACTATCAGGCGATCCCCTCGTGCGTTTCGCGGTGGTACGCCACGTGAGCGGTATCGAGCTCTCGACGGCCGGGAAACGTGGTGCCCTCCGCTACTCCAGGGATCGCTCCGAACACCCTCTGAGCCATAGATCAACCTACCGCGAAAGGCCGGAGGGCAATCGCCAGTTCATCCGTCTTAGCTGCTTTCCATGCAAAGCAGCGGTTCTGACCGGCGGGAACCTCTCCAAGCCGGTCTGCGGCCCCAGAACCCGCCGGGAGCCTGGCCCTCCTGCGCCCTAAGCCGACGGGCTGGCCCGCGCCCGGACGGGCGGAGTATCGTCAGCCCGGCCGCGCCTGAACTCCGGAGAAACCCGATCGGTACGCGCGGATAATGTCGGAATGGCCGACCCGTCTCCGCCAGCACGGTCGCGCATCAGGTTCCCTTCTCGGCCCGAGGCAGTCACCGGTGGCATCGGCTGGGTGCAGGAGGCCATCTATATCGCCGTCGGCGTCTTACTCGCCACCGCTGGGACCCTCGTGATCGTCGGCACGGTCGACGGCGTCATCCAGGGCATCGACGCGAACGACGATGCAGTCCTGATCGGGCTCCAGGTGCTCGACCGGGTCCTGCTCTTGTTGATCGTCGCCGAGCTCCTCCACACGCTGGCGCTGGTGCTCTACGAGGGCGAGATTAAGGCAGAGCCCTTCCTGCTGATCGGGCTCATCGCCGTCGTCCGGCGGGTCGTGGTGATCACCGCCAAGGTCGAGCAGATACCTTCCGGCCAGCAGCTCCATAACTTCCTGCTCGAGCTCGGGGTGCTCGCCGGGCTCGCACTGGCCTTCGGCGCAGCGATCTACCTGCTTCGCCGAGGCGAGGCAGACACAGGGACAGGGAATGCCCGTCCGGAGACGGTCGAACCAGCGGAGCGATAGTTCAGCTTTGCGCGAGAAGCAGGAGTGCAGCGTCAAACGGCTGCTTTCCATGCAAAGCAGCGCCCTGGCGGAGCGCTGGCGACCGTGATCAGGCTGCCGAGGCAGCGAGGGACAACTAGCCTGGAAACCTATGGGCTACTGCGGGGGAGATAGTCGGCTTCGGACTTTTCCTCGAGCGCATCCATTGCGGTCAGCCGGGTATGGCCTTCGCCACGCAGGCGAACCTGCGGCTCCATGTCGCCTAGCGACCACACGAAACACGCCTCCCAGGGGCCGTCGTCGCCCACACGCCGGACGATTAGCTTGCAGTCACGAGCATTGGCGAGTTCCTCCAGCCGCTCATGCACCGCTGACTCGTCGATCTCTGCCATGCCCTCAACCCTACGCGACTGATCCTCGAGGACCCGAGCAAGAACTAGAGAGCCGACGCGCCCCCACGGAGAAAGGTGAGGGACGCGCCGGTGACTTGTCCATGAAACCCGCTAGTACCGAGTCTATTCCTCTTGTTGTCAGATCGGGGCGTCTTGTGAAACAGCGGGGCGAAACGGCTCGCCGGGTAGGACCGCTGTCCTCGGTTGCGTCATTGAGGCGATGGTCCAGTCCTTCGCAGCCGAGGCGGCGAGGGACAACTAGAGCCGACGCGCCCCCAGGGGATGTTGCTTAGTGAGAGAGGGACGCGCCGGCGGTGCTTCAAGTGTAGTCCCCGTAACCCTGCGCACGGTTGTGCGCTTACCCAGTTAGCAGGACAAAGCTGGGAGCGGCCCGGCGGCGAACTCACAGTGCCGCCAGCGCCGCTCCCGGTGTATCCAGAGGGGCCTCTGGGGGGAGTCGCCCCTCTGGATGCGGTCTACCCCCTCGTACCGGCTCCTATCGCAAGAGCGGTCTCAACGACTGATCCCCGAGGACCCGAGCTAGATGGAGCCGGCATCCCCATGGGGGTCAGGGACGCCGGCGCCTCTTGTCCTCATCCAAGTGTATTCGCCGGCCGCCTTTTTTGACTTAGCGAGTCGAAACAGCCGCCGGGTAGCGCCTGTGCCAAAGACGGCATCCCCTCGACTCCATCGGCGAGATACTGCGTGGGCGATGCCGGAGGAGAACGTAGAGGTCGTCCTCGAGGCCTTCCGGCGGTTCGAAGCCGGCGACATGACTGGCCTCGCGAAGTTGTTCCACCCTGACATCACGACCACCGCAGCCGAGGGCTGGCCCGAGCAGGGTCCTTGGATCGGGCGAACGGCCGTGGTCGCACAGTACGAACGCCTCACGGCGGATTGGACGGAAATGCGCGTCCGCCTCAGCGAGGTCGTCGCCGACGTCGGCGACTGGGTGGTCGCCCAGTTCTCCTGGCAGGTGCGCGGCGCCCAGAGCGGCATCGAAACGAGCCTTGACGTCGCCAGTGCCATCAGGCTGCGCGACTCCCTGCTGGTCGAGATTCACAACCGCTGGACTCGGGAAGAGGCCCTCGAAGCCGCCGGGTTGTCCGAGTAGCACAAGTCACAGCCTCGCCGGGTAGCGAGCGGCGCAAAAACGGCGACATCCTCGGCGCTGGCTAAGGTGTAGGCGTCATCGGGTTGTAGCGACCCAAATCATCTGTGGCGCGGGCGTCCTCCGGGGCGCCTTCGTCTTTTGGTATCCGATACCGGCGCAAGAATGCTCGTCACAGATGACGTTCGCTACTTGGATTCCCGATGACCTCCTCGCGCAATCGCAGTAGGCGCTACCTCACACTCCCGGCGCCGTCTGATGAGCTGATTGCCGAACCCACGGTGATCACCGAGGTTGAGGACGACGACCAGCCGTTCATCCAGGGCGGCTACAAGTCCTTCATCGATCCCTCACTGCTCGCTGTCTACCGGCACCGCCCGACTCGACTCGTCCGCCGTCGGACAAGTCGCCTCATGGGTCGTGCTCCTCGTCGGGCCTGCAATCAGAGGCAGCGGGGATCTCGCCGTGTCACCCGAGCAGGTCCGTCTTCCTCCGACGACCCTCCAGGCGAACCTAGCCACCTAGACGCAGGAGTGACGCCGTGAGCGGCGGCGTCCAACTTCCCCTCGACGGGCTGCCGTTCGATCCATTCGAGCTGGCGAAGCTGCCGCTCCTCGACCGGGTGGCGCTCTACGAGCGACTGCAGCTTGCTCCCGAACAGCGAGAGGCCGCAGAGCAGGCCACCCGATTGGTGGTCGCCAAGAAGTACCGGAAGCGGGTGGGCTGAGAGTGCCGAGGCGGAACAAGAACGCCAAGCGCCACACCCGCAACCGGAAGCCGAGAAAACACCGGCACCGTCCGCGGCCTGGCCCGTTGGCGAACTGGTCTGTTCACAGCGCACCGAAGGGGCTTTGGCGATGAACAGCCCCAAGGACGACGTAGGGGACGCCATCGCCAGGGAGGTCTACGGCAGCGGTGACCTACTGCAGGAGTTCCCGCGTCGACCTGATCGAGCGGATCGAGAAGGGAATCCCCGAGCGGGAGTTCGTCCCCGGCTGCGAGGAGTGGCTGATCCGGGGGAAGCGCTACATGCTCTTCGCCAGCGCCGGCGTCGGCAAGAGCATCGTCGTGCTGGTGGTCGCGGTGGAGGTGGTGGCCCAGGGTGGCAGGGTGGTGATCCTCGATGTCGAGAACGGCGCCGACGAGTACGCCCGGAGGCTCGCGGACGTGCTCGAGCACCGAGACGACGATGTCGCCGAAGCCTGCCAGGAGCGCCTCCGCTACTACGAGTTCCCGGCGCTGAAGCTCGACTGGACTCCCGAGGAGTGGGCCCGCTCGATCGACGGCGCCGACCTGGTCGTCTTCGATTCGAGTCGCCTGGTGCTCTCCAGCGTCGGGCTCTCCGAGGACCTAAACGACGACTACGCCGCGTTCGTCAACGCCCTGGTGGTGCCGCTGGCCCGCGCCGACAGCACCACCCTGATCCTCGACAACGTCGGCCACGGCGAGGGCGGACACCCCCGAGGCGCAAGCGCCAAAGGCGACCTGAACGAGGTCGTCTTCCAGCTGAGCGCCGTCGAGCCGTTCGACGGCGAGACCCGGGGGAAGGTCGTCTGGCATCGCAAGCGCCAGCGCTTCTCCGGCGTGCCGGCGGCGATGGAGCAGGTGATCGGCGGCGGCGCCTTCGAGCTCCCCAAGCCGGTGGTCCAAGGAGCAGGAGGGCGAGCCCAAGGAGTTCCGGCCCACCTACCTGATGGAGCAGGCCTCCCGGCTGGTCGAGAGCGAACCTGGAGCGCGGGCACTACATCGAGGAGCACATCAAGGGCAAGCGGGAGGCGACTTCGACGGCGATCCAGAGGCTGCTCGATGAGGGCTACATCCGCCACGAGGACGGGCCGCACCGATCAGCCATCTCTACTACTCGATCACGCCCTATCGGGAGGCCGAGGACGACCGAAAACGGCGGTCGACGAGTGGTTCCCGGGTGGTTCCCCAAGTGGTTCCCAGGCGTCGGCGGTGCACCCCGATCCAGTGGTTCCCCCGAGTGGTTCCTCCCCTAGGGGGAGAACCACGGGAACCACTGAGCGAGCCCACTGGTTCCCCAGTGGTTCCCGTGAACCAGCAGGAACCACAGACCAACCACCCCCTTCCGACCCTTCCCTCTTCGGAGCCGGGGTTGAAGAAGAGAACGCGCCGGAGCAGCCGAGTGGTGACGGCTACCACAAGCTCACCGAGGAGGAGTACGCGGAGACCTGGCGGAAGCGCCAGGCCCGCGAAGCGGCCCGGATTCGGGAGGAGGGGATCGAATGAAGCCTCGCTACGTCCCCTTCAAGTACTGGCCGGCCTCCTCCCAGGAAGCGATTCGCGAGGCCTTGGCGGTCATCGCGGTCGAGCGAGCTCGGCGGATTCGAGAGCAGGTCCGTAGCCGTCGCTGCCATTGCCGGCTCGATCCAGAGTTCATCACCGAGGACGGTCGTTGTGGGCGCTGCTACGGACGCCGGAGCGAGCGATGAAGAAGCGCGAGGCTCCGATTCCCCGCTTCGCCCTGACGATCCCGGAGTCCGCCGCCAGCCTCGGAGTTGGCGTCGATTTCTTTAACGAGAGCATCCGCCCCGAGTTGAAGGTGATCCGGCGGGGGAGCAAGAGGCTCATCCCGGTCGCCGAGCTCCAGCGCTGGTGCGAGGAGAACGCCACGCGGACGTTTTGAAGAACCCGACGAAAGGACTCAACAATGGAACAGCTACTACGAATCTACGACGATCACTCAGATGTTCCCCAGCCATCTGGCCCAGTCAGGGTCGATGTCCCAGAGGGCGCTACCGACGAGCAGGTCATCGCGAAGATCCGGGAGTGCGCCAACCCCGAGCGACCGTTCCGGATCACTTTCAGCGATGGGGCTGTCGGTGGTCTGAGGATCAACCCCGGCTGGAAGCTCCTCTACATCGACTGATGAAACGGGCGGCAACCGTGCGAGGAGTAGTCACTCACCCCGGTTGGTCGCCGCCCACAGGTACGCTACTTGCAGTCACTCACCCCCGATCGCGAGGAGAAAATCGTGAGCGACTGGGAATCAGCAAGCGCCACTCGAAGGGCTGCACTGGCCGCGAGAACGGACGCTGCTCCTGCAACGCCGGCTGGGAGGCGTCGGTCTTCTCGCAGCGGGACGGGAAGAAGATCCGCAAGGTGTTCCCGACCAAGGCTGCCGCCAGCACCTGGCGGGCAGACGCAGGCTCCCAGATCGAGCAGGGGTCGCTCCGGGCGCCGACCAAGACGACGCTTCGGGAGGCCGCCGAGGCGTGGCTGCGTGGGGCGGAGTCGGGGGAGATCCGCAACGCTCCGGGCACCCCTACAAGCCCTCGACCCTGCGCGGCTACCGGCAGGCGCTCGAGGAGCGGGTGCTGCCGGAGCTCGGCGCCGCGAAGCTCTCGGCGATCACCACCACCGACCTGCAGGTGCTGGTCGACCGCTGGCAGGCCGGAGCCAGACCCGGCCTCCACGATCCGCAACACGATCAAGCCGCTGCAGGCGATCTACCGGCGGGCCAAGTCCCGAGGCGGGCTGCCGGTGAACCCGACCCGCGACCTGGAGCTACCCGCCGCCGCGTCCCCGCGAGGTGGAGATCGTCTGCCCCGGAGACGGCGGCCAGGCTGCTCGCGAGCGGTTCCTGCCGAGGACCGGCTGGTGTGGGCCACCGCCCTCTATGCCGGTCTTCGCTACGGCGAGCTGCGGGCGCTCCGCTGGGGCGCTGTGGACACCGCTGGCGGGAAGATCGCGGTCCGCGAGTCCTGGGACCCGAAGGAGGGACCGATCGCGCCCAAGACCCGCACAAGCCGCCGCACGGTGCCGATGCCCGGACTGCTCCGCGACCTCTTCCTGGATCGAGCGGCTGACCGGCGAGCGTCGTCGACGACGAGCTGGTCTTCGGGCCGTTCCACGCGACCACGCTCTACCGGCGAGCCGACGAGGCGTGGGAGGGGGCGGGAGTGTCGGAGCGGCTGCGGCTCCACCAGGCCCGCCACACCTACGCGAGCTTCATGATCGCCGCCGGCGTCAACGCGAAGGCGCTCTGCAGCTACATGGGCCACTCCTCGATCAAGGTGACCTTCGACCTCTACGGCCACCTGATGCCGGGGGCCGAGGCCGAGGCTGCGAGTCTGCTCGACGCCTTCCTCGCCGTCGAGTCAGAGCAGGACGCAGAGCGGGCGCGAACAGCCGCGATCCGATAGCCGCTTTGCATGGAAAGCGGCGGTCTCACGTCACGCTGCTCATCAGACGCCCCCGGTCACGGGCAGGGTCCGCGCCGGGCAGCTGACTATCGAGGGCTGACGTTCCTCACGGGCTTCACGGGCCTCGGTCCCTGCCCTGATCCCTCGCTGCCGCCGCCCACTCGGACCAACAGGCAGGATTCGAAGCCAAACCCTTCGACTAGCTGATCTGCGCCGAGGGCGCGTAGGGCGAGCCTCTTGGCCGTGCGCCCACTCACCACGCCATCGTGCGCTCGAACATGTCCTGTCTTTATCCCCCGAGCAAACGGTTTGAGGGCTCTCGCGAAGTTCCTTCTTGCGAGCAGCCACTGGGAGAGAACTGCGGCATCGGCACTCGGCTGCGGGACGGCGGCGATCCTAACGTCGCCCCTGTCGAAGATTCTCTTCCAGCGTCCTACCCTTGCGACGGCGCTTCGAGTTCGACCTGCCTCGATGTCATCTGTGAGCCCATGACCTGCCTTCGTTGCAGCTTTGTACTGGGCGCTGCAGATTGGTTCCACTTGTGCAATGTATTCCGCACGGGTCGGCTCACCCCAAGCCAGCGCTGGCAGGGCGACCAGCAGAAGGAGCGCTGTCGGCGTAGCGAGGACTAGACGTTTGCGAGGGCGAGGCACAACGCTGATACTAAATGTCGATGTTCCACGGGGAGCAACATCACCGCTTTGGACGAAAAGCAGCTATCGACACGCTGACTGGCGCACGAACTGGCGCACGGCTGGTAAAGGCCCCGCAAACGGCGAAATCAGATTGGCCTGCAAAGCCGTTTACACCGGTTCGATTCCGGTAGGCGCCTCCTCACGAAGCCCCCGCTAACACGGGGGTTTTGTGCTCTCGTGCCCCTCAGACAACGACGGTACATATGCCCCGCGTCATCGCCGGCGGCCCCTAGTCGCCTTTGATGACCTGATTCACACGCTGGTGGCTGAGGCCGGCGATCTTCGCGATCTCTCGCATCGTCAGCCCTTCCTGGTGGGCCCGGCGGATCGCCTTGTCCCGCCCCTCGGTGTTCTTCAGCGATCGGCTCTCGAGCTTGGTCCGCTCCCGCTCATAGCGACGCACAGCTGTGAGCAAAGTCTCAGTAGGGGACGCCATACCTCGGCTACTTTATCGGTGTGTCTAGGTGGACTAGACTGACCGTGGGGATGGTGTTGGCGGTGCTGGTGCTGGCCGCGCAGGCATCGGCGAGTGAGATCATCGGCAACAGAGCGGCGGCGCACAAACCTACTTACATACTCGCGCCCGGAGCGGTAAGCACACAGGAGAACGCTTTCCTCGATCGGCTCGTGGATCATCTGCACGAAAGCATCCCCGGGCTTTCACATCTGGACTACTTGAGCTTCGCGGGCGTCTGTGCCAAAAAGCGGGGCCAGCCCTACCGATGCCCGATGGGCATCGACGTTACGACCTACCTGGACTCGCAGTTCTCGCATACCGTCTGCGAGCTCGGCGTGAGCGCCACCAGGCGATCTGCGTGGCTCTCGAGTACGACTTGCCCCAGTGACTGGCTGAATACCTAGCTCGGCTCCGGCAGCGTGATGCACTGGGGGAGTCCTGCTTTGCATGCAAAGCAGGACTCTGAGTCCGGTTTCGGTCGGGCTCTACCAGGTTCAGCGGGACAACGAAGTCGTCGCCTGGATCTGGCACAACGACCTGCGGCCTATCTGATCCGCCGTGACCTCCGGGAAGAGGAATCCCTGACCGCGCCATCTTCGTACTCCACTGGTAGCAGGCCAAAGAGTCACCCGTAGGCCGACGACAAGAACGCGTTGGCCGTGCACCCTCCGCACGAACTGCAGCCACCCGAAAAGGAGTACGCCAATGGATGAGACCATCCACCAGCCGCAGGACTTGATCAGCCGTCGTTCGATGATGTTCAAAGGAGCCGCGCTAGGGGTCGGAGCCACCGCGGTGGGCCGGCTGTTGGTCGATCCGCCGGACGTCTTTGCGAAGGGCCACACCAAGGCCAAAGGCGGCCGCCTTACGAAGGGAGATGCCGACATTCTCCGCTTCCTCTGTGCCGCCGAGATCATCGAGTCCGATCTCTGGCAGCAGTACAACGAGCTCGCCGGCATCCAGGACGGCGAGGTGCCCGGCGGCAGCGGGAACGAGGCCTATACCGAGGCCGTCGAGGTGCTGGACGAGGACATGAATGTATACATCCACGACAACACCGACGACGAGTTCAGCCACGTCGCCTTCATCAACGCATACCTGATGGCGCACGGCGCGAAGCCGGTCAACCTCGACAACTTCCGGACGCTGCCGAGCAGTCAGGCGAACGGCGCTCAGAAGACCGTCGGCCGGCTGACCAACCTGATGCAGCTGAGCGTCGACACCAGCTTCTGGACGCGCTATCGAAGCGACACCCAGAATCCCGACCTCGGCGACACCCTGCCGCAGGCCGTCCCGACCCTGGCCGTCGGCCAGCATCCGGCGATTCCACGGAACAACGCTGACACCACCGATCCCAACCACCTGCAGGCGATCGCCAATACGGCCGGTTTCCACTTCGCCTTCATCGAGCAGGGCGGTACGAGCCTCTATGCCTCGCTGGCGCAGCGGGTCACCAGTAAGGAGGTGCTTCGGATCCTGCTCAGCATCGGCGGCAGCGAGATCATGCACTTCCAGACCTGGCAAGACAAAGCCGGCAACGCGCCTGCCCTGACCGACGGCGGGTTGGTGTTCCCCGACCTCAACGCCGACGGCGAACTGACCCAGACCAACCTGATCATGCCCGAGCCCACGCCGTTCCTGAAGCGGAGGTTCCCGCACGTCTCGATCATTCGCCCGACCGAGACCGAGGGGGCGGCGATGGGCGCGGCCAACGCGCTCACACAGGACGGGCTGTTCATCGGGCAGCCGAAGGAGTTCTTCAACGTCGTTACGAAGCTGGCAAAGGCCGCGGACGCCGCCCGGCCCAAGCATTAGCGACGACAAAACCAGACGCGGTGAGCTGCCTCCGGGCAGCTCACCGGTGTCGACAACAAGCGAAAGGAACGTTCCGTGATGCCAAACGTCGGACCACTAGAGATCGCCGTAGTCCTCCTTATCGTCCTGGTCGTCTTCGGGCCGAAGCGCCTGCCCGAGCTCGGCAAGTCGATGGGGAAGGGGATCCGCGAGTTCAAGGGATCCCTCTCCATGGACGACAAGGACGAGATTGCAGCTGAAAGCTCGACCAAGCCGCCCGAGGTTGTCGAAGGCGAGGTCGTCACCGAGCACAAGGCCTAGTCAATGGCCCGGGTTCGGCCCGTCAGCTTCGAGGACCGGATCCCGCTCGTCGAGCACCTGGACGAGCTTCGCACGCGGATCCTCGTCTCGATCTCGGCGTTTGCGGTCGCCTTCACGCTCTGCTTCTGGCAGAACGGCAGGCTGCTGGATATCGCCAACGCACCGCTGCCCGGCAACCGGACCCCGATCACGTTCGGGGTCGCCGAGCCATTCACCACCACCGTGACGATCACTGTGTACGCGGCGATCGTGCTTTCGCTGCCGGTGATCCTCTACGAGGCTTACGCCTACGTGCTACCGGCGCTCACCGACCGCGAGCGCCGGGTGATCGCCCCCTTCTTGGTCATGGTGCCGGTGCTGTTCTGCGCCGGGGCGGTCTTCGGCTACTTCGTCGTCTTGCCGGCCGCCACCAAGTTCCTTCTCAACTTCAACGCGAGCCAGTTCAACATCCAGATCCGGGCGAAGGACTACTACAGCTTCTTCACCATGACGGTCGGGGTGATGGGGCTGATCTTCCAGCTCCCGATCGGGATCCTGGCCGTCACGCGGCTTGGGATCGTCACTCCCAAACAGCTCGCCCAGAACCGCCGCTACGCCTATCTGGTGATCGCCATCGTCGCGATGCTCCTCCCGGGCACCGACCCGATCAGCATGCTTCTGGAGATGGTCCCCCTGCTCCTGCTCTTCGAGGCCAGCCTGGTGCTGGCGCGGGTGTTTGGGACCCCGGCTCGAGCGGATTCCGAGACGGAGCTCGCGACCGCGGACTCCACGTAGCGCACGACGCCCCGGGGCGTACAGAAAAGAGTCGCCTCTTGGCCGACGACAGACCGGCGTGCCAACGAGCAGCTGCGCGACAGCTGCTACCTGCGCCAGCGGGGGACGATCGGGGTGCAGGGCAAGGGGCCGTTGACCACGTACCTCCTCGACTCCGACGCTGAAGACTCACATCGCCCTTGTCTCCGGTCGAGCCATTCCACAAGCGACCTACTCCACGCGCACACTCCCAGCCCTGCCGTCGGCGCTGCGGTCGCGCTCGACACCGCGCACCCCAGACTCCGGCCAATCTCGGATAGTACGACAGTCGTAGTACTTATGAACGACCCTTCCAACGAAAGGAAAGAGCCCATGACGATCAACCGAAAAGCCTGGATCGCAATCGGAGTTCTCGCATTGGTCGCGGCGATCGCCGTGATAGCTCTCGTCGCCTCCGGAGGTGGGAGCGCGGGCGGCGCCTACTAACCCGCGCGGCTCGGCCAACTTCCCCTCACCCGGACCCGGGCTAGTCGCGTCTCCGCGCGTGCGGAAAGCTCAGGCGCGACCCTCGGGTTCGGGTTTCTTAGCTGCGGTCAGACCGCCCCTTTTCGTCCAAAGCGCGCACCTGCTGCGAACGTCCCGGGTTATTCCCCATACGGGTGATTGCCGGACGTTCGGGATGCCGGCCGACACCGAACGTCCGTGGGTGACCCCCATATGGAGGATTCCGGGACGTTCGCGCGACGGGTGGGGCGGGGAGCGCCAGGAGAGCGCTGCTTTCCATGCAAAGCAGCACTGTTGCTCGGCAACCGACAGTGGTGTCGCGTTCGCGTGCGAGCCGGATCCCTAGCTCGGGTGCCCACTGGTCTCTCGGATACGCGTGCGGTGGTAGCGAGAAACGAATCGGGCCCCCGCTACCTCTGTTTTTGCCACCAGAGAGCCCCCTTCGGGCGGGCTCTCTGCTTTTCGAAGGCGCTTGGGCGTATAGATTTACGGCGACGGGAATGTCCAGAGGAACTGAGAGGCCCCGGTTTCGCGCCCGAGCTCTGGCTTTGGCAGCGCTCGCGGGATCTCTGGCGATCGTCGCTGTGGGCGCCGCACAGGCGCGTGCGGCATTCGACGGCGAGCGCGCCGCCGGATACGACATCAACCCGAAGCGCCAGAGCAACTGGGAGCCCGTGGTTGCGGTCGATCCCAACCACGCGAACCGCGTCTACCAACTGATCACCGGCATCAACGCCCCCGCCTGCAAGGGCAACTGCCCGGGCACCAGTGTCCTGTTCCGCCGCTCCACCGATGGCGGGACGAGCTTCGGTCCCGAAACCTTCGTCTGCGCGGCCGCCTGCAAGACGATCGGGTGGCAGTACGACCCCCAGATCCGGGTGGCGAAGGACACCAACCCCGGGTGCAGCTGCGGGACGATCTACGCGGCGTTCCTGGACCAGTTCGACCCGGGCGTGCAGCTGTTCACATCCCACGACGGCGGCAGCACCTGGAGTGCTCCGATCACGATGAACGGCGGACTCAGCTACATGGACAAGCCCATCCTCGTGATCTCCCCATCGGGCCGGGATGTCTATGTGGCGTTCAACCACAAGTTCGACAACATGGTCGTGGCCTCGCATGACTACGGTCAGTCATTCCTGCCGCCCCAGAAGGTGAATGACGATCACGTCTGGTGGTACGCGAACAGTGGGGCGTACGCGCCAAACGGCGACGTCTACTTCGCCCTCAACGGCGAGACGAGCATCTCGGGACACGGGCACGACTTCGACGGACCGACGGAGATCGCCCTGCTGCGGTGCTCGCCGTCGACGACAACCCCGTGCGCCAACCCGACTCTCATCCCCTTTGGAGCCGCCGCCGATCCGCCACCCTGTCCGGTACCGGGGTGCTACCCGGACTACTTCGCCGCGACCGGCTCAATCGCAGTCGATGCGAGCGGCCACCTGGTCTTCGCATACAGCTTCTCCGAGGTGCCGAACGGGCCGAAGTCCCTATACGTTCGCACCTCGAACGACGCGGTGAACTGGAGCCCGAACGTCCTCGTGAATGCCGACGGTGACACCAGCGTGCCGCAGATTGAAAGCGGCCCCAGCCCTGGGGACTTCCGCCTCGCTTGGCAGGACGACCGGACCGGCAAGTTCAACACCTGGTATGCGCGGAGTGCGAATGGCGGGGTCAGCTGGGGGCCCCAGGTTCGGCTCTCGAACCTCGGCTCCGGTGCTCCGTACAAGAGTGCGGCCGGTTACACCTTCACCGACGGTGACTACTTCGGGATCGCGGTGAGCTCGACGGGCATCGCTCACGTGATCTGGGGCGAGGCCGACGGCTCGTCGCTTTACTGCTGCGGCGACGTCTGGTACACGAAGGGGTCCTGACCTCGGCAGCTTCTCGTTGGGCGAGGTCGGTCAGCCGGCAGCGTCTTGGCGTCGTCAATTCTTCGTGGAAGAGAACGGCAGGCGGCAACGGCGATGACGACATCCGGTGCAGGCGGGTCACGTAGCCGACTTCCAGTACTGCGGCTAGGTTCAGGGTCCTAGGATTCGTAACTCTCGTGGTACCCGGGTGCTCTAGCTCCGAGCTCGACGCCGCCGCCGCTTGACTCCTAGCCCTGCCAGCGCAGCCTCTACCTGCCGGCGCTCGGTCTGAATCTCGCGAAGGCGTCTCTCTAGTAGATCGCGCACCTTGTCAACAGCCTCACTCACGGCTTAGAACCTACCCAATCGAGGTGGCATGAGGGTTACGAAGACCGGTTTGCCCAGGGTTGAGCTGACAGCGGAACAGAATGAGGTTAAGCACCAAACCGCGACCATCACCCTCTCTAGGTGCTCGCGCTAGTGGGCGATCAGCGCTGTTCAGCCACCTTTGCGCGGATCCCTTCGAACTCCTCGCGATTGAAAGCTTCAGCTGCGCGTCGACCACATCTACAAGCTCGCCCGCGAAGGGCAGATACCCCGCCTGAGATTCGGCCGGACCTTGAGATTCCGGAGCGGGGCGATCACCCGCTGGCTGGAGGAGGAGGAGCGGGGCATTGGACGCGAGTAGGCGCACCCGCCGGTCGTGCGGGATGTCACGGACGGCTGGTTTCAGCCCAAGCTCCCGGCCGCGGCGCACCGAAGCGTGCCGAACAGGGCGTTCATGCATTTGAACGCAAAATCCGCCGGCTAGCAGGCGTTCTATCGCAAGGTGGGAATAAAGCCATGCAAGCGACGCAAGACCGACGTTTGACATTTTTCCGCACGGCGGGGCTTCTCGCCGTGCTGATCGCGTTGCTCCTGCCTGCCGCCGCCACAGCCGCGGCCCCCGCGAGCACCCCCGCGGACACCATCTACTGGGCCAGCGAGTCGGCCGGCACGATCCACTACGGGAACCTGGACGGCACGGGTCCCGTTCAGACCCTGTTCAGTGGCGAGGGCGCCCCCTGCGGAGTCGCGACTGACCCCGCGGCCGGCAGGATCTACTGGGCCAACTTCAGTGGCAACCAGATCCGGGCCGGGAACCTCGATGGCACGGGCGCCGCGACGCTGATCAGCGCGGACCACCCCTGCGGGGTAGCGGTCGACCCTGCCGCCGGCAAGATCTACTGGGCCGAATTTGTCGGCGTCGGCACGACCGCCGGCACGATCCGGCGGGCGAACCTGGACGGCTCGAATCCGCAGACCCTGGTCACCGGCCAGTTCGGCCCGAGTGGGGTCGCGATCGACCCCGCTCTCAACAAGATCTACTGGACCAACCAGGACCCCGGCGGGCCCAACGGCGCGGTCTGGAGGGCGAACCTCAACGGCTCGAACCCGCAGGCGATTGTGCCCGGCCAGGCCAATCCGCTCGGGGTCGCGATCGACGCAGCGGCCGGCAAAATCTACTGGGCCAACCTCGGGTCCTGTTGCAGCGGGCCTGGTGAGCTTCGGAGCGCGGGCCTGGACGGCTCGAACCCCGTGACCCTTGTGGACCAAAGCACTGCTGGCGCGGCCGGAGTGGCCGCTCCGGCGGGTCTCGCGCTCGATCCCGGGGCCAACAAGCTCTACTGGGCCAACTTCGGCGGCTTCACGATCTGGAACTCGAGCCTCACCGGCGCGCAACCCGCACAGCTGGACAACTTCGGCGCCGGGTTCGCAAACTTCCCCGCGCTGCTGAAGGCGCCTGTGAGTAATCCGGAGATCTCCAGCGGGGCCAAGGTCGGCAAGGAACTCACCTGCCGCACGAATTTCGCGCCCGACCTGCTGGGGGCGTTCCTGTACAGGGCCGCGGCCACCGTCGCCTATCAGTGGACGAAGGATGGGTCGAACATCGCCACCGGTGCGACGTTGCCCGCCACCGAGGCCGGCGACTACACCTGCACCGTGACGGCTACCAACCAGGCCGGAACTACCACGAAAACCAGCGCGGTAAAGAAGGTCAAGGTCAAGTAAGTCAAGATCAGCAGGCCGTCAGCGGCCCGCGGCCGGGGCGCCCACGAGCGCAACCGGACTTGCCTACTCCTCAAGGCCGGCGGCTTCGAGGGCTTCCGCTGGCTCCGAGAAAAAGCGCGTGTACACGATCTTGCCCCGCCGCACCCTCGTGAATACGCCAAGGGGGACGTTCAGATCGACGCCGCTCGCTCGCCCGCGAGCCCGGAACCGGCCTATGCCGACCACATGCTCTCCGGCGTCTCGCGTCTCCTCGATCTCGAAGCGCACCTCTTCCCACTCCTCCGTCATCTCGGCCAGAAATCGCTCCAGCCCCTCGTGGCCGCAATAGGACTCGCCCTCCAACTGAGCGCGCAAGGGATGGAACTCCGCTTCCTCGTCCCACAGGGCCAGCCAGGCTGCGCGGTCGCCGCGATTCCATGCGTCGACGGCCGCAAGCGCGATCCCCACATTCTCCTCCGACATCGCCTACTCCGACACCCCGGCGGCTTCGAGGGCTTCTGCCATCTCGTCGAACTCATCAATACGCGAGACCTTGCCCTCGCGCAACGTATAGACCTCGTAGTAGCGGGCGTCGACCACGGCCCCGCTTTTTCGGCCGCGTCCCTGGTGACGCGCGACTAGGACAACTTGGTCCCCGGCGTCGATGATTTCCTCGACCGTCACCCTGAGTTCTTCAAAGGCGCTCGCCCACCGCTCGAAGTCGTCTCGCATCGCATCCGGGCCGTACGACGGTTCCTCATCGATCGCATGGACCGGATTCATCACGACATGGGGATCAAAGATCGCCTCCGCATCAGCGCGGTTGCCGACCCCGTAGATCTCGTAGGCGAAGGCTCGCCGGCACGACCTCCACGTTCTCCTCCGACATCGCCTACGCAGTATCCAGCGGACTGCCGCTTTCGCCCAAAGCATTCCCGGCAGGAGCAGCCGACAACTAGGGCGTCACTTCGCCGTGTTGTCAACGATGTTGACGGCGTTGGACCTCTTTGGAGTGTCGGGAAGCCCCTTGAAGCACAGGTTCTGGTCGCCGTTCTTGTCATCGACGGCAAAGATTGCGAGGAGCTCCTCATCACTGAGAGGGACTCCCGTGTCGTGCGCGAGGTCAAGCGCTTCTTCAAACGTCAGCTTTTCGAAGGGCGGTGGGCAGCTGGCCTTCGGCTTTTCCGCGCCTGACGGGGCGGCGGCAAGCGCCAGACCGGCAACACCCAACGTCGCCGCCGCGGCGATGCGACTCCTTCGCTTCATGAGTAACTCCCTCTCCCTACCTCAGTCCCCCTGTGGTCGCCGCAGCCTATCGCGGGTCAGCGCACCGGGGGGGAGGGTTCAAGCGCAGGACTGCCCGCTCAAACGACCGCCGGATGCCGGTGTGTAAAAAAACCTGTCCCCCACGGACTGGAGGCGTGAAATTGGAGCCTGAGGAGATGATCCCCCGGACAACGTCTTGCCGATGACGGGACCTGTAGGCCGCGCCAACCAACGGCGGACAGCTGAGCAATGAGCGACGAGCGCTGGGAGCACCACTTCACGCTTCACCGGGCGAGCGCAGGTCGATTGGACACGTGCGAGCCGCTGGCAGCCGCTGGCGGAGCGCCGGCGGTGGTGATGAGGCCGCCGAGGCAGCGAGGGACAATTAGTTCCGCGAGGACCCAAGCCAGAACTAGACTGCGGCAAATGGCTGCGAAGAGGAAATGGTGGCCGGACAGCATCCTGGGCAGGTTTGCCGTCGGCCTGGTGCTGGGGTGGCGGGTCGAAATAGCCGCCGGGTAGGGCGTCTCACAAAATGCCCCGGCTCGGCGACGTCGACGGCGTCGCTCCGCCGCACCGCGACCCCGACTACAGACCTCTAGGCACCGCCGCTAGTCGCTATCGCCGTTTCCTCCCCCTGGGTCGACGACGACCAGGATCTGCTTGACGGCGGTGCGCACAGCGCCGATGTTGGCCGTCGCGTACGGGCCTTGAGGGAGTGACATCAGCTTCCTTACGACCGTGAGCGAGGATCCGGACGACTGTTCGAGCGCGCCAATCGACTCCACCACTGGATCGTCGCCATGCCCGCTCTTCACCTCATCGAGGATGGCGTTGAAGATCAGAGCGATCTCCCAGGGCGTGGGGTCGGATGCCTCGAATTCACCCAAGCTGTCGTCAAGTTCGTCGAGGCGCTCTTCTAGAGCCGGCACGGTGATAGACCCATCTCTTGGAGATAACGGTTAGCCCTAGCCGCAGGTTGCGATTCGCACTAACTGCACCTTGCGACCCACCAGAAGCGGGACCGGTCCGGGCCCGGGGAGGGTCGCAAGCGTAAGAAGGCGGATGCTGGAAACCGGCGACCGAGCACCGCGACCAAGATCCCGACTACAGACCGTCGAGGCACCGTAGTCAGGCGTCGGCGGCCTCCGCCAGCTCGCGCTCCTGCTCGACAAAGACGCGCACCGAGCGCCGCAGGCGCCAACCATAGAGCGCCGCCCAGACCCGAGCCGCGGGACCCAGCAGGTACATCCGGTTGCGGATCACCGTCCTCTCGCCCTCGCGCTCGACGAGGTGGTCATGGCGCATGCGAACGCCCGGCAACCGAGCCTCGGTGGTTAGCGAGCCACCTTCCTGGGTTCTCCCAGAGCTCCCAGACCCGCGCTGAGTCGACCGGCGTCTCGGCCCGGGCCTCGGTCTCCCAGACCACCCTCTCCATTGGGAGAGCAAATCACGTGTCCACTCGCACTGGCAACCTCGCCATCAAGGCTCGCGGCATGCGTGATGAGCGGCCTACTCCGACAGCCCGGCGGCTTCGAGGGCTTCCGCGTGGTTCGTGAAGGACTTGGAGAGATAGATCCGACCGTCACGAAACCAGTTGACGTTGGTCCAGGCGAGATCAATCTCCAGACCGGTGTGCCTGGCGCGACCAAGGAGGCGAATCCGATAGATGACGAGGTCGGCTTCGTCCACATCCTGGAAGTTGTCGACTTCGAATCGCCCCTCTCCAACAACGTCGAAGACCCCTTCCCGCCATTCCCGAAGACCCTCGTATCCGTGGTAGGGGCCTGGCAATGGGGACTCGCGAATGTTGAACAGCTCGACATCCGGATCAAAGAGATCCTCGGGAAGAAATCGGGCACGGTTGAATCGGTCGGTCATCTGCCGCACGACTTCGATGTTCGCCTCCGACATCGCCTACTCCTCAAGGCCTGCGGCTTCGAGAGCGTCACTCCGATTCTGAAACAACTGAGTCCGGATGAGATTGCCGTCCTTGACGGTCCACCACGCCCACGTCCGGGTCTCCACTGGAACATCGCTTCCCGCCGTCCAGCCCCGCTGAATGAACTCGATCAAGACTTGCTGGCCGCCCGGGTCGATGTACTCGACCGGCTGCTGGGTCAAACGGTCGAAGGAGTTCACCCAGGCGGTGATCCACTCACGCGCCGCCCCACCTCGGTAGGTGCCGGCGTCGGGCATCTCCGGCGCGAGGACGAGCTCGAACTCGTCGGGAAGATCAGCGATTGCAGTGAAGTCGCCCTGGGCGAACCGCTCGAAAGCGGCTCGAGAAAGGTCAACTGCTTCCTGCGACATCGTCCGTCCAGTATCCCCCGCCGTAGGCGCGGGTGCGAGGCGACAACTGCCCTCTCAAATGGCGGTGCATCGCTTGTAGCTGATCTGCGTTATCAAAGCCTCGGGCGCCCCTTGTGGGGGCGTTCGCGTGTTTCCGTCGGCCGCGATGAGTCCTGCGGCGTCCAGCGGTCGTACTGTCGAATCCGTTACCGAGGAGGACTTCTGATGCGCAGCGTGACCTATTCGATGAACGTCTCACTTGACGGCTACATCGTCGGGCCGGACGGCGACTTCGACTGGACGGTGCCCGACGAGGAGGTCTTTCGCTTCTGGATCGACGAGATCCGAGAGGTCGGTGTCCACCTGTTGGGACGACGCCTGTACGAGACGATGCTGTACTGGGAGACGGCCCACCAGGATCCATCCCTCAACGCCTCAGAGCTCGAGTGGGCCGCGATCTGGAAGCCGCTCCCAAAGGTGGTGTTCTCCACCACGCTCTCGGCGGTGCAGGGCAATGCCCGCCTGGCCTCCGGCGGGCTGGCGGAGGAGATCGAGCGGTTGCGGGCCGAGCCGGGGGAGGGCGACATCGCGATCGGCGGCGCGACTCTCGCCGCCGAGGCGGCCGCGTTGGGTCTGATCGACGAGTACCGGGCCATGGTCTACCCGGTGCTGGTTGGCGGTGGCATTCCGTTCTTTCCCCAGCGCGAGCGCCGGGTGGATCTCGAACTCGTCGAGACCCGCACTTTCAGCTCGAGAGTCGTCTACCTCCGCTACCGCGTGCGCGCGCTAGCCGGCTCGTCCGCCGAGCCCTAGGAAGAACGGGCCAGCCAGTGGCTTGACCTCAATCACCCAAGCGGAGCCGTCGACGCTCACAAACCCGCGCACTGATCGACCTTCTGGCCCGACACCACGTTTGGCGGGCCCTCAGAGTCGCCCACCTGGGGCGCAGGCGAGTTGTTATGGCAGACGAGGTTGCCGTGGATCACGTTGGTGACGAACTCGTTCGCGTCTGGATCGTCCATCTGGTTGTTGTTGAGCTTCACGCTGCCGCGAACGGTGTTGCGGATGAAGCCGAGCCAGAACCCGGAGTAGCCGTCGATCGTCGCGCCGCCATGGATGTGGTTGTCCTCGACGGTCGAGAAGAACCCGTTCCCGCCGAGCATCCTGACACCGCCGTAGACGTTCGCGAAGTGCAGCTGCAGGGAGCCGGGGGCATTGGCTCGAACCCCACCCCGGATGGTGCCGCCGCCGGTGCCCTCCTCGCTGCCGAGGACGAAGGTCGCGCCCTCACCCACGCTGACCCCGCCCCGGACATCGATGGTGGCGTTGGTCCCGTCGCAGGTAGCGCCTGCAGGCACGAACAGCTTGTGGTACTCGCCCGATGCGAGCGTGCCCGTGCACGTTGTAGCTCCACCTTTGGCGAGCGCGGTCGACAGCCCTACCGCCAGGGCTGTTGTAGCGAGGGCGCCTGCAATTGCCAGTCCGAGCTTGCGCATGCCTACCTCCAAGCGTTGTTCACCTCAGCATGGATCTTTGTACCCCGATGGCGAATCGGCGAACCAACAGTTTGCGGGCTTTGGCGGCGCACGGCCTCGACTTTCTCCTCCCGCATCGCCTAGTCCGACAGGCCGGCGGCTTCGAGGGCCTCATCCCGGTCGAAGTACTCGAATGTCCGGGCGACCTTGCCGTCGCGCATGGTGAGCCCGTGCGATGGACACGTCACGTTGACTCGCCTGGGGAAACGGACAAACGGGAGCACGCAAGTTCGTTTGGGGCGTGGACGTTTGTACGAGACCAGACCACACCCCAACCAGAGCGTCGTTCGCTCGCTCGCTACCAGAACGTTGATTCAGCCTCTCAAGAAATCGCTGTCTTCCCGCGTCGAGTGCACCGCTCGCCGCGCTTCCTGACCGAGATCAGTGGAAGCGGGAAGAAGATCACGAAGGAGCGGGGGTGACGTCTTCAGGCGGCTGGCTGCTGCGATCAAGACCGAGCGAGGGACAGGCGCCTGGCGGCGTCTTGGGAACGAGGTCGTGGTTCCGGTGCTGGTGTTCCTGATCGGAGCTCTCTCGGTTGGTCTTGGCATTGCCGTGGTCAAGCAGTTTTCGGGCACTGAAGGCGGCTATACGTCCCACCCGCCGCTCGAGGCGGTGTCGGCTCCGCCAGCCATTGCTCCCGTAGCCGCTGGAAGGTCGCAAGGGGAGATCCGGAAGACAAAAAGGTCTGAGAAGAGGAAGACGAAGAGGCCTGAGAAGAAGAGACCCACCCCGCCCGCACCTGTGAGTGAGCCCTCGCCCGCGCCACCCCCGACCACCAAGAAGCGCAGCCCGGCCCCAACCCAACCGGCCAGCGGACCAGTCGCGTCACCACCTGCGCCCAGCATCACCGGCGGCGGCGGCGGCTCGACTGATTCTCCTCCGCAGCCTCCGCAGCCTCCGGAGGTCCAGCATGGCATCGGAGGCGGCGAAGGCTCGCATGGCATTGCGCCCGTGGGCGGATGAGCCATCGGGGTCTGCCTCGCTGTCGCGCAAGGCCATTGGGCTCGGCTAGAGTGCGGGCTGGCTTGATTCGGCGCGGGACAGCAGCGCTCGTGACTGCAGGCGTCGCGGTCACCCTCCTCACCGCAGCCTCTCCTCGTGCGGTGGCACAGACGCCGGTGGATAGCGAGGCCCTGCTCAGCTATGTGACCACCGGCAAGCTGAAGGTCGGGAAGCGGATCTCCTACAGGTTCGTCTGCTCGACGGAGTGCCAGGTGACGGCCACCACGACCTTGGTGCTGCGGGGGCCGGACGTCGGTCCGATCGTGGACACGGGCTTGTTTCCGGCGGGTGAGATCATCGAGGTGTTCCTGAAGCCGAACAAGTCAGCTCGCCGCTCGATCCGGAGGCATATCGGCAAGTCCAAGCTGCGCACGTCGGTCACCGCGATCAACCCCGGCCCCTACGGCGAGAACGACACCGATACACGCGTCTTCAAGTTCAAGCGCTAGGAACGCTCAGCTTGTAGCTGACTGAGCGTTCGCTCCTCATCAGCGCCGTTCGTCGCGGTACATGGCGAGCGCGTGCGCGCCCGCGGGGTGCGCGCGAAACTCCCGCACGACCGCCCCCATGGCCACCGGCAGCTCCCCGGGCTGCGGGAGGGGCACCCCGTACTCGGGCGGCATCAATACGGATGCCGCCAGCGCTGCGAACGTCAGGTCGGCGGCGGTGAATCGATCGCCGCAGAGATATGGCCGGCCGTCGCTGAGTCGCTCTGCAACCGCGTCGAAGACCATCCGCACCTGGGCCTCGGACTGCGCGGCGGTCGTCGGCGTGATGTCAAGAAAGCGATCGATCACCCGTGTGACCACGGGATAGGCAAGCGGTAGCGACCGCCGCTCCCAGCTCGGGACGCCGGTGGAGGCATAGGCGACCGCGAGATCGCGACGTCCGCGCATCTCGTTGTACATCCACCTTCGTCCGTGGGGTCCCAAATTGGTGTCGAAGTCGCGTTCCAGCGCTCGAACCTCTGCGGCGGCGCCCGGATCATCCGGGTAGAGCCGCTGACCCTGGGGCGCATTTGCGTCGGCGTGGTCAACGATGTCGGCCGACTCGGCCAGCACCCGATCGCCGCACACCAGAACAGGAACGGTCCTCCCACCCCCTGCTCGACGCGCAGCGAACCAGTGGATGAGCTGCAGATGCGCCTGCTCTCGATACCCGACGCCCGTGCGATCGAGGGCCCAGCGAGCCTTTTCGCAGTAGTGGCTGATCGGAATCGTGACCAGGACGCATGGCGGGCCGGAGGAGTTCATCTGGACCAGATCATCCTCACTTCCGATCGAATTGGCCCTTTGGAGTCCCGATGACTCCGCCTCAGTAGGGTTTTTCCGTGGCCTCCGATTTCGCGATCAAGAACTTCGAGGAAATCGAGCCAGCCGGGGCCGACGGTGTCGACGGACGCTTCTCCCGCAAGTTCCTCGACTCCGCGGAGCTCGGCGTGAGCCGTTGGCGCTACGAGCCCGGGAAGCGCACTGTCGGCCACCGTCACGAGGTCCAAGAGGAGGTCTACACGGTCATTTCCGGCTCGGGCCGGGTCAAGCTCGACGACGAGATCTTCGAGATCAAGCAGTGGGACGTGATCCGCGTCGCCCCTCAGGTGGCTCGCGGCTTCGAGGCCGGCCCGTCCGGCCTCGAGATCATCGCCGCCGGCGGCAGCAAGCCGGAGGGCGGAGACGGGGAGCTCGTCGAGGGCCACTGGCCCGACCACTAGCTCTACTCGGCGGGGGGCCGGGCCCCGTTTTCGGAAGTTCTCAGGCGCCGCCGTAGCATCGGCCGATGTTCCTGGTCGCGATGCTCGCCCTTGCGCTCTTCGTGCTTCCGCCGGGTCTCGGGCTCGCGGCGGTCGTGCTCGGCATCGTGGTGGAGGTGGCGGAGGTCGGCTTCTGGGTCCGGTTCCTGCGCCGTTACCGCGTCAGGACAGGGGTGGAGGGGCTGATCGGGTCGACCGGTGAGGTGATCGAGACCTGCGATCCCCGTGGGCGTGTCCGCCTCCGTGGCGAGATCTGGCACGCCCTCTGTTCCTCGCGAGCAGAGGTCGGCCAGCTGGTCACGGTCACGAACGTCGACGGACTGACGCTGGAAGTCGAGCCCCGCAGAACTCCCTGATCATCTCCGCGAAGCGTGGGTCGCAGCTCGCCTTGTTGTCCACGGTGCCGGTCATGGCCCGCGGGAAAGCCGCCACTGCATCCTCAAAGCCCTCCGAGGTCCAGCCCAGGCAACCTCGGTGCTCGACGAGCAGCAGCGGCACATCGAGTGATCGGAGAAGCGGCTCGAGCTCCACGGAGTTCCCGCGACTGATCAGCGTCCCCAGGTAAGCGACGGCGACCTCCTGGGGCACTCGCTCCATGTATCGCTCAGCGAGTTCGTCGTCATAGGCGTGCTGGGTGATCTGCGAGAGAGCGCGAACGAAGCTCCGGTAGTCGGTATGAGCCAGCTGGATCAGCGCGTCGAACACGTCCCCGTTGAGTGCGCGGCGGGGCCCATGCCGGTGGAAGGAGAGCGCCGCGTGGCCGAGGACCAGACCCTGCGTCACGGTTGGCCTCCTCGCGGCTATCTGAACGGCCTGTGCTGCACCGGCCTCGTCGCCGACGATCACGCAGCTCTCCCAACCCCGGCGCTCGATCTCCTCGACACCCCTCGCGGTGATCGCGTCCGGCCCAAGGGAACCGTGCGCCGGCTCACTGGCGACACCAGGAGCGTCGAAGGAAGCGACCTCAGCCCACTCCTCGATCAGCGGCCTGATCTTCCACTCGACCTCGGTCATGGTCGGGACCAGCAGGATGCGGGGGCGATCCATTGCGCGCTGACCGTAGCGCTCGGCCCGTTTGCTTTCCAGGGAACGGAAAAGGGCCCCGATAAAGGGGCCCTTTGTTTCCGAAAGGACGTGCCGCCGGCCAAATCCACTTCAACCGGCCCGTCGGTCCTTCAAGTCTCTTGGCTCAATGTCGGCCGCTCGGAAGCGCGACTTGAGCCTGTGTGAAGAAGCTAACACGCCTCCTCACCAGCGGTTGCACTTCTTCCCGTGATTGCGGGAGATTTGCCGAAGTCTGCGGGTTTCCCGCAGCTGCGGCGAGGATGAGCGATCGCTCGTAGACATTGGCCGCCCGGCCAGGATAGGATCTGCGCCGTGCGGTACCTGATCACAGGCGGATCGGGCTACATCGGTGGCCGGCTCACCGACGAGCTCACCGGCCGCGACGAGACGGAGACGGTCGTCGACGTCGACCTGCGCCCGCCGCCCAGGACCTGGCCGAAGCACGAGTTCGTCAGGGCCGACATCCGCGATCGCCGGAAGATGCAGGAGCTGCTCGAGAAGCACGAGATCGACGCCCTGCTCCACTTCGCCTTCGTCCTCAACCCGATCCGCGACGAGGCGAGGATGTACGACATCGACGTCAACGGGACCCAGGCGGTCCTCGAGGCCGCCCAGGACGCGGGCGTCAAGCAGGTCATCCAGACTTCCTCCGCGACGGCCTACGGCGCCTTCCCGGACAACCCCAAGCCGATCGCCGAGGACTGGCCGGTGCGGGGGGCCCCGGACTTCTCCTACGCGAAGCACAAGGCGGACTCGGACCGGATCGCCCAGCTGTGGGCGCTACACAACCCGGACGCGGTGATGACGATCGTGCGGCCATCGATCGTCTTCGGGCCGAGCGTCGATAACTACATCGTCCGCGCCTTCTCCAACAACCCGTTCGTGCCTTTGCTCGATGGCGTGGATGAGGAGTTCCAGCTCGTGCACGAGGACGACGTCGTCTCGGCGCTGATCGCGCTGCTCGACGGCAAGCACGAGGGCGCCTTCAACCTCGCCGGGGACGGCCTGCTGACCTGGGGCCGCGCGGCCGAGCTGGTCGGCAAGAAGACGCGGAACGTCTCGCTGAAGAACATGAAGCGCTTGAACAACGCGATGTGGAAGCTGCGGGTTCCGCGGACCGAAGCGCCGGCTGGGAACCTCGACTTCATCCGCTACCCGTGGGTCGTCTCCACCGAGAAGCTCAAGTCGACGACCGACTGGCAGCCGAAGTACGACACCCTCGAGACCTTCAAGATCACAATGCGCGCCAGGGGAATCCTGCCCGAGACACCCACTGCCGTGCAGACGCCGACCGCGCCGGTCGCGTAGCAGCCACCGGCGCTACATTTCCCACCCAGGGCGCATAGCTCAGTTGGGAGAGCGCCAGCTCGACAAGCTGGAGGTCACTGGTTCGAGCCCAGTTGCGCCCATCGGGACCGTCGATCCGCCAGGTCGCGCCATACCGCGACAGAGAGCCATTCCGGAGCCATTCGCCGGCTCTCCCTGAGCGCCGAGTTGGACGCCTAGAAGCTTCCCTCCCGACCCGAACTGGTAGCCGACTGGTAGCAGGCCGGCTGGTAGCAGAGCCATTGCTACCACCTCGCGGAGGCGCGATGGATTGAACCCCGCCAACGCCTCCCGGCGCTGGTCGGCGATCCAGACCGACCGCGACCCTCCGCCCCGGTGACGGCTACATCAACCAGAACGCGAAAGCGATCAGGAGCGGAGGAGTTCCGGCGCCGCCGAGAAGTGACCACGAACCGAGGCGGCTCAATGTCCGAAGGGTGCAAGCCCTGGGTGGACGCAGACGAGATGGGGCAATAGGCACGGTAACCGGCCATCGCTCGAGTCTGCGGGCCTCGTCAAACGGATTCCTCAGTCCCGCTGCATACGAGGCGTACCGCCCCCAGCTGTAGGGGGTGGTACGCCCCGCGCCAGCCGTTGTCCTCGAGCCCATTGCATCGCCAAGGACAACCGACCTAGTGCTAGGAGCGAGGGCCGGCGATAGCCGGTGGTGAGCGACAGGCCGTTGGACTTTGACGTAAGAGAGACCACCGGCGTCCGTGACCTCGACACCGTCCTCGACGAGGAGTTTCAAGCGCAGAAGAAGCACTGGGATGAGCTTTGGCGGGAGCGCGAGGAGGAGGCCCGCAAGGAACGGGAGCTAACGCGGCTGATCGAGGAGGTCGAAGCGGAGACGGCCGCGGAGGCGAAGCGCAACCGACCGATCATGGTCTAGCGCTTCCGGGTGTGAGGGGGAATGGGAAGGTCTGGCGTCGTGAAAGCGCGAGCCAAAAACCGCCGGGTGGCTCAGTCGCCCTCACCCTCCGCCAAACGTTGCCTCCAGGCCACGGATCAGGTCCTGCTTCTCTTGCTCGGACAGCCGCGCACCGGGATGGGTCAGCTTGTACGTCCAAGGCGGCATCGATCCGTCACGGATCACCTCGACCATCTTCTCGATCTCTGGCTCACCAGTCGAGAGGTTGAGCTCGTCGCGACCGTCATCAACGTGGGATTGCACCAGCCACGAGATCGGCGCGACGTTGGAGTACCACGGCCACTTGGTCAGGTTGCTGTGACAGTCCATGCACGCGTCGGTCATCAGCTCCTGGGTGCGCGGGCTATCCCACGCGATCTGGCGCCCGCCAGGCGGATTCGTGTGGTCACGGCCGTAGGGGACGACTTGGATCACCACGAGCGACGCGACAAGCCCGAACGCGATCCACTTGAGGATCGTGCGAAACAGCCGCATGGTTCGACCCTACCCCGCCCGAGGGGAGGGTGCGAGGCGAGAACTGCCCCGCTCGAAAGACCGCCGAATGCCGGAAGGGGCGCGCCTCCTGAAAACTGACTTTGGGTAACCGATGAGCGCCCGCAAAACACCACATCAAGGTCTCGCTCTCCGACCAGGAGGCCGCAAGACTCGACGAGCTCCGCGGGGACGAGGAGCGGGCGGTCTACCTGCGCCGGCTGCTGCACGAGCCTCCGAGGGGTGACGAGGTCGCCACCCACGGTGAGGCGATGGCGGTACTGACCCGGCTGGCGCGGGACGGGAAGGTGGTGGCCGCCGTCGCGCTCGAGAAGGCACTCCGGGGGGACCAACCGGCCTCGGAGCTGGAGGACTTCCTCCGTGGCAGCTGACCTCGACCTCTGCTCGGGTGGCTACTTCCGCCGCCGGGGTCTGATCGGCGACATCCTCGGCGGGTGGGGCCTCCACCCGTCGCCCCTGCCCTCGACGCGGTCTTTTGCCTCGCCGATCCGGCCACGCCACTTCTCAAACCAGAAAGCGGGCCTACTTTCCACCTTCGTCTTCAACTTCCACCCCGCTACGCGGGTGACCCCATCGCCGTGAACATACCACCGGGTGAGGGACTCAGCGGTGATCCAGGGGGAGGGTCTGGATCGGATTTCCGCGATTCGGAAAACCGCAGATTGCTCGCCTGCGCGGGCCGAGGAAAACTGCGAAGTGACCACAGCGAACCTGCCCACAGACACGAGAAAAACCGACGCGCCCCCCTTGGGGTGTGGGGCGCGCCGGCACGTCGTCAAGAAAACGCCCCGAACCTAAAGAGCCGATGAGTGACACCGAGAGCATCTCGATCGGCATGAGCGTCGACGAGCTCGCCAGGCTCGACGAGATCCGCGGCGTGATGAGTCCGGGCCTACTCCGACAGCCCGGCGGCTTCGAGGGCCTCCGTCTGGGTCGGATAGAGGACCCACTGCACGACCTTTCCGTTCCGGAGCGTGAAGCTCAGGGCGTACGGCGGAGCGTCCACCTCAATCCCGCTGCCGCGTCCACGCAGGCGCTGCTGGTGAATCAACGCGACCACCTTCTGCCCGGCATCGACGAACTCGACCTCCGTTGCTTCGACGTCCTCCCATGCCGACAGCCAGCGTCGCCAATACGCTCGAACGCCCTCGTGGCCGTGGTAGACCGACGCGATGCCAGCGCCCTCACCGGCGCGCGAAGCGTCCCACTCGATCTCGGCGTCGTAGTAGTCGAACGCTGCCTCGTGATCGCGGCGGGCGAACGTGTCAAACAGCGATCGCACGATCTCGACGTTCTCCTCCGACATCGCCTACTCCGAAAGGCCGGCGGCTTCGAGGGCTTCGGCGCGGGTCGGGTACTCCGTTATCCGCCAGATCTTTCCGTCCCTAAAGCTCCACACGCGAAAGAGAATCTCCTGAACCCAGTTACCGCTGTTACTGCCTTTCAGGCCGCGCCCGGCAACTCGCTCGACCGTCACCACCTGATCCGAAGTCTCGATGATCTCGTCCACCTCCACTCGGTACTCGGAGTACAGGCCGGAGAGGCCATCGAAGAACCGCGTCATCTCTTCACCACCGTGGTAGATCCCGGAATCCCTGACGAGTTGAAGCTCGATCTGGGGATGCCAGATCTCATTAAGGCCGGTCCAATCCCGCGCTTGGCGGGCGGCGATGTCTCGCTGCACGATCTCGACGTTCTCCTCCGACATCGCCCACGCAGTATCTCGCGACCGAGGGGTGGAGCCGCTCGGCGACTAGATGCGCTGAGGGCAAGGATTGAACCTTGCCCTCAGCTCTTCTCTGAACCGCGTGTTGGCTACGGGCCGCTCAGACAGGCGTCCACGAACAGATCGGCTTTATTGCCGAGTCCGGTTGACGACCCTGTCGTGGTTGCCGGTGACGTTGACAGCACTGTGCACCCAGTCACTCCTGCCGTCGGGTTCATTGGAGCACCGTCCGGGAAGTGGCTGTCTGTGCCGGCAGCGGCCGAGCCAGCCATGGCCATCAATCAGAGCGCAAGCGGCAACAAGTGAGACAAGAAATAGCTTCATGAGCATCGTCTCCTTTCGATGCCTTGCGAAGCACCAGCATCTCCGACCGGGTCTCTCGCTGTCAAGGCGCGACTTTTTGAGTCAGCGAGCGCAATAGACGCCGGGTAGTCCTCCGTCCCTTCCCCGGAACTAGAACCGGTGGGCAACACGGATGCCGACCACTCATTCTGGGACGAGACTCGACACGCAAAGCATGGGGCTACGCGGCTCGCCCTATGCCATTCGACTCACGCCCCAACCAGCGAAGGGAATGCCCATGATTCTCATCACGACGTACAGAGTCAAGCCGTTCCTCAGCAAAGAGGAGACCAAGGAACTGCTGGACGTTTTCGCCAAAGAGGGGGCGGGACCCGGGGCCACAGCGCACTACGTGGCTGCCGACGGCGGCCACGGTGTGGTGATCTCCGAGACCGATGACCTGGAGGGCCCGTATCGGAACATTCTGAATTACACACAGTGGGTCGAGTACGACACCAAGGTGATGCTGACGGCCGAGCAGGCCGTGCCGCACATCGCGGACTCGATTGCCTGACCTAAGCCCTTGACGCCCTGGTGCGTGTAATTGCCCACCAGGGCCTCAAAGGAGGCGGTTTTTTGATGTGGCGCAGCGAATAGAGCGCCGGGTGGTGCTTGTGCCAAAACGCCGCCAGGAGCGAAGCGCTCAGCCGCTGATTCTGCGTATCAGCCGGTCCAGCCCGTCTCGTAGCGCTTCTCCTATCGCTTCTCCTATCGGTACGGCCTCCCGGTAGAAGCTCATGCTCACGTAGTCCGTCCCACCCCATCCAGGGGTTTCACCCCAAGGTGCGACCGGATTGTCACTCGTGACCCGCAACCACCCCGATGCATTGTTGAAGCCCGCACCGGCCAGCAGGCCGCGGCCCTCGCGAACTGCAAGCAGAAGCACAAGAAGGCGGTCAAGAGGAAGCGCGCAAACGACGCGCTTACCAAGTCGGTGAAGAAGAAGCTCAACAAGAAATTGAAGAAGTGCGAT
The DNA here is from genome assembly GCA_963804595.1 of uncultured Solirubrobacterales bacterium. GTDB lineage: Bacteria > Actinomycetota > Thermoleophilia > Solirubrobacterales > 70-9 > DASUPK01. The sequence goes on from CAWDQZ010000003.1 coordinate 39,180, forward strand.
AAGAAGGCGGAGAAGCTCCCCGTCTAGTGATAGGACTGCACTAGCCCTCGGTGCCGTCGAACGTGGCCGCGCCGGCTGGCCGGAGCACGGAGAGGCCCCCACCGCGGGGCTTCTTCGCGTCACGCACCCGCCTTGCATGGGGTGTAAATCGGGCCGGTACGGTCGTTCTGGGTAGGGGAAACCTGGAGTTAGGGAGAGGGAGGGCCTCATGGCCACCAGTAAGGGCAGGCTGCTCGTCGGTACGGGCATATCGCTCGGCGCCGCGGCGGCCGAGTACGCACGCGACCGTCAAGCAATCTGAAGGCGCTCGCCTGCGTGCTGCTGTTCTTCCACGGCGGCGGCTTCGTCGCGGGAGACGCCACCGTCCCGGCAGACGTGGTCGCCGCAGCACCCGTGAAGTGCGTGGTGGTTGGCGTCCCGTACACCCTCGGGAACCTCGGCGCGGCCTGGCGCGATTCGCGCGATGCAGCCAAGAGGGTGCGCCATAAGCACCGCCGGGTCCTCGCCTACGGGGAATCCGCGGGTGCGGCCATCGCCACCCGCCTCGCGCAGGAGGGGCTGGCAGATGCCACTGCTGCATTCATCCCGCCCGCCGATCTGTGGGCCGGGATCAAGGACCCGGCCGTCAAACAGATGATCGACTCCACTGGCGCGAGCGACGCGGAGCGGTGGCAGCTCTCGCCCGCGATGCACTCCTCGCAACGGCCCGTGCTCGCGCAAATCATGCGGCAGGACCTGCTGCTCAACACCGACGCTCAATGGTCGTGGGTGGACCGCGACCCGCGCGTCGACGGCCAGCAGGTCGAGGGCACGCATGTGTGGCCCGTGAAACCGGCGGAGCGGGCAACGCAACTTACGTCAGCGATGGACTTTCTGAAACGCAAGACCAAGAGGTTGCGCCGAGTGCGGCTCCGGGCGTGATGGGGTCACACACAACGGCAGAGCAGATTTCGTACCTCAGCAAGATCCACATCCGACGCTGAGCTCTTCTACAGCGTGATCGTCCCAGCGATGTCAAGCGCCGAGTGGGCGCCCGCCCCTTTGAGTGTGGCGGTGCCGCCGCCTGTAGCGCCGGCAAAGACGCCAGTGCCGCCGGTGATCACAAATGAGGCTGTCGCAGTGAAGGGGTTGCCGAATGACCCTTCCGAGCGGTGGGCGTTCTGTGAGTTCCCGGGGAAGCAGACCGTGGCCGTGGCATCCGCTGTGAATGAACCGCTTTGGTCTGCGAGCGTGACCGTCACCTCGGCGGTCACCAAGTCACAGTTGCTGTTTGGGATCGGGGTAAGGCCGGAGGGCTGTAGCTCATAGCTGGCTGGCCCGAAGCCGGAGACACTGCCGGTGCCGCAGAAGTCGAGGATGCCTCCGGGGCACGGCGGCGCGTTTCTCTGCTGAGCATTTTTGAAATGCGCTTCGAAGCTTTGCGTTGTCTGCGCTTCGGCGAGCGGTGGGATAGCTAGCAGGGAGACCACTCCGAGTGCGCCGAGCAGGGCGATGCGTCGCATGGGTCCTCCTTTGGTGGTGCAGATGAGGCAGGGCTTCGCCTTGGAGCCCCGGCTCAACCGAACCTATCGGGGTTCGAGCGGAGCTGTCCATCCCCACTAACGGGTATGGACATCCATGGTTCCGGCGCGTGTGTTCGGATGGGCGGTTAGCGAGCCAGCCGGTCAGGTCCCGCCGGTCACCGGCCCGCCCTAATCCGTCGAAAGAGCCCGTTGGATCGCCTTCAGCGGTTCTCGCTCCGACATCGCCCACCCAGTATCTCTCGGACGGGTGCTCGCCTTTCGTCCAAAACGGCTATTCCCCAGATCTCGTCCCGTTGGCCGAGACCGCCGTGTACACGTTGCGAAGGGTCGGTCGCGATGAGCCTGTCCCTGCGGCTCCGGCCGCAAGGCGAAGCGGACTGCCGCGGCGTCGAAGCGCGGTCCGACCGAGGAGAGCCTCGCCGCGCTCCTCTCTACGTCTCGCCGGAGGCGGCGCGGGAACTCAGCCATGTCCCGGAAGATCAGTTTGAGCGGCTGCTCGACGAGCTGGCGGAGCTGCTCGAGTAGCCTGCCTCAGCCTGCGCGGTTCAGGCTGCCCCGGACGGTCCAGACGCCGATCCCGCCCGCGCTCTCGAAGCGCACCGTTCCGGTCCCCTGCGCTCCCGCGAAGGCCCCCGAGCTCGCGTCGCCGTCCACCGTGTAGGCGAGGCTGAAGGTGCCGGGATGGCCGTAGCTGCTCGGCCCCGCATGGGAGTCGCCCGACTCGCCCGGCTGGCAGAACGTCCCCGCCGAGTCCAGGACGAGCTCGCCCGAACCATCGACGGGATCGATTGCCAGGGTCCACTCGACCGAGAGGCAGGGGCTGTCGGGGATCTCGGAGAACGCCTCGTCGACGATCGTGATCGTCGACTTGCCATAGCCGTTCACCCGCCCGACGCCGCAGAGCTCATCCGCCGGACACGGCGCGTTCGACGCGGGATGGCCCCTCGGGAAGTGGACCTTGAAGTTCGCCTGGAGCCCGCTCGCCGCCAACGCTGACGGCACGGCCAAAAGGGCTACCACAACCGCAACCGAGGCCGCGAGGAGCGTGCGTTGCTTGTGGCTCGTGCGCCCTGTTGTAGTCACAGTGATACCCCCCGTCTTCCGAGCTGTGGGCATGTTCCTCAGCATCCAATTCACAAGCGCGAGCCTAACCTGGGGCTAGACGGCGCGTCAACCACCAAAGCGTGGACGTTTTCCGGCGACATCGTCAGGGCTCCTTCGCGCGAGAAACGGCAGTGCAGCGTCAAACCGCCGCTTTCGATGCAAAGGGGATAGCTGCTTCTCGTCCAAAGCAGCTACACCGAAAGCCCGGCGGCTTCGAGGGCCTGCGCTCGTTCCGGAAAGGTCTCGATCCGAATTACCTTCCGCCCACGAAACGACCAGACGGTGAAGTAACGCTCGTCACTCGGAACGCCGCTGATCCGAGCGACGCCCTGCTGACGGACGCTCACGAGCACGCTGTCTCCTGCGGGGATTAACTCCTCGGCCTTCAGCGTGAAATCCGCCCACGTGTCAAAGAGCCCGCGCGTCGCTGCCGCGACCGCTTCGACGCCGACATAGACCTCGGCGTCGGGAGCATCCTGCATCATCAAGAAGACGATGTGCGGGTCGAGCAGATCGACGCTGGCGCGAAAGTCGCCCTCGCCGAATCGCGCATAGATCGCCCGCACGATCTCCACGTTCTCCTGCGACATCGCCTACTCCCGCAGCCCGACGGCTTCGAGGGCTTCGGCTCGCTCCTGGAACAGCCGAAGGCGAGTGATCTGCCCATTCTCGAATGTGAACACGAGCGTGCTCCTCGCGCTCACCTCGATTCCCTGGCGCCCCCGCATGTGGGCGGTGTTCGAGATCACGACTTCGGAGCCTTCCTCCGTGAAGCCGTGCACCTCAAGTTGGACGTCCTCAAACGTCGACCAGAACTCGCCCCAGAAGACCTCATGCTCGCCATGACCGCGATAGACACCCTTGAGCGGCCCTCGGGAACGCGACCAGTCAATTTCCGCGTCGGGGTGAAACGAAGCCAACCACGTCTTCGGGTCGCGCCGGTTCCACGCTTCGAGGTGACGCTGCACCGTCCCGACGTTCTCCTCCGACATCGCCTACTCCCGCAGCCCCGCGGCTTCGAGGGCTTCGGCGTGGCTCAGGAAGTCCTCCGAGCGGAGGATCTTCCCGCCTCGGAAGCTGACGAGCTGCCCGAATTCCTGGCTGGACTCGATACCAGACGTGCGGCCGCTCACGTCGAGATGACCGAGGAGCAGAACCGACTCGCCGAGGTCGCGAATCTCCTGAATCTGAGCTGTGAAACCTCCCCACGCCTCGCCGCGATATTCCTCCCAGGCCGTTCGGGCACCGTCATGGCCCCGATATGTGCTTTTTCTGCCCTCCACGGCTTGCGGGATGGCGGTATGCCACTCGGCCTCGGGATCAGCCTCGGCCAAGAAGGCGTCCAGATTGTCGGCGTTCCAGGCCTCATTGGCTCGCTGGAGGGTGTCCACGTTCTCCTGCGACATCACCTACTCCCGCAGCCCGGCGGCTTCGAGGGCTCATGCTGCGCAAGCTCCGCCCCCTCGGCTACCTGCAAATGACGTTCGTGCACTGCAGCGGGTTGCCGTTGCCGCTCGCGCGATTGCCGCCGCCATCGATCACCCCTGCGACGGCTTCGATCCCAAGGTCGCCGTTGTTGACGGCGGTGTTGGCGCGGATGATCGTTCCGGGGGCATCGACGTCGATGCCGTCATCGGCTGCCCCGGTCACCAGGTTGCCTTGGACGAGCGTATTGGTGGCGGCCGACGCCACTGCGATCCCGTCGATTCCACCGCTGACCTTGTTCTTGCGCACGAGGTTGGCATCGCCCTGCGGCACGGAGATCCCGGACGCACGCCGAGACGTCGTTGTGCTCGACGCGATTGCGGTCGCCGGAGATCAGCAGCCCGCCCCCCGCTTCGTTGCGCTCGATCACGTTTTCGTCGGAGGAGGCCATGTCGATCACAAGTCCGCCGCAAAAGTCTCGCAGAGCGTGTTGCGCGAGATCTCGTTTCGGTGAGCGCCGCGGCCGACTATCCCGCCGACTATCCCGCCGACGCGGCTCCGAGTAACGGTATTGCCGGCCGAGTCCCAGATCACGATGCCCGTCCCGTCGGCGCCGGCGAGGCTGTCCACGATCCGGTTGTGGTCGGAGCCGTCCGCGAGTCGGATCCCGTCACCCTGGTGGATGGCGATTCCCCCGTCGACCGAGCTCCGGGAGATCTCGTTGCCGTCCGAGGCCGAAAGCAGGAGCGCCGGATCTCCACCGGCGATCGTGCTGCTGTCGAGCTCATTGCGATGGGAGTTGGAGAGCAAGATCCCGACGCCCGGTTGGTTCATTGGGCGCGGAAAGCCGGCGACCGTAAGCCCGTCCAGGGCGCTCTCGTCGACATCGACCAGCGCCACGCCGACGGCAACGCCGTTGGGCCGGATCGTCCCGTCGAGGATTCGGATCCGGTCGTAGCCGCCGCGATCGTCGATCACGGCCGTCCCCGCGCAGTCGGCCTCGCACGCGGTCGAGATCGTGTGGCCGTTGAGATCGAGCGTGACCCGGTGGGCTCCGATCGTGAGCGCCGATGAAGTGCCGGAGAGGTCGGCACAGTCGAGGTCGCTGTCGAGCGTCGTGTCCTCGGTGATCACGTCACCGCAGCTCACCTGGTCGGCGCGCGCCGGGGTAGCGGACGCCGGGGTGGCGAGCATCCCCGCAAGGCACAACGTGGCGACGGTGCCCGCTGCGATCTTCTTGCGCATCGTTCCTCTCCTTCCCCCTTGCCATTCCTAATGCGCTTGCTCAGACCCTACTCAGAACAGTGCGTTGTTTCTAGGGCGAGGGGAGGGTGTCGATCCCGGTTCCCAGGCTCAGGAGACCGCCGATTGAGCGACGGTGCGCGCCAGTCGTGAGCGGCCTACTCCGAAAGGCCGGCGGCTTCGAGGGCTTCGTCGCGGTCCGGGAACCACTCGGAGCGAACCACTCTCCCATCGCGGAACGTAAATACGACCCCATAGCTCCAATGGAGCGCTACCGTCACCCATCGGTTGACGCTGCCAAGCAGCGGCTACTGGGGGCCTTCGAGATCTCGTTGCCCGAAGTGGTAGCGAGACTGGTAGCAGCGAGGCCGCAAAGTGACGACCGCGGCCAAATTGGCCCAACTGCGACCCATGTGAGAGGGTGCTCCGGTTATGCGCGGGCGCGCCGCTAGGCGCGACCCGTATCAGGACGGAGGAGCAACCCGATTCATGAGGGACGGAGAGGAATGAGCTGGCGGATCAGCGGCAGCTACTTCGAGTCGTGTAACTGCGACCCGATCTGTCCCTGCCGCAAGATCGACGGAGTCCCCGGTGGACGGTCGACAGATGGAGAGTGCCTGGGCGTCCTCTCGTGGTTGATCGCGGAGGGCGACGCGGACGGCGTGGACCTCGGTGGGCTCCCGGTCGCAATGGCCACTCGCTATAGCGACGACGAGGAAGGCTCGCCGTGGAGCTGGATCCTGTATCTCGACGCCGGTGCGGCGGACGATCAGCGTGAGGCGCTCGAGGCGATTTACGCCGGGCGCCTCGGCGGAGATGCGGAGACACATTTCCCGTGGGCCTGGAAGGCGAGCGAGCTGCTCGCTGTGAAGCCGGTAGAGATCGAAGTCGAGCACAGCCGCCGGCGCCAACGGCTGCGCATTCGCGATCGCGTCAGCGTCCGAATCCGCGATCGCTACCAGGGTCCCGAGAAGGTGACGTGCGTGATTCCCGGCCATGACCGGGATGGCGAGGAGCTCGTCGCGGACGAGCTGATCGTCGAGGACGGCCCGCTCGAGTTCAGCTACCGGGGCGTCTGCGGCTACGGCGGGACGTTCGACTACTCGGGCGCCTAGGAGTAGGAGTCCCAGTACTGCAGCTCCGGCAGCGGGTCATAGGGCGCCCCGCCGACGAACCAGCCGGGCGCGGTCCAGCGCTCGAAGTGCAGGTGGCAGCCATCGGCGTCCCCGGTCGCTCCGACTCGCCCGATCTGCTGGCCGGCGTAGACGATCGTCCCCGGCGCCGCCCAGCTGGGCCGCTGCAGGTGCATGTAGACGGAGTCGGTGCCGGTGAGCCCGCCGTGGATCACGACGTAGTAGCCGGCGCCCGACGCCTGGTAGGCGTTGACCTTCACCTCGCCGGTCTCGTCCACGACCTCCCTCTGGCCGCATGCTGCCGGGATGTCCTGCCCCTGATGGACGTGGCCGGAACGGGGCGTTCCGAAGCGCGCATCCGCTCCGCCGAAGTTGTGCGGGCCCGGTAGCGGGAAGGCGTGCAGGTGCATGGCGAAGGGCGCGGTGTGGCCCGAGAGCGTGGCGCCCGCAGTATTTGCCTTCCCGAGCTTGAGCCGGTAGGCCCCGTCGGGAGCGGCGCCCACCGGCGTCATGCCGTTCCACGCCACGGAGTCGGAGCTCGCTCCGCCGAAGCTCACGGGCAGCGCCTGGACCACGTTGCCGATGGCGTCGAGAACCTTCACCTTGGCGTTGCCTGCGCGGCGGGAGCTGACCGTGAGCGTGGGGCTCACCAGGCCCTGGACGAAGAAGCTGCCCCTGACCTCCCGCTTCGTGAGGAGCTTCCGGATCCGCTTCGCGTCCCTGCGGCTGACGACCCCATTCACCGGCCAGCCCCGCTGGCCCTCGAGCACCTCGACGCTCCTCGTCGTCCCCTTGCCGAAGGCACCGTCGCTTGCGGTCGAGATCCCGAGTCGCGTCAGTGCGCGCTGCAGGTAGCGGACGTCCTTGCCCTTCATTCCGCTGCGGAGGACACGGGAGCCGAAGGGATGCCTGTGCCTGGGCTTGGCGTCGGCTGCGGTCGGGAGCGCTGCGATCAACGCCGCCGCGACGAGGGCGATCAGGAATCTGGGTCTGTCCGAACCCATTGGCGCTCCTAACGGGTGTACGCCGGCCGAGTTGCGCCTCCCTGCAAGCTGGGCGCGAACACCCACGGATAGCCTTAGCCGCGTGAACGTGAAGCTGCCCGACGGGTCTGAGCTCGAGCTCGAGAACGGCGCAACCGGTGCCGACGCCGCCGCGGCGATCGGCGCCGGCCTCGCCAGAGCGGCGCTTGCGATCAAGGTGGATGGCGAGCTGCGCGATCTCTCCGCGCCGCTCGCGGGCGGGGAGACGATCGAGATCGTCACAGACCGGAGCCCGGAGGCGCTAGAGCTCATCCGGCACGACGCGGCGCACGTGCTCGCCGAGTCGGCGCTCGAGCTGTGGCCCGACGCCAAGATCTCGATCGGGCCGCCGATCGAGAACGGCTTCTACTACGACATCGAGTTCCCGAACGGCAGCCCCGGCGAGGAGGATCTTGCCCGGATCGAGGAGCGGATGCGCGAGCACGTCAAGGCGGACGAGCCCTTCGAGCGCCGTGAGCTCCCGGCGAAGGAGGCCGTCGAGCTCTTCCGCGACCAGGGACAGGACTACAAGGTCGAGCTGATCGAGGACCTGATCCGCGACGAGGGGGCGGAGACCGTCTCGCTCTATCGGAACGGCCCGTTCGAGGACCTCTGCCGCGGACCGCATGCGCCGTCGACCGGCCGGATCGGGGCGTTCAAGCTCACGTCACTCGCCGGCGCTTACTGGCGAGGCGATGAGACCCGCCAGATGCTGACCCGGATCTACGGGACGGCCTTCCTCGACAAGAAGGACCTCGAGCAGCACCTGGAGCGGCTCGAGCAGGCGCGCGAGCGCGACCACCGCAAGCTCGGGCCGGAGCTGGATCTCTTCCAGTTCCGTCCCGAAGCGCCCGGCGTCCCGTTCTGGCTGCCGCACGGCACGGTCCTGCTCAAGCTGATCGAGGCCGAGGTGCGAAAGCAACTGGACGCCCGCGGCTACTCCGAGATCAAGACCCCGCAGGTCCTCGACGTCGAGCTCTGGCACCGCTCGGGCCACTGGGACAACTACAAGGAGAACATGTTCTTCACCGCCCCCGCCGAGCGCGAGGGCAAGGGGGAGGAGCGCCAGTACGCGCTCAAGCCGATGAACTGCCCGGGTGCCTGCCTCGTCTTCGCCTCGCGTCGCCACTCCTACCGCGAGCTCCCGCTGCGGCTGGCGGAGTTCGGCCTCGTCTCGCGGTGGGAGCGTGAAGGGGTCCTGCACGGGCTCCTTCGTGTTCGCGCCTTCACCCAGGACGACGCGCACGTCTTCTGCACGCTCGACCAGGTCACCGACGAGGTCGACTCGATCTGCACCGCGATCGACGAGCTATACGAGCGATTCGGCTTCGACGACGTACGCGTCGAGCTCTCCACGAGACCCGAGAAGTCCATCGGCACGGACGAGCAGTGGGCGCGAGCCGAGTCGGCGCTGCGCGAGGCCCTCGAGCGGCAGGGCCGCGACTTCGACGTGAGCCCGGGGGAGGGCACCTTCTACGGGCCGAAGATCGACTTTCACATCACCGATGCACTCGGGCGCTCCTGGCAATGCGGCACCTGCCAGCTCGACTTCCAGATGCCCGAGCGCTTCGAGCTCACCTACACCGGCGCCGACAACGCCGAGCACCGGCCGGTGCTGATCCACCGGGCCCTGCTCGGGTCGATGGAGCGCTTCGCCGGCATCCTGATCGAGCACTACGGCGGCCGCTTCCCGCTCTGGCTCGCGCCCGTGCAGGCGGTCGTCCTACCCGTGGCCGACCGGCACAACGAGCGTGCGGCCGAGGTCGCCGTTCGGCTCCGGGGCAACGGCCTGCGGGCGCGTGTCGACGACCGCACGGAGTCGGTCGGGCGCAAGATCCGCGATGCGGAGCTCTCCAAGGCGCCGTACATGCTGGTCGTGGGCGACAAGGAGATCGACGCGGAGACGGTCTCGGTCCGGCACCACGGTGACGGCGACTTGGGCGCGATCACTCTGGAGGCCCTGATCGAGCGCATGCAGGCGGAGGCCGGCGAATAGGGAGCGGACCTCCATCTTGCGCGGAACAGGCGTCTATACTGGCCGCAATGCCGGGCACCCACACCACGCCGCGCGTCTAAGCGCCCTCGTGCCCGCCTACCCGAACCACTTTCTCCTATCGGCTTGAAGCTCTACCTCTTGCGCAGCTAGTGGCGGTCTCCCGCTTCGACCGCCGTCCGCCTGAGCGCGACACCACTCGTATCAACGAGCGGATACGCGTGCCCGAGGTTCGGCTGATCGATGAGAACGGCGAGCAGGTGGGAATCGTCCCGACCCCCGACGCGCTGGAGAGAGCTCGTGAGCGTGACCTCGACCTGGTCGAGGTGGCTCCCAACTCCAAGCCGCCGGTCACCCGGATCCTCGACTACTCGAAGTACAAGTACGAGCAGGAGCAGAAGGCGAAGGCGGCCCGCAAGCACCAGCACCAGGTCAACGTGCGTGAGATCAAGCTGCGGCCCAAGATCGCCCAGCACGACTACGAGACCAAGCGCGGCCACGTCGAGCGCTTCCTGAAGCAGCAGGACAAGGTCAAGGTGACGATCATGTTTCGCGGTCGCGAGCAGAGCCACCCCGAGCGTGGCCGGATGCTGCTCGACCGGCTTCTCCAGGACGTTTCCGACATCGGGGTGATGGAGCAGGCACCCCTGCAGGAGGGCCGCAACATGACGATGCTGCTCGCCCCGGCTCGCAACGCCGGGCAGGAGAAGGAAGCCGCGGCCGGCTAAGCGGCCGCATTCGGGCATGAGCGATCTCGATGAGCTCCGGCGTCGCCGGGCGCTCACTGAGGACGCTGCCCGCTCCGAGGCCGTCGAACGTCGTCACACCTCCCGGGGGCGGACGGCTCGGGAAAACATCGCCGACCTCGTCGATCCCGGCAGCTTCGTCGAATACGGCCGCCACGCCATCGCCGCGCAGCGCGGGCGCCGCGAGCTCCAGGAGCTGATCGAGCGAACGCCTGCCGATGGTCTCGTCGCCGGCACGGCGCGGGTCAATGGCGAGCTCTTCGGCGAGCGGGCGGCGTGCGCCGTGCTCTCCTACGACTACACGGTGCTCGCCGGCACCCAGGGCGCCCTCGGACACCGCAAGAAGGACCGCCTCTTCGAGCTGATCGAGCGCATGCGCCTGCCGACCGTCTTCTTCGCCGAAGGGGGCGGCGGGCGGCCGGGCGACACGGACTATCCCGTCGTCTCGGCCCTCGACGTGCGGGCCTTCGCCCTCTGGGCGCGGCTCTCGGGGTTGGTCCCGCGGATCGCGGTGGTTGCCGGCCGCTGCTTCGCCGGCAACGCGGTGATCGCGGGCTGCTCCGACCTGATCGTCGCCACGGAGAACACATCGATCGGGATGGGGGGCCCGGCGATGATCGCCGGCGGCGGGCTCGGTGACGTGGATCCCGACGAGGTCGGCCCGCTCGACGTCCAGGCGCCGAACGGGGTGGTCGACGTGATCGTCGCCGACGAGGTGGAGGCGGTGTCCGCCGCCAGGAAGGTGCTCGGCTACTTCCAGGGCAGTGTCGAGAACTGGCTGGCTCCCGACCAGGAGCCGTTGCGCGAGGCGGTCCCCGAGCGCGCTCGTCGCGCCTACAGGGTGGCGCCGATCATCGAGACGATCGCCGATCAGGGCTCGGTCACCTTCCTGCGCGACCGCTTCGCTCCCGAGATGGTCACCGCCCTCGCCCGGATCGAGGGAAGGCCGGTCGGGGTGATCGCCAACAACACCATGGTGATGGCGGGCGCGGTGACCAGCGCAGCCTCGGACAAGGCGGCCCGCTTCCTCCAGCTCTGCGACGCCTTCCGCCTGCCGGTCGTCTCGCTCGTGGACACCCCGGGCTACATGGTCGGGCCCGAGGCCGAGGCGACCGGCTTGGTCAGGCGCGCCTCGAGGTTGCTGGTCGCCGGCGGCGCCCTCAGCGTGCCGTTCGTCGCCGTCATCCTGCGGCGGGCGTACGGGCTCGGGGCCCAGGCGATGACGGCCGGGAGCCTCCACGAGCCGCTGCTGACCGTCGCCTGGCCGGGGGCGCACCTCGGCCCGATGGGCCTGGAGGGCGCGGTGAGGCTCGGCATGCGGAAGGAGCTCGAGGCGATCGAGGACGAGGAGGAGCGCGAGCAGCGCGTGCGCGAGGTGACCGCGGCCGCCGAGCGCAACGCCGAGGCGCTCAACGCCGCCCAGCTCTTCGAGATCGACGACGTGATCGACCCGGCCGAGACGCGTGGCCTGATCGCCGCCACGCTCGCCGCCGCCGGAGAGACCGACCGGGGCCATGGGCACCGCTTCGTCGACACCTGGTAGGACGGTTTCGAAACGCTACGCCAGGTAGATGCAGGTGTTAGGTAGTACTGACGGACATGAGACCTCGAGTGATCATCGGCCCCGTCGTGCTGCTCGCCGCGGCGCTGGCCGCGCCAGCTGCCCACGCGGCAACCGAGGTCCGGCAGGTCCGGGTCCCGGTGAGTGCCTCACCGAGCACGCCGCCGGGGACGATGGCGCTGGACTTCACCTTCAAGAACAAGCGCGCGAGCAAGCGCAAGTTCACGCCGCGCCAGCTGACACGGATCGCCTTCTCCGAAGCGCCGCTCCAGTGCTTCAACAGCGCCGGCACGGGCACCACTCGGCTGTTGCTGACGAGCACCCTGCTGACGAGCGTCAAGCTGACCAAGGCCGCGCAGCCCAGCGGGAAGAAGCCGAAGCCCAATCGCTTCGCATTTCGCTTCGCTTACACCTTCCAAACGTTCACTGGCACCATCAGGGGCACGATCGACAGGGCCAACCATGGCCCCAGGCGCCTACGGTCCCAGGGCACCCTCGAAATCACCGACCTCGATGCGGACCCGGAACATAGGGACTGCGCCACCGACGGCCTCAACCAGTGGGGCGGTCTGCCGGTGACCCTGGTGTCCGGACCCTCGGCGGGCTCTAGTCTCTGAGTTCGTGTTCCTGCCACTTGCTCCGTCGGGACCACGGCTCGGGTGTTGTCTGCGCGTGCTTGGACGTCTGCTTCAATAGTCGGCTCCGATGCCCAAGATGAAGACCCATTCCGGCTCCAAGAAGCGGTTCCGCAAGACCGCCAGGGGCAAGCTGCGCGGCAGGCGTGCGTTCTCGAGTCACATCCTCGAGAAGAAGTCCCCTGCCAGGAAGCGGCGCTTCAAGCGGCCGTCGGTGATCTCCGATGCCGACAGGAAGCGGGTCGACACCCTGCTCGCGGGGAGGGATCGCTGATGCCGCGGGCAACCAACGCCGTCGCGCGGAAGAAACGGAAGAAGAAGGTCCTCGACCGCGCCAAGGGTTACTACGGCCGCAAGCACTCGAGCTACCGGCTGGCCAACGAGCAGGTCATGCGCTCGGACGCCTATGCGTATCGGGACCGCCGGAACCGCAAGCGTGAGTTCCGCCGGCTCTGGATCACCCGGATCAACGCCGCGGCGCGCCAGGAGGGTATGAGCTATTCGGAGCTGATCCATGGCCTGCAGAAGGCCGAGGTCGACGTGAACCGCAAGATGCTTGCCGACATCGCGGTCAACGACCGCGATGGCTTCCGCCGATTCGTCGAGCTCGCCCGGGAGGCTGCCGCCACCTAGCTCACGGCAGCCAGAGCCACGAAATCCCGGGCGGTCCGCGAGGCGGAGCCGCCCTTTTTCGTTTCATGACGATCACCAGCCCCCACAACGAGAAGCTCAAGCTGATTCGCCGGCTCGGCCGGCGCAGGACACGGGAGCGCGAGGGCCTCTTCATCGGCGAGGGCGAGGATCTGCTCGCCGCGGCGCGTGAGGCGGGCGCGGAGCCGGTCGAGTTGCTGACGGCAGCCGGCGAGGGACTCGGCGGAACCGAGGTCGAGCCGGCGCTGCTCGACCGCTTCTCGGCTCTCGCGTCCGGAACTCGCGCGATCGGTGTGTGGCGCGAGGCGTGGGCGGAGCAGGCAGAGGCGCCCTGCGTCTACCTGTACGGCGTCTCGGACCCCGGCAATGTCGGGACGACGATCCGCACGACCCACGCGCTGGTCGGCGGATCGGTCGTCCTCGGACCCGATTGCGCGGACCCGTACGGTCCGCACGCGGTGCGGGCGAGCATGGGGGCCGTATTCGCCGAGCCACTACTTCGCGGAGGGATCAACGCGACGCCCGGACCGCGGGCTGCGTTGGTCGCCCACGGCGGCGATCCGCTCGATGCGCTCGAGGGCGTGGCGACGATCTGCTTCGGCGCAGAGCGGGTGGGGCTCCCCGGGGCGACGCTGGAGCGCTGCGATGTGCAGGTGACCATCCCGCTCCGCGGGGGGGCGGAGTCGCTGAACGTCGCGGCGGCGGCTGCGATCGCCCTGCAGCGGTTAAGCGAGGGTGACGCGCAGGCGAAGCCGAGCGGCAACCCGTTAAATGCCTGACTCCCATGGCGACTGATCGGATCGAACAGATCAGGCAGGAAGCGGCCGAGGCGATCCGCTCGGCCTCGACGACCTCCGAGGTCGAGGAGCTGCGGGTCCGCTATCTGGGGCGGAAGGCGGAGCTCACGCAGATCCTGCGGGGCATCGCCGAGCTCCCGGCGGACGAGCGCGGCCCGGTCGGCAAGGCCGGCAACGAGGCGCGGAGAGAGCTCGAGGGGTTGCTCGAGGGCCGCAGCACCCAGCTGGACGCCAGCGAGCTCGGCACCCGGCTGGCCGAGGACGCGATCGACGTCACGCTGCCGGGATCGCCTCCGATTCCGGCGGGCGCCCTGAACCCGCTGATCCGCACGCAGCGTGAGATCGAGGACATCTTCATCGGGCTCGGTTACCGCGTGATGGAGGGGCCGGAGGTCGAGCTCGACTACTACAACTTCACGGCGCTCAACCATCCGCCCGGGCACCCCGCCCGGATGGCACAGGACACCTTCTACGTCGATCCGTCGACGCTGCGCGGTGACCTGCTGATCTTTTCCGACGGCGATGAGCTGCCGCCAGGCCCCGAGGACGTCGTGCTGCGGACGCACACCTCCCCGATGCAGGTTCGCGCGATGGAGGCGCAGCCTCCACCGATCTTCATCGTGGTGCCGGGCCGCTGCTATCGCTCCGATCCCTTCGACGCCACTCACAGCCCGATCTTCCACCAGGTCGAGGGACTCGCGGTGGGCACGGACGTCACACTGGCGGACCTGAAGGGGACGCTCGACGAGTTCGCCCGGGCGATCTTCGGCCCGGAGCGCGAGACGCGCTTCCGGCCGGGGTTCTTTCCCTTCACCGAGCCCAGCGTGGAGGTCGACGTCTCCTGCTTCCGCTGCGGCGGCACGGGGAAGCTGCCCGACGGCTCGCGCGACCCCCTCTGCAAGGGGATCGGCTGGATCGAGATCCTGGGCGCGGGCATGGTCGACCCCAACGTCTTCGGCTTCGTCGCCCAGAACGGCTACGACCCGGAGGAAATCCAGGGCTTCGCCTTCGGGATGGGGATCGAGCGGATCGCGATGCTCAAGTACGGCGTCCCCGACCTCCGGAAGTTCTTCGAGAACGACGTGCGCGTGCTGGAGCAGTTCCGATGAGGGCGCCCAGCTCCTGGCTGCGCAGCTACTGCGATCCCGGCCTCTCGGTCGAGGAGCTGGCGGACGAGCTCGCCATGCACTCCATCGAGGTGGAGCGGATCAGCCACGTCGGCGCGCCCTCGCCCGACGCCTTCGTGGTGGGGAAGGTCCTCTCGGTCGAGAAGCATCCAGACGCCGACAAGCTGAGCGTCTGCGAGGTCGATGCCGGCGACGGGACGCGGACGATCGTCTGCGGGGCGCCCAACGTGGCGCCGGGCCAGACCGTCCCGGTGGCGCTCCCAGGCGCCGTGATGCCAGACGGCACCAAGCTCGGCAAGGCCAAGCTACGGGGGGTCGAGTCGAACGGGATGATCCTCTCCGAGGCCGAGCTCGAGATCGGCGACGACGCAAGCGGCATCGCGGTCTTCGAAGACCAGCACAACGCCGCCTCCTCCGCTGCGCCTCCGGGGGCGGCGGGGCTGGCACCCGGCACCCCGCTCGAGGAGGTGATCCCCGTCTCCGATCCGGTGATCGAGCTCGAGCCCACCTCCAACCGGGTGGACTGCTTAGGGATCTACGGAGTCGCTCGGGAGGTCCACGCGGTGTCCGGTGCGGAGCTCGCGGAGGCCCCCTGGGAGCAGGACGCCGAGGCGGCGGGCGAGGGCGGGGTCAACGACTATGCCTCGGTCCGCGTCGAGGTTCCGGAGCTCTGCCCGCGCTTCACCGCCCGGGTGTTCACCGACGTTCGGATCGGTCCGTCGCCGCTCTGGCTCAAGGCGCGACTGATCGGGGCGGGCATGCGGCCGATCAACAACGTCGTCGACATCACCAACTACGTGATGCTGATGACGGCGCAGCCGTTGCACGCCTTCGACCTCGACAAGGTGCCGGACGGCGAGCTGATCGTCAGGACCGCGACGCCGGGCGAGAAGCTGACGACGCTGGACGGCGTCGAGCGAACCTTCGACGAGGAGATGGTCCTCGTCTGCGACCGGAACGGGCCCTCGGGCGTCGCGGGGATCATGGGAGGCCAGGTCTCCGAGGTCTCCGACACGACGACCCGAGTCCTGCTGGAGGTGGCGACGTGGAACGGCGTCAACATCCTGCGCACCTCGCGCAGGCTCGGCCTGCGCTCCGACGCCTCGAACCGCTTCGAGAAGCAGCTCCATCCCGAGCTGGCGATCCGCGGGCAGAGGATCGCCTCGCGGCTGATGGTGGAGCTCTGTGGGGCGAAGCTGGTCCCCGGCACGATCGACGAGGCCGCAGAGATCCCCGCACCGCACAGGATCGGGCTCCGGCATGCGCGGGTCGAGAGGCTGCTGGGGATGCCGATCACCCCCGATCAGTGCGTCGAGTACCTCGAGCGGCTCGGGTTCGAGGTGGCTCGGGAGGGCGAGAACCTGGAGGCGACCGTCCCTGTCCACCGGCACTACGACGTCACCCGCGAGGTGGACCTGGTCGAGGAGGTCGGCCGGATCCACGGCTACGCCGCGAACCTGGAGCCGACGCTACCCGGGACGAGCGGCCAGACCGGGCGCCTCAGTCGCGAGCAGCGCCTCCGCCGGCGCGCGGAGGACGCGATGCGGGACCTCGGCTTCGACGCCGTGGTCGACCTCAGCCTCACCGACCCCGGCATGCCGGGGCGCCTGAGAATCGGCGACGACGACGTCCGCGCGCGCCCGATCGGCATCTCGAACCCCCTCTCGGCGGAGCATTCCGTCGTGCGGACCGCGTTGCTCGGGTCCCTGCTCGATGACGCGCGCTACAACCTCGCCCACGGCGCGGAGCGGGTCGCGGTCTTCGAGTCCGGTCGGGCCAACCTCCGGGAGGGTGGATCGCCGCACGACGGCGTCCTCGCCGGCAAGTTCGTCGGGGAGCGCCCGGCGCCGGCCTTCGAGCCGTGGCGCATCGGCGCACTCGCCGCCGGCGACCTTCGCCCGGCTGGCTGGCGAGGCGAGGCGGCGCCGGCCGACTTCTACTCGCTCAAGGGGGCGCTCGAGGCGCTTGCGACCCAGCTGGAGGTCGCGCTCGACGTGCTGCCCGGTGAGCAGCCCTTCCTTCACCCGGGGCGCTCCGCAACGGTCCGGATCGGAGACGAGGAGATCGGCTGGCTGGGCGAGCTCCATCCGCTCGTCTGCCGCGCATGGGACCTGGAGGAGGCGGCGGGATTCGAGGTGGATCTCGCGCCGCTGGTCGACCGCTCGCCGATCGGCGAGGAGACCTACGAGGACGTGATCTCCTACCCCGCCGTCCATCAGGACGTCGCCGTGGTGGTCGACGAGGATGTGCCCGCGGCGGAGGTCCGCGCCGCCGTGCTCGAGGGCGGAGGCGAGCTGCTCCGCTCGGCCGAGGTGTTCGACCTCTATCGCGGCGAGCAGCTCGGCGAGGGGCGCAAGAGCTTGGCGCTCCGGCTCAGCTTCCGTGCCGCCGACCGGACTCTTACGGACGAGGAGGTCGCTGAGCGCAGGCGCGCCATCGAAAAGGCGGTCCAGAGGATCGGGGGATCACTGCGTGAGTAGGCGAGTCCTCGTCGCAGGAGCGTCCGGATACGCCGGGGCCCTCGCGGCTGAGTTGGTCAGGAGGCATCCGAGCCTCGAGCTGACCCGCGTCACCGCGCGAACCGACGCGGGCAGGCGGCTACACGAGCTCTATCCCCAATACGGAGTGGATCTCGTGCTGGAGGAGCCGGCCGCCGAGGACGGCACGGACGTCGACGCGGCCATCGTCGCCTATCCCCACGGCGCTGCCGCGCCGGTGGTGGCGGCGCTCCACCGCCAGGGGACCAAGGTCGTCGACCTCTCCGCCGACTTCCGCCTGCACGACCTCGGTACGTACGCGCAGTGGTACGGCGAGCACGGCGCGCCGGAGCTGCTCCCGGACGCCGTCTACGGGCTGACGGAGCTCCACCGCGAGGCGATCGCCCATGCCGACCTCGTTGCAAACCCGGGCTGCTATCCGACCGCGAGCCTCCTGGCGCTGGCGCCCCTCGCGGGCGAGGGGCTGATCGAGGACGTCGTCATCGACGCGAAGTCGGGCGTCTCGGGGGCCGGCAAGGCGGCAGCCGAGGAGATGGAGGTGGTCAAGCAGTCCGACGACACCCGGCCCTACAAGGTCACGGCCCACCGCCACACGCCGGAGATCGCCCAGGAGCTCGGCGAGCTGAGCGGAAACGGGGCGACCCCACTGACCTTCGTCCCCCACCTGATGCCTTACGACCAGGGCGAGCTGGTCAGCTGCTACGTGCGGACGGCCGAGCCCGTCGACACCTCGCGACTGCTCGGTCTATATGAGGAGCGCTACGGCAACGAGCCGTTCGTGGAGGTGACGACCGAGCCGCCGGGGGTGAGCGGCGTCCGGGAGACGAACCTGTGCCGGATCCACCTGGCGCAGAACGAGGCGTCGGGCCGAGTGCTCGCTTTCGCCTCGATCGACAACCTCTGGAAGGGCGCCGCCTCCCAAGCGATCCAGAACCTGAACCTGATGCTCGGCCTGCCGGAAGGGGAGGGCATTTCCTGATGCGCGGGGCGGCGAACGCGAAGCGGAGCAGCCCCGCGAATGTGCGAGCGAAGACGTTCTTCGCGTCCCGTTGGGTCACCCCGCCTCCGGAGTTCGAGCAGCTCGATCCGGCGCAGCTGGCTCCCGGGTTTCGTGCCGCAGGCGTCGCCTGCGGTTTGAAGGGGGGCGGGGCGACCGACGTCGGGGTGATGGCCTGCGACGCGAAGGAGGTGAGCTCCGCCCTCGCGCTGACCCGCAATGCGGCCGCGGCGGCGCCGGTGCGGGTCAGTCGTGAGGAGTGCGACGCCAATGGCCTCCGGGCAGTCGCCGTGAACTCCGGAAATGCGAACGCGGCGACCGGGGACCAGGGCTACCGGGATGCTCTCGCCATGCGGGATGCGGCCGCCGAGGCCCTCGGGGTCGATGCCCGCACGGTTGCGGTGGCCGAGACCGGCACGATCGGTGTCCCGTTGGACGTCGAGGCCGTCACCACCGGTGTGCTCGAGGCCGTCCAGGAGCTGTCCGCGGCCGGGGGTGAGGACTTCGCGCAGGCGATCATGACCACGGACAAGGGGCCGAAGCGATGCACGGTCCGGGCGGGCGAGGTCACCGTCTCCGCCCAGGCGAAGGGTGCCGGGATGATCGAGCCCGGCTTCGCGACGATGCTCTGCTTCATCCAGACCGACGCCGTCGTCGAGGACCCGGACACGGTTCTGCGCTCGGCGCTCGCCGGCTCGATGGAGCGGATCACGGTCGACGGGCAGATGAGCACGAACGACACCGTGATGCTCCAGGCCACGGGAACGGCGGGAGCGGTGCTCCCGAGGGGGCTGCTCGACGCCGTTCTCCTGCAACTGGCCCTGGAGATCGTCGCCGACGGCGAGGGGGCCACTCGCGTGGGTCGGGTGGACGTCACGGCGGCAGCCGACGAGGGCGAGGCCGAGCGCGTCGCAAGGGCGATCGCCAACTCCCCGCTCGTGAAGACGGCGCTCTTCGGCCGTGACTCCAACTGGGGACGGATCGCCCAGGCTGCCGGCATGGCGCTGGCGGGAGAGGAGCTGGAGGAGCTCGGGCCCGACCGCATCCAGGCGGCGGAGCTGGCGTCCGATGGGCCGGAAGTCGAGCTCTCCGTGCGCCTCGGCCGCGGCGATGCCAGCGCCCACGTCTACTTCAGCGATCTGACCTACGACTACATCCGCATCAACGCGGAATACACGACGTGACGGCAGATCCCACGGCCGGGACACCCTCGGTCGAGACTCTGCTCGAGGCCCTGCCGTACATCCGGGAATTCCACGGGCGGACGATCGTCATCAAGTACGGGGGCGCAGCCATGCGCGACGAGGACCTCCGGGAGGCGTTCGCCCGAGACGTCGTGCTCCTCAAGTACGTGGGCATGAACCCGGTGATCGTCCACGGCGGCGGGCCGGAGATCACGTACTACATGGAGCGGATGGGGATGGAGGTCAGGTTCGTCGAGGGTCTGCGGGTCTCAGACGCCGAGACGGTCGAGGTGGCGAAGATGGTGCTGCTCGGCAAGATCAACTCGGACATCCTGGTGCGCCTCAACCGGCACGGGCAGCCGGCCGTGGGCCTGGGCGGCGAGGACGGTTCGCTCTTCGACGTGCGCCCGGTGGAGAACGCCGAGAAGGTCGGCTTCGTCGGTGAGATCGAGAATGTGAACGTCGACGTGATCGACCACATCGCCGAGGACTACGTTCCGGTGATCGCCTCCGTGGGGGCCGACCGCGACGGCGCGTCCTACAACGTCAATGCGGATGAGGCGGCCGGCAAGGTCGCGGCGGCGATGCCCGCTCACAAGGCGATCTTCCTGACCGACGTCGACGGTTGGCTGCGCGATCCGGACGATCCCGGCTCGCGGATCTCCATCGCCACCGCGGACGAGGTCCGGGACGCTCTCGGCGGCATCGAGGGCGGCATGCGGCCCAAGCTCGCGGCCTGCGTCGAGGCGATCGCGGGCGGGGTGGAGGCCGCTCACATCGTCGACGGGCGTCGGCCACACACGTTGCTGCTCGAGCTCTTCACCGACGCGGGAATCGGAACGAAGATCACCGCATGAAGCTGGCCGAGCTTCAGGAGCTCGAGTCCCGCTGGGTCATGCAGACCTATCCCCGCATGCCGGTCGAGTTCGTGCGCGGGGAGGGGGCGAGGCTGTGGGACTCGGACGGCAACGAGTACCTCGACTTCCTCGCGGGCATCTCCGTCTGCTCGGTCGGCCACTGCCACCCGGCCGTCGTCGAGGCGGTGCGCGAGCAGGTGGGGACGCTCATGCACACCTCCAACCTCTACCTGACCGAGGGCGGCGTGCTGCTCGCGGAGCGGCTGGCGAGCTCCAGCCTCGACGGCAAAGCGTTTCTGTGCAACTCCGGCACCGAGGCGAACGAATGCGCGATCAAGCTGGTGCGCAAGCACGCCCACGGACGCGGCATCGCCCGGCCTGAGATCGTCGTCTTCGAAGGAGCCTTCCACGGCCGGACGATGGGCTCGCTCTCCGCGACGCCGGGTCTCGCCACCAACCAGAGCTTCTCGCCCTACCTGCCGGGATTCCGGGCCGTTCCGCGCGACGACCCGGATGCTCTTCGCGCCGCCGTTGGCGAGCAGACCGCCGCGGTGATGCTGGAGCCGATCCAGGGGGAGACCGGCGTAAACGTCATCCCGGACGACGTGATCATCGCCGCGCGCGAGGTGTGCGAGTCGGCGGGGGCGTTGCTCGTCTTCGACGAGATCCAGACGGGGATGGGGAGAACGGGCTCGCTCTGGGCCTACGAGCAGCTGCCGGCACGTCCCGACGTGATGACCGCGGCGAAGGCGCTCGGCGGCGGGCTGCCGGTTGGGGCCTGCGTGGTGACGCCCGAGGCTGCGGACGTGCTCCAGCGCGGGGACCACGGCTCGACCTTCGCCGGTGGACCGCTGATCGCTGCGTCCGCACTCGCCGCGTTCGAGGTGATCGACGACCCGGACCTTCTCCGCGGCGTCCGGGATCTGGGGGCGCGGTTCTGCCAGGGTCTGGAGCGGATCGACGCGATCGGCGAGGTCCGGGGGCGCGGGCTGATGATCGGCGCGCAGCTGACCGAAGGCGGGGCGAGGGAGGTCGCCGCCCGCGCGCTCGATCGGCGCCTGATCGTCAATCCGATCGGTGAGGACACGCTGCGCTTCCTCCCGCCGCTCATCGTCGGTGAGGCTGAGGTCGACGAGGCCCTCGAGGTCCTTCGGCGAACCCTGGAATGAGCCGCCGGGCCTCCAACTAAAGTCGCCCCCGTGAACACCCGAGCCCGCTGGACCATCGGCATCCTGATCATCCTGGTGATCGGGCTCGGCATCGCGCTGATCATCGTCGCCGCGGATGACTCGAACGACACGGGCAGCCAGGCAACGACCTCGAGCACTGCTACAGAGACCCGTTCCGAGCCGACCACGACCAGCGCCCCGACCACGACCTCGTCGACCACGACGACGACGCCGAACGGCGGCAGCGGCGTACCTGGCACAACGACCGCGCCGGGCGGTGGATCGGGCGGTCTCTAGCCCTCGCGGTCAAACCGCCCCTTTCGTCCAAGGCGGCTCCAGTAGGTTCAGTCGACCACGACGTCTTGACGGAAGGAAGCAGCTATGGCCGAGATCGTGTTCGCCACTCCGATAGCGCGGGGAAGGAGGATCTTGATCGCCAGACAATGGACGAGATCTCGGGCCCTCGCCGGGATCATATGTGGCGGCCTGAAAGACGCCGGATCACCGCCAAGCCATCTGGCAGTGGTTCTCGCAGCAGATGCGAGAGGGATATGGACGTTATTTCTCGGGGCCACCTCTTCCCGTCGAGCTGATCAGCGATGTCCGTGTCTGACGGCTAGGGCGCCGTCCAGCGGCCCTCGCCGCTGGTCGCGAACAGGTCGATCCGCTCCAGCTTCGCGAAGACGACGTAGCGGTGGGAGGCGCTGTAGGGCGGGTGGCAGGCAGTCATCACCAGTTGGTTGAAGCCGACCGGCCTGAGGATGCCGACGTCGCTCGGGTCGACGACCTCGTGCCGCTGCATCACGTAGGTGAAGGAGGCATAGGGCATCTCGACCCGGATTTCGTCGCCCGGATTGATCTCGTCGATGTGGCGGAAGGGGGCCAGGTAGGTGGTGCGATGCCCGGCGATGGCGACGGTTCCGGGTTGACCCGGCAACGGGGTGTTCTTGTAGTGGCCCGGGCCCCTCTGCAGTGAGGAGGTGTCGGTGCCCTGCACGACCACCATGTCGAGGCCGATCCGGTCGATCTTGATGCGGCCGATCGCGTGCCCCTCCTCCAGGTGCGGCTCGAAGCGATCGGCGAGGATGCGAGCCTTCGCTGGGCTCCCGTTGACGCCGGCGATTGCGGCCAGGTCGGCGGCGGTCGGATACTGGGCCTCGAGGTCGTTGAGCTGGTCCTCCGCCTTGCCCTGCTCGAGTGAGCCGTAGGCGGCGGACAGGGGCTCCTGCCACACCAGCGTCAGGCCGGCATCTGCGAGCACGACGATCCCCGCCGTGATCAGCATGGTCGAGACGATCCGTACCGCCCGCTGCACCGCGCGGATTGTCGCAGCGCCATCTCCGCGAACCCGCCAGACTGACCGCCTCAATGGCCGAAGAGGCACCCCGAATTGCGTCCTACCAGGCCGATCCGGCCGAGGTCGGTCGCGTGCTCCTGCTCTACTCGGGCGGCCTCGACACCAGCGTGATGCTGAAGTGGATCCAGGAGCGCTACGGGGCGCAGATCGTCACCCTGACCGTCAACCTCGGCCAGCCCGGCGAGGACTGGGAGGTCGTCACGGGCAAGGCCAAGCAGCTCGGCGCCCTCGAGACCGTGCTGGTCGACGCGCGCGCGGAGTTCGCCGACGAGTACGTGCTGCGGGCGATCAAGGCGAACGCTCTCTACGGCGGCGGCTACCCCCTGTTCACGGCGCTCGGCCGGCCGCTGATCGGCAAGCTGGCCGTGGAGGCTGCCCGCGAGCACGGCTGCGACACGATCGCCCATGGCTGCACCGGGAAGGGCAACGACCAGGTTCGCATCGAGGCCACGATCGCCACGCTCGACCCCGAGCTGCGGATCCTCGCGCCGGTGAGGGAGTGGCAGATGGGCCGGCAGGAGGAGATCGAGTATGCCCGCGAGCAGGGCATCCCAGTGAAGGGCGGGACCGAGGTTTCCCCGTACTCCATCGACGACAACCTCTGGGGCCGATCCTCGGAGGGGCGGACCATCGAGGACCTGAACGAGGCGGCGCCCGACGACGTCTTCCAGCTCGTCAAGCGGCCCGAGGAGGCAGCGGAGGACCCGCAGGTCGTCACGGTCGGGTTCGACAGGGGCCGCCCGGTCTCACTCGACGGGGAGCGGCTCGGGCTCGTCGAGCTGCTCGAGCGCGTGGCCGAGATCGGCGAGCGCCACGGTGTCGGCATCGTCGATCACATCGAGGACCGCGTAGTCGGGCTCAAGGTGCGCGACATCTACGAGGTGCCGGCCGCCACGATCGTGATGAGCGCGCACCGCGAGCTCGAGAAGCTCGTCTGCACGATCCATCAGAACAACTTCAAGGGCGCCCTCGAGAGCCAGTGGGCCTACCTCTGCTACGCCGGGCTCTGGCTCGAGCCCCTGCGCCGGGATCTCGACGCCTACATGGACTCCGTGAACGAGTTCGTCACCGGGGAGGTGGCGCTGAAGCTCTACCGCGGCTCCGTCACTCCGGTCCGCCGGAGTTCGCCCTACGCGCTGTACGACCGCTCGCTTGCATCTTTCGGCGAATCCGGGGGAGAGTTCTCACAACACGCGAGCCCAGGGTTCATCGAGCTCTTCACGATGCAGAGCCGGTTGGCCCACAGGATCCGAGAGGAGGCTGAGGAGTGATGTATGAGTTCATCGGTCGTCTGGTGGTGCAGGCGTTGAAGGTCCGCTACGGGAGACAGGTGAGGATCGCCGCCGGCGCCAGCGTCGCGCTGGCAGTGCTCGGCGTCGGCGCCTACATCGCCACGCGCCAGAACGAGGACGAGACCGCCTGAACGGGGCGCCCGCGCGGTACCCGGCCTCAGAAGCCCCGCGACCGTGGGAGCAGGTGGGTGTGCTCAGAGCCGGGCACGTAGGGCGCCCTGGCTTCACCGGCACGGAGCGCGTGGGCCCGGCGGGCGCGCTGCCGGCGCCGCTCGCGGACGTGGGCCCTGAAGCTCGTCAGCCAGCCCGCCCTGCGCCTCTCGCGCGGCCTGGTCCTGATCCCGATCGTTCCGGATGTTGCGCCGCCACTCATCGGACCGTCCCGGAGGCTGTCGTCGCCGGCGTGGCCATGTCGCTGGTCAGGCGGCGCCCCACCCGGCCGAGCAGCGGGCGGCGCCGGCCGCCGCGGAGCTGAGCGGCCCGCTCGGAGAGCAGCGACCGGATCTCCGCCGTGCGGCGGAAGGGGTCCGCGATCGATTGGCCCGTGGGGAGGGAGTGGGCGGCCACGAGACGCCCGTCGACGATGCCTCCGAGCAGAGGGGCGGGCGGGGCGGAGGTGGTGTCCACCTCGGCCAGTCGCCTGATCGCCGCCCCGTCCCCGAGGCCCAGCATCCTGATTTCGATCGTGTCCTGGTTGGTCATCTCGAGCCCCTTTTTTTGGAGTTCAGTGATTGAACGAGTCGATGGTCCTCTACGTGAGCTATCAGCGCAACATGGATTCCTTCTCAACGTGATAAGTTGCCCTTATGCTCGACGTGCGGCGTCTGAGAGTCCTACGTGAGGTCGTCGCGCGGGGATCGTTTTCCGCGGCGGCGGATTCCCTCCACCTCTCGCAGTCGGCGGTCAGCCAGCAGATCGCCGTCCTCGAGAGGGAGGTCGGCATCCCGCTCCTGGAGCGAACCAGCGACGGCCCGAAGCTGACCGCGGCCGGCGAGGCGCTGATGGAACATGGCGATGCCGTGATCTGCCGCCTAGAGGAGGCTGAGCGGGAGCTCGCGCAGATCGCCGGACTGGAGGGCGGACGGATACGCCTGGTGAGCTTCCCGACGGCCAATGCCACGCTGATGACCCGCGCGCTCTCTCTCTATCGGCGGCGCTTTCCGAAGGTCGAGCTCGAGTTCAACGAGGGAGAGCCGGAGGACGCCTACCCGGGCGTGAAGCGCGGGGACTTCGATCTCGCCGTCGTCTTCGACTACCCGGAGTTCCCGCTCGAGTTTTCCCGCGACGTCGAGGCCGAGCTGATCTTCGAGGAACCGATGCGGGTCGCACTGCCGGTCGGACACCCGCTCGCCGCGGCGAAGTCCGTCCGCCTGGCCGATCTCGAGGGCGAGAACTGGCACTGTGGCGCCATGCCGAGCAGCTGTCGCTTCCAGGTGATCAACCTCTGCCGCGAGGCGGGCTTCGAGCCGAACATCTCCTTCCAGAGCGAGGACTACGAGGTGATCAAGGGCTTCGTGGCCGGGGGCCTCGGAGTCTCGATCCTCCCCGAGCTCGCCGGCGAGCACCCGGGGATGGTGCTCCGGCCGATTCGGGGCCAGAAGCCGGTTCGCAGGCTGTGGGCGGTCACGCGGGAGACCGACGTGCGCTCGCCGGCCGTGGGGGAGATGCTCGGCGTGCTGCGCGAGGTGTGCCGCACCTATCCCGAGCAGCCGGCCCTGCGCGCCGCCGCCTAGCCACGCGGGTGCACGATTCCTTGCAGCGGGCCGGGCTCCCGGTCCGGGCGCGACGTGCGTGAGGGCGCTGTGCGAGCGTTCGCTACGGTTCCGGGCTCGATAGAGCCGAATCCCAGGCGTTGAGCCCGGGAGCGGGGGACCCAAAGCCGTTGGGGCGAATCGCCGGCAAGCAGCTCCGGCGTAACGCGACTCCTTTCAGCGTGAGCCCGTCAGCTAACCCCGCAGGCGACGAAGGAATGACGGCAGCGCAGACATCCCAGAGCAGCGCCCGACGAGGGCGATTCAGCAGTGCGGCCGAGAGACGCCGCGCCCTGCTGGGGATCGTGTTCGCCGCCTCGATCCTCGTGGGGGTCGGCGTGAACCTTGCCGGGGCGGAGCCTTCGCTCAAGGACCAGATCGGCTCGGCCAAGTCGAATGCGGGCCAGCTCTCGGACCGGGTCTCCGCCCAGACCTCTCGCATCGTCTCTCTCACCGAGCAGGCGCACCAGGCCGGCGCCCAGGCGATGGTGGTCGCCGCGGAGGTCGAGCAGACCCAGGCACGCGCCCGCGAGCTCGCCGCCGAGCTGCGGGCGGCGGAGGCGAAGCTCGACCGGCTGCGCGCCGAGTACGCCGCCGCGGTCAGGCAGCTGGAGCAGCGCCTGGTCGCGATCTACGAGAGCGACACGCCGGACGAGCTCACGGTCCTCCTCAATTCCAACGGCTTCGACGATCTAGCAACCCGCTCGTCGTATCTCGATGCGCTCCACGACGCGGACCGGCGAGTCGCCGCCCAGGTGGCCAGGCTCCGCGACCAGGTCGCAGAGCACGTCAACGAGGTCGCCGACCTGAAGCAGCAGGCGGACGCCGAGGCCCAGCGGCTGAGCGCCGAGCGCGCGAGCCTCGAGGCGAGCCAGCAGGCCGCGAATCAGGCCGCCGACGCGGTCGCCGCCGCACGGGCGCAGACCGAGGCGTCCCTCTCCAACGCCAAGGGCCAGGTCGCCGAGCTCGAGAGGCAGCTCGCCGAGCAGCAGGCTTCATCCGGCGCCGGCAACCCCGCCTACCTGGGTGGCCCGTACGCGATTCCCACCTACATCGTCATCTGCGAGTCGGGCGGCGACTACCAGTCGCTCAACGCCTCCAGCGGGGCGGGCGGCGCGTACCAGATCCTCCCCTCGACCTGGCGCGCGTACGGCGGGGAGGGGGCGCCGCAGGACGCCCCGAAGGTCGAGCAGGACCGGATCGCGGCGATGATCTGGCGGGACTCCGGCCCGAGCGCCTGGGCCTGCGCCTAGCGGAGGAACTCCTCCAGTTGCAGCGCGACCGCCTCGGGCGATGGCGCGTGATCCTGCCCCTCGAGCGTCCGGTAGCAGACGTCCGGGAGCAGCATGACGAGGGCGCGGGCGGCGCCGTGCAGCCAGGGCGGGCTGTCGCCGCCATCCATCACCAGGGTGGGAACGGTCACCGAGTCGCGCCACTCATCTGCTCGGCCGTCTCGGCCGGCATTCCCACCGCCTCGGTCCTGAAGTAGGAGACGACCTCGCTGCGGCGCCCGGTCGCGATCAGCTCCTCGATGTGCTCGATGTAGTCGTCCGCGAGCGGCGTCCGGCTGTCGTCAACGATGTAGGGGATCTCATACACGGCGAGCTTCGAGACGGTGACGCTTCTCGCCGTGGTCTCGAGCGCCAGCGCTCCGCCTGAGGGATGGCCGAACAGGGCTGCCGAGCCGCCCGCCGCCTCGATCACCGCCTCGAGGTCCTCGACCTCACGCTCGACCGCGTACGGCTGGGTGTCGCCGCTGTCGCCGCGCCCCCGGCGGTCGTAGCCGTAGACGGTGAAGTCCTCGGCGAGCCGCTCGTAGGCGATGTGCGTTCCATCTGCTGACTTCGTTTTCTCGGCAACTGGCACTTCGGTCTCCTGATTCCTGGGTTTCCCCAAAAGACCGGTGCCGAGTGCGGAACTAATCGCCGGCGATCGCGCTCAGGTCCTTCGGACGCATCAGCGCGTGGAGGACGTGGTCGTCCAGCGCCGCGATCCCGCCCTTCTTCATCTTCACTCGGGAGCCCGTGACCAGCGCGACGGCCGACGAGAAGTCCGGCTCGTGGCCCACCAGCATCACGTCGCCCCGGCCGGTGGCCAGCTCGAGCGGGTCGAAATCGCCGCCCGCGAGTCGGTCGTCTTCCTCGACGGGCGTGCCGAGTGCCTCGCAGGCGAGCTCGGCAGTGCGGCGGGCCCGCACCTTCGGAGAGGTGATGCAGACATCGAGGCCCACGCCGAGTGCCTTCAACGCCCGGCCGGCGGCCCGCGACTGACGCTCGCCTTTCTCGGTCAGCTCGCGCTCGGCGTCCGGCTTGCCCTCGCCGTGCTCCGCATCTCCATGCCTCAAGAGCCAGATCACTGACCTAATCCTTCCCTAACTCCGAGTCCGGTGACCTCTACTGGTGACGCCGGTCCCCCTTGAGGACTTTTGCACCCCCGAAGGTGCAAAAGTCGGCACGGCCGAGGATTTCTTCGGCAGGTGCGGGATCGGCACCCATTCAGTGCCTCTTTCGTAGCGACTACGTCCGCTCGCGCAGGCATGATCGACCGGTGAGCGCGGGAGCGGCCCATCTGCACGTGCACAGCGAGTACTCGCTGCTCGATGGCGCCTGCAAGATCGACGCACTCGCCGCGCGGGCGGCCGAGCTCGACATGCCCGCGCTCGGCCTCACGGACCACGGAGTGATGAACGGGTCCGTCGAGCATTACAAGGCGTGCGTGGAGGCCGGAATCAAGCCGATCATCGGGCTGGAGGCCTATCTCGTCGACGACCGCAACCTGACCCCGACCCAGCCGCGGTACGAGCGCAACCACCTCACCCTGCTCGCCTCCGACCAGGCCGGCTTCCGCAACCTCGTCAAGCTGAGCTCAGCGGGGTTCCTGGAGGGCTTCGCGCGGGGCAAGGCGAACGTCGACATGGAGCTCCTCTCCGCCCACTCGGACGGGGTGATCGCCCTCACCGGCTGCCTGCAGTCTCGCTTCTGCCGACGGCTGGTGGAAGACCGGCCCGCCGACGCCCGATCCCACGTCGACGACCTGATCCAGGCCTTCGGTCCCGAGCAGGTCTACTTCGAGGTCCAGCGCAACGGGGTACCCGAGCAGGAGAAGGCGAACCTGGGCATCGTCCGGACGGCCAAGGAGCTCGGGCGGCCGCTGGTCGCGACGGCGGACGTCCATTACCTCCGCCGCGAGGACTACGACTCTCACGCCGCGCTGCTCTGCGTCCAGACCAAGTCGACCATCGAGCAGCCGAAGCTGCGCTTCGACACCAACGAGTTCTATTTGAAGAGCCCGGCGGAGATGTCGGAGTCCTTCTCGGACTTGCCGGACGCGGTCGCCAGCACCCTCGAGATCGCCGAGCGCTGCGAGCTCGAGATCAAGCTGGGCGAGCTTCTCCTGCCGCGCTTTCCGACCCCCGACGGGGTCGAGCCGGGTCGGATGCTCCGCGACCTGGCGACGGAGGGACTGCGCGGCCGCTACGGCGACCCCATCCCGGCTGAGGCGCTGGAGCGGCTCGAGTTCGAGCTCAGCGTGATCTCTGAGATGGGCTTCGAGTCGTACTTCCTGATCGTCTGGGACTTCGTCCGTTACGCGAAGGGAAATGGGATCGCGGTGGGCCCCGGCCGAGGTTCGGCCGCCGGATCCATCGTCGCCTATGCGCTCGAGATCACCGACCTCGACCCGCTCGCCAACGGCCTGCTCTTCGAGCGCTTCCTCAACCCGGGCCGCAAGTCGATGCCGGACATCGACATCGACTTCTCGGTTCGCGGCCGCGAACGGGTGATCCGCTACGTCGCAGACAAGTACGGTCGCGAGTGCGTCGCCCAGATCATCACCTTCGGCAAGATGGCGCCCCGTGCAGCCACCCGAGACGCGGCCCGGGTGCTCGGCTACGACTACGCCACGGGCGACCGTCTCGCCAAGCAGATCCCCGAGCCGATCATGGGCCGCAACCCGAGCTTCGAGGACTGCCTGAAGCCCGGCGAGGAGCTGAAGCGGACCTACGACTCCGATCCCGACGCCCGGAAGATCCTGGACACGGCCCAGGGGCTGGAGGGGATCGTGCGCAACCACTCGATCCATGCCGCGGCCGTCGTGATCTCGGACCGGCCGCTCCAGGAGATCGTGCCCCTGCAGCTCGCCGAGGACCGCGGCGCGTCGAACGGGAATGGGAACGGCAACGTGGAGCGCGCCTACAAGACGGTCACCCAGTACTCGATGGGCCCGATCGAGGAGATGGGCCTGCTGAAGATGGACTTCCTCGGTCTTCGCAACCTCGATGTGATCGAGGACGCGGTCGCGATCATCGAGCGCTCCCGGGGCGAGAGGATTGACATCAAGGACATCCCGCTCGACGATCCCAAGACCTTCCAGATGCTCTCCCGCGGGGAGTCGATCGGCGTCTTCCAGTTCGAGTCGGAGGGCATGAGGGATGCGCTGAAGACGATCCGGCCCACCGACTTCCAGGATCTGGTCGCGATCGGCGCCCTCTATCGACCGGGCGCCATGCGCTTCATCCCGGACTATGCCAAGGGCAAGCGGAACCCCGAGGGCGTTCGCTATCCGGACCCACGCCTGCGCCCGATCAGCGAGTCGACCTATGGCTGCGTGATCTACCAGGAGCAGCTCATGGAGATCGCCAAGCAGATGGCCGGCTTCACGCCCGCGGAGGCCGACGACCTCCGCAAGGCCGTCGGGAAGAAGAAGCGCGACCTGATGGCGACGATGAAGGAGAAGTTCCTGCAGGGCATGGCCGAGTCCAAGACAGACCCGCGTGTCGCCAAGGACCTCTGGTCGCTGATGGAGGCCGCCGCCGACTACTCCTTCAACCGCTCCCACGCCGCCTGCTACGCGCTGATCTCCTACCAGACCGCCTGGCTTCGGGCGAATTATCCGGCGGAGTACATGGCCGCGCTGATTTCGACCGTGATGTCGACCAAGGACAAGGTCCCCTTCTTCGTCAACCGCTGCGCGGAGATGGGCATCGAGGTTCTACCGCCCGACGTGAACAGCTCGGACCACGGCTTCGTCGTCTCCGGCAACTGCATCCGCTTCGGCTTGGACGCCGTGAAGAACGTGGGCCACATCGCGGTGCAGGCGATCCTCGACGCCCGTTCGGAGTCCGGGAACTTCACCTCATTGTGGGACTTCTGCGAACGGGTGGACAGCCGGGCCGTGAACAAGCGAGCCGTTGAATGTCTTGTCAAATGCGGAGCATTTGACTCGACGGGCGCCTCACGGAAGGGGATGCTCGAGGCTCTTCCGGCCGCGATCGCGTTCGGCCAGAAGGCTCAGGAGGACTCCCGGCTCGGCCAGTCATCGATCTTCGATCTGGGGGGTGGGGCGGAGGAGTCCGGACCGTCGCGCCGGCACCACGCACCGATCAGGGCTGAGGAGTTCGACCAGCGCGAGCTGCTTCGGCTCGAGAAGGAAACGCTCGGCACCTTCCTCTCGTCGCACCCTCTGGCCGAGGTAAAGGAGGCGCTCCGGGACCGGGTCGACTGCTCACTCTCCAGCCTGGCCGAGAAGCAGGACGGCTCCTGGGTCACGGTCGGTGGGATCGTCACCGAGTTCAAGCGCCACAAGTCGAAGAACGGGTCGTTGATGTCGTTCGCGACGCTCGACGACGTCGAGGGGCAGGTCGAGATGCTCGTCATGGGCAAGGCCTACGAGGCCTCGCACGAGTTCCTGGCGGCCGACGCGATCGTGATCGTGCGCGGCCGGCTCGACCACAAGGGCCGAGGCGACACCAAGCTGGTGGCACAGGAGGTTGAGCTCTTCCAGCCGACCGAGGACGAGGTCGCAAAGGCGCGAGTCGCGCGCAAGCGCGACAACGGGCCGCTGCGCCTTCACATCGACGCATCGGTGTTCGGAGTGTCGGTGGTCGAGGAGCTGAAGACGATCCTCGGGCACTTCCCCGGTGAGTCCGAGGTCCTCCTGGTGATGAAGACCCGGCAGGGGATCAGAGAGCTTCAATTCGGGCGCGAATATCGTGTTCGCCGCTCGGCAGGCCTGGACGCCGAGATCGACGCGCTGCTCGGTACGGCGGCCCGAGCCGCGTAGAATCACCGAGTCCGTCCTGATGGAGGTCAGCTCGAGCAACACCGAGCGGCTCGACGCCCTCAAGAAGCTCGGCGTTCAGCTCGCGGTGGATGACTTCGGCACCGGTTATTCATCGCTGCAGTACCTGAAGGGCTTTCCGTTCGACTGGCTGAAGATCGCCAAGCCGTTCGTCGATGGCGTCGGGGACTCAGACGCGCAGGCGCGGATCGCTCGCGCGATCGTCGACCTGGCCCACAGCCTCGAGATCGAGGTGATCGCCGAGGGAATCGAGTCGAGACGTCAGGCCGCGATGCTCGGGGAGCTGGGCTGCTATCACGGCCAGGGCTTTCACTACTCGCCTCCGCTTCCGGCCGAAGAGATCTCCGCTCACCTCGCCGCCGGTTCGGCCGCTCGCTAGCAGATTCACCCCCAGTTGCGCAAGGGCGCGAGCCACCCCAGCGTCCCCATCCGTCCGCCGACGGCGCCTAGACTGAATGCCTCGTGTCCGGGCGTATCCAAGAACAACGAAGCACCGCCGGCGAATGCCGCCAGTGCAGCTCCTTCTGCGACAAGATGGTGAACCCGGCGGGCTGCCTGGAGATGGGCTGCAAGTACCTCTACACCTACGAGGACGTTCGCACCGGCGCCCGCTACATGGGCTGCATGAACAAGGTGTTCAGCGCCGAGATCGACTTCGACATGTTCCTGCTGGCCGAGCGGACCCGGGAGGGCTTCGGCGGGATCAAGATGACCGGCGACCCGCTGCCTCACTGCCAGTTCAGCGTCGAGAAGGCGTTCGAGGGCGACGGCCCGGCGTATGAGTGCGTCAACCGTCGCTTCTTCGATGCGCCGGACGAGCACCCCGAGTCCATCCGGGCATTCGACCTGCGCAACTCACTGAGCTGACGGTCAGCCGAGCAGCTCCTCCAGCCGGTCGAAGCTGTCGCTCCAGCCGTCGCGGTGCAACTCCAGTCGCTCGACGGTGGCGAACTCCCCCTGGGCGAAGGTGACCTCGGTCTCCGGGCCGCCCTCTTCGAGCGACAGGGTCACCACCGTCTCGCGGTCGTCGGGGTGGGGCGGATCCCAGAGGAAGGTGTACGAGAGGCGGGATGGGGTCTCGACCTCGCGGAACTCGCCGTCGAGGTGGAAGGGATCTCCATCCGGCGGCTGCATCGCGATGCGGAATGTCTCGCCGACCCGCGGCTCGAACTCGACGCCCGGCGAGCTGAATCCCTTGGGGCCAAACCATTCGGGCACCATGCCGGGATCGGTCATCGCCCTCCAGACCTCCTCACGTCCGGCGGGGAGGACGCGGGTCATGCGTAGCCACTGGCCTTCATTCGGGGTCATCAGCCCTCCTGGGACTCACCGCATCGTAGGCTCGGACTCGCTATCAGTCCAGGGGATGGGCGGGACCCTTCGCAAGCTGCCCACGGCCGGGGTGGCCGGGACGATCGTGACGATGGCGCTGATCGGCTGTGGCGGGGCATCAGCCGCCGCGCCCCAGCGGGTGGCCGACGGGATCAGGCAGAACGACGCCGCCCTGCGGCAGGCGATCGACGCCTGGCGCTCAACGGGCGACTTGCCTGCGACCCCGCCGCCGGCGGATGTAGTCGATCGAGCGGCCGACCTCCAGGACGAGGTCGCCTTCCTCGGGGAGCACCCGAACCTCGCCAGGAGGGTCATCCCGCTGCTCGGCGGGCAACTGCGGGGGGAGGTCAACCGCCTTTACGCCGCCCGCCGCGCGCTCCTGAGGCTCTCCGCCGGGTCGGGGCACAAGAAGCTGAAGCTAGGCCAGAGGCCGCCGCTCGCCGACCTCGTCTCCTTCTACGACGAGGCGGAGCGCCGCTTCGGAGTCGGCGCGAACTACCTCGCCGCGATCCACCTGGTCGAGACGAAGTTCGGCCGGGTCGTAAGCAACAGCGTGGCCGGCGCCCAGGGGCCGATGCAGTTCATACCGTCCACCTGGCAGATCTACGGGCACGGCGGAAACATCCGGGACCCGCACGACGCGATCCTGGCCGCGGCGCGCCTGCTGCGGGCCAACGGGGCACCTCGGCGCTACGGACCCGCGCTCCGCGCCTACAACCCGTCCGCGCTCTACGTGGACGCGGTCACCCGCTACGCGAGGGAGATCGCCGCCGACCCCTACGCGCTCTACTACCTCTACACGTGGGAGCCCTAGCGCGTCGCCTCGCGCCAGAGCCGGCGGATGAGCTGTACGTCCTTCTTCTCCACGTTGTGGCCGTCGATCCCCGGGCCCTCGAGGACGGCAGGGACGCCCTGAAGACGGCGCTCGCCCAGGAAGGCGCGGAATCCCTTGCGGCCGATTTCGCCCTTGCCGATCGGCGCGTGCCGGTCGCGATTGGAGCCGAGCGGATCGGTGGCGTCGTTCACGTGGATGAGCTTCAGCTGTTCGAGGCCGACCTTCGCGTCGATCTCGTCCACGAGGGCCTTCGTCCCCTGGGGCGTCGCGATGTCGTAGCCGGTGGCGTAGAGGTGGCATGTGTCGATGCAGAGGCCGAGCCGCTTGGGGCCGCCGGTCCTGTCGATCAGCTCGGCCGTCTCGTCGAAGTCACGCCCGAGGAGCTGAGGTGAGCCGGCGGTGTTCTCGTAGAAGATCGGGCAGCGCTCGCTGCGCGAGAGCGCTTCCTTGATCAGGCCGATCGCCCGCTTTCGCGCATTGCTCCTGGTGTCGTCCTTGAGAGCGCCCGGGTGGACGACCACACCCATTGCGCCGATCTCGTCACCGACGCGCAGGGCGTGGGTGAGGGACTCGAGCGACTTCCTCCGCATCTCCCTGTCCTTCGCCGCCGGATTGATCAGGTAGATCATGTGGATGGCGACGACCTGGACGCGCGAGGCCACCATCGCCTCGCGGAACTCGGCGAAATCGTCATCGGAGTAACGGGTCGGCTTCCACATCCGAGGGCTCTGGTTGAAGACCTGAATCGCATCGCAGGTGCGCTCCTGGGCGCGTTCGACGGCCCGGACCAGGCCACCCCCTGTGGAAACATGGGCGCCGATCAGCATGGTGAGCTCAGATCCATCGGTTCGCGTCCGCTTCGCCCCGTCCCCCACGGGCGCCCTGCACATCGGGGGAGCGAGGACGGCACTGTACAACTGGCTCTTCGCCCGGGGGCGTGGGGGGGAGATGCTGCTGCGGATCGAGGACACCGACCGCGAGCGCTCCACCCCCGAGAACGTCGAGCAGATCCTGGACGCCCTTCGCTGGCTGGAGCTCGACTGGGACCAGGGCCCGATCAGCCAGTACGAGCGGGCCGACCGCCATCGGGAGGCCCTCGAGCAGCTGCTCGAGTCAGGGGCCGCCTACCGCGACTCGGCGACAAGCGAGGACGTTGCGGGCTGGAAGAGGGAACACGGAAGCCGCGGCTACCGCGGCGAGCCCACCGAGGACCCCGGCGCGGCGGTCCGCCTCCGGGTGCCCGACTCGGGCGACACCGTGGTCGCCGACGAGATCCGCGGCGACGTTCGCTTTCCGAACGACGCTCAGGACGACTTCGTGATCGCACGCGGCGACGGGTCGGTTCTCTACAACTTCGCGGTCGCGGTCGATGACGCCGACATGGGGATCACGCACGTGGTCCGCGGGGACGACCACCTCTCGAATACACCCAAGCAACTGCAGGTGATGGAGGCGCTCGAGATCCCGCCGCCGCGGTACGCGCACCTGCCTCTGCTGCACGGACCTGACGGCAAGAAGCTCTCCAAGCGCCACGGCGCCGCCAGCGTGCAGGAGCTGCGGGACGCCGGCTACCTGCCGGCCGCCGTACGCAACTACCTCGCCCTGCTCGGCTGGGGCACGCAGGACGACGCGACGATCCTGAGCACGGACGAGCTGGTCGAGCGCTTCGACCTCTCCGGCGTGGGCCGTTCGAGCGCGATCTTCGACGAGCAGAAGCTCCGCTGGCTGAATGGGCGCTACATGCGGGAGATGGACCTCGACGGGTACACCGAGGCCGTGGCCCGCCATGTCGGGCGGGACCCCGACGACCGCCTCAGGGCCGCCTGCGCGATCGCACAGGAGAAGGCGCAGACCCTGAACGAGGTCTGGCCGTTGATCGGATTCCTGTTCGAGGAGCCGCAGACCGACGAGAAGGCATGGCGCAAGGTCATGAAGGACGGTGCGCTGCCGCTGCTGCGGGAGGCCCTGGAGGCACTGCGCGGGGCGGAGTCCTTCGACCCGGAAGAGCTCGAGAGCAGACTCGGCCGGATCCTCGCCGAGCACGACGTGAAGCCCGGCAAGCTGTACCAGCCGATCCGCGTGGCGATCACGGGTACCTCGGTCTCTCCGGGGATCTTCGAATCGCTCGCCGTACTTGGCAGGGATCGCGCCGTGGAGCGCGTCGAGAGGGCCGTGGATCGGCTCTCCACCGAGGCCGCGAACGACACCCGTTCATGAGTCAACGTATGGGCTAAACAATCGGTCAGGCGGTGCCGATGAGTACCGCATGGCAACGACTGCCACCACAACTCGTGGCGCGCAGAACGGAACTCGTACGGAGGGCCGTGGGCGAGTCCTGGCGGCTGCTTTCGATGAGGCCGAGCGCCAGCCGGCCCTGCGAGAAGGTCGCGATCAGGCGCTCGAGCTGGTGAACCGCGGGGCGCCGCCACACGAGGTCGCGGGAGTGGTGGAGTCGGACGTCGGCCTCACCTGCGCGATCGTTCGGGCGGCCGGCCAGCTGCAGGGAGGGGGTCGCATTCGCAGC
This sequence comes from uncultured Solirubrobacterales bacterium, assembly GCA_963804595.1. GTDB lineage: Bacteria > Actinomycetota > Thermoleophilia > Solirubrobacterales > 70-9 > DASUPK01. The sequence continues at coordinate 76,013 of CAWDQZ010000003.1, forward strand.
GTCGCGGACGGGATCGAGCGCCTCGGCCCGGGTGCTGTCGAGGCCATCCTGCGGTCCGCTCCCGCCTACGACATCTTCAACGGGGACGGTCGCCTCGCGCTCGCTCCGGACCGGTTCCGGCTTCACGCCCTCGACGTGCAGCGGGCCGCCGACAGGATCGCTGAGCTCAGCGGAATCGGCGACCGCGACGAGGTCGCACTCGCCGCCATCCTTCACGACATCGGCCGGCCGGTGCTGGCGCGGCTCCATCCGGGCTACGCGGAGCGCTTCGACCGCCGTGGCGCGACCCCCGACGAGCGGATCGCGCGGGAGCGCCGCGAGCTCGGCATCGACCACGCCCTCGTCGGCGGGGTCCTGACCCGGCGCTGGGGCATGCACGCGCGCGTCGCCGAGGCGATCGAGCGCCATCACACCGACCAGGCCGAGGGCGTCGCCGCCGTGCTCCGCTTCGCCGACATGATCGCCGCCCACCTCGAGGACTGTCCTGTCTCGACCCAGGACCTGATCGAGTCCGCCGAGCACTGCGGCCTCGACGAGTTGACGGTCCGCATGGTCCTCTACGAGCTTCCCCAGGGCAAGGGCTCGCGTCGGCGTGCCACCGGCCCGTGCCCGCTCTCCTCGCGCGAGCTGGACGTCCTCCGGCGTCTCGCCGAAGGCAAGGTCTACAAGCAGATCGCCGCCGAGCTGGATCTCTCCGCGAGCACGGTCCGCAGCCATCTGCACAACGTGTACGGCAAGCTCGGCGCGTTGGACCGCGCACAGGCGGTCCTCATGGCCACCGAGCAGGGCTGGATCTAGGGGCTCCCCGCAACTGCGCCCCGTCGCCCCCGGTAGCCGGGGGAAACCTGACGCGAAATCACCCAGGCCGCGATCGCCATTCCGATCGCGTCGACGCCAACGTCGACGGGTGTGCCTGTGCGGCCGTGCACGAAAGACTGGTGGAACTCGTCCGTGCAGGCGTAGGCGAAGGCGATGCCGACCGCGATCAGGAGTGGTCGGGAGGTGACTCCGCGGAGCGCCCACCACCAGAGCGTCGTCAGCAGTGCGTAGCCGGTGACGTGACCGAGCTTGCGGAGGATGACGTCCCACCAGGCGTGCTCGCCGGTCGAGGACTGCGCCGAGAGGTAGAAGATCACGCCCATCAGCAGGAGCGGCGCGATCGAGCGCACGAGGGCTCGGTTGCGTCGATTCATCGCCCGTGGGCCCGGCCCGGTAAAAGGGATGTCGTGATCTCGGTCACCTCGAAGTCACGTTACGCGGTGGTTGCCCTGGCCGAGCTGGCTCGCGCCGGCGAGACCCCGATGCCGATCGGCCAGGTCGCCGAGCGGCGGGGCATCCCCGTTCAGTTCCTCGAGCAGCTCTTCTCGACACTGCGGCGTGCCGGCATCCTGATCAGCCACCGCGGCGCGAAGGGCGGCTACACGCTCGCCCGGCCGGCGGACCAGATCAACGTCCTCGAGGTGGTCCAGGCGCTCGACGGCGTCGTCGGCCAGGAGGCCAAGGAGGCCGGCGGTATCTGGGAGGAGGGCGTGGAGTCGCTGCGCACCACGTTCCGATCCACCACGATCGCCGACATCGCCCGCCGCGAGGCAGAGGACGCCGGCGCTGGCATGTACCACATTTGAGCGTCACACACGATTTGGCTTAGACAAGCCAAAACGCCCCGCTGGAGGCCACTGGACCACGCCTGATTGTGGCGCACACTGGCGCATTACTGGCGCATTTCGGAGGGGGAGCGCACCGCGCAGGAGCGGGCAGATATGGCCCGATTAGGGGCGATCCGGGGCGATTTGGGCAGAAGTCCGGTCTTCTGCCCAAAGGTGCTCGTCGGTGCTGCTTTGCATGGAAAGCAGCGGTCGGTCACCCTCCGCCTGGCTACTTCTAGCTGAGGGCTAGCGCCTCGTGCGCAACGCGGTGTTGCACGGAGCGCTCCTGCCCCGACCAGGCGACCAGCCAAAGCGCCGACTTCTGGTGATCGCGAAGCCCGGTCTTGTTGATGTAGTCCTCGATCTCATCGAACGGGGACCCAACCGTGAGCATCATCTGGACGTGCTCTTCGGAGAGCGTCTTGCTAGGGAGCATGGTTGCCCCTCTCGTGTTGGTGCAGCTATAGCCCCTCGACCTCGCGCCCCCGCTGTGTCTGTGTGGGGATCGCTGTCTGTGGCCCTAGTGGGGCTACCCCAGCAGGTCCGGGTCCACTTTGCTAGAGGGCGACAGAAAAAGGCCGCACTTTGGGTAGGGGGCGGCAGAAACGGTCGCACAGAGCGGACCAGAGCAGGCCCGCGCCCATGGAGCAGATAGCCGCTTTGGACGAGAAGCAGCTATCGCTTTGCATGGAAAGCAGCGCTAGCTTCGGGTGCTAGAGCGCTCCGCCCATACGGCAGATCGGCAGGCCTGGTCAGGGGGCCGGCAGTGGGCCCGCCCAGCCCAAGGTTCCATCGGTCGAACAGTTCCACTGGCCGGGGGGCGAGTCGAGGTCATCGATGCTCAAACTCCCCTGAGACCTTGGAATCCTTGGCTTTGGCGCGCCGGTGACTTTGTCGATCTTGCCGGTGATCGTGCCGGTGAAGGCGGTGAAGCTGGAGGCGAAATCGAAGGCGTAACGTCCGGGCTTCGGCTTGGGCCCGGATGGAATCTTCTTCAGCTTGATATTGGTCGCCAGGGTCGTGGTGAGCAAGAGTTGCGAGGTGCCGTTGGGGTTGACCGGAGCGTTTTAACAAAGGAGGGGCACCTTCGAGAAGCGCCGGCGCGATCGAGCGGCGCAGACCGGGCCGGCGGAAGGCCGCGTGAGCGCCCTACTCCGACAGCCCGGCGGCTTCGAGGGCAGCATTCCGATCCCAGAAACCGGGCCGCCAGCCCCAGCTCACGGCCCGGTCCTTCCTTCTGAATCAGGTCACGCTGAAAATGATCGTGAGCGCGATCGCAGCGAAGGCCATCACGCAGCCGACGATGATTCCCATCCTGAGGTCCTTCTCCCCGACATGTGGATCGATGGCGGCGGGGCGATCGTCATCGATATCCATCTCGTTACTCCTTTCTTCCGATTCAACTCGGAGAAGCTGCGAGGGTTGGTGGCGAGGCAGGGGCGATGTCTGGGCGTGCGAAGTTGCGGCGCACCAGCATCAGCGCCCGATCAGACGCCGGGTCGTCGACACGGGTGGCAACGAGCACCGCGGAGCGAGTGGTGCGGAGCTTTAGAGGGAGAGTCGTTGCCAACCGGGTCCTCCTTCGGTAGACGAAGAAACCGCCGACCAGACTTCCCGGCACATCTACGCCTAAGAGTACTCGTGGGTAGGAGCGATGTCGACGTTCTCCTCCGACATCGCCTACTTCCACAGCCCGGCGGCTTCGAGGGCTTCCGCCCTGCTCATGTAGGGGCGTGCCTCGAGGAGCTTTCCGTTCCGCCACGTAAAGAGGCAACCTCCCTCATTGTCGAGCTCCACGCCGCTGGCAAACCTCATCGAAAGTTGACCCAGCGTAAGCACCCGGTCGCCAAGGTCACGAACCTCGGACCATTCGACGTGGCTCTCCTCGGCGAACTCCGCCAGGTCCCGGTAGTACTGGCGCAGTTCGGCGTGGCCGCGGTAGGCCCTGCGGCCCTCCGCCAGAACTTCGATCGCCGGATACCACGCGCCTTCCTCGTCCCAGAGCGCGATCGCGGCTTCCACGTCGCGCCGGTTGAACGCATCCGTGGCCCGGAGCGTCAGCTCGACGTTCTCCTCCGACATCGCCCACGCAGTATCCCCGCCGTACGGGAGCGCAGCTTTCGGGACGGGCCGGACCGGGGTGCCCGGCCCATCCCGATCACGCGCCTTAGTGACTGCTCAACTGGAAGCAGGCGACGTCGTACTGCGAGACGGCGTGGGGATTGCCGTTCTGGCTGTCGGCGTAGTGGCTCTGGGCGTTCGCGAACCCGGCGGTGCCGAACCCCGGAGGCGCGGTGCCTCCGCTGGCCGCCAGAGCTTCACAATCCTGATTCGGCTGGCCTCTGTTGCCGGTCGAGGTGGCGCCCGCCGGGACCGCTGCGAAAGCGGCTACGACGAGGGAGGCGATTGCGGCCACGATGAATCTGCGCATGGCAGCTCCTTCCATTGGAGGGCCGTTGAAGGCGCCTCATGCGGAGCAGGCGCCCTCCTAGCGACTATCCGAGTCGGCCCTAAACGCCTCGTAAGCGATAGGGGAGGGTGCCGAGCCAGAACTGCCCGCCTCAGAAACCGCCGAATGCCTGTGCGTAAAGAAAACTCCCCGCGAGAAACGGAGGCGTGAGATTGGACCGTGAAGAAGGGAGATCCCGCAGCCGCCGGTGGCTCGGCCAGCCGCGTTGAAACGGCCGCCCGCGGCACGACGACGGTAAATGAACGCCTCTCGTCCGTACGAGACGGGTTTCCGACTCAAGCGGGTCGAAACAGCCGCCGGGTGGCACCTGGGAAATGATCGGTGGCGTGAGCCATCCGAACGAACCGCGCCCCGCGAGCCGTTGATACAGAGCAATGAGCCTCATCCGAACACCGCCGATTTCCGAGAGGCCTTCAGGGAGGCGTCTTTTCGGCGGGATCTGGTGCTGGCTCAGGGATCGCCTCGACGCGTTCTACAACGGGCGCTGGTAGAGCTGCCTTCGTTTTTTTGACTCTCAACAAACGCTGGCCTAGCTCGGGGTTGGGGATCACACCGGGGGCCTCCGTTCCAGAGGCTTAGAACGCCTCTCAGCGGGCGGCGCCCCCCAAATTCCCACCCAATTTCCGTGCTTCCTACGGATGGCCGAGCACTCGGACTTCTCATATGGTCAGAGGGTCGGCGGTCGGATTCGACCGCCAACCCGAGGTGAAAGGAGTCCGTTACGCGACGTCTGCTGGCGATCCTGCTTGCTACAGCATGGGGACTGTGCCAGATTGGCCCACCCCCCTCGCTCGCCGCTACTGCAACCATCGAACGCCATGCCATCTGTATGCCCGATCACTCCGGGAAACATTGGGCGTGGTGGAGAATTAAGCAGCAGGACTGGAAGCACACTGACCTTCCCTGCAAGAAGGATTGGCAGAAGGGCTTCATGGTGATCGCCCCCGATGGACCGATCGCTGTCCAGAAACACAGGACATTCGGCAACCTGCCCGACCCGAACGCGGGTGCGGCATGAGTTTTTGAGTAGCGGGGCTAAAAGACCGCCGGATAGCGCGGCTGACAGAACCGGCAACGCGCTAGCTGGTCTCCGCCCGGCATAGAAGTGTGATTCTCAGCAGCGCCGCTTCTCGTCCAAAGCGGCTATTTGACCCTTTGGGATCAGAGCCGCCTCGGGCGCGCGGGATCTCGTGAGTTCACCGACTCGGCACTTGCTCACAACACGGGCACGGTGGGATACTCGGGACGGGTACGGGCGAGATCCGAAGGAGTTGAAATGAAGTACTTCGTGAGCACCACACCCGGTCCGATGCCTATTACACCCGAGCAGCTGGACGCTTCCATCGAGTGGCTCGACGGAAAGCTCGACGATGGCACGTTCGACTGCGTCTACGGGTTCCTCGAGGGTGGTGGTTTCGGCATCGGGAATGTCGATTCCCATCGCGACGCGCTCGACTTGATGGCCGATTACCCGCTGTTTGGATTGGTCACCTGGGAGGTGCGCCCGCTGCTCGAGTACAAGGACGGAATCGACACGCTGCGGGCGAAGCTGGTCGAGGCCCAAGCGGCAATGGCCGGCGGCTAGGGCACAGCAGCTCGGCATAAAGGAGTACGGGCGGTGCGCCGCAAGGCGCACTGCCAGTCTGCGCGAGCACTTAGCGCGCCACTAAGCAAGGCATCGATCTCGAGAAGCCGTCCCGCGTCGATTCTTGACGCACAAGCTCGACGTTCTCCTCCGACATCGCCTACTCCGACAGAACGGTCGTTTCGAGGGTGTTCCGGTGGGCCGTGAAGCGCTACGGGACGGAGCAGTCCTCGCCGAACTTCTGGAACACGACACCGGCCTTGCTGTTGGCGGTTTCGATCCCGTGGCGTGCTGCGTCGGCGGCAGACACGAAGACGACCGGCTGACCGTCTACCACGCACACCCATTGCGTTCTGGCTCCAGCTCCGGCCGGAAGTGCGAGTGCAACCGTCAAGGCACCGGCCGCGATCATTCCCTTGATCAACCGCTGCATTTGGCTCCTCCTCTGCTTGGACTCGACCTGATCAGTATCCCCCGGCGTAGGGGACGGTGCCAGCGAAAATTGTCGACTTGAAAGACCGCCGGGATTACAGACCGTCGAGGCACCGCCGCTAGTCGCTGTCGCCGCTTCGTCTCTCTGGGTCGACGACGACCAGGATCTGTGTGACGGCGGTGCGCACAGCGCCGATGTTGGGCGTACTGGATCATCGCCATGCCCACGCTTCACCTCCTCGAGAAGGGCGTTGAAGCTTGCGACCCAGCGAGAAGCGGTGCCGCTCCAGGTCGGGAGGGTCGTAAGCGTGAGAGGCGGATGCGCGAAACCGCCGACTACCGGCCGAAAAGAAAGGGAGCGGCCCCCGTCGCAGCCTTGGGCTTCACAGCCACCGGGCTAGGGACCGCTCCTCTGAGGAAACAACGAAATATGCGACAAGAACTACCGACGAAGTACCAGCGAAAGCAAAAAGTAGCGGCCCCGCCGTCGGAGTCCTGGCGCTGACTCGGCAAGATAAGTTTGTCCAGGGGGTGATGAGACTGGAACGGGTTACCCCGCGGCGAGCCGACGGTAAGAGGCGTCAGATGGCGTATTTAGGTTGGCTGCCCAGCGCCCGCGTGGGGACTTCCAGGCCGACCGGCGGGGCAGTGAGGGACAACCAGTCGAAGTCAGTCGACGGTGAGGACTTCATTCCAGGCGACGTCGACCCCCTCCAGGTCCTTCCGAAGCTGCTCTCTGGCCGCGTCGTAGCTGTCGAACTCGTCGCCGTATGCCACCCGCCACGACGCACCCGGCTGTGCCACCTCCACACCCCGGTCAAGCCCGCCGATGATCCCTTCAGCTCGGCGGTGCCCTGCCTCGCTCGGATCGATCAGGGCGACCTCCACGTTCCAGACCGGCTGGACCACGAGCGGAGCCTATCCGGCCAGAAGGAGGGGGGCCGGGGGGCCCCGTCCGCTTCGAGGTCTGAACGACTCCGGTATGCGGATCAAGGCGACCACCTTGTCGTCCGCCTCATCAGTCCAGTCTGACCCCTGAGACTCGTCGGGACCCGTACCCATTTGACGCGCCAGGGCGCTTCTCTGGGTAGGCGAAGGAACGCCTGCCAGAGGTGCGAGGGAACGCATGGGTTTTGAGAGCAAGAAGCGGCTGGCGAATGGCATGCACTGCTGCCCGAACTGCAGCTCGATTCTGGTGCAGCCCGTCGACCATCACGAGCACGGCAAGTGCCATTGGATTCTCGAGCTTCGCTGCCCCGAGTGCGAGTGGTGGGGCCGGGACAGCTACTCCCAGGACGAGATCGACCGGTATGCCCTGGAGCTAGACCGTGGCGAACAGGAGCTGATCGGGGACCTTCGCGCCCTCACCTGGGCCAACATGAGAGAGGAAGCCGATCGGCTCGCGGCCGCCCTTGCAGCTGACGGCATCCTCCCCGAGGACTTCTTTACTGAGGGTGGCTTGACGCGGGAGAGGTAGCGGACCTCGCCGGGGGGACACAAAATTCGGAAGCTTCCCTACTCCCCGCTGGATGAGACAGGGCTTGCGTTCCATCCTGACTCTCTCAAAGCGCTTGATCCAGCCGCGCCACGTCGGATGTACCACGCGTAGCGCCAGACGGGCAGGTTTCCTTCGCTGAGGGCAGGGAAGGCGTCCCCTCGGACGGAAAAGGATCTCAGCGGGAAGGGAAGCCCCATCGGACTTGTAGGTGCGTTCCGCGCGTTTCTATTCGATCGATCAGAACCAATGCCGGATCCCGTTTCAGCGAGCACGTACCGCTGCACGGAATGCGACAACGAGGTCAGGGTCGATCCGGGCCAGGGCCTGCCACCGTGCCTCATCTGCGGGAGCCACTCCTGGGAGGCGTTCGAAGGGGCGCAGGAGCCTGTCGTTGCGCGCCGAGGCCCGGAGAGCTGACGACGAGGCCCACCGAGAAGCGTCCGACAGCGCCGCGAGCATGCCCCCGCGCTAGGTGACCTCCTCGACTGGAAGGTCGGCCTCCTTCCAGGCGGCGAAGCCGCCCGCGACCTCGGCCGCCCCCCGGCGCAGGGTCACCTTCGAGCGGATGGCGTGTTGGCAGAGGTAGATGGCACCGGGACCCTCCGGGCTGAGGATGTGCTTGGCGAGGGAGACCGGTCGCGCCCCAGGCGGGGCGCCATGGCGGCGACGCTCGATCTCGGTCCTCAGATCGAGAATCTCCGCGAAGCCGAGCTGGACCGCACCCCATGCCGCCTCAGGCCTAAGCGATCGCGCCACTACGTGAGATCCCTCCACTGTGGACTCCAACAGGCCAGCTACTTCGAGGGCTTCATCCACGTCCCGGTACACGATGGTCTCGGCGATCTTTCCCTCGCTCACCTGTATCACCTGTCCATAACGAATCGTCACCGGCGCGCCACTGGCCCTGCCCGTTCCACTCTCCACTATCACCGCGACAACCCGATCCCCCGCGTCCAGCGCATGTTCGAGCGAGAACGAATGCTCGGCCCAGGTCTCGCGCCAACTTCGGATGTATCTGGCGAGTTCCTCCCGGCCCCTGTGGATGCCTTCGTCGGGCCGGAAGCGCGTTACGTCCCACACGGTGTCCTCGCTGTAGGCGAGCCGGGCCGTCGCGAGGTCTCCCTCCGCGTACGCCTCGTAGGCACGCCGCACAACCTCGACGTGCTCCTCCGACATCGCCTACTCCCACAGCCTGGCGGCTTCGAGGGCTTCGCTCTTGCTCAAGAACATCCCCACCCAAATCATCTGCCCCGCCCGGACCTCCTCACGGCCGCCGCGATTGAACGCCTCTACCGCCTCCCGAACCGTCTCCACGTTCTCCTGCGACATCGCCCATCAGTATCCGCCCTAGCGGGGCGGGATCGGTCAGCCCTCACCCAGCCGCCGGGCCGGGAGCTCGGAGCCTGCTGTCATGCCAACTCCTTGGCCACGTCGCCCGCCTCGCCCTGTTTCTCGACAAGCCAGACTTGCGGGTACTCCTTGACCACCGTTTCGTGCTCGGCAGCGATGTGTCCCGGCACTACCGCAAACCGATTCGATCGGGAGCGGGCTTCGTGCCATTCCCGGCTCGATAGTTGGAAGCGCTCACCGCAATCGACCCGCCAGCACTCACATCGGAAGCCGGCAACCAGCTGGCCGCCTTCAATCCACTCGGCCTTTCGCTCATTGAGGTCTCGCGAAAAGGCCTCGTTCAACGCGATGCGCACTTCCCTCGACGCAGCTGGGGGATCGGAAGACTCCGCCACCCGGCACCTCTACCCGGGCGATCCGGCGTCCAAAACCCTCTGGTCATCGCCCTCGGCGGTTCCGGCGAGTCGAGGCCCTGCTCAGAGGGCGGAGACGCCAGGTTGCTCGGCGCCTGCCTGGGGCCCGAGCGACTGGCTCACGCTTGCCGCGCTCGCGCCACCGCCCCCGTCTGGGGATAGGCCACCAGTGCTGTAAACCCATGCTTTTCCTGCGCCTCTAACTCAGGCGGTCCTTCGCCTGCGTCCATAGAGCGCCCTGACTGGCCTATTTGGTACGGGTGGGCAGAGGAGGAGGAAGATTGACCGCCCTCGGACAGCATCCCTTGCCGTCCAGGGGCGGAGGTGGGCTCCGCGCTGCGGATCCCTGCCCGGGTCCGCGTCAGCAGCGCACACCTGTTTCCCTCCTACCCCTGAAGGACGGCGCGGGAAACCCCGGAAACCTGACCCGATTACGCTAGTTTTCTCGAAATGGCCGGGTCGAACGGGACTGCAACCACTCTGCGCGTCGGTGCTGAGAGCTCCGCCGTCGTCGGCAATACGCCTCTCGTCGCGCTGCCGAGGCTCGGCGCCGATCTCCCGGGCGAGGTGGTCGCCAAGCTCGAGTTCCTCAATCCCGGCGGCTCGGTGAAGGACCGCATCGGGGTGGCGATGATCGACGCGGCCGAGCGCGACGGGCTGATCGAGCGAGGCCGCTCGGTGATCGTCGAGCCGACCAGCGGCAACACCGGAATCGCGCTGGCGCTCGTCGCCGCCGCCCGTGACTACCGCCTGATCCTGACGCTGCCCGAGGGCATGAGCCGCGAGCGGACGGCGCTGCTCCGCACCTACGGAGCCGAGGTTCACGAGACTCCGTCTCTGGGTGGAATGAACGAGGCGGTCGACCTGGCGAACCGGCTGGCCGAGGAGCACGACGCCTTCATCCCCCAGCAGTTCTCCAACCCGGCCAATCCGGAGATTCACCGCCGGACGACCGCCGAGGAGATCTGGCGGGACCTCGACGGCGAGGTCGATGCGTTCGTCGCCGGCGTGGGCACCGGCGGCACCATCACCGGGGTCGGCCAGGTGCTGAAGGAGCGGCGCCCGGGGATCCGGGTCGTCGCGGTCGAGCCGGCGGCCTCGGCCCTCCTCTCCGGTAGCCAGCCCGGCCCCCACAAGATCCAGGGGATCGGGGCCGGATTCGTGCCCGACGTTCTCGACCGAGAGGTGATCGACGAGATCGTCGGCGTCAGCGACGAGGAAGCGCTCGACACGGCACGGGCCGCGGCGCAGCGCGAGGGCCTTCTGATCGGCATCTCGGCCGGGGCGGCGGTTCGCGCGGCGTTGGATCTGGCAGCGCGCGAGGAGATGGCAGGCAAGCGGATCGTCGTGATCGTCCCGGACTCCGGCGAGCGCTACATGTCGCTGCCGTTCTTCGCCCCCTCCTGACGGTCGCCGCTCCCTAAGCTTCGGGGCGTGCTGGGTCTGGGCACGCTCACACGCGTGACGAAGGAGATTTCGGCGGACGTGGCGTCCGCCCGTGAGCGCGATCCCGCCGCGCGCGGAATCGGCACGCTCGAGATTCTCACGGGCTGGGCAGGCGTTCAGGCGCTGCTCGCGCACCGTGTCGCGCACGCCCTCTGGGAGTCCGACGTGCCGCTGGTACCCCGCGCCATCGCCTACACGAGCCGGGCCGTGACCGGCGTCGAGATCCATCCCGCCGCCACGATCGGCTCTGAGTTCTTCATCGACCACGGCTCCGGCGTCGTGATCGGGGAGACGGCGGAGATCGGGGATCGCGTCACGCTCTACCAGGGCGTCACCCTGGGTGGCACCGGCTTCGCTCGCGGCAAGCGACATCCGACGCTCGAGAACGATGTCACGGTGGGATCCGGCGCGAAGCTTCTCGGCCCGGTCACGATCGGCCAGAACGCCAAGGTCGGGGCGAACACAGTGGTCATCGAGGACGTGCCCGACCACACCACGGTCGTCGGCAACCCTGGACACCCGGTACGGGTCGAGGGCAGGAAGGTCGAGGGCCCTGACACCGACTGGATCCACCTACCGGACCCGATCGCTGAGGCGATGACGGAGCTCTCGCGGCGCATGACGGACCTCGAGCAGCGCCTGGCTCGCCTCACCGGCGAAGTGGCCGAGGAGGCGGACGTCGCCGAGCTGCGGCCGAAGCAGGGACCGAGCTCCGCCGGCGGTTGAGCATCCACCACACCCTGGGCCTCGCCGCCTGCGGCGGCGGTGACGACAACAGTGGTAGCGCCGACCAGGACCAGATCACGCAGGCGATCAATGCCGCCGCGACGAGCGGTGACCCGAGCGCCTGCACGAAGTACCAGACGCTCAAGTTCACCGAGCAGACCAGCGGCGGACAGGGTCAGGCAGCGGTCCAGTCCTGTGAAAAGGGCGCCTCCAACACCGCGGCAGACAGCATCGACGTGACCGACATCGAGGTCGACGGCGACCACGCCACCGCGAAGGGCAAGGCGACGGGGAGCGTCTTCGACGGGCAGACGATCAATGTCGCGCTCGTCAAGGAGAACGGCCAGTGGAAGCTCGACGAGTTCAAGGGCTTCGAGGACTTCGACAAGGACGCGATGATCGCCGCCTTCACCAAGCAGCTCGCCGCCGAGAACGATCCGCCGCCGGCGGTCGACTGCCTGAAGCGGCAGTTCCAGGCCGCCTCGGACGAACAGCTCGAGAGCACCTTCACCGGCGACAACCCGCAGGCCGAGAATCAGATCTTCGGCCCGTGCGCGAAGTACTTCCAGCAGGGCTAGGCCGCCCGGCCCCGGGGCTATTCTCGGCTTCGTGGCCCGAGGCCAAGAGGAATTGAAGGTCGCGACGGATCAGGCGCCGGAAGAGACGTCCGGCGCCCCCGTCGAGGCCGGGGCGGACCAGATCGAGCGCCTGCTCGCTGATCTCAATGGGCCGCAGCGCGAGGCGGTCACCTTCGGGGAGGGGCCGCTGCTGATCCTCGCCGGCGCCGGCTCGGGCAAGACGCGCGCGCTCACCCATCGGATCGCCTGGCTGCTCGCGACCGGTCTCGCGCATCCGAACCAGATCCTCGCGATCACCTTCACCAACAAGGCCGCCGACGAGATGCGCGAGCGGGTTTCCTCGCTGGTCGGCGGTGTCTCGAGGCGGATGTGGGTGATGACCTTCCATGCCGCCTGCGCCCGGCTGCTCCGCATGGAGGCCGAGCGGCTCGGCTACACGCCTCGCTTCACGATCTACGACGAGGCCGACTCACTGCGGATGCTGAAACGGGTGCTCGAGGAGCTCGAGGTGGATACCAAGCGCTATCCGCCCCGGGCGATCCGGGCCCGGATCTCGGACGCCAAGAACCAGCTGATCGACGCCGAGACCTACCAGGAGCAGGCGGGAGGGCCCTTCGAGGACATGGTCGGGCAGGCCTACCGGCTCTACGAGCGCCGCATGCTCGAGGCCAACTCGATGGACTTCGACGACCTGCTGATGCGGACGGTGAACGTGATCGAGCTCTTCGAGGACGTCCGCCGCCGCTACCGCGAGCGCTTCCGCTGGGTGCTGGTCGACGAGTACCAGGACACCAACCACGCCCAGTACCGGCTGCTGCAGCTGCTCACAGGCGAGGACGGGAACCTGACGGTGGTGGGGGACGAAGACCAGTGCGTGATCGAAGGAACCCTGATAACGATGGCCGACGGGACGAAAAAAGCCGTTGAGGACGTTTCCATGGGCGACGAGGTCTTGTCGTGCTACGGAAGCGGCGACTTCAGACCAGCACGCGTCTCGAAGGTGCACCGCAGCCGCAAGAGGGGGGGCACCTCAATTACAACGAAGGCAGGACGCGAGCTCACCAGCACGGCTGAACACACGCACTTTGCTGGGTATCGCTTGGGAACCACGCCGCAGATGCACATCACCTACCTAATGGCGCAGAAACAGCGCGGTTTTCGAGTTGGCACGACCTGCGTCTATACCAATGGGCGAAGGAAGCCCATGCTTGGCCTTGCTCAACGGTGTCTGCAAGAGGGAGCCGACGCCGGCTGGGTGATTTCCACTCATGCAGACGAAGCCGACGCTCGTACCCACGAGGCGATTCTTTCCACCGCCTACGGGCTTCCTCCACTCCCGTTCTACGCCAGAAAAGGCAAGAGCACGAAGGGCGTCGTAGCAAACCAGGAACTGATCGACGAGGTCTTCGAATCCGTGGACACGGAGGCGGGAGGCCTTCAGCTCCTGGAGGACGAGGGTCTATCACTGCAACAACCACATCACTCGGCGCAAGCGAGTGCCGGATTTCGCCGCAAACTGAGTGTCACATTGTGTGGGGACCGTCGTGGGTCGCGGCCGATGCACCGCATCGCGATATTCGGCGAGGACCTGGAGGGACGCCAAGCGCTGGAGCAACTCGGGCTCGCCGTGCGACCAGCCCACAAGGGGTCTAAGACTTGGCGACACGAATCGGCGTTTGCCGACATGGACGAACTCGTTGTGCGGGTCGAGAAGATCAGAGGTGCTCTTGATGTCGATGTGAAATGGACGGCACGGCTTGGCGAAAAGGTCCCAGGTCAGGGCAACTCGCTGCCCTTCATTCCAGCTGGATCAGTGCGACCCGGAATGGCGATCTTCGGGGAAACAGGCGAGTTCGATTTGGTCACCTCCGTGGCTGATGTGCCCACCGATGGCCACGCCTTTTATGACCTCGACATCGAAGGGACGCACAACTTCATTGCCAACGGGCTAATCACGCACAATTCGATCTACGGCTTCCGCGGGGCCGAGGTTCGCAACATCCTCGAGTTCACGATCGACTTCAAGGACGCCCACGTCGTCAAGCTCGAGCAGAACTACCGCTCGACGGAGACGATCCTCGAGGCGGCGAACGCGGTGATCTCGCACAACACCGGACGGCTGGGAAAGAACCTCTGGTCAGATCTTGGCGAGGGCGAGAAGATCCACGTCGCCGAGCTAGAGGACGAGCACGCCGAGGCGCGCTTCGTCGCCGGCGAGATCGAGGAGCTGATCGATCAGCAGGGCCTGAGCCGCGACCAGATCGCGGTCTTCTACCGGACCAACGCCCACAGCCGGGTGCTAGAGGACATCCTGGTCCGCTACGAGTTGCCGTACCAGGTGATCGGCGGGACCAAGTTCTACGAGCGCGCCGAGATCAAGGACGCGATCGCCTACCTCCAGCTGATGGTCAACCCGGCAGACGAGGTGAGCTTCTCCCGCGTAGTGAACTCGCCCCGCCGCGGGATCGGGGATACCAGCCAGGGCCGCCTGCGAAACCACGCCAACACCACGGGACGCACGATCTGGGAGATCGCGCTCGAGCCGGAGGCGGTTCCCGGACTCGGCGCCGCCGCCCTCAAGTCGATCGTTCGCTTCACCGAGCTGATCGAGGAGCTGCGCGCCGAGTTCGAGACCGGATCGGTGGCCGAACTGCTGCGGGCGCTGCTCGAGCGCTCGGGCTATCTCGATGCCCTGCGCGCCGAGCGCACGATCGAGGCCGAGGGCCGAATCGAGAACCTCGAGGAGCTCGTGGGGGTCGCGGCCGAATTCGACGCCAACCGGGAGGTCGAGGGCCCGTCCGAGCTGCAGCCGCTGGAGGAGTTCCTGCAGGCGATCTCGCTCTACACGGACCAGGACGACCTCGATCGCGGCGAGTCCAAGGTCACGCTGATGACGCTCCACAACGCCAAGGGACTGGAGTACGACGCTGTCTTCATCATCGGCTGCGAGGAGGGCGTGTTCCCGCACTCGCGCTCGCTGGAGGAGGGCAACGAGGAGGAGGAGCGCCGTCTCGCCTACGTCGGCATCACCCGGGCCCGGAAGAGGCTTTGGATGACCCACGCGCGCAGCCGCCGGATCTTCGCGGGCCGCGAGACGGGCTTTCCGTCGCGCTTCCTCTCGGAGCTGCCGGACGAGCTGGTCGAGCGCGAGGGGACCGAGGAGCAGGCGCTGACCGGCTGGTCGCATGGCGGCAACGGCGCGCCGGGGCCGACGGCCGACTCGTCGCTCTCATTCGCCACCGGCGACGACGTCACCCATGCCAGTTTCGGCGAAGGCGTGGTCACGGCGGTCGAGCCGGGCGGGGTGATAGTCGTGCGCTTCGCAAGCGATGGAACGGAGCGCAAGCTGATGGCGGACTACGCACCTCTGAGGAAGGCCGGCTGATGTCGGCGACGGTGATCGACGGCAAGGCGGTCGCCGCCTCCGTCCGCGAGCGGGTGCGGAGGGAGGTGGCGGAGCTCTCCGCCGACCTCGGTCGCCCGCCCGGACTCGCGACCGTGCTGGTCGGCGACGACCCGGCCTCGGCCATCTACGTGCGCCGCAAGCACGAGGCCGCCGATCACGCCGGGATCCGCAACTTCGACCACACGCCAGAGGGCTCGATCTCCCAGGAGGAGCTGCTCGATCTGGTCACCGAGCTGAACGACAACGACGAGGTCGACGGAATCCTCGTCCAGCTGCCCCTGCCCGAGCAGATCGACGCCGGCGCGATCGTCAACTCGATCGATCCGGCCAAGGATGTCGACGGTCTGACACCCATCAGCGCCGGCCTGCTCGCCCGCGGGGAGCCGGGGCTTGTCCCGGCCACGCCGCAGGGTGTGATGGAGCTGATCTCCTCGGTCGGAATTGATCCGGAGGGGAAGGAGGCCGTGATCGTCGGCCGCTCGAACCTGGTCGGTCGGCCTCTCTTCTCCCTGTTGCTCGGCGCGAACGCGACGGTGAGCGTCTGTCACAGCCGGACGCGAGACCTCGGGGAGGTCTGCCGCCGCGCCGAGATCCTCGTCGCCGCGGCGGGACAGCCGCGGCTCGTCACCGGCGACATGGTCCGCCCCGGCGCGACTGTGATCGACGTGGGAACCAACCGCACCGACGACGGCCTCGTCGGCGACGTCGACTTCGAGGCCGCCAGGGAAGTCGCCGGAGCGATCACCCCGGTGCCCGGCGGCGTCGGGCCGATGACCATCGCGATGCTGCTGGTGAACGCGGTCAAGGCGGCCCGCGAGCGCGCCCTGGCCTCGGCGGCCACCGGCTGACCCTCCCGGCCGATTTACATTCCCGCGCGTCGGTAGGGTCCCGGCGCTGTCAGACACTCGATCGAGGAGGGCGCGCGAATGATGGGAAGGCTGTCTCAGGGGCAGATGATCGCGGCGGCAGGAGCCGTTGTTCTGCTGGTCGCGACGTTCCTGCCCTGGATCGGCATCAGCGGCCCGTCGGTCCCGGCGAACATTCCCCTGCCGTCGGGCGCCAGCGCGAACACGACCGAGAACATCTGGAAGGGGTCGACGCTCGACATCTATCTGCTGATCACCGGGGTGGTCGCGCTGCTTCCGGCCCTGATGGCCCTCACCGACAGCGCCGAGGAGTTCTCCTTCATCTCCGCCGCGACCCTGCTGCTCGGAACGGTCGCGGTGATCCTGGTGATCGCCTTCCTGACGGTGGACTTCCCCGATGGAGCGGATCGCAAGATCGGCGCGTTCATCGCCCTCGCCGCCGCGGTCGTGATCGCCATCGGCGGTTTCCGCGCGATGCAGGAAGAGGTCGCCGGCGAGATATAGGCTCGCTTGAACGAGGGCGCGCAGCCGTGGCCCGATAGACCTAGACAGAGGAGGGAAACTTGGACGCGAACCGCTTGTCTCAGGGGCAACTCGTCGCCGCCATCGGTGCAATCGCCCTGTTCATCATCAGCTTCCTGCCCTGGTTCGATCTCTCGGGAGCGGTGACCGTCGGCGGGACAACGATCGGCGGATCGAAGAACTTCAACCTCTGGGAGGCCGAGAACCCGCTCGACATCTACCTGCTGATCGTCATCCTGGTCGCGCTCGTCCCGGCGGCGCTGGCGCTCCTGGGAGATGGCGGCGACGCGCCGATGGCCTCGATGGCGACCGCGCTGCTGGCGGGCGTCGGCACGCTGCTCATCCTCTACCAGATCTTCGACACGCCGGGTGACCTCGGACGGAAGATCGGGCTCTTCCTCGGACTCATCGCCTGCGCAGCGATCGCGGTCGGCGGCTATCTCTCCATGCAGGAGGACGTCGGGGGCGAGCGGTACTGACCGACCGGGTTCGCGTGGGAGCGCTGCTCGGGGCCATCGCCGGCCTCGGCCTGCTCGTCGCCACCTTCCTGCCCTGGTACTCGGTGGGAGGTGAGAACGTCACCGCCTGGCAGGCGTTCAGCGTGACGGATGTCGTCCTGGCGGCGGCCGCCCTCACGGCCATCTCGGTCGGCATCGTCCTCCTGTTCCGGCTGTCGGTCAGCTACCCGATGGCCGGCAGCTCGGTAGCGGCAGGTCTCGGGATCGTCGCCCTGATCCTGATCGTCATCCGTCTGATCAACCCGCCGGGCAGCGGGGACGTCGACCGGGAGATCGGGGCCTGGCTGGGATTGATCACCGCGGCCGGGATCGCCTGCGGCGGCTGGCTCGGGATGCAGGAGTCGCGGCCGCTCGGCACACCCTCAGCCGCTCATTGACCCGGCGACATCGCGCGCGACATGGGTCGCGCAGGCGATGATCGTCATCATCGGGTTGACCCCCACGGAGGTTGGCAGCAGGCTCCCGTCGGCGACGTGGAGGCCGCTGACACCGCGAACCGCGCCGCTCGGGTCGACGACGCTCGTGTCCGGATCCGCGCCCAGCCGCGCCGTGCTCATGGGGTGAAATGCCTCCAGCCGCAGGTCGGCGGGGCGAAGGCGGAGCGATTCGAAAGCCTCGAGCTCTCCCCGCTTGATCACCGGGACGGGGCCGACGTTGGGGTAGACCTCCGTGGCACCCGCCGCGAAGTGAACCTCGGCCGCTCGCGCGATTCCGAACTGGATCCGGCGCGCCTCCTCGTCCAGCAGTCGATAGGAGAGGCGCAGCGATCCGTTCGAGCGCAACCCGACGCGCCCCTCGGAGTGGTCGTGCAGGTGGACGCCGATCGAGGCTATGTGATCGAAGTGGGCGATCCGATCGGTGAAGGCCGCGCCCGCGCCGGGCAGCCACTGCGCGCCGAAGGAAAGGGGAGTGAACGTCGCCTCGAGCAGGATCCCCTCGGGCTGCCACTGATCGACGTAGTAGCTCTGCATCACTCCTTCCCAGCCCCGCACCGCCTCCTCGTAGCGGGCGCCGATCCAGGCGGCGGGGTGGACGTGGAGGTGGCGACCCAGCGCCGGATGGCGGACCCCCGAGCGCAGCAGGAGCTCGGGTGTGCCGAACGCGCCACCGGCGCTGATCACCGCCTTTGCCCGAACCTCCCAGTCCCGGCCTCCGGCCGGCCGGCCGTTCCGTCGCAGCTCCTGCGCCGCGGTCGTGGGCATGCCCGCCCGGCAGGCGAGACCGACGGCACGCCCGTCCTCCATCAGCACCCGCTGCACCTGGACGCCGGCCCGCACCCGCGCCCCGGCTGTCACGGCCCGCGGCAGGTACGAGACGTGTGCCGCGCGCTTGGCGTCGATACGGCAGCCGAGCGGGCAGGAGCTGCACTGGACGCAGCGTCCCGCGTTGCGGCTGATCGGCCCACCGCTCGCGCCGAGTGCCCTCGCGCCCTCGGCGCAGAGCTGCCCGTTCCGCCCGAGCGTCTCGATGTCGAGCGGCGTGACGGCGAGGATCTCCTCGGCCGCCTCGTAGATCGGATCGAGCTCTGTTGCCCACTCGACGCCCTCGCGATCGCGCCACTCCTCCAGCACCTGGCGAGGAGCGCGGAAGCAGGTCCCCGAGTTGATCACCGTGGTGCCGCCGACCGTGCGTCCCACCGGCACCGGGATCGCCGGCTTGCCCATCGCGATCGTCATCCCGCCGTCTCGGTAGAAGAGCGGCATCGCCTGAAGCGGATCGGTCGGATAGCCGTCGCGATCCACGTAGGGCCCGGACTCGAGCACCAGCACGTCCAGCCCCGCCTCCGCAAGGGTGACGGCAGCCGCGGCGCCGCCGGCTCCCGAGCCGACGATCGCGACGTCGCAATCCTCGCCGTTCCCCCGCGGCTCCAGGTCTCCAAGGTGGGTGGCCTCCGGTGGCGCTGCGCCGTCGGCGACGGCGCAGCTGTACTCGAACCCGATCGCGGTCCGGACGCGCTCGTCGCGCGCCCAGCCGATCATCGCGAGCAGCTTGGCCAGCAGCAGGAGATCGCGATAGAGCGCGAATCGCGAGCGCTCCATCTTCGCCATGTAGTCAGAGCGGGCGTCGAGGCTCAGCTTGCTGAAGCGCCAGGGAAACGGCAGCCACTCGAAGACGCGCAGCGCCAGGCGCACGACCTGCACGGTGCGCGCCGGGAGGCGCGAGAGGAAGGCTGCGAGCGGCTCGGCGACCGGGATCTGCCTCTCGGCCGCCGGCAGCCCGTCCTCACCGGGGGCGAGGGCCTCCGCAATCGCTCGCAGAGTGCGGAGCTCGGCGGCTCGCAGCCCCGGAGGGCGCCTTCAGGGCGGAGCGGCGGGGGAGCCGACTCGGCCCGCGAGCGACCAGAGCAGCAGGGAGGCGAAGACCAGCGAGCCATCGACTATCCCGTTGAGCAGGTAGACGAAGACGTCGTCCTCGATGAAGAAGATCAGCGAGGTGATCGAGGAGGCGGCCTTGCCCGCCGCCAGCGCCAGGATCATCGGGCGGTAGCGGACCACGTCGGTCGAGGCGATCCAGGCCAGGAACGTGATCACCACCATGTAGGCGAAGCCGAGCGAGAGCCAGAGGCGCTCCTCGGTCTTCGGCGCGGGTGTGTCGAAGCCGAGGTGGCCGCCGAGCTCGGTGAGGCGGGCGAGCGTCCCGTCCGGCCAGGCGATGAAGAAGAAGCCGGTGATGGCGAACCCCACCGCCATCAAGCGCAGGTTGAAGACCACGAAGCGCTCGGCTCTCTCCCCTGTCATTGGGCGGGGATGCTAACTGGCCAGCTGGCCAGGATCCTCCGTACCTATGATCCCAGGCATGATCGAGCGAGAGCAGGTCGAGCACGTCGCGCGCCTGGCGCGACTGAAGCTGAACGACGAGGAGCTCGAGCGGATGGCCGGTGAGCTCTCCGGCATCCTCGAGCACGTGGACCGGATCTCCGAGCTCGACCTGGAAGGCGTCGAGCCGACCTCGCACGTGATCGCGCTCGAGAACGTCCTGCGCCCGGACAAGCCGCGGCCCAGCTGGTCGCGCGACGAGATGCTCGAGCGCGCCCCGGACCCCGCCTCCGGCTCCTTCCGAGTCCCCTCGCCGCAGGCGTAGTTGCGGTCAGATGTCGAGTGAGCTGATCGAACTCACAGTCGCCGAGGCGGCCGACCGCATCCGCTCCGGCGAGCTCGGCGCGGACGAGTACTTCGACGCCTACCGGGCGGCCGCCGCGGGCGACTCGCTCAACGCCCTGCTCTGGCGGTCCGAGGACCCCGGGCAGGCCGACCTCGCGGGCACGCGGACATCGCAGGACGAGGTCGATCCCGAGCGGCCTCTCGCCGGCATTCCCGTCGCGATCAAGGACATCTTCTGCACGGAGGGCATCCCGACGACCGCGGGGTCCCGGATCCTCGAGGGCTACCGGCCGCCGTACACGGCGACCGCCGTCCGGCTGCTCCGCGATGCCGGCGCCCGAGTGCTCGCCAAAACCAACATGGACGAGTTCGCGATGGGCTCCTCCAATGAGAACTCCGCCTACGGGCCGGTGCTCAACCCCTGGGACACGGAACGTGTTCCAGGCGGCTCCTCGGGTGGCAGCGCGGCGGCCGTGGCCGGCCGTCTCGCGCCCTGCGGAATCGGAACCGACACCGGCGGGTCGATCCGCCAGCCCGCCGCCCTCTGCGGGATCGTCGGTATGAAGCCGACCTACGGCGCGGTGTCCCGCTACGGGATGATCGCGTTCGCCTCCTCGCTCGACCAGTGCGGACCGCTGGCGAGAAACACCACCGACGCAGCGCTCCTGCTCCGGGCGATGGAGGGGCGGGATCCATGCGACTCGACCTCGGTCGGCATCGGGGGCGGGGTGGAGTTGCCCCGCCGCGAGGACCTCAAGGGACTCAGCTTCGGAGTTCCGAAGGAGCTCGCGGGCGAGGCGGAGGGCATCGAGTCCGGCGTCCGCGAGGTCTTCGAGCGGACGGTGGCGCGGATCGAGGAGCTCGGCGGCGAGGTTGCGGAGACCGAGCTCCCGCATGCTCCGCACGGGATCTCGGCCTACTACGTCCTCGCCCCGGCGGAGGCGTCCGCGAACCTGGCTCGCTTCGACGGGGTCCGCTACGGGCTGCGGGTCGATGCCGAGGAGCTGGCCGAGATGTACGAGGAGACACGCGCGCAGGGCTTCGGCCCTGAGGTGAAGCGCCGGATCATGCTCGGTACCTACGCGCTCTCCTCTGGCTACTACGAGGCGTACTACGGGCGCGCCCAGCGGGTCCGCACCAAGATCGCGGAGGACTTTTCGAAGGCATTCGATCGCTTCGATTTCGTCGTCACCCCGACGTCCCCGACCGTTGCGTTCGAGCTCGGGGCCAAGACCGATGACCCGCTGGCGATGTACCTGAACGACTACTGCACCGTCCCCATGCCCCTCGCGGGGATTCCCGCGATCTCGATCCCAGCCGGCCTCGCCCAGCCTGATGGCGGCGGCTCGGATGATGCGAGGGCGCGCGACAGCGCGACCCGTTTGCCAGTCGGCTTCCAGATCGCGGGGCCTGCATTCAGCGATTCCGCGATGCTCGACGCGGCCCACGCGCTCGAGGCGGCGATCGGCTTCCAGCCGAATGGGGGTCCGCAGTGAGGAGCGCGCCGGCGATGACCGACGAGGAGTTCCGCGCGGCGGTCGAGGACGCGCTCGACTCCCTGCCACCGGAGATCGCCTCCCAGCTGACCAACGTCGCGGTGCTGGTGGAGGACCAGCATCCAAGCGGCCGGCTGCTCGGCCTCTTCGATCCCCGGGGCGGCCTGCAGCGGATCATCATCTACCGCGAGCACCACACGGATGCGGAGAGCGTCAAGCAGACCGTGCTCCACGAGGTGGGCCACTACTTCGGCGCGGACGAGGCGACGGTCAGGGGGTGGGGCCTGTGAGCGAGGAAGATGCGAGGGAGCGCGACAGCGCGACCCGTGATATGTGGGAGGCGGTGATCGGGCTGGAGATCCACGTCCAGCTCTCGACCAGGACGAAGATGTTCTGCGGCTGTGCGCCCTCGTTCGGCGATGAGCCGAACACGCACACCTGTCCGGTCTGCCTCGGGCACCCGGGATCCCTGCCCACGGTCAACGAGCAATCCATCCGTTACGCCCTGATGATCGCCGCCGCGCTCGAGTGCGATGTCCCGCCGCGCTCGATCTTCCACCGCAAGAACTACTTCTATCCCGACCAGGCGAAGAACTACCAGATCAGCCAGTACGACGAACCGATTGCCGTCAATGGCCGCCTGGGCGACGTCCGGATCGAGCGCGCGCACCTCGAGGAGGACACGGCGAAGATGATCCACGTCGGCGAATCCGGACGGATCCACGGCTCGGGCTCCTCCCTCGTCGACTTCAACCGAGCTGGCACGCCGTTGGTCGAGATCGTCACGGAACCCGATCTCCGTTCGGGCGCCGAGGTTCGCGAGTGGGCCCAGCTGTTGCGGACGACGATTCGCCAGCTCGGGGTCTCGGACGTGAACATGGAGGAGGGGTCGCTGCGCGTCGACGCGAACGTCTCGATCCGGCCGAGTGGCTCGGAGGAGCTCGGCACGAAGACCGAGCTCAAGAACATGAACAGCTTCCGCTTTCTCGAGCGCGGAATCGAGGCGGAGCTCGAGCGCCAGCGCGACCTGATCGAGAGCGGCGAAGAGGTCGTCCAGGACACTCTGCACTTCCACCCGGAGGACGGCTCGCTGACGGCGTTGCGCTCGAAGGAGTACGCGCACGACTACCGCTACTTCCCCGAGCCGGACCTCGTGCCGGTGGTGCCGACCGAGGAGATGCTGCGTGAGGCGCGCGAGTCGCTGCCCGAGCTGCCGGCGCACCGTCGGGAGCGCTATCTGAACGAGATCGGCCTCTCCGAGGAGGCCGCAACCATGCTCGCCTTCCAGTCCGACTACGGCGAGTACTTCGAGCGGGCCGTTGCCGCGGCGGACGGCACACCCGTCAAATCGATCGCAAACTGGGTCACCGGTGAGCTGGTGGCGACGCTCCGGCAGGTGGGCGCGGAGGACGACCCGCTTGCCTCGAAGGCCGCCCCGGAGGCCGTCGCCGCCCTCGCCGGCCTGGTCGAACAGAAGACCATCTCGCACGGTGCCGGCAAGCAGGTGCTGGCGAAACTCGTCGAGGAGGGAGGCGATCCGGCGGAGATCGTGGAACGGGACGGGCTGGCCCAGATCTCGGATACCTCGGAGCTCGAGGGCATCGTCGACCGAGCGATCGAGGCCGAGCCGGAGGCCGCCAAACAGGTCCGGCAGGGGAACGAGAAGGCGATCGGGCGGATCGTCGGAGCGGTGATGAAGGAGAGCAAGGGCCGCGCGGACGGCGGCGCCGTCACCAAGCTGATCCGAGAGCGGCTCTAGTTCACCGTCAGAGTCGCTGGTTGCCCAGCGACCGGTGGTCGAGCAGGCTGTTGTAGAGCGTCCAGGTGGCCGCCCGGCCGTACCCTGGTGTCGATGGCCGGTGCGCCCTACGTGATCATCGCCCTCCTCTTCGGCCTGGCGACCGGGATCATCGGCCGCTCGAAGGGCAGCTCGTTCTTCCTCTGGTTCCTGATCGGGACGGTGATCCCGGTCTTCGGTCTCGTCGCCGTGGTCCTCTTCCGCTCCGAGCGCGAGGAGCCCGAGCGCCGCTGCCCGACCTGCGGCAAGATCCTCAAGCTCCACGTCCAGGTCTGCACCCGCTGCGGCACGGAGCTCTACCTGCCCGACCCGTCAGAGGTTCGGCCGGGCCCGGCGCACCGCTCTACCTGAGCCAGGTGCGGACGATCGCGTTGGTGAAGCCCAGCCCGTAACGAACGACCGCCGGCTTCTTCGAGTGGCCGTGGGTCCGCTTGGCCACGGTGACGGGCACCTCCTTGGCCGGGACGCCGCGCTTGATCGCCTCGATCAGGAACTCGGAGGTGTGGAACTGCTCCTGCCGCAGGACCAGCTGAGGCAGCACCGTGGTGCGGACCGCGCGATAGCCGTTCGAGGCATCGGACACCTTGGTGCGCGTGATGAAGGAGATGATCCTGTTGAACAGGACGATCCCCAGTTCGCGCGAGGGCGAGTTGGGGTCCGCATCGCCCAGGACGCGTGAGCCGTGGGCAACGTCCACCTCGTCGTCCAGCACCGGCTTGACCAGCCGCTCCATCTCGCTCGGCAGGTGCTGCCCGTCCGCGTCCAGCGTCACGACGATCAGCGAACCGGACTCCGCCATCAGGCGGTAGCCCGTCCGCAGCGCGGCTCCGCCACCGCGATTGATCACGTGCCGGGCGACTATCGCCCCGGCCTTCGCGGCCTCCTCGCTGGTGTCGTCCCGTGACCCGTCGTCCACCACGAGCACGGCGGTCTGTTCTCCGCAGACTTCGGGGGGGATGCTGCGGACGACGTCGCCGACGCTCTCGGCCTCGTTGTAGGCGGGAATGACGACCGCCACCTTGTCGCGAAAACGCTCAGGAAGCTTGGCCTCCCGGAACTCCTCCCAGGCGATGCCCTCGAGCAGAGCCGACAGCTGGTCGTTCATACGCGAGCTCTCGGTGAGCGCTCGCAAGACGAGCAGGAAGAGGACGACGATCGCGAAGACCGCGAGCCCCAGGATTCGTCCGCCGTTGCCGCGCTCGAACGAGAAGGCGGAGAGGACCGAGTTGAGGAGCTCCGTCCCCGAAACGATGGCGAGGGCGAGTCCGCCCAGAAGCGCCAGCAGCACCGCGCCGTTGGAGAGGGAGCGCCGTCGCCAGATCGCAAACGCGATCAGGAGGGCGGCGAGGACGAGCCCGAAGGCACGCAGCGCAGTGAGCTCTTCCGGGAAGACCGATGCGATCGTGGGGACGGTCAAGGCGGCGCCAGAATAGGCCTCGCCGGATATCCACGGCGGGCACGACGATGCGCCGTTCCGGGCGTTACCCTGCCGCCTTCACCATGCGCGTCCTCATCCTCGGGGGCGACGGCTATCTAGGCTGGCCGACGGCGATGCGCTTCTCCGCCGGCGGGCACGAGGTCTCCGTCGTCGACAACTACTCGCGCCGCCGCTGGCACGAGAAGCACGGCACAGACTCACTCACTCCAATCCGCTCCCTCGACGAGCGGATCGAGGCGTGGGGGGAGATCTCCGGGCGGGAGATCGCCTCATATGTGGGCGCAATCGAGGATCCGGAGTTCCTCGAGCGGGTGATCGTCGAGACGAAGCCCGAGGCGGTCATCCACTACGGCGAGCAGCCATCCGCGCCGTTCTCGATGGCGAGCCGCGAGCAGGCCGTGGAGACGCAGTACACGAACGTCATCGGCACGCTCAACCTCCTCTTCTTCCTCCGCGATCACGCACCGGACTGCCACCTAGTGAAGCTCGGGACGATGGGCGAGTACGGCACGCCCAACATCGACATCGAGGAGGGCTTCATCGAGATCGAGCACAAGGGCCGCAAGGACACCCTGCCCTTCCCCAAGCTCCCGGGCTCGCTCTACCACCTCTCCAAGGTTCACGACTCCAACAACATCCAGTTCGCCTGCCGGATCTGGGGGCTGCGATCGACCGACCTCAACCAGGGCGTCGTCTACGGCATCGAGACCGACGAGACCTCCCGGGACGAGCGCCTCAACACCCGCTTCGACTACGACGAATGGTTCGGCACGGTCCTCAACCGCTTCTGCGTGCAGGCGGTGATCGGGCATCCGCTCACCGTCTACGGCAAGGGCGGCCAGACTCGCGGGTTCCTGAACATCCGCGACACGCTCCAGTGCGTCGAGCTGGCGGTCGACAACCCGGCCGCGTCCGGGGAGTACCGGGTCTTCAACCAGTTCACCGAGAGCTTCTCGGTCGGCCAGCTGGCCGAGCTGGTCCAAGCGTCGTCGGCCGAGATCGGCATCGAGGTCGAGGTCGAGCACGTCGAGAACCCGCGCGTGGAGCTCGAGGAGCACTACTACAACCCGGTTCACACCAAGCTGCTGGACCTGGGACTGGAGCCGGCCTACCTCGGCGACGAGCTCGTCCGCTCGATGCTGACCACGATCGAGCGGCATCGGGACCGCGTGATCGACTCGGCGATCGATCCGCAGACGCAGTGGAAGCCCTCACAGGAGCCGGCCGGCACTCGCTGATTCACGCCCGCTGGGGGCGCTTGGCTACCATCGGCCCATGCGAGCCGCTGACGCTCTGATGGAGGCCCTCAAGGCCGAGGGCACGCAACACATCTTCGGTATCCCGGGCGGGGCGAACCTGCCGATCTACGACGCCGTCCACGACGCCGAGATCACCCACATCCAGGCGCGGCACGAGCAGGGCGCGGGCCACATGGCCGAGGGCTACGCCAAGGCCTCCGGCCGGGTCGGCGTCGCCTTTGCGACCTCGGGTCCCGGTGCGACCAATCTGGTCACCCCGATCGCCGACGCGATGCTCGACTCGGTCCCGACGGTCTTCGTCACCGGGCAGGTCCGGACCGACCTGATCGGGACCGACGGCTTCCAGGAGGCGGACGTCAACGGCATCACGATGCCGGTCGTCAAGCACTCGCTGATGGTTCAGGACCCGCGCAGCATCCCGGAGTACGTGCACTCGGCCTTCCACATCGCCTCGACGGGGCGCCCCGGCCCCGTGCTGGTCGACGTGCCACAGGACCTCTCCCGCGCGGACATCGAGTACGAGCCGATGACCGAGACGCCGACCCTGCCGGGCTACAAGCCCTCGACCGAGGGGAACATCAAGCAGATCCGCCTGGCCGCCAAGGCCCTGGCCAACTCCCAGCGGCCGGTGCTCTACACGGGCGGCGGCGTGGTCAACGCCAACGCCTCCGAGGAGCTCCGCGAGCTCGCCCTGTCCGACAACTTCCCCGTCACCTCCACCGTGATGGGCCTCGGAGCGTTCCCGGCCCCGCACGAGCAGTGGCTCGGGATGCTCGGTATGCACGGCACCCGCACCGCCAACTACTCGATGGACAACGCCGACCTGATCGTCGCAATCGGGTCCCGCTTCGACGATCGCATCACGGGCAAGCTCTCCGAGTTCGCGCCCCGGGCCAAGTTCGTACACATCGACATTGACCCGGCCGAGATCTCGAAGAACGTCCCCGCGCACATTCCGATCGTCGGCGACGCCAGGGAGGTCCTCCCGAAGCTGACCAAGGAGTACCGCGCGCTCAAGGCCGACCGCAGCCGGCTCGACGCCTGGTGGAACCAGATCGGCGCCTGGCAGAAGGAGTACCCGCTGGGCTACGACGACTCCGATGACAACGAGATCAAGCCGCAGCGGATGATCCAGGCCATGTACGCGGCGACGGATGGCGACGCGATCATCACCTCCGACGTCGGCCAGCACCAGATGTGGGCAGCGCAGTACTACGACTTCGACAGGCCGCGCCGTTGGATCAACTCGGGCGGCCTGGGCACAATGGGCTTCGGCCTGCCCTCGGCCATCGGCGCCAAGGTGGCCTGCCCGGACGAGACCGTCGTCTGCCTCGCGGGCGACGGCAGCCTGATCATGACCTGCCAGGAATTCGCCACCGCCGTTCGCCACGATGTCCCGGTGAAGGTCTTCCTCATGAACAACGGCTACTTCGGCATGGTCCGCCAATGGCAGGAGCTCTTCTGGGACGGGCGTTACTCCTCCGTCGAGATGGGCCCGAGCCCCGACTGGCCCAAGCTGGCCGACGCCTTCGGCGTCAAGGGCATGATGGTCGACGACAAGAACGAGGTCGAGGCGGCCATGCGCGAGGCGCTCGCGACCGAGGGCCCGGTCCTGCTGGACGTCCGCGTCACCCAGGACGAGAACTGCTACCCGATGATCCCGGCCGGCGCCGCCGCGCGGGACATGGTCGGCTGAGATGGAAGCCGGAACCCCAGACCTGATCAAGCTCGAGGACCTGGACGCGGCGGCGGGCGCGCTCACCGGCCGCAAGCACGTCCTCTCGATCCTGGTCGAGAACCGCCCGGGAGTCCTCGCTCGGATCGCCGGGCTCTTCAGCCGCCGCGGATTCAACATCGACACTCTCGCCGTCGGTCCCACCGAGGACCCCGAGGTCTCCCGGATCACCCTGACGGTGGACGGCGCGGTGCACCCGATCGATCAGGTCACCAAGCAGCTCCACAAGCTGGTCAACGTGATCAAGATCAGGGACATGGAGCCGGGCGAGACGATCGCCCGCGAAATGGCCCTGTTCAAGGTCTCGGCGCCGATCGAGAGCCGCGCCGAGATCATGCAGTTCGCCGAGATCTTCCGGGCCAAGATCGTCGACGTCTCCCGCCGCTCTTTGACCATCGAGGTCACCGGCAGCGCAGACAAGATCGAGGCCTTCGAGCGGATGATCCGCCCGCACGGCCTGATCGAGATGGTCCGCACGGGCGAGGTCGCCATCGCCCGCTCCAAGTCGGACACGTAGTCCGCCGACAGGATGGCGCTCGCGGCGGAATCGACCGAGACGCTGCTCGCCGCACTCGAGGGCGCACTCTCGCGCGCTGACCGAGACCGCCCCGCGCAGCTCGTCTCGGCCACCGTCGAGATCGATCCGAAGGTGGATCCAGCGGCGATCGTGGCCGGCTCGCGGCTGGCTGCAGACCGCTGGTTCTGCTGGGAGCAGCCGGACCGTGGGTTCGCCCTGGCGGGCATGGGGTCGGCCATCGCCGTGGTGAGCAGGGGAGAGGACCGCTTCAGCGACCTGGCGGAGCGCTGCGCTCGCGTCGAGCACAGCCGCGTCGCGGTGGAGCCCGACGAGCTGCCCGCGGGCGCCGGCCCCGTCTGGTCCATCGGATTCGCTTTCTCCCCGCGCGGCGGGTCGGATCCGCTCTGGTCCTCGCTGCCTCCGGCCCTCGCGGTGCTGCCCGAGATCGCGCTCGCCCGCAGCCCCGACGGCGCCTTCTTGACCGCCTCGATCTTTCTCGAGCCCGGGGCAGACCCCGACCAGCTCCTGCGCCGAGTCTCCGGCAGGATCGGATCGCTGCGCGCCGGCGTGCTGACGCCCGCGGATCCCCACCCGAGCGCCGCGACGCGGATCTTCGGCCGCTATTCGCCGGAGCGCTACGAGAAGATCGTCGCCGCGGCGGTCGAGCGCATCCGCTCGACCTCGATCGAGAAGGTCGTCCTGGCGCGCGAGCTGACGGTCGAGGCGCCGTCCGCCCACGATCCCGGGGCCCTGTTCGGCGCGCTCCGCGACCTCTTTCCATCCTGCTTCTGCTTCGCTGTCGGGACCGGCCAGGCGGCCTTCATCGGGGCGAGCCCGGAGCTGCTCGTGCGGCGCTCCGGCCCCGTGGCGGCCACCGTCGCGCTGGCCGGAACGACCTCCCGGAGCGCGGACCCTGCCGTGGACGACCATCTGGGGGAGGCGATGCTGCGCAGCCCGAAGGTCCGCGACGAGCACGGGATCGTCGTGCGAAGGATCGAGCGGAGCCTGCGGACCCATGCCGTCTGGGTGCACGCCGAGAGCCAGCCGTTCGTCGTCAAGGTCGGCAACCTGCAGCACCTCGCCACGCCGATCCGGGCGCAGCTGGCGGAATCGAACAGCGCCATCGAGCTCGCGGGCCTTCTGCACCCAACGCCGGCGATCGGCGGAGAGCCGAAGGAGCCGGCGCTGAAGCTGATCCAGGAGCTGGAGGGCATCGACCGCGGCTGGTACACCGGCCCGGTCGGCTGGATGGACGCCGCCGATGACGGCGAGTTCTGCGTGGGGCTGCGCTCCGCGCTGGTGCGCGATCGCGAGGCGCACCTGTTCGCGGGCTGCGGGATCGTGGCGGACTCGGATCCCTCGGCCGAGCTTCAGGAGTCGGAGCTCAAGTTCGAGGCGCTGCTCCCGCTATTGGCCTCGTAGCGGGTAACGCTCGAAGCGGTCACGGGACCTTGACACGGCAAGTCCACCGTGAGTGGATTGTCCCTGGGAAAAGCGAAGGAGAAGGAGAGACCATGGCTGAAGGTGCCGATTTGATCCAGGAGTTTTATGACGAGATGCTCAGCAAGGGCAACATGGACGCCATCGACGAGTTGGTCACCGATGACGTCGTCGACCACGAACAGGGCCTTCCCGGCCAGCCCGAGGGCAAGGAGGGCGTCAGGTTCTTCGTCAACACCATGCGCGGCGCGTTCTCCGACCTGAGGGCGACCATGGGGCCGACCGTTGAGAGCGGCGACATGGCATCCGCGCAGGTCACCATCACCGGCCGGCACACCGGCGAGTTCATGGGCGTTCCCGCAACCGACAAGTCGTTCGAGATCAAGAGCATCGACATCGTGCGATTCGAGGACGGCAAGTGTGCGGAGCACTGGGGCGTCACGGACAACATGGCGCTGATGCAGCAGATCGGCGCGGTGCCGGCGGCGGCCTGAGTCGTTGCTTGCTTCCTAACTGACAGCCGCCGCTGCGGCCTCGGCAAGCTCCCGGTGGAGCTCCCGGTTGCGGCGGCGGTCGGTTCTCACCACGATCATCCGGGCGTCGCCCGCCAGGGCCTCGCAGAGCTCGGCAGGCGTCTCCGGCACGGCGACCGTCAGATCGAACAGCCGCGCCGCCTCAGCGGGGTCGCGGCCCGCCGGAGTGCCGAGCAGGGCCTCGAACTCGGCTTCGAGCATCGCCTCCGCCTGAGGCAGGAAGTGGAAGATTCCGCCTCCGGAGTTGTCCAGCACGATCAGGCGCAGCTCCGGCGCCTGGCCTACGGCCGCCAGCCCGCCGATGTCGTGGAAGAGGGCGAGATCGCCGAGCACGGCCCAGGTGCGGCTGCCGGTGGCAGCGGCAAGGCCGGCGGCACTCGAGACCAGGCCGTCGATTCCGTTCGCTCCCCGATTCGCGGCGAACCGAACACCCTCCGGCCCCGGGCGCAGGAAGGCCTCCAGGTCACGCACCGGCATGCTCGAGGCGGCGAAGACCGAGTCGCCGTCGCGGAGCGCGCGTCCCAGGGCGCTCCAGACCCCCGGCTCGCTGAGCTCGTCGAGCGCCTCGAGGTGCCCATCGGCCGCCTCCCGCACCGCGCGCTCGGCGTCCAGCCAGCCTGAGGCGAAGGGCGATCCGGCGACCGTGGCGGCCCCCGGCCTCTGCCGTGATAGCCGGTCGGTGAGCGCCCGTGAGGTGGCGGTCGGCTCAGCCCGCAGGACGGTCGCGGCCCGGCGCGTCGGCTCGCGCCATTCCCCCTTCGGGTCGATCACGACCTGGTGGAGGCCCTCGATCGCAGCAAGCCACTGTCGCAGCGGTTTGCTCGTGGGAAGATCCCCGAAGCGGATGATCAGCTCCGGCTCAAGGGCGCCCGGCCGGTCCCGGACGATGGCGTCGTAGGCGGTGACGACCAGCGAGCGGTCGTGTGGGCCACGGCGCAGCTGGGAGGTCGGCTCGGCGAGGATCGGAAAGCCGGCCGCGGCCGCGAGGTCCGCCACAGGACTCGCCAAGCCGGGGTCACTCTGCCGGCCCGCCACGATGAGGCCACGCGGCGCGCGCTCGATCCGCTCGGCCAGGTCATCGAGCGACGCCTCGTCGGCCCTGGACGACCCGGCGGAGATCGCCTGAAGTGGGGCACCGCCGCGACCCTCGAGCGCCAGCGAATCGGTCGCGCTCACCTGGCCCTCGACGGTGACGGGCGCGAGCGGCTCGCGCCAGGGAACGTTCAGATGCACGGGGCCCGGGCGGGGATCGCCGACCGCTTCGGCGTGAGCGCGGCAGGCCACCGAGCGAAAGTGCAGGAGGCCGTCGTTGTCAGCCTCGTGCGTCCCGACCTCGCAGAACCAGCGGACCGCGTCGCCGTAGAGCTTCAGCTGGTCGATCGTCTGGCCGGCTCCGATGTCGCGGAGCTCCGGCGGCCGGTCGGCGGTCAGCACGATCACCGGCACGCCGGCCTCGTCGGCCTCGACGACCGCGGGGTGGAGGTTTGCCGCGGCCGAGCCGGAGGTGCAGAGCACGACGCCCGGTACGCCGGTGGCGAGCGCGCCGCCCAGAGCGAAGAATCCGGCGCTGCGCTCGTCGAGAATCACGCTCACCTCGATGTCCGGTTCGCGCCAGAGGGCCACGGCCAGCGGCGTCGAGCGCGAGCCGGGGGAGATGACCGCGCGACGAACTCCACTGCGCGCGAACTCTTCGACCATCGCGGAGGCGAGGGCGGTGTTGCGGTTGCTCGGATCCATCATCAAACGGGTTGCGCTTCGCCTTCGGCTGCAGCGCACCCTCGCATCTAACGCTAGATCAGTCGAGGCGGCGAGCCGCAAGCGCGTCTTCGTCGACCTCGATGCCGAGCCCGGGTCGCTCGTCGAGATGAAGCTCGTCGCGCTCGGCGCTGGCACCACGTCCCACGGTCGCGGAGAAGAGCCGCTCGGTGGCGAGGCCGTGGGCCACACCGGCATCGCCGTTCCGGTAGCGAAGAGCCTGGACCGCATGGGCGGCTGCGGTGATCCCGACGGGACCCTCGAGCGAGCTCGACAGGTACGAGGGCATGGTCTCGGCGATCTCGAGCGCCGCGCCGAGCCCACCAACCTTGGCGACCTTGACGGCGGCGACGTCGCAGGCGTCGAGCTCCTTGGCGCGACGGGCGTCGAACGGGGAGACGAGGCTCTCGTCCGCGGCGATTCGAACGTCCACCCGACGGCGCAGCTCAACCATCTGCTCGAAGGTGCCGACCGGCTGCTCGGCGAGCTCGATTCGGTGCCGGGCGAGCGCCTCGAGCCGGTCGGCCGCGTCATCGACGCCCCAGGCCCCGTTGGCATCGACGCGGATCTCGATTGCGGCCCCGAGCGTCTGTCTGACGGTTGCGACCTGCGTGACGTCCCCCGGCAGGCCGACCTTGAGCTTGAACGTCCGGAAGCCTTCATCCGCCCAGCCCTGGGCGAGTCGTCTCGTCTCACCCGGATTGGCAGCCGGCAGTGTTGCGTTGCAGATCACCGGAGACGCCTCCGACGCCCCGAGCAGCCGCCACACCGGCTCGCCGGATGCCCGCCCGGCCAGGTCGTGGAGCGCGATGTCCACGGCTGCGACCGCAGGCGGAGAGGCGCCCCGGTTGCGGCAGCGCGCGATCGCGGACCAGATACGCGTCGGCTCCACCTCTCCGTCCAGCAGCCCCGGCCAGCAACGGTCCCGAACCTCGGCCGCGATCTCCTCGATGCCGGCGCCGCCGCGCAGGGAGAGGGAGGCGGTCTCGCCCCATCCCTCAATGCCCTCGCCGCGGATCCGCACCAGCAGCAGCTTCCGCTCGTGAAGTTCCCCCCGCGCGGTGATGTAGGGCTCGCGGAACGGCAGGGAGTAAGGGATGACCTCGATTTCCTCGAGATGCACGTGCCGATGCTACGAAGCGATCAGCAGCCCGGCGGAAACCAGCAGGCTGAAGACGCCGAGCAGGGCGCCGGTCCCAGCCAGCGCTCCGTTCAGGGCGGGGCCATCGGTGCGGGTCAGCACCGCTCGAGCCGGTCGGATCGCGAAGGGGATCGAGAGCAGGCCGAGCAGCACCCACCAGGCCCCACCGTGGGACGTGACGGTCCCGAGCAGGCATGCGTATGCGGCCACCACCAGACCCGCGTAGAGCCGGCGCGCGCCCTCCCTGCCCAGCCGTACGGCGAGCGTGTGCTTGCCGGCACGGCGGTCAGTGTCGAGGTCCCGGACGTTGTTGACGACGAGGATCGCCGTTGCCAGGCATCCAACGGCCACCGAGAGGCCGAACGGGAACCACCCGAGCTCCTCGAGCTGCACGTAGTAGGAGCCATTCACCGCCACGAGCCCGAAGAAGAGAAAGACGAAGAGCTCTCCGAGACCCGCGTAGCCGTACGGCCACGGGCCGCCGGTGTAGAGGACGCCCGCGGCGATCGACGCCACGCCCACGGCGATGATCACCCAGCCCGCGACAGTGGCGAGGTAGATCCCGGCGACGACCGCGATGCCGAATGCGAGCCATGTCGCGATCAGCACGCTGCGCGGAGCCACCAGGCCGGCCGCCGTCACCCGGACCGGGCCCAGCCGGTCGACCGTGTCCGCACCGCGCTTCGCGTCCGAGTAGTCGTTCGCGAGGTTGGTCCCGATCTGGATGAAGATCGACCCGATCAGGGCGGCGATGAAGGCGCCGACCCGCGGCAGCTCGCCCGCCTTCTCGATGGCGGCGGCCGTGCCCACGAGCACCGGTGCAATTGCGGCGGGCAGCGTCCGCGGACGCGCCGCCATCAGCCAGATCCTCAAGAGGCGGAACCTCCCCTAGGGCCTCTTCGGGTACTTGGAGAAGTCCGGGCTGCGTCCCTGCTGGTAGGCGTTGCGCCCCTCCTGGCCCTCCTCGGTCATGTAGAAGAGGAGCGTCGCGTCGTGGGAGAGCTGCTGGATACCGGTGAGCCCGTCCTCGGTCGCGTTGAAGCTCGCCTTGAGCAGGCGCAGCGAGAGGGGGGAGAGGGCCGCCATCTCGCGGCACCAGGCGACGGTCTCGCGCTCCAGCTGGTCGAGCGGGACGACCGTGTTGACCAGTCCCATGTCGAGGGCCTCCTGGGCGTCGTAGAGGCGCGAGAGAAACCAGATCTCCTTGGCCTTCTTCACCCCGACGTTGCGGGCGAGCAGTGATGCGCCGAAGCCACCATCGAAGCTGCCCACGCGCGGACCGGTCTGGCCGAAGACCGCGTTGTCGCCGGCGATCGTCAGGTCGCAGACCAGGTGCAGGATGTGCCCGCCGCCGACCGCGTAACCGGCGACCATCGCGACCACCGGCTTCGGCAGTCGTCGGATCTGGACGTGCAGGTCCCCGACATCGAGGCGGCCGACGCCCTGCTGGGCGACCTCGTCCTTGCCGATGTAGCCGTCGTCACCGCGAATGCGCTGGTCGCCGCCTGAGCAGAACGCCCTGTCGCCAGCCCCGGTGAAGATGATCGTGGCAACCCCGACGTCATCGCGGGCCTGGGTGAAGGCGTCTCGCAGCTCGGCGATGGTCGGGGGGCGAAAGGCGTTGTGGACCTCCGGGCGGTTGATCGAGATCTTCGCGATCTGATCGCCGCGCTCGTAGATCACGTCCTCGTAATCCCCCTCGGCGCGCCACTCGATCGGCGCGTAGAGCTGCTCCTCGGGCGGAGCGTCCTTGTGGCGTCTCGGCACGGCGGCAACCATAGACTTTCGCTCGTGAAGCTCGACAACTGGCTCGCGCAACGGGCGCACAGTTGCCCCGAGCGGA
Source organism: uncultured Solirubrobacterales bacterium (assembly GCA_963804595.1). Taxonomy (GTDB): domain Bacteria; phylum Actinomycetota; class Thermoleophilia; order Solirubrobacterales; family 70-9; genus DASUPK01. The sequence continues at coordinate 111,525 of CAWDQZ010000003.1, forward strand.
CCGCGCTGGTCACCGAAGCGTCCAGCGTCACGTACGCGGAGCTGGAGGCGGAGGCGACCTGGGTCGCTCGCCGGCTGGCCGCCTACGGGGTGAGGAGGGATGCCGTCGCGGCGCTCACCATGCATCCGCGCCGCGAGGAGGTCGTCCTGCTGCATGCCCTGATGAAGCTCGGCGCCGTCGCCCTGCCTCTCAGCCCCCGGCTCACCGAGGCCGAGCGGGCGGCCGTGCTGGCCGCGGAGCGGCCGGCGGTCGACCTGAACGACGCGGCCGAGCTCACCCAGACGGAGGCTGACCTGCCGCTGCTGGGCGAGCACGACATGGCCGACCTCCAGTGCCGCATCCTGACCAGCGGGACCTCCGGTGAGCCCCGGCCCGTCGGGCTCACCTACGGGAACTTCCTCTTCAGCGCGATGGGATCGGCGTTCAACATCGGCGTCGATCCGTCCGACCGCTGGCTCTGCTGCCTGCCGCTCAGCCACGTCGCCGGCCTCTCGATCGTCATCCGCTCGGTGATCTACGGCACCACAGCGGTCCTGCTCGACGGCTTCGACACCGAGCAGGTCGCCAACACCCTCGTCTCGGGTGACATCTCCGTCCTCTCGCTCGTCCCGACTCAGCTGATCCGCCTGCTGGAGGCCGACGCCGATCTCTCCGCTCCACGCGCGATTCTGATCGGGGGCGGGCCGGTGCCCTCGGATGCCCTCCGCGCAGCGCTCGGCCGTGGCGCCACCGTCGTCCAGACCTACGGCATGACCGAAACCTGCTCGCAGGTCACCACCCTGTCCCCCGAGGACGCCGAGCGAAAGGTCGGCTCAGCCGGCCGGCCCCTGCTCACCACTCACGTCCGGATCGAAGACGGCGAGATCCTGGTGCAAGGTCCGACCGTCGCTCCGGGTTGCTACGAGAGCGACGACTGGCTCCACACCGGTGACCTCGGTCATATCGACGAGGAGGGATTTCTCTACGTCACCGGTCGCAACAGCGAGGTGATCGTCACGGGCGCTGAGAACGTGATGCCGGCCGAAGTCGAGGCCGTCCTGATCGCGCACCCCGCGGTCGCCGACGCCGCGGTGGTCGGACGACCGGATCCCGAATGGCAGGAGATGGTCTGCGCCCTGGTCGTACTGCGCGAGGGGGCAGAGGCCGGCGACGAAGAGATCCGGTCGCACTGCTCCTCTTCGCTCGCCCCCTACAAGGTGCCGAAACGGGTCGACTTCGTCGAGAGCCTGCCGAGGACCGCGTCCGGAAAGCTCCTGCGGGGCCAGTTGCCCCAACCGGCCGGTCGCTAGCATCCGCCGCCTCATGGCCGCCGAGGACGTCCTCTACGACAAGGATGCGGACCTCTCCGCACTGGAGGGGAAGACGATCGCGATCCTGGGCTACGGCTCCCAGGGGCACGCGCACGCGCTCAACCTGAAGGACTCGGGGATGGACGTGGTGGTGGGGCTGCGCCCCGACTCTTCGAGCCGCGCCGACGCGGAGGCCGAGGGGCTCGAGGTGCTCGACGTCACTGACGCGGCCAGCAGAGGCGACGTCGTGATGATCCTGCTGCCGGACGAGAAGCAGGCTCAGATCTGGAACGAGGAGATCTCTGACGGGATCGCCGACGGCAACCTGCTCATGTTCGCCCACGGATTCGCCATCCGCTTCGGGCAGATCGAGCCGCCACCTGACGTGGACGTGGGGATGGTCGCCCCGAAGGGGCCCGGCCACCTGGTCCGCCGCGAGTTCGTGGAGGGGCAGGGGGTTCCCTGCCTGATGGCGATCCATCAGGACGCGACCGGCACCGCCCGCGAGCAGGTCCTCGCCTACGCGTCGGGCATCGGCGGGGGCCGCGCCGGCATCATCGAGACGACCTTCAAGGACGAGGCCGAGACCGACCTGTTCGGCGAGCAGGCGGTCCTCTGCGGCGGCGCCACCGAGCTCGTGCGCGCCGGCTTCGACACGCTGGTCGAGGCGGGGTACGACCCGCGGCTCGCCTACTTCGAGTGCCTGCACGAGCTCAAGCTGATCGTCGATCTGATGTACGAGCACGGCATCCAGGGGATGCGGCACTCGATCTCGAACACGGCGGAGTACGGCGACATGACCCGCGGGCCGAAGGTGATCACCGACGAAACCCGCCAGGCGATGAGGAAGATCCTCGCCGACATCCAGTCCGGCGAGTTCGCGAAGGAGTGGATCGCCGAGAACGAGGCGGGTCAGGAGAACTTCCAGCGCATGCGTGAGGAGGCGGCCAACTCACAGGTCGAGAAGGTCGGCAGGGACCTCCGCGCGATGATGCCCTGGATCGACGACTAGCCGGATAGGCTCCGGGCGATGACCCGAGCAGAGCTCACCGAGGAGATCCTGGCGGCCAAGCACTCGCGAGGGCTGAGCTGGGGCGAATTGGCGGAGCGCCTGAACGCACCGGTCGAGTGGGCGACGGCGGCCTTGCTGGGCCAGTTCCCGCTCGACGACACGCAGGCCCGTGCCGTCACTGAGGCGCTGGGCCTGCACGCAGATGCCATCCCGGAGCTGACTGCGTCGCCGATGCGGGGTGGGCTGGACGAGGTGGTGCCGACCGATCCGACCATCTACCGGCTATACGAGATCGTTCAGGTCTATGGCCCGGCGCTCAAGGAACTGATCCACGAGGAGTTCGGGGACGGGATCATGAGCGCGATCAACTTCGGCTTCACGGTTCGGCGCCTGCCGGACGACAAGGGAGACAGGGTGGAGATCGTCCTCAACGGCAAGTTCCTGCCGTATGAGTGGCGAGAGACGGACTAGGGGCTGCTCAGGCGACGGTGGGTGCCGGGACTCCGTCCGGGGGTGGCGGCCCGTACTGGTTGTCACCCGGATCGCTCTGGCGCAGGTAGAAGATGAGCAGCACGATGAACCCGATGATCGGGATCAGGCCGATCAGCACCCACCAGCCGGAGTGGTCAGTGTCGTGCAGCCGTCGTATCGCCACCGAGAGGTTCGGCAGCAGCAGCGCCAGTGACGCCAGTCCGCTCACCACACCGAAGCTGCCGATGATGACGTCGATGATGGTGGCGCCAATCCCAACCAGGATCCCAAACAGGAACCACCACCAGAATGCCGGTCTTGACGCGCGGCCGTCGAACTTCACGTAATGGTCGAATCCAGACCTGACTGCCTCAGCAAAGGTCACTTGTTCTCCTTCCCCACATAGTCCGCTTCGTAACTCACTGGGTACACCTTCTAGACCTCGGGGGTGCGGCTTTCCGCCTCGCTCGAGATCTGGCCAGAAGGCGGCGTCGACCCGGACTCCTCATACGAGAACGGCGGCCAGTCCTCGGTGATCAGCAGGAAGTAGCCGCTGGTCCTGACGAGGTAGGCCATCGCCGAAAGCATCGGGTTGAAGAGACCCTCCCCAAGCTTGCCCGTGAACAGGATCGCGAACCAGGCGATGATCGAGACGACGTACAGGATGATCCCCTGCACGATCGCGAGCAGCATCACCGGGATGCCGATGATCAGCCGGAGCCCCGTCTTGAGACGGCTGTACTCCCCGAGCGGCGCAGGGACGCCGATTCGAACCGGGTAGCCCGGCGCCTCTTCGCCGCCAAAAGGCGGGAACTCGTCGCTCAGCAGGTAGAGGAAGCTGTTCGTCCTCCCGGACATCCGCACGTAACCGGCGTTGAAGTTGTACAGCCCCTCCGGGTATTTGCCGGTGAAGACGATCGCGAACCAGGCGATGATCGCCGCGATCTCGGCGACGATCCCGTAGACGTAGGCCACGATCAGCCAGGGGATCGCGACGATGTAGCGGAAGAACGTTGTCAGGCGGTTCCGGCCTTCGAGCGCGGGGTCCGCCTCGTAGCTGATCGGGTACATGCTCTCTCCCAGGTCGAGGTCGTGGGGATTGCGCCCCCGGGCGAGCCTTCCCCCAAATGGACGCGCGGCCACCCTACTCCACCATTCGGAGGGCTTTCCACCGTCTCAACGGAATAACGCCCGTGTTGGGCGATGGCTAGCCTTGCGGCTCGCTCTGAATCGATGGAACGGACGATCGTTGAAATCCCAGCTGCACTGAGGCCGGCCGACGGACGGTTCGGCTGCGGCCCCTCCAAGGTGAGGCCGGAGGCGCTCGCCAAGCTCGCGACCCAGAACGACCTGATGGGAACCTCGCATCGCCAGCAGCCGATCCGGGAACTGGTCGGGCGCGTTCGCTCGGGCCTCGCGGAGCTCTTTGCCCTTCCCGACGGCTACGAGATCGCGCTCGGCAATGGCGGCACCACCGCGTTCTGGGACGCCGCGACGGCCTGGCTCGTCCGAGACCGCGCGCTGCACCTGAGCTACGGCGAGTTCTCCTCGAAGTTCGCCAAGTCCACGGCTGCTGCGCCGTTCCTGGCTGATCCGATCGTCGTCGAGGCCGAGCCGGGCGACGCGCCTGAGCCGGTCGCGGATCCCGAGGCCGACGTGATCGCGTGGGCCCACAACGAGACCTCGACCGGCGTCGTCGTCCCGGTGGGGCGGCCCGGGGATTCCGGCGACAGCCTGCTCCTGATCGACGCCACCTCGGGTGCGGCGGGCCTTCCGGTCGACGTCGCGGAGGTCGACGCCTACTACTTCGCCCCGCAGAAGGCCTTCGCCGCCGAGGGCGGCCTCTGGCTCACCCTGCTCAGCCCCGCCGCGATCGCGCGGATCGAGGAGCTCGACGGCGGCGGCGGCGGCCGCTGGCAGCCGCCCTCCCTCTCGCTTGCGGTCGCCCTGGAGAACTCGCGGAAGGAGCAGACCTACAACACGCCCGCCATCGCGACGCTGTTCCTGCTCGCCGACCAGGTCGAGTGGTTGCTGGACGGCGGCGGCCTCGACTTCGGGGTGTCGCGGAGCCGCGCGTCGTCGGAGCGCCTCTACGGCTGGGCCGAGGCCTCAGAGGTCGCAACGCCGTTCGTCGCCGACCAGGCGAAGCGCTCGGCGGTTGTGGGCACGATCGACTTCGACGAGTCGGTCGACGCGCCGGCTCTCGCGAGCACCCTGAGGGCGAACGGCATCGTCGACACCGAGCCCTACCGCAAGCTCGGGCGAAACCAGCTGCGAATCGGGATGTTCCCGGCCGTCGACCCGGATGACGTCGAGGCGCTCACCGCCTGCATCGACTGGGTGCTCGAGAACGGCGACGGGGTGAGGCGATGAGCGAGCGGGCCAAGGTCCTCGTCAAGGAGAAGATCGCCGACGCGGGCGTCGAGCTGCTGCAGGAGAGCTTCGACGTCGAGCTCGGATTGGAGTGGGACGGAACCGAGCTCGAGCAGCGCATCGGGGAGTTCGACGGCATCCTGATCCGCTCGGCGACGAAGCTCACCCCGGAGCTGATCGATCGAGCCGAGCGGCTCAAGGTGATCGGCCGCGCCGGCACCGGGGTCGACAACGTCGACGTCGAGGCGGCGACCAAGCGCGGCATCGTCGTCGCGAACGCCCCCGAGGCGAATTCGATCGCCGCGGCCGAGCACACCCTGGCCCTGATTCTGGCCCTCTGCCGCAACATCCCGCAGGCGCACGCCTCCCTGGCCGGCGGCGCCTGGGACCGGGGCAAGTTCAAGGGGACAGAGCTCTACGGCAAGACGCTCGGCGTGTTCGGATTCGGGCGAATCGGCCAGCTCGTCGCCGCGCGCGCCCAGGCGTTCGAGATGCCCGTGGCCGCCTACGACAAGTTCGTCACAGCCGACCGCTTCCGTGAGCTCGGCGTGGAGGGGGTCGAGGACCCAGATCAGCTCTACGCGCGAGCCGACTTCATCACTCTGCATCTGCCGAAGACGCCCGAGACCGTCGACTTCATCAATGGCGAGGCGATCGCGAAGATGCGAGACGGCGTCCGGATCATCAACTGCGCCCGCGGCGAGCTGGTCGACCTCGACGCCCTCGTCGAGGGTCTCGACTTGGGCAAGGTCGCCGGCGCGGCGCTCGATGTCTTCCCCGAGGAGCCCTTCACGGATCATCCGATCCTGAAGCGCGACGACGTAGTCGTCACCCCGCACCTCGGCGCCTCAACTGAGGAGGCGCAGGACCGCGCCGGCGTCGTCACCGCCGAGCAGGTGACGGCGGCACTGACGGGCGGCGTGGTGACGACCGCCGTGAACATCGCCGCGGTGCGGCCGGAGGTGATGGAGCAACTGGCGCCATTCGTACCGCTCAGCGAGAAGCTCGGCCGGCTGACGCAGGCACTCGCCGACGGGACCCCAGACCGGGTCGAGGTGGAGTTCCGCGGCCGGCTCGCCGACCAGGACACCCGCATCCTCGGGATCGCCACGCTGGTCGGGATCCTCTCGGGCCACACTGAGGAGCCGGTGAACCTCGTCAACGGTCCTCATATGGCCGAGGAGCGCGGCATCGAGCTGACGGAAACGCGCGACGCGTCTTCGGAGGATTTCACGGAGCTCGTCGTGGTCAGGCTCCACAGTGGCGGCGACGTCGTCGAGGTCGCCGGCACGGGCGTCGGGCCCCGCAACATCCCCTATCTGGCGCGGGTCTGGGGCGAGGACTTCTATCTGCCCTTCGCGGACCACCTGGCGATCTTCCGCTACACCGACCAGCCGGGAATGATCGGTCGCGTCGGGACCGTCTTCGGCGAGGAGGGGGTCAACATCGTCTCGGCTGCGGTGGGTGCCGAGTCGGGCGGAGAGACCGCCGTGATGGCCCTGACGACGGACGCACCGGTCAATCCGGCGACGATCGATCGGATCCTGGAGCTCGACGGCTTCGCCGTCGGGCGAGCCGTCTCCCTGTAGGGTCGGTTCATGAAAGCGGTGGTCCTCACCGGCCACGGAGGGCCGGAGGTTCTGCAGGTGCAGGAGCGGCCCGATCCGCCGGTCGGCCCCGGCGAGGTGCGAATCGCCGTCAAGGCGGCGGGGATCAACTTCGCCGACACGATGGCGCGGGTGGGGCTCTACCCGGAGGCACCGAAGCCGCCCTGTGTCCTCGGGTATGAGGTGGCTGGCGACGTTGAGTCGGTGGGGGATGGAGTCGAGGCGGTGAAGGTCGGGGACAGGGTTATGGCCGGCACACGGTTCGGCGGCCAGGCGTCAATGGTCACCATCCCCGAGAGCCAGGCGATTCCCCTGCCCGATGGGTTCAGCTACGAGCAGGGTGCCGCGTTCCCGGTCAACTACGCGACCTCATACGTGGCGCTCGTGATGATGGGGGGCCTGCGGGCGGGTGAGCGAGTTCTCATCCATGCAGCCGGCGGCGGTGTGGGGATCTCGGCGATCCAGATCGCCCGTTCGCGGGGGGCGGAGATCTTCGGCACCGCGTCGGCGTCCAAGCACGAGGCGATCCAGGCCCAGGGGGTCGAGCACCCGATCGACTACCGCACGCGGGACTTCGAGAGCGAGATTCGGCGCCTCACTGACGGAGAGGGAGTCGATCTGATCATGGACGCCACCGGTCCGACGAACTTCCGCAAGGACTACCGGCTCCTGCGCGAGGGGGGCCGGCTCGTCATGTACGGGCTCACGGAGGCCTCGGCTGGAACGGGACGAGACATGCGGAAGCTGGTCAGCAGCCTGGCACGGATGCCCTTCGCCACCGTGCCGTGGTGGAAGAGCCTCCAATTGATGAGCGAGAACAAGGGCATCTTCGGGCTCAACATGCTCGCCTGGCAGGACCGGGAGGGCCTCGATCGCGTGATCGGACCCCTCAGTAAGGAGATCGAGGACGGCACGATCCAGATCGACCCGGTAGTTGCCGAGTCGTTCTCCTTCGAGGGCTCCGGAGAGGCCCACACCTTCATTGCCGAGCGGCGGAACATCGGCAAGGTCGTGCTCATTCCCTGAGCCGCAGGAGGATCCGCAGCAAACGCCGTTTACCGGGGTTATGGCACTCGAATGAAGCTTCGAGCCACAGCAGCGCTGACGGTCGTCGTGGCGCTTGCGGCCACCGCGGCGGCCTCCGCGGACGCAGCGGAGCACCATGCCGTGACGGCGAGCGTCGTTACCGCACAGGGTCGCGGAGCGAGCATCTCGGCGTCGATGAATGTCCTCACGCTCAACGACTTCCGGGGGGTCGACAACCGGATCAGCGTGTTCACGGCGCCCAGCGGTCGCCTCACGATCACTGCGCCTGAGGGGCTGGGGGATCCCGATGCCAGCGGCTCGGCGTGCGCCCTGGACAACGCCAAGCCGGGTGAATTGACCGCTCCGGAGGTGAGCTGCGCCGCGGGCTACATCGGGGCGATCGTCGGGGACCTCGGGCACGGCAGCGACACCTTCGATACGGACCCATCCCTGCCGGTGATGATCGGCGCCACGATCGATGGCCAGCCCCGCCCGCTCGAGGGGGGCCCGGGCCGTGACCGGTTGGTGGGCGGTGCCTGGGCGGATCTGCTCATCGGAGGACGAGGAGCGGACTCGATGGCCGGTGGTGGCGGCGAGGACCAGCTGATCGGCGGGTCCGGCGCCGACAACCTGAGCGGCGGCGGCGGCGGCGACTGGCTCAGTGGAGGTGGCGGCTCGGACAAGCTCAGCGGTGGCGGCGGAAGGGACGTCTGCCGGGGCGGCGGCGGCCCCGATAGCGCGAAGAGCTGCGAGACCGCACGCGGGATTCCCTAGCGAGCGTCGCTAGGTTTCCGGGCCGTGCTCACCACGGCCAGCATCGGGAGCGCCTACCAGCACGGGATCGTCGACACCGGCCGCGAGCCGCACTTCCTGTTCTTCGTCGCGTTCCTGCTCACCTTCGCGTTCATCCGCACCAGCGCTCACATGATCCGCGCGCAGGTGAAGTGGTGGCCGGGCAACGTCTCGGTCGGAGGGACGCACATCCACCATCTCGTCTGGGGGGTCCTGCTGCTCCTGATCAACGGCTACATCGCCGTCGCGATCGACCCGAACAGCCCGTGGCGCGAGGTGATCGCCGTTCTCTTCGGCATCGGAACGGGTCTCACCCTCGACGAGTTCGCCCTCTGGCTCAACCTCAAGGACGTCTACTGGGAGAAGGAGGGGCGCAAGTCGCTCGACGCGGTGATCATCGCCGCCGCGGTCTCGGGCCTCCTGCTGGTCAGCCTCAGTAGCTGGATCGACCTGACGACGAAGGTCGCGGACGAAATCCAGGCCGCCGTCGGCGCGATCGGCCTGCTCGGCGTGATCCTCGCTCTGGTGAACGCGTCGAAGGAGAAGTTCGGAATGGCCGTCTGGAGCATCCTGATTCCAATCGTCGGGATCCCGAGCGCCTTCCGCCTCGCCAAGCCGCATTCGGTCTGGGCGAAGCTGTTCTACCGCCAGGGCAAGAGGGAGCGATCGGAGCAGCGCTTCGCGGGTGATCGCGGCAAGCCGTTCTGGAAGCGCGGCCCAGAGCTAGCCGGCTGGCTCAGGCACCCGCGCATCCGCCGGGCCTGAGCGGCCGCCGAATACCAGCTCGTCGATCACGACTCCGAGGGACAGCCACCCGAACCCAAGAATCCGGTCGCGCGGGCCGGTGGGCTGCGCTACTCTGCTCGAACTTCGATGACGCACCGGCTCGACAGCCTCGCGCTTCTCCTTCTCCTCCCCCTTCGGGGGGAATAGCGCTGGGCGGCGCGACAGCCGCGAGAACAGAAACAGGTCAATCGAAGTCTCAGGAGAAGGAGGTAGTCATGAATGACGTAGGCGGTGTAGGCGGTCCGGTGTCGGACGAGAACCGGGTCCACATCTTCGATACGACCCTGCGCGACGGCGAGCAGTCGCCCGGCATCTCGCTGAACACCCAGGAGAAGATCGAGATCGCGCAGCAGCTCGCCCGCCTCGGCGTGGATGTGATCGAGGCCGGCTTCCCGATCACCTCGCCCGGTGACTTCGAGGCCGTCCAGGCGATCGCGCGCCAGGTGCAGGGCCCCGTGATCTGCGGGCTATCCCGCACCCACAAGGCGGACATCGACGCCGCCTGGAATGCGATCAAGGATTCCGAGCGGCCTCGCATCCACACCTTCATCTCGACCTCCGACATCCACATCCAGCACCAGCTGCAGACGACCCGTGAGGACGTCAAGGGTCAGGCGAAGGCGGCTGTGGCGCTGGCCAAGTCCTACTGCGACGACGTCGAGTTCTCGCCGATGGACGCCACTCGGGCGGACATCGAGTTCACGGCGGAGGTCTGCGCGATCGCCGTGGCCGAGGGCGCGAACGTGATCAACATCCCGGACACGGTCGGCTACACCACTCCCGAGGAGTACGCGGACTACTTCCGCCGACTCTATGAGCTGGTGCCGGGGCTGGACGGGGTCGAGGTCTCGGTCCACTGCCACGACGATCTGGGCCTCGCCGTCTCCAACTCCTACGCCGGGGTGCTGGCGGGCGCGCGGCAGGTGGAGTGCGCCGTCAACGGGATCGGCGAGCGGGCGGGAAACTGCTCGCTGGAGGAGATCGTGATGCTCCTCCGGACCCGTCGCGACGTGCACGGGCTGGACACCGGGATCGACACCCGCGAGCTGGCCCGCACCAGCCGGATGGTCTCCAGGCTCACCGGCTACTCGGTGCCGCCGAACAAGGCGGTCGTGGGGAGGAACGCCTTCGCGCACGAGTCCGGCATCCACCAGGACGGCGTCTTGAAGGAGCGCTCCACCTACGAGATCATGGACGCGACCGAGGTCGGGCTCGACTCAAACTCGATCGTGCTGGGCAAGCACTCCGGCCGCCACGCTCTCCAGGACGCCCTGAAGGATCTGGGCTTCGAGGTCGAGGGCGGGGCGCTGAACCAGGCGTTCAAGCGGTTCAAGGAGATCGCGGACAAGAAGAAGCAGGTGACCGCGCTCGACCTGGAGGCGATCGTCTCGGACGAGATGCGCGAGTCCGCCGAGGCCTACAACCTGGGCTGGTTCGAGATCGAGACAGGCTCCCAGCGCCCACCGCAGGCGCGGGTGAACGTGGTGCTGCCGAGTGGTGAGGAGTCGGTCGCTGAGGCGACCGGCGACGGGCCGGTCGACGCGATCTTCGGCGCCATCCGGGACGCGACCGGGACCGACGCGGAACTCCAGCGCTACGAGGTCGAGGCCGTCACCGGTGGCACCGATGCGCTCGGCGAGGTCAGCGTCTCGGTCCGGGCGAATGGCCGGCTCGCGAGCGGGCAGGGCGTGGCGACCGACATCCTCGAGGCCTCGGCGCGCGCCTTCGTGCGCGCGATCTCGAACGCCCTCGAGGGCGTGGCGATCCGCGAGGCCGAGGAGGCGACCGCCGACGCGGCAGTAGAACGGACGCCGGGGCCGTAGCGGAAGGACACCGGCAATGAAGGGGCACTGATGGGCTTCTGCGTCCCGTTGGGCTCGCCCAGCGGGACCGATTCGACGCAGAAGCCCGTGGAATAGGCTCGCGGCCATGAAGCTGCCCGACGCACCGCAGGCGAGCTCGCCCTTTTGGTGGCTCTGGGAGCGATTCACTGATGTCCATGAGGCCGCCTACAGGGCGAGTAACGGGCGGATCGGCGGTACCTACGGCGGGGCGCCGGTGGCCCTGGTCCAGTCCGTCGGGCGCAAGAGCGGCAAGCGGCGCACCCATCCGCTGCTCGCAACCAAGGACGGGGACAACATCGTGATCGTGGCCTCGAAAGGCGGCGTCCACAAGCACCCCGCCTGGTACCACAACCTGATGGCCCACCCGGAGACGACCGTCAACTGGTACGGGGAGGTCAGGCGGATGCGCGCCAGGGAGACGGAGGGCGAGGAGCGCGAGCGCCTCTGGAAGCTGATGACCGGCGTCTACCCGACCTACGAGGACTACCAGCGGCGAACGAGCCGCCGGATCCCGGTGGTCCTGCTCGAGCCGATCTGACCAGACCCGGGTGACGCCCGCTAAGGGGCCGTTGCCGCTGCACCCTCGCCGCCCCGCTCGGGCGCCGATGGAACGGAGGGGGCGGCTACTGGCCCCACCCGCGGAATCCATTGGAGCCAGCTCGGCAGGTACCAGTTCCAGTCGCCGAGCAACGTCATCGAAGCGGGCAGCAGCACGGCGCGCACCAGGGTCGCGTCGATCAGCACCGCCACGCCGAGGCCCACGCCCAGCTCCTTGAAGAAGACCAGCGACAGCGTCGCGAACACGAAGAAGACCGCGATCATGACGACGGCAGCGCTGGTTACCACCCCGGCCGTGGTCCTGATCCCGTGCGAGACGGCCTCATCGGTCGGCATCCCCCGGTCGTAGGACTCCCGGATCCGGGTGAGGATGAAGACGTGGTAATCCATCGAGATGCCGAACAGGACCACGAACAGGAACAGCGGCATCCAGGAGATGAGCGCCCCGGTCGAGTGGAACCCGAGGAACGACTCGAGATGGCCGTCCTGGAAGATCCAGACGAGCACGCCATAGGCAGCACCGACCGACAGCAGGTTGAGGATGATCGCCTTGAGCGGGATCACGATCGAGCGGAAGGTGAAGAGCAGGAGGAGGAAGGCCGCCCCCAGCACGAATCCGAAGACCAGCGGCAGATGCGACTTCGTGACATCGGTGAAGTCCTTCGACTGGGCGGTGAAGCCGGTCACGTTGGCCGTCGCTCCGGGCACTGCCCCGATCGTCGCGGGAATGATGGTGTCGCGGAGCTCGTTCACCGCGTCGTTCGACCTGGAGTCGGAGCCATCACCGACGATGGGAATGCTCACCTGGATCACGTTTGGATCGGGGTAGGTCTGGAGCGTGATCGGGGGCTTGAACAGCGGGCTCGCCTTGGCCTGGGCCACCATGCGGCCGATTCCCTGCCTCACCTGCGGCGTGGGCCCGTTGTCGGATTGGACCACGACCACCGCGGGAATTCCGCCTCCCGGAAAGACGTCCTGAATCCGGTTGTAGGTCTGGATCGAGGGGACGTCCTGCGGGAGGGACTCGACGCTCTGGTTCGCGGTGTGGAGGTGCAGGGTCGGGATCGCCAGGAAGAGCAGCAGCCCGGCTGAAAGCACCAGCGCGATCCACGGATGGCGGAGGACCGGATCGAGGACCTTCGCCCAGGCCCTGCTCTCACCGGCGTTCCACGGCTGGTCCTTGATGATCGGGACGCCTCCCTTCTCGACCCGGTCCCCGAGCCAAGAGAGGATCGCCGGTAGCACGGTCAGCGACCCGATCAGCGCCACGGCGACGACGAGGATGGTGCCGGTGGCGAACGATTGGAAGGTCGGCGTCCCCGCGAAGTACATCCCCGCCATCGCGATCATCACCGTGAACCCGGAGACCAGCACCGCGCGGCCCGAGGTCGCCGCGGCGGCGGCGAGTGCCGCCTCCTCGCTGCGGCCCGATTCGCGCTCCTCGCGCTCGCGGCGCACATAGAACATCGAGTAGTCCACACCGACGGCGAGGCCGATCAGCAGGATCACCTCGTTGATCGAGCTGTCCACTCCACCGATGACGTGGCTGAGCGGACCCATGATGCCGATTGTGGCCATCACCGCCGTCAGCGCCAGGAGCAGCGGCACGCAGGCGGCGACGAGCGCCCCGAACGCGACCAGCAGGATGATCAGGGTGACCGGCAGCGACGTCTTCAGCGCCTTGCCGAAGTCGTCCGCGACGACCTTGTTGATCTGCTCGGTGGTGCTGGCGTCGCCGAACTCCCCGAGGGTGAACCCGGGGTGCGCGCGCTGCACGGCGGCTACGGCGGCAACCGCCGGCTTCACTCTGTCCGTGACTTGGCTGTCCTTGCCGGCTATCTGATAGCGGAGCAGCGCCGCGTGCCCATCGGCCGAGATTTGGTTCGCGTGCGCCGGGTCGAGTGGGCTCTCGAAGTTCTGGGTGTCGGGAATCGCCGTCAGCCTCCGCTGCACGTCCGCCACCGCCGCGCGGAACCTGGGATCGCCAGCAGTTGCCCCGCTGCTCTCGATCAGCACCATCTCCTGGGCGTACTCCGGTGCGGCGTCCGCGATCGCCTGGTCGGCCTTCCCGGAGTCGCCGACACTGCCCTGGGTGTGCTCCAGATTCTTGGTGCCGACGGAGCTTCCGATCAACAGCGCCAGGATGACGAACGCGAGCCAGCCCCAGATGGCGGTCTTGCGGTGCTTGGCGCTCCAGACCCCAGCACGGGTGGCAATCCCGCGCGGGGCCATCGGCTGGGACTCATGTCTGGGATCGGAGACCGACACGCAACCTCCATGTCCTCCGCGGTGATGCGATCCTACCCCGGCTGAGCGGCTTGAATCCGCGGGCACTACTGATTATCGAACATACGTCCGTATGTGATAACGTACGCCACCATGACGAGCGCGACGCGGCAGGCCTCCACCGACGCCACCGCGGTCACCCCCGAGGGGGTCGGCGCGCGCGTGAGGAGCCTGCGCGAGGCGATGGACCTCTCGCTCCGGGACCTCGCCGAGCGCAGCGGCGTGAGCGCCCCGATGCTCTCCCAGGTCGAGCGGGGCGACACCAGCCCGACCCTGGCGGTCGCGCAGAAGATCGCCGCGGGGCTCGACCTGACGCCTCTCCCAGCTGCTGCGGCTGGACGAGGACCGCCACGTCGTCGTCGTCCGCGCCGGGCGAGGGCCGGACCCGCCGCAAGCGAGGCCACAAGGTCGAGGAGCTGACTCCGCCGCTGCCGGGACAGCGCGCCGACGTCTCGGTCCACACCCTGGCGCCCGGAGCGGCCACCGGCGCAGCCGACGACCCGCCCGTGCACGAGCCCGGCAGCCGAGAGACCGCCGTCGTCGTCGAGGGAACCGCGGAGCTCTTCATCGACGGGCAGCGCCATGAGCTCCACGCAGGCGACAGCGTCACCTTCGACGCGGACCTGCCGCACCACTTCGAGAACAATGGAGACACGGATGCCCGGCTGATCGCCGTGGTCGCCGCCGGATTGAGGCGAGGCTAGGAGGACCGATGTCGAAGAATCTCTTCGAGAAGATCTGGGAGGCGCACGAGGTCGACCGCGACCTGATCTACATCGACCTCCATCTGGTCCACGAGGTCACCTCCCCGCAGGCGTTCGACGGTCTGCGCCTCGCCGATCGGAAGGTCCGCCGCCCCGACAAGACCCTGGCGACCGCCGATCACAACGTCCCCACCGACGGCACGCCGGCCGCGCGGTTGATCGCAGACGAGCTCTCGCGCAAGCAGGTGGAGGCGCTGGAGAGCAACTGCGAGGAGTTCGGCATCCCGCTGTACTCGCTCGGGCTCGGACCGGCGGGGAATCGTCCACGTGATCGGCCCAGAGCTCGGCGTCACCCAGCCGGGCATGACGATCGTCTGCGGCGACTCTCACACCTCGACGCACGGCGCTTTCGGCGCGCTCGCCTTCGGCATCGGCACCTCGGAGGTCGAGCATGTGCTGGCGACTCAGTGCCTGGGCCAGCGCAAGCCGATGACGATGCGGATCGACTACTCCGGCGAGCTCGGCTTCGGTGTCACGGCCAAGGACCTGATCCTGGCGACGATCGGGCGACTGGGCGTCGGCGGCATGCAGGGATACGCGGTCGAATACGCGGGCGAGGCGATCCGCGCCCTTTCCATGGAGAACCGGATGACGATCTGCAACATGACGATCGAGGGCGGCGGCCGGGCCGGAATGGTCGCTCCCGACGAGAAGACCTTCGACTACGTCCGGGACAAGCCCGGTGCGCCGGCTGACTTCGATGCTGCGGTGGAGCGTTGGAGGCAGCTGCCCACCGAGGATGGAGCGGGTTTCGACACCGAGATCCAGGTCGACGCCGCAGCGATCTCGCCGATGGTCACCTGGGGAACGACTCCGGGGATGGTGGTCCAGGTGACCGACCAGGTCCCGGATCCGACCGCCATGGACTCACCCGCGGACCGCGAGGCCGCGGAGCGCGCGCTGGCCTACATGGACCTGCGGCCGGGGACCCCAATGACGGACATCCCGCTCGACCGGATCTTCATCGGCTCCTGCACCAACTCGCGGATCTCGGATCTGCGCGAGGCGGCCTCGCTGGTCGACGGTCGCAAGATCTCCTCGAGCCTGCGCGGGATGGTCGTGCCGGGCTCTCAGCAGGTGAAGGCCGACGCGGAAGCCGAGGGCCTCGATGACGTCTTTCGCTCGGCGGGATTCGAGTGGCGCGAGTCGGGCTGCTCGGCCTGCCTCGGGATGAACCCGGACATCCTGCAGCCCGGGGAGCGGTGCGCCTCGACCTCCAACCGCAACTTCGAGGGCCGTCAGGGCGCCGGAGGGCGCACCCATCTGGTCAGTCCGAAGATGGCGGCGGCCGCCGCCATCGAGGGGCGCTTCGTCGACATCAGGGAATGGATTTAGCCATGAGATGCGAGGGTGTCCGAGCGAAGCGAGGACAACCCGTTTGACGCCGAAGGGGTGCCAATGGAACCGATCCAAGTAATCGAAGGTCACGTCGCGGTGCTCGACCGTCACGACGTCGACACCGACCAGATCATGCCCAAGCAGTTCCTGAAGCGGACCGAGCGCACGGGCTACGGCGAGTTCCTCTTCTACGACTGGTTCCGCTCGGGAGAGATCGAGCTCGAGCCCCATCCGATCCTCGTGACCGGCCGCAACTTCGGCTCGGGCTCCTCCCGCGAGCACGCCGTCTGGGGCCTCAAGGACTACGGATTCGACGCCGTGATCGCGCCCTCGTTCTCGGACATCTTCTATTCGAACTGCACCAAGAATGGGCTCCTTCCGGTGATCCTGGACGAGGAGCACTGTCGCGCGGTCGCCGCCGCGGGCGAGGCGCGGATCGATCTCGACGACCAGACCGTCAACACCAGGGACGGCGTCTTCTCGTTCGAGATGGACGAGGACATCAAGCACCGGCTCCGCAACGGCCTCGATGACGTGGCACTGACCCTTCAGCGCGCCGAGGCGATCGACGAGTTCGAGGCGGCGGGCAGGGCGGACGCCGGGCCGGTGACCACCTCGCTGTGAACACGTCGCGGTCCATGAACACGGGTCCCCGGGAGTGGGACGCCCAGACCTACGACCGCGTCTCCGATCCCCAGTACCGGTGGGGCCTGGAGGTCCTGGAGCGGCTCGAGCTGGCCGGCGACGAGTACGTCATGGACGCGGGCTGCGGGTCGGGCCGCGTGACGGCCCATCTGCTGGACCGGCTGCCCGACGGCCGCGTCCTCTGCGTGGACGCCTCCGAGTCCATGATCGGCGTGGCGCGCGAGGCGCTCGGGGACCGTGCCGACTACGTCGTCGCGGACCTCTCGGAGCTCAGGGTGGAGGAGCCGGTCGACGTCGTCTTCTCGACGGCGACCTTCCACTGGATCCTGGACCACGACAAGCTCTTCGCGCGCCTGCACGAGGCCATGCGGCCGGGCGGCAAGCTGGTCGCCCAGTGCGGCGGCGCGGGGAACGTCGCCAAGCACGCGCAGGCGATCGTCGCAGTCGCCACACGGCCGCAGTTCGTAGATCACTTCCAAGGCCTCGAGATGATGTGGAACTTCGCGACGCCGGAGGAGACCGAGGAGCGGCTCCACAACGCCGGCTTCGATCAGGTCCGCTGCTGGCTCGAGGACAAGCCCGTCCAGCCCGAGGACCCGTATGCCTTCACGACCACCGTGACGATGGGTCCGCACCTGGCGCACCTCCCGGAGGACCTTCGCCGCCCCTTCGCGGAGGCGGTACTCGAGGTCGAGGACGATCCGCTGGTCCTCAACTATGTGCGGCTCAACATCGACGCCCGTCGACGCGAGGGTGCTGCGAGCGAAGCGAGGAGCAACCCGTCAGATCATGTCTGAGCGCATCGTCCTCCTTCCGGGCGACGGCATCGGTCCAGAGATCGCGACGGCGGCCAGGCGAGTGCTGGAGGCGCTCGGCGACTTCGAGATCACCGAGCTCCTGATCGGCGGCGCCTCGATCGACGAGCACGGCACCGCACTCACCGACGAGGTGCTCGAGGCCTGCCGCCGGTCCGATGCCGTTTTGCTCTGCGCGGTCGGCGGGCCGAAATGGGACACGACCGACCCGGACAAGCCGCGCCCCGAGCAGGGGCTGCTCGGCCTGCGGAAGGGGCTCGGTCTCTTCGCCAACCTGCGGCCGGTCAGGCCGAGCGAAGCGCTGCTCGACGCGAGCCCGCTGAAGCGCGATCGGATCCACGGCACCGACCTCCTCGTCGTCCGTGAGCTCACCGGCGGCATCTACTTCGGCGACTCCGGTCGCAACGGCGATCGCGCCCACGACGACTGCGCCTACACGGTTGAGGAGATCGAGCGCATCGCCCGGGTCGGCTTCGAGGCGGCGGGGGAGCGCGGGGGAAGGCTGACCTCAGTCGACAAGGCCAACGTGCTCGAGACGTCTCGGCTCTGGCGGGAGACCGTGACCCGGCTCGCGCCGGAGTACGAGGGGATCGAGCTGGACCACCTGCTCGTCGACAACGCCGCTATGCAGCTCGTGTCCCGGCCGGCAGACTTCGACGTGATCGTCACCGAGAACCTCTTCGGCGACATCCTCAGCGACGAGGCCGCCATGCTCACCGGCTCACTGGGCATGTTGCCCTCCGCCAGCCTCGGGGAGAGCGGGCCCGGCCTGTACGAGCCGGTGCACGGCTCGGCGCCCGACATCGCGGGCACCGGCAGAGCCAACCCGCTCGCCACGCTGCTCTCCGTCGCGATGATGCTGAAGTACGGGCTCGGGATGCACGAGGAGGCCGGACGACTGGAGAAGGCGGTCGACGCCGCACTCGGCGAGGGCCTCCGGACTCCCGATCTGGCCGGCGGCGAGGGCACGCGCGAGGTGGGCACGGAGGAGATGACAGACGCCGTGCTCCAATCCCTGTAGCCCAGTCCATCGTTCATACTGATCGACCGTGGAGAAGACCGAGCTCATCTGGAAGAACGGGGAGTTCGTCGCTTGGGACGAGGCGAACGTGCACGTGCTCACGCACGGGCTGCACTACGGCTCCGGGGTGTTCGAGGGAATCCGGTGTTACGACACCGAGATCGGTCCGGCGATCTTCCGCCACCAGGACCACCTCGACCGCCTCGCCAAGTCCGCCGAGCTCTATTACCTGCCGCTCGAGTACCCGATCGAGGAGATTCGCGAGGCGACCAAGGAGCTGATTCGGAGGAACGGCCTGCGCGCCTGCTACATCCGGCCGATCGCGTTCCGCGGCTACGGCGAGATGGGCCTCTATGCGAAGAGCGCGCCGGTCGACGTCTTCATCGCCGTCTGGCCCTGGGCCGCATATCTCGGCGAGGAGGGCAAGAAGAACGGGGTGCGCGCCAAGGTCTCGTCGTGGCGCCGCATCTCCCCGGCCGGCCTCATCCCGCACGCGAAGGCCTCGGGCCAGTACCTCAACTCGATCCTCGCCAAGACCGAGAGCGCCAACGCCGGCTACGACGAGGCGATTCTGCTCGATGAGCGCGGCTTCGTCTGTGAGGGCTCAGGCGAGAACATCTACCTCGTCCGCGACGGCGAGATCGTCACACCGGGTCACGCCTCGTCGATCCTCGATGGAATCAACCGCAAGTCCGTGATCCAGATCGCGCGCGACCTCGGGTACACGGTGGTCGAGCGCGACATCGCGCGCGCCGAGCTCTACCTGGCCGAAGAGGTCTTCCTGACCGGAACGGCGGCGGAGCTGGTCCCGATCCGCGAGATCGATGACCACGACCTCGGCGAGCCCGGGGAGATCACCAGGGTGATCCAGGGCAAGTTCGACGACGCGCTCTACGGCAGGCTCGAGGAGTACCGCGAGTGGCTCGATCCGGTCGGCGAGCCATCAGAAACGGCGGCCACAAACACCGCCGCCGAATCTGCGCCCCCCGCACCGACTCCGGAAGAGGTCGACGCCGAGGAGGTCGGGGAACCGGCCTCCGGTACCCTGGGCTCCTGATGCAGCACCGCTTCAGAGGGCGAATTACGGGCACCGCAGCCGCCTAGCGGCGCGGTTCCAATCCTGCCCCGCAAGGGGTTCATTCGTCTCCCACGAAGCACAGAAAGGCAGCGATGCAACAGGTACTCCTCTACGACACGACTTTGCGCGACGGCATGCAGGGCCAGGGGATGACCCTGTCCGCGCAGGAGAAGGTGCGCGTGGTGCGCAAGCTCGACGAGCTCGGCATTCACTTCATAGAGGCCGGCTTCCCCGGCTCCAACCCGAAGGAGCTCGAGCTGTTCGAGATGCTGGCCCAGACCGAGTTGCAGCGGGCGTCCGTCTGCGCGTTCGGCATGACCCGCCGCCGCGACACCGAGGCCGCCGAGGACGAGGCGCTGCGCCTGCTCGCCGGCGGGTTCGCCCCGGTCGTGACTCTGGTCGGCAAGACCTGGGGGCTGCACCTCGAAAAGGTCACCAAGGTCAGCCGCGAGGAGAACTTGGCCATGATCCGTGACTCGATCGCCTATCTCGTCGGGGCGGGCAAGCGCGTGATCTATGACGCCGAGCACTTCTTCGACGGCTATCGCGACGACCAGGGATATGCGCTCGAGTGCCTGCGTGCCGCCCAGGAGGCCGGCGCCGAGAACGTCACCCTCTGCGACACGAACGGCTCGAGCCTGCCCGGCCAGGTCGCCGAGGCGACCAGGGACGTCATCGCACAGGTGGAGGTCCCCATCGGAATCCATACGCACAACGACCTCGAATGTGCCGTCGCCAATTCGCTGGCCGCGGTGGACGAGGGAGCGAACCTCGTCCAGGGCACGATGAACGGGATCGGCGAGCGCACCGGGAACGCCAACCTGACCTCGATCCTTCCCGCGCTCCAGCTCAAGATGGGCTACGAGTGCGTGGGACCGGACCAGCTCTCGCGGCTCACCGGCGTCGCCCACTTCGTCGACGAGCTGCTCAACATCACGCCGGATCCGGACCAGCCCTTCGTCGGTCGCAACGCGTTCGCGCACAAGGGCGGCATGCACGTGGCGGGGGTCAACGCTGACGCGCGCACCTTCGAGCACATGGACCCGGACCTGGTCGGCAACCAGCGCGACCTGGTCGTCTCCGAGCTCTCGGGCAAGGGCACCGTGCTCGGGCGAGCGGAGCGCGCCGGCATCCCGCTGGACGACGAGCAGGCGGCCCGTGCGGTGCGCACGCTGAAGGAGCGGGAGCACCGCGGCTACCAATACGAGGCCGCCGATGCCTCCTTCGAGCTGCTGCTACGCAGGGAGAGCGGCCGCTACGAGCCGCTCTTCCGGCTCGAGGGCTTCCGGGTCCTCGTGGAGAAGCGCGAGGACGGCAAGGTCGTCACGGAGGCGACGATCAAGGTCTGGGTGGACGGCGAGCGCTATCTCCGCACGGCGGAGGGGAACGGCCCGGTGAACGCCCTCGACCAGGCCCTGCGAGGCGCGATCATCGACCGCCATCCGCACCTCGCCGACATCGAGTTGACCAACTACAAGGTCCGGATCCTCGATGAGCACCATGGCACCGGGGCGGTCACCCGGGTGCTGCTCGATTCCTCTGACGGGGAGCGCGAGTGGGGCTCCATCGGGGTCTCGGAGAACATCATCGAGGCCTCCTGGGAGGCGCTGGTCGACTCACTCGAATACGCGTTCCAGCCACGCGAAGAGAGCAGCACGCCGAGTGAACGAACCGATCCCGCTCGCACGACCTGACCTGGGCCCGCGCGAGGAGGAGCTCCTGCTGGAGGTCGTGCGCTCCGGCACGCTCTCCCGGGGTCCCAAGCTGGGGCAGTTCGAGGACGACTTCGGCGAGTGGCTCGGGGGCGGCTACGCGGTGGCCGTCTCGAGCGGCACCGCCGCGCTGCACCTGGGCGTTCGGGCAATGGGCTGGGGCGCTGGCGACGAGATCGTCACGAGCCCCTTCAGCTTCGTGGCGACCGCGAACTCGATCCTCTATGAGGGCGCTACCCCGGTCTTCTGCGACATCGACCCGGTAACCCTGAACATCGATCCCGAGGCGGCAGGAGCGGCCGTCACCGAGGCGACCACTGGCCTGCTGCCCGTCCACATCTTCGGCTACCCGGCGGACCTGCCGGCCCTGTCGGCGATCGCCTCCGATCGCCGGCTGGGAATGCTCGAGGACGCCGCGCAGGCCCTCGGAGCGGTGGACGGGATGGGACGGAAGGTCGGAACCTCGGGCAACATCGCCGTCTTCGCCTTCTATCCGAACAAGCAGATGACGACCGGGGAGGGAGGCGTGCTGATCACTCCCGACAAGGACGTCGCTGACCGGGTCGTGAGCGAACGGAACCAGGGACGCCCCGCGGAGAACGACGGCAAGGTCGAGCACGAGCGCGTCGGGTTCAACTACCGCCTCTCCGACCTGCAGGCCGCGATCGGCATCGCGCAGGTCGAGCGCCTCGACGAAATGCTCAATGCCCGCGAGAACGTCGCCGCTCTCTATCGCGAGCGGCTGACGCAGGTAGGCGCCAAACCCGCGGGTGAGGACGATCGCGCCGACTTCGTTCTGCCCTGCGAGAACAGTGGCGACGCGCGCAGGGGGTGGTTCGTCTTCGTCGTGCAGCTGCCCGTCGGGACCGACCGCGACGCGGTCATCTCCGCGCTGGAGCGGCGGGGCGTTGCGTCCAAGGCGTACCTGCCCTGCATCCATCTCCTGCCGCCCTATCGCGAGCGCTTCGGCTTCGTAGGAGGGGAGTTCCCCGTCGCGGAGCGAGCTTCCGAGCGCTCGCTGGCGCTTCCATTCTTCACCTCGATGACCGAGGGTCAGGTGGATCGAGTCTGCACGGCGCTCGCCGAGGCGCTCGGAAAGCAACCCTAGACTCAGGCCGATGAGCCGCTTCGGCGAAGAACAGGATCCGCTGTTCCGGCGGATCAACTCCTCGATCTCATTCGACTGGCGCCTGGCGCCGTTCGATATCGCACAGTCCAAGGCGCACGCGCTCATCCTCGCGAAGCTGGAGGTTCTCAACGACGTGGAGCTCGAGCAGATCACCGGCGGACTCGACAGCGTCGCCGAGGAGCTCGATCAGAGGACCTTCGAGTTCAGCGATGACGACGAGGACATCCACATGGCGATCGAGCGGCGCCTCATCGAGCTGATCGGGCCCGTGGGGGGCAAGCTCCACACGGCGCGGTCGCGGAACGATCAGGTCGCGACCGATCTGGCGCTGCTCGTCAGGGCGCATTCGGCGCGCGCGATCGCGCTGCTCGAGTCGCTGATGGAGACGCTCGTGGCGCAGGCCGAGACGCACCGCGACTGGCCGGCGCCCGGGTACACCCACCTGCAGCGCGCCCAGCCGGTCTACCTCGGCCACCACCTGCTCGCGTACTTCTGGATGTTCCACCGCGATGCCGGGCGCTTCTTCCGGGTCGCCGAGGCGACCACCGAGATGCCGGCGGGCTCCGGGGCCCTGGCGGGACTCAACTGGGACGTGGATCGCGACGCCCTGGCGGCCGACCTCGGCTTCGCTCGGCCGTACGCCAACTCGCTGGACGCGGTGTCCAACCGGGACTTCGCCCTCGACTATCTCTCGGCGGCCGCGATCTGCGCCATGCACCTCTCGCGGCTCGGCGGCGAGATCGTGCTCTGGTCGAGCCAGGAGTTTGGTTTCGTCGAGCTGCCGGACTCGTTCGCGTCGGGCTCGAGCATCATGCCCCAGAAGAAGAATCCCGACGCCGCCGAGCTGCTGCGCGGCAAGGCGCCGCGCGTCGCGGCCTCACTGCAGAGCCTCCTCGGCACGATGCATGCCCTCCCGCTCGCCTACAGCAAGGACCTGCAGGAGGACAAGGAGCCGCTCTTCGACGCGGTCGACAACCTCGAGCTCTGCCTGGCCGCGGCCACCGGGATGATGGGCGGGATCGAGTTCAAGCGCGAGCGGCTGGCCGCCGCGGCGGAGGACGAGATGCTGGCCGCCACCGACCTGGCCGATGCCCTCGTGCAGGAGGGGGTTCCCTTCCGCGAGGCGCACGGGCTGGTCGGCGGGCTGGTGAAGACCGCCATCGACTCGGGCAGGTCCCTGTCCGAGCTGACCGACTCCGAGCTCAATGGCGTCCCCGAGGGCGCGCGCAAGGCGGTGCGGCGGGCACTCGAGGCCGGCCGCACGATCGAGTCGAAGGTCTCGCCCGGCGGCACGTCGTCCGCGCGGGTGAGGGAGCAACTCGAGCGGGCGCGCGAGGCGCTCACCGGCCTGCGCGCGTGAACCGGGAGTTCTTCCACCGCTCCGTGCACGAGGTCGCGCGTGAGTTGATCGGCTGGCGGCTGGGCGTGGGGGAGACGGCCGGGATCATCGTCGAGACGGAGGCCTATGAGGCCAGCGACCCCGCCTGTCACGCCTACATCGGCAAGACCGCCCGGAACGAGGTTCTCTTCGGGCCGCCGGGACACGCCTACGTCTACCTCTCGTACGGAATCCACAACCTGCTCAACTTCGTCACCGAGCCGGAGGGCACCGCCTCGGCCGTGCTGATCCGGGCGCTGGAGCCGACAGACGGGATCGACCTCATGAAGGAGCGACGTGGGCGTGACGACGTCGAAGGGCTCTGCTCGGGCCCCGGCAAGCTCACCGAGGCGCTCGGCGTGGATCTCTCGCTGAACGGGGCGGACCTCCTCGCCCCGCCGTTCGAGCTCGATCCGGCCATCGGAGAGTGGGCGGCGGCCGAGGTGCTCACCGGCCCGCGCATAGGCATCACGAAGGCTGCCGAGCTGCCCTGGCGCTACTGCGCCGGCGGCAACCGATTCGTCTCGCGCCCCTGGCCGATCGCGGTCACGAGGGCTGCCTGAGGCGAGCCGCGTCGGCCTGGGCGTTCGCCTGAGCGAGTGCTGCTTTGCAGGGAAACCAGCCGTCTCAGTGAGCGAGGGATCAGTAGGGGGGCACCGCACCGCGGTCGGCGGGTCACCTTCCTCGCAATCCGCGAGAAAAACGTGCTGCCCCTGCGCGACCAGATTGACCGCGTCCCCTCCGTCGCATAGGGTCGGCGGAAAGGCGAATAGGGGAGAGGGACATGACTCAGCGGCGGCGCAGGAAGCGCCAGAGGCAGCTCAGGCACGGACGTCACGTGGGATTGGGCCGGAAGCGAGTGGCCGTAGGAACCGGCTTGTCGGTTGGCGCAGCTCTCGGCATGACCGCGACTGCTCAGGCCACCGACTACACGGTCAACAATACGAACCCGTCGGGGTCCGGCAGCCTTGCCCAGGCAATGATCGACCAGAACAACGGCACCGGACCGGACCGCGTCCTCTTTCAGTCGGGCCTCTCCGGGTCGATCACGCTGACGAGTGACCTGACGGCTGTGGACGAGCCGCTTCAGATACTCGGCCCAGGCGCCAACGTGCTGGCGATCAACGGCAACAACGCCCATCGGATCTTTACCGTCGTCAGTGGCGGGGACCTAACCGTCTCCGGCCTCACGATGACGAATGGCAACCCGACGGGCGCGGGGGGAGCGATTGTGAGCAACGGCGCCACCCTGACCGTCCAGGATTCCAATATCTCTGGGAATACCGGCTACGGAGGTGGGATCTACTCGGGCTACGGAACCCTCACTGTGGAGCGATCCACCGTCAGCGGAAACGACACATACGGCATTCGTACCCGCTACAACGACATCACGATCCAGGACTCCACCATCGCGGGCAATGTGGACTTCGGGCTGCGCATCAGCCGGTCGAGCGCACAGGTCGAGAACTCGACGATCAGCGGGAACACAGCGGCCGGGCTCGGTGGTTTCTACGGCTACTTCGACCTGACCAGCACGGTCGTCTCCGACGCCGGAGCGGGCCCCGACCTCTTCAATTACGGCAATTCCTCGTTCTCGGCCGACTTCAGCTTGATCGAGAACACCGGTGGGAACACGATCACCGGCGCGAACAACATCACCGGCACTGATCCGGCGCTTGGCGCACTGGGTCCCAATGGTGGCCCGACTCCGACGAAGCGCCCGTCCGACACCAGCCTGCTGCTCGACAAGGGATCCGGGGGCGGCACCGATCAGCGCGGCCAGCCGCGACCCTTCGACATCGCGAGCATCCCCAACGTCGGCAACGGCGCCGACATCGGGGCCGTCGAGCTGCAGGCGTCGGACTTCTCCGCACCGGTAGCCCCAGCGCCGGCGACGCCGACCACGTCGAAGAAGAAGAAGTGCAAAAAGAAGAAGGGCAAGAAGGGCAGCGCCCAGAGCGCCAAGAAGAAGTGCAAGAAGAAAAAGAAGAAGTGACCTGACCGGCGCCGTGGAGGGCGGCCTGCGGAAGCCTTGGCTGACGGGCGATTCGGGAACAGCCGCTTTGGACGAATAGCGGCACCCAGCCGCTGCGGCAGGTTGACGCCGAGTCTCCGCTTGACGAACCTCCTCACCCGATTTCGAGCTCTTGACCCCTGTATACGGGGTCAATCGCACGAAACCGCTGCCTTGCGTGACGAGCGGGCGCCTAGAGACCGGTGCCGCCGGTGCCGCCGGCGGTCCCACCGGTGCCGCCACCGCCGCCAGCGCTCGGGGCAGAGGGCGGGGGCGCAGCGGCCGGTCCACCGCCACCTCCGCCTCCACCGCCGGTGTCGCCGCCTCCACCTCCGCCGCCGGAGGAGGAGCTCGAGGACGAGCTGGAGGGCGCGGAGTAGTACGTGGTCCCGGAGTCAGAGCTGGTGGTCGTCGAGCTCGAGTCCCCCTTGTTGCTCGCCTCGGCCTTGTGCTGGCTGTAGATCGACTCGATCGCGGCCATGATGCGGCCCCAGATCAGGGCCGGGTAGGTGCCGCCGTCCACGGGACCCCCGTTGTAGTCGCTGGTCATCGGCGTGTTGGTATCGGCGTGCCCGACCCAGACGCAGGCCGTGAAGTGGTCGGTGCCGCCACAGAACCAGGCGTCGCCGTTGTTCTCGGTCGTGCCGGTCTTGCCCCAGGCGTTGTGCCCGGCGGCCTGGGCGAGGACGCCGGTGCCCTGGAGGACGTTCTCGTGAAGGATGGTCCTCATCGTCGAGGCGACCCCGGAGGAGAGGACGCGAATCTTGCGCGGCTTGTCCTCCGCGATCGTGTCGCCGTTGGGGTCGCTGACCTTGTCGATGGCGGTCGGTGCGAGCTGATAGGGCGTGTCGTTGGGGCCCGGGCTCGCGTCGAGGTTGCCGCCGACGCGCTCCCCGTCCGCTGAGATCGTCTGGTAGGCGTGCGCCATCTCGAGCGGGCTGACGCCCGGGTCGATCGCGCCGAGGACCATCGACGGGTTGGTCGAGAACTTGGTGTCGATGCCCATCTCGTGGGCCGTGTGCGCGATCCGCTTCGTGCCGCCGCGGACCGCCGGGCTGCCGCCGCAGCCGGAGGTGCAGCGCAGGGTGTGACCGAGGGCCAGCTCGGCGTACACCGAGTTGTCGGAGTGGATCGTCGCGGTCTCCAGGCTCGAGCTGCCGTAGTACTCGTCGCCGTAGTTGTGGACGTCGAAGTACTCGTTCTTCGAGTGCGGGACCTTGAAGATCTTCTCGTTCGAGGCGTAGCTGGTGCCGGGCGAGATGCCCTGACTGAGCGCCGTCGCGAGGGTGAACGGCTTGAAGGACGAACCCGGCTGGCGGTGGCCGTTCGTCGCGAGGTTGAACGGATGGTTCTGGTAGTCGTTGCCGCCGACCATCGCCTTGACGCCGCCCGTCTCGTTGTCCAGCACGACCACCGAGGCCGTCGGGGCGACGCCGGAAAGGGTGCTCTGCGCAATCTCCTGGGCGGTGTTCTGCATCTGCATGTCGAGCGTGCTGTGCACTATGAGACCGCCGCCGAACGCCCGGCCAGGGCCATAGAGGTCGACGACCTGCTGACGCAGCCAGGAGGTGAAGTAGGGGGCCTCGGACTCAACCGACGGCTTGGCGAGCTCGGAGGCGGCCGGGAGCTGTGTCTTGACGCCCTGGTCGTACTCCATCTGGTCGATGTCGCCCTCGTCGAGCATCTTCTGCAGTACGAGGTTGCGCCGGTCCTGTGCGGCCTGCGGGTTGATCCGCGGCGAGAAGGCCGAGGGTGAGGTGATGATCCCGGCCAGCATCGCCGCCTCCGGCGGCGTGAGGTCCTTGGCGCACATCTCGTGGCCGGGCTGCCCGCAGCCGGGGTGACTCCAGCCGAAGTAAGTCCGCGCGGCGGCCTCGATTCCGTAGGCACCCTCGCCGAAGTAGATGGTGTTCAGGTACTCGGTGAGGATCTTGTCCTTGTCCCAGTGCCGCTCGATCTCGTAGGCGAGCGCGGCCTCGCGGAATTTCTGGAAGACGGTCCGGCTGTTCTGCGCCGCGAGGGCGTTCTTCACGAACTGCTCGGTGATCGTGGAGCCTCCCTGCGTGGAGCCGCCGGGGACCAGGTTCTCGATCCCGGCTCGGAACAGCCCCTGAAGGTCGACGCCGTTGTGCTCGTAGAAGCGGCGATCCTCGATCGCGACGGCCGCCTCCTTCATGTAGGGAGAGATGTCGCCGGAGCCGATCAGGATCCGGTTGTCGTTGCTGAGCAGGGTCCCGATCTTGTTGCCCTGGTCGTCGACGACCTCGGAGTTCTTCGCCTCCGCGAATTCCTTCTTGGCCTCCAGCTGAGGCAGATCCTGGGTGATCGACATCATCATCCCGAAGAAGAACGCGACCAGCCCGAGGGCGCCGAGGCCGACGACCAGGATCAGCAGCCGGAGCTTCTTGATGCGGCCCGGCTTGGGCTTGCGCGGGCGGCGGGCGCTGATCCGCCGCGGCAGTCGGGGAGGGGGAGGCTTGCCGGCACCGGCGGGCTGCGGCTGAGATATCCGTGCGGGGACCCGCTCACGCAGGGCGCTGACGCGATCCCGGCTCTCCTCGATCCGCTCCTTGCCGACCCGGCGGAGACCCTGGAGCCCGTTGTCGAAGGCGTTTCTGATGGCGGAGCCCCGGCGCGCGACGCGGCCCTTCTGGGGCTGCGTGGCGAGCACGGACTCGAAGTCGTCATCCTCGTTCTCTGGCCCATCGGCGCGCTCCAGCCGGGCGCGCTCCTCGTCGAAGTCGAGAATGGGGCTGGGGCGCCTCGACGCGCGGCGCCTCGCCTCCTTGGCGAAGTTGCGCGCCTCTCCCGGCGTCGGCGGCCCGGCGGGGCCGTCGTCACGCTCGCGGAGGGGGGAGAGGCTGCCGGGCTCGAAGACGTCGCCGCCGAAGCTCAGCCAGTCGTCATCGTCCGCCTCGCCGGGGCGCCGGGGGGACTTGGGCTCAGGCGGCTTCGGCCTGGGCGGCGGCGCCGGAGGCGCGTCGTCGGCGTGCTCCTCCTCGTCGGCGTAGAGGAGCTCGCCGCGACGGTCGAGCAGCTGCCTGGCCCGGGCGGCGTACCCCCCGGGGCCGTTGCCCGATCCGTTTCCGGACCCACTCTCCCTCGAGCCCTTGGCGCGCGCGCCGTTGCCGTTGCCGTGCGACCCATTGCCGGCGCGAAGGCGGCGGCGCTCGGTGGCGTCGCCCGAGTCCTCGGGGTCGCCCGAGTCCGTCCGCGAAGCGGATCGGCCCCGGTCTACGTCGAAGTCGAAATCGAAGTCGTCTGTCATGTGAGATGAGCGACGCCGCGGTCGCTCGCGCCCGGATCCAGATTGCGCCTGGGCATTGACTCTAAGGACACCGGCTGACGTGGGTTGTTGCACACCCATGGGACAGCGTCGCCCGGCCAGGCGGAAGCGGTGAGTCTAGCAGCGGCTTTTCGCCCCAATTCCGGTTCGGAAGGGCCTCCCGACTAGGCTTCCGCAGGCATGCCCGACCTCGAAACGCTCATGCGCGGGGCCGAGGAGGTCCTGCCCGAGGGCCAACTCGAAAAGCAGCTCGCCGAGGGCGCGTCGCTCCGTGTCAAGCTCGGGATCGATCCGAGCACGGCCGACATCCACCTGGGCCATGTCGTGGTCCTCACAAAGCTGGCGCAGTTCCAGGAGGCCGGCCACACGGTCGTCCTGATCATCGGGGACTTCACCGCTCTGGTCGGCGATCCGAGCGGCCGCGACACGACGCGTCCCGTGCTCACCCCCGAGCAGATCGAGGCCAACGCGCAGACCTACCAGGACCAGGCCTTCAAGGTGCTCGACCGCGAGCGTACCGAGGTGCGCCGCAACAGCGAGTGGCTGGACATGCCGGTGCAGGACCTGTTCAGGCTCCTCGGCAAGACCACCGTGGCGCGGCTCCTCGAACGGGAGGACTTCACCAAGCGGATGAGGGCCGACCAGCCGATCTCTTCGCTGGAGCTGATCTATCCGGTGCTCCAGGGATACGACTCGGTGGCGATCCGCGCCGACGTCGAGCTCGGGGGGACCGACCAGAAGTTCAACCTGCTGTTCGCCAGGGACATCCAACGCGCCTACGACGTGCCGCAGCAGTCGGTCATGACCATGCCGATCCTGCCGGGCACCGACGGCAAGCAGAAAATGAGCAAGTCGCTCGGCAACCACGTCGGGGTGACCGACCCGCCGGAGGAGATGTTCGGGAAGCTCATGAGCGTGCCCGACGAGGCGATGAGCGCGTACTACGAGCTGCTCCTCGGTGAACAGGAGCCCGGAGGCCATCCGGCCGAGGCCAAGCGCGCGCTCGCGCGCAGGATCGTGGAGCGCTTCCATGGCACCGAGGCCGCCCGCGAGGCTGAGGAGAGGTTCGACACCGTGCACGTCTCCCACGGAGTGCCCGAGGACATACCGGTGGTCTCGCTCGGCGACGCTGTGGGAGCCGGAGGGAACGGGGAGGTCCACCTGCCGGCGCTGATCGCCGGGATCTTCGAAATCTCCAGCAGCGAGGCGCGCCGCCTGATCACCCAGGGAGGGGTCAAGCTCGACGGCGAGGGGATCGACCCAGACCGCCTCGACGTGCCGCTCGAGCAGCTCTCCGGCCGTGTCCTCCAGGTTGGGAAACGCCGCTTCGCACGGCTGGGTCCTTGAACAGGACCGCCTTATCGGGCTATACTCCGCGGTCGCTCTTGCGACGGTTTTCAGAAGGAGCAACCTCGTAGCGAGGAGTCCAGACCCGGCCGGCACGTGTCCGGCCCATCTTGGGCCCCTCTCGACGAGGGGCCCTTTTTCGTGACCACGCAAGAAGGTTGGAGGCGGCGAGACCCGTCGACCCCGCCGAGTGGTCTTTGAAAACTGAGCAGCGCGTGACGAAGGGCCTCTGCGTCCTTCGTTACTCGAGCCCGACCCCCGCCCACCATGCACCGGGTGGGGGTTGATAACTCCGTCATGTCGGCCACCGCCCTGTGTACGCGGTGGCAGAAGTCAGCTACATGACAACTCTCTTGTGACTGACGAAAGTCACGTCACACTTTTTACGGAGAGTTTGATCCTGGC
>CAWDQZ010000003.1:145000-447305 GCA_963804595.1 uncultured Solirubrobacterales bacterium
ATTGAGTCACGGACGGTAGACCCGAAACCTGGCGAGCTATCCATGGGCAGGCTGAAGCGGAGGTAAGACTTCGTGGAGGGCCGAACCGACCTAGGTTGAAAACTGGGCGGATGACCTGTGGATCGGAGTGAAAGGCTAATCAAGCCAGGAGATATCTGGTTCTCTCCGAAATATATTTAGGTATAGCCTTGGGCTATATGCGTTTCGGCCGTAGAGCACTGCTTGGACTAGGGGCCCTACCAGGTTACCGACTTCAGGCAAACTCCGAAGACCGTTACGTTTAACCCGGGAGTCAGTGTGCGGGGGATAAACTTCGTACGCGAGAGGGGAACAACCCAGATCACCAGCTAAGGACCCTAAGTGGTGGCTAAGTGGAGAACGATGTCCGAGTGCCGAGACAACCAAGAGGTTGGCTTAGAAGCAGCCATTCCTTGAAAGAGTGCGTAACAGCTCACTGGTCAAGTGTTCGGGCGCGGAGAATTCAACGGGGCTCAAGCCACCCTCCGAAGCTGTGAGCTCGAAAGAGCGGTAGGAGAGCGTTCCGGTGCCAGTGAAGCGGGGGCGAAAGCCGTCGTGGAGGAGCCGGAAGTGAGAATGCCGGCATGAGTAACGAGAGAGGGGTGAGAATCCCCTCCACCGATTGTCCAAGGTTTCCTGAGTAAAGTTCGTCTGCTCAGGGTCAGTCGGGACCTAAGGCGAGGCCGAAAGGCGTAGCCGATGGCCAACAGGTTGATATTCCTGTACCACGTCGTGTCCGCTATGACCGATGGGGTGACGGGGAAGGCTAAGGGAACCCAGGCGATGGTCGTCCTGGGGCAAGTGCGTAGCCAGTCGCGGTAGGTAAATCCGTCGCGGCGTTACGGCGAGGCGCGATGCCAGCTGGCTTGATCGCCGGCCAGTCCCTGAAGCCATGCCTCCGAGAAAAACCTCTAGGCAGGACATACGTGCCCGTACCTACAACCGACACAGGTGGACAGGTAGAGAATACTGAGGTGAGCGAGCTAACTATCGTTAAGGAACTCGGCAAATTCGCCCCGTAAGTTCGCGAGAAGGGGCGCCCCGGTAGGGTGAAACCCATACGGGTGGAGCCCGAGGGGGCCGCAGTGAAAAGGTCCAACCGACTGTTTACCAAAAACACAGGCCTCTGCTAAGTCGCAAGACGACGTATAGGGGCTGACGCCTGCCCGGTGCCGGAAGGTTACGCGGCGTTGTTAGCCACTTCGGTGGCGAAGCAGCAAAGCTAAGCCCCGGTAAACGGCGGCCGTAACTATAACGGTCCTAAGGTAGCGAAATTCCTTGTCGGGTAAGTTCCGACCTGCACGAATGGCGCAACGAGTTGGACGCTGTCTCAACGATAGGCTCGGTGAAATTAGAGTCTCGGTGAAGATACCGAGTACCCGCAGAAAGACGGAAAGACCCCGTGAACCTTTACTGCAACTTGATATTGGAGTTCGGAATATCTCGCTCAGGATAGGTGGGAGGCTTTGAACCTGTGGCTTCGGCCGCAGGGGAGCCAACCTTGAGATACCACCCTTGGTGTTTTGGGCTTCTAACACGCCGCCGTTATCCGGGGCGTGAACAGTGTCAGGCGGGCAGTTTGACTGGGGCGGTCGCCTCCTAAAATGTAACGGAGGCGCCCAAAGGTTCCCTCAGCACGGTTGGAAATCGTGCGCAGAGTGTAAAGGCAACAAGGGAGCTTGACTGCGAGACCGACGGGTCGAGCAGGAACGAAAGTTGGGCTTAGTGATCCGGCCGTAGAATGTGGAATTGCGGTCGCTCAACGGATAAAAGGTACTCCGGGGATAACAGGCTTATCGCGCCCAAGAGTCCATATCGACGGCGCGGTTTGGCACCTCGATGTCGGCTCGTCGCATCCTGGGGCTGGAGCAGGTCCCAAGGGTTGGGCTGTTCGCCCATTAAAGCGGCACGCGAGCTGGGTTCAGAACGTCGTGAGACAGTTCGGTCCCTATCTTCTGTGGGCGTTGGAGAGTTGAGGGGAGTCGTCCCTAGTACGAGAGGACCGGGATGAACGCGCCTCTGGTGTACCAGTTGTCCTGCCAAGGGCACCGCTGGTTAGCTACGCGCGGCACGGATAAGCGCTGAAAGCATCTAAGCGCGAAGCCAGCCTCGAGATGAGCTCTCCCATCCCCTTGAGGGAGTAAGACGCCTGGTAGACCACCAGGTTGATAGGCCGGCTGTGCAATCGCAGCAATGCGATCAGCAGACCGGTACTAATGCGTCGAGGGCTTGACGGATTTTCTTGCTTCTAGCCACGGCCTAATGCAGTTTTCAAGGTCCATGGGGGGTCGTCTCGCATACTTTCGGTGGCGAGATAGCGAGAGGGAAACACCTCTTCCCATTCCGAACAGAGCCGTTAAGCCTCTCAGCGCCGATGGTACTTGGAGGGCAACCTCCTGGGAGAGTAGGTCGCCGCCGGTCCTTACACGAGCCGCCCTCGGGCGGCTCTTTTCATGCGCACGCAAGAGCCGCCCCCGGAGGGCGGCTCTTCCGCTGGGACCGCGCAGACGCGGCCCCGCTGCCCGCAAGGCGGGCCCTCCCAGTTTGGATCGGCTCGAGAGGTCCGGCGGTCAGAGCACCGGAAGCTTCTATGCCGCGATCCGCTCGGGCACGCCGGCCCGATCGTGCAGCGGATGCGGGGCGCCGGAGGCGAGGCCGGACGGCCGCCTCTCACAGTCCCGTACCGGCTCGGGCTCGATCCCGTACTCGCCGAGCGTCGCGAAGTCGATCATCAGGTCGGCCGCGTCCAGCAGCCGCTCTCTTATGTCTATGAGCTTGCCTGTCATGCGAGGCAAGCTATGGACGGGCCCGGACGGAACCGTCCATTTGCAGGCGAAATTGCACGCGTCGTCAGACGCGCTCGACAGCCAAGAGGGCCTGCTCCTCGGGGATGCCCCTGAGGGCCACCGTGCCTCGGTCGGAGAAGACAATCCCGGAGCCGGCCACCAGACTCCGCACGGTGTCGGACACCCGGATCTCGCCAGACTCCGCCGTGGCCGCGATGCGAGCGGCCAGATGGACCGCGATGCCGGCGATCTTCCCTCCACTCCGTTGCACCTCGCCGCTGTGAAGCCCACACCGGACCGCGATCCCGCTCTCGGCCAATCCGTCCCGAATCGCCGCAGCAGCGCGAATCGCCCGACCCGGTCCGTTGAAGGTCGCGAGGAAGCCATCACCGGCCGTGTCGACCTCTTCGCCACGGAAGGCTTTGAGCTGCTCGCGCACGATCGCGTGGTGCTTCTCGAGGAGCTCGCTCCAGGCCCGGTCGCCGAGTTGCGCCGCCCGCTCCGTAGAGCCGACGATGTCGGTGACGAGGATGGTCGCCAGCACGCGGTCGGGATCGGCCAGCGTGAGGCGGCCGGTGAGAAACCGCTCGACCTGATCGAGAACTTTGTCCTGGTCGCCGACCCAGGGCAGGTGGTCATCGCCGGGTAGCTCGACAAGCTTCGCCCCCGGGATCTGATTCGCAATCCAACGCCCCTCCTCGACCTTCGAGTCCAGATCGCCAGTGCGGTGAATGACCAAGGTCGGCACGCTGATCGTCGGCAGGACCGCGCGGATGTCGATCTCGGTGTTCATCCGCAGCAGGGCGGCCGCGTCGCCCGGGCTAGCGCTCTGCCGGAAGTAGGTCGCCAGCCTCTTGGTGAACTCTGGGTCGCGCGCGGCACTCGGCGCAATGCGATGGATGTCGCCGTCGGCGCCCCAGTTGCCCTCCAGCTGCTCGATGTAGCGCGCCCGCTCCTCCGGCTTCTCCGCCCAGGGGTACTCCGGCGCCCACTTCCGGTAGGCGAAGATGCCAGTGGTCACCAGCGCGACCACCCGTCCGGGATATGTGGCGGCATAGAGCACCGCCAGGTTCCCGCCCTCGGAGTGACCCATCACCGCCACCCGCTCCGATCCGACGACATCGAGGACGGCGATGACGTCGTCCATCCGCTCCTCGAGCGACGGCAGCTCATCCCGCGGCACCCGGTCCGAGAGTCCGGTGCCGCGCTTGTCGAAGAGGATCAACCGGGAGAAGCGCGCGAGCCGTTCCAGGTAGCGGGCCAGCAGCGGCTCGTCCCAGGCCAACTCGACGTTGGAGACAAAGCCCGGGATCCAGAGCAGATCCAGATCGCCCTCGCCGACCACCTGGTAGGCGATGCTGTAGTCGCCGCTCTTCGTGTAGCGCGTTTCGGGCAGGCTCCTAGTGTCCATCACTCTTTTTCGGCGGGTTGGGGGGCGGGATATGTTCTGCCTACGTCACTCCGTCCAAGGAAGTCGCGCTGATCAATGTCTTCTTCTTCATTCCCACTGACCGCAGGCTGCTGCCGATCATCCAGCAGACGCTCGCGGACGCCGGCGATCGCGAGCTCGAGCTCGACGATCTATCGCCGACCTATCAGCGATGGGGACGGGCCGAGAGCGTCATGGGCGCGGTGATGGGGATCCTGCTGGTGGCCGCGATCTTCTTCATGACCACCAAGCTCGGGCTCGGCTGACGGGCCTCCTGGGGATGGAGCGGCCCATTCTGATCGTCCACAGCGCGGGCCCGCAGGGCTCCGGTGAGGGCAGCTCGCCCTTCGTCGATCGCCTCCGGGGTGAGCTGGGCGCGGGGTATGGGGTCCTCTTCCCGACCCTGCCGAATCCGGATGAGCCCTCCTACGAGCCCTGGAGCATGGCGCTGGCCGAGATCCTTGCGGACACTGACGAGCCGCCCATCGTTGTCGGCCACTCGCTCGGCGGCTCGGTGATCCTCAAGCACCTCGCCGAGAGCGATCGGGAGGAGCGGATCGCCGGCCTCGTCCTTGTCGCGACGCCTTACTGGGGCGAGAGCGACTGGGAAGCGGAATGGGCACTCCCGGAGGGCTGGCCGGACGCGGAGACGGAGCTGCCGCGGATCTTCCTCTTTCACAGCCGCGACGACGAGGAGATTCCTTTCGAGCACCTCGGGCTCTACGCGAAGCGCCTTCCGGACGCCGAGGTTCACCCTCTCGACGGCAATGGACACCTCTTCGAGCGAGGCGATCTGAGCGAGATCAGCGAGGCGATCCGCGGGCTGCCGGCGGGCTAGCGGCCCCGCCGTCCGAAGCTGTGCGGAGCTGGTAGCGAGGCTGCCAGCTCCGCCATCGCCGCCTCCCGGACGCCATCGAAGGAGCGCTTGGAGAGCGCGATCGGCACGGCGGCCGGGCGGCCGGTCTCTTGCGGGATCGGCGGCGCGATGTGCCGTGGCTTCTGGAGCGGCAGATCGGCCGGCTGCAGGCGCTCGATCCTCGCTACCACGACGTTGGTGGTCCCCTCGCGGTGCTCGAGCTTCCCGGCCGCCTGCACGAATCCGGACGTCCGCACCGCCAGGCGATCTCGCTCGACGACCCGCGGCGGCACGATCAGGTTGATCGTTCCTTTCTCGTCCTCGAGCAGCATGAACACCACGCCGTTCGCCGTCGCCGGGCGCTGGCGCGCCACCACCATCCCCGCGACCTTTACGCGCGCACCGTCCCGAGTGCGTGCGATGCCGCCACTCGAGAGGACCTCCGGGGGGAGGCCCTGCCGCAAGAGCTCCATCGGGTGCTTGCCCAGCGTCATCCCCGTCGTTCTGTAATCGGCCACGATCCGATCCCACGGGCCGAGCGAGGGGAGGGGAGGAGCGGGGGACCCGTCCAATGGGAGAGCCAGCTGCGCCCCGTCGTCGGTGCGGCTCGCCCGGGCGGCGCCGCCCGCCGCCCAGAGCGCTGGCCGCCTCAGGTCACGGTCGGGGTCGACGGGCGCCTTGCCGCCCACCACCAGCGAATCGCAGGCCCCCGCCCAAGCCAGCCGCTGCAGCGCGCCCTCGCTCGCACCCGATCGCCCCGCGAAGTCCGAGACGCCCCGGTAGAGCCCGCCCCGCCGCCGCTCGGCCACCACGGCCTCGGCATCCACTTCGGCCAGCTCGGCCACGTACCCGAGCCCGATCCGAACCGGCGGATTCCCCGACGAGCCGGCAGCCGCACCGATGGTCTCCACACGGCAATCGACCTCGCTCGCGTTCACGTCAGGGGGCAGGATCTCGACCCCCCGTCGCTGCGCCTCGTGCACCAGCGCGTCCGGCGGATAGAAGCCCATCGGCTGCTCGTTCAGAAGGCCGCAGAGCAGCTCCGGCCCGTAGTGCACCCGCAGCCAGGTCGACTGGTAGGCGAGCAAGCCGAAGGCGGCCGAGTGCGCCTTGGGGAACCCGAAGCCGGAGAACCCCACGATCTGCTCGTAGACCCGCTCGGCCACCTGACGGGAGACGCCCTGTCCGACCGCCCCTTCGATGAACCGCTCCCGGTAGCGGAGCATCGCCGCCTCCGAACGCTTCCGGCTCATCGCCCGCCGGAGTCCCTCGGCCTCACCGACCGAGAACCCGGCCAGCGCCATCGCCACCTCGAGCACCTGGTCCTGAAAGACGATCGCCCCCAGCGTGTCCCGCAGCACGGGCTCGAGCGAGGGGTGCTCGTAGGGGATCTCATAGTCGGGGTCCTCCCGCAGCCGCTTGCGCCGCTCGATGTAGGGGTGGACCGCGCCGCCCTGGATCGGGCCCGGCCGCACCAGCGCCACCTGCACCGTCAGGTCGTCCAGGTTCTCCGGCAGGGTTCGCGGCAGCATCTGCATCTGGGCCCGGCTCTCGATCTGGAAGACGCCGGTCGTCTCCGCCCGCTGGATCGCGAACCAGACCTCGTCGTCGTCCAGGGGCACCCGCGACAGATCGATCTTCTCCCCCCGCGTTCGCGCGATCTCGTCCACGCAGCGCTCGACCGCGGACAGCATCCCCAGCCCGAGCAGATCGATCTTGAGGAAGCCGGCGTCCGCGCACGAGTCCTTGTCCCACTGCACGATCTGCCGGCCCTCCATCGCCGCCGGCTGCACGGGGCAGAGCTCGATCAGGGGCGTGGTCGAGATCACCATCCCGCCCGGGTGCTGCGACATGTGGCGAGGCAGACCCGCGATCTCGGGCAACAGCTCGGCCAGCGCCCGCCAGCGCGGCGAGCGTGCCCTCAGCTTCCCCAGCGTCTCCTCCATCCGCGCCCAGGCGTCCCGGCTCGCCTCATAGACGTCGACGGCCCGCGCGAACCGCTCGACCTCGCCGAGCGGCAGACCCAGCGCCTTGCCGAGGTCGCGGATCGCGCCGCGCGCTCGGTAGGTCGCGAAGGATGCGACCAGCGCCGAGCGCTCGGGCCCGTAGCGGTCGTGGACCCGTGGGATCAGCTTCTCGCGGATGTCGCGGGGGAAGTCGAGGTCGATGTCCGGGACATCGGTGAGCTCCTCGTTCAGGAAGCGACCGAGGAAGAGGTCGTTCTTCACCGGGTCGATGTGGGAGAGGCCGGTCAGATAGCAGACCAGTGAGCTGACGCTGGAACCCCGTCCCCGCCCGGGCGGCAGCAGCCGCCTCGCCGACTCGGGCCCTCGTACCTCGAGCGCCACCTCCCGAGCCAGCTCGAGCATGTCCTGGTGGAGGAGGAAGAAGCCGGAGAGGCGCAGGTCCCTGATCAGCGCCAGCTCCTCGTCCAGCCGGCGCCCGGCCTCGGCCCGCTCCGGTGTCCCCTCGTAGCGATCGATCAGCCTCACCCGGCAGAGCTCGGCGAGCCGCCCATCCGCACCGCGGTCCTCCGCGCCCGGATAGCTGTAGCCGAGCTCATGGGTGAGGTCGAACCGCAGCCGGTCGGCCAGCCGCTCGGTCTCCGCGACGGCCTCCGGCTGGTCGCGGAACCGCTGCGCCGCCTGCTCCGCCGAGAGCAGAGCCGAGGCCGTGTTGCCGCGGCGCATCCCCTCGGTCTCATCCAACGTCGCTCCCAGCCGCACCGCCACGAACGCGTCCTGGAGCGGCATGCGCGAGCGCTCATGCGCGTGGACATCGCCCGTCGCGACAGCCGGCACACCCAGCCGCTCCGCCAGCGAGGAGAGCCAGCGGTTCCGCGAGCGGTCGTGTCGCCAGAAGGGCCGCTGCAACTCGATCCGAAAGTGGTCAGGGCCGAACGCCCGCAGCAGGCGGCGGGCGAGATGGACCGCGCTCGCCGGATCGCCCCGCTCCCAGGTACCTGCCACGGCGCCGTCGCGAGCGCAGCCCGAGAGGCAGACCAGCCCCTCGGTGTGACGCTCGAGCTCGTCGATGGGGAGCGAGGGTGGGAGAGGGTCTCTTTCGATGCGAGGGTGCGCGATAGCGCAACCCGTCTGATGGTGATGGCGAAGCCGATTCTCGCGTACCTCTGTGCGCCCTCGTGATCAACCGGCAGAGGCTGGCCCAGCCCCTCGCGTCCTCGACCAGCAGCGTGACGTGCACCGGGCGCGGCAACCGGCGTGGCACCTCCACGGTCAGCTCGCAACCGAAGACCGGGCGCACCCCGACGCCCTTGCAGGCATGCGCGAACTCCATCGCCCCGCAGACGTTGTCGTGGTCGGTCAGCGCCAGAGCCTCATGGCCCAGCTCGGCCGCCGTGGCCGCCAGCTCGGCCGGGTCGGAGGCGCCGTCCAGGAAGGAGTAGGCGCTGTGGCAGTGCAGCTCTACGTAGCCCATCGAACTGCCATCAGTCCCGCTGGCGGAACCATTGATGCGAGGGCGCGCGTGAGCGCGACCCGTCTGGTGAAGCTTCGCAGAAGACAACGACGTCGCTACCGTCGGAGAGCACCAGCTCGAAGTAGCGCCTTTGCAGGGGTTTCTGCGTCCACCAGCCGTCCTCGACGAGCCACTCCTCGCGCACCGACTCCACCGTCAGCCGCCCGACCGCCTGCGGCTTCCCGTCCGGCCCAGTCTGGACCGGCACCGGCCAAGGCTTGTTGACGCGGCTGGGTCTCACAGTGTCCCCATCAAGACGGGTTGCTCCTCCGAGACATCACGGGTCGCGCTTACGCGCGCCCTCGCATTCACGGAGCATCCTCGGACCACGGCATGAGCACCTCCCGCCGCTCCGGCACCCGCGACTCCGAATCGACCTCGAGCACCCGCAGCACGGAGTCGGGGCCCGCGGCCGACCGGGTCTGGCGCACGGCCTCGGTGATCCGTCCGCGCCGTTCCTGCTCCGGACTCGAGAGCGTGAGCTGCTCGCCTGTCTCAGGCCCGAGCGAGTCGGCCTCGAGCCGCAGCGTCGCGGCCGGGGAAGGGAGCAGGGTGAGGTGGGGGATCAGAGCGTCGGCGAGCCTGGCCCGGTCGGCGGTGGCCCGCCGGAGGGCGATCTGGCGCCGCCAACCGCCGCCGGCGGCTAGACGGGCTGAGAGCCGCAGCGCTCGCATCGTCCTTCCCCGCCTCTCGCCATGTGCCAGGAGCCGCGAGATCAAGAGCTGCAGCGAGCTCTCGAGCTGCTGGCCGGAGACAGCCTCGGGCAGCTCCAGCTCAACCGCGATCGGCTCCCGCACCGGCCGGGGCCGCAGCGGCTCATCCCCGCCGCGCGCCAGCCGCAGCGCGCGCAGTCCCAGCCGTCCGAAGCGGTCGGCGACCGCATCGCGCGGCAACCCGGCCAGACGGCCGAGCGTCGAGATCCCGAGCCGCTCGAGCTCGTTGGGAAGATCGTCGGCTTCGGTTTGTTCGGCGGCGGTTTTTGTGGCCGCCGTTGTCAAGCGGCCGCAGAGCAGCGACACCGGCATCGGATCCAGGAACTCGCGGGCGGCCCCGTCCGGGACGATGGCGCCGCTGCCGGCTGCCACATACGCGCAGAAGCGGCTGGGGCCGGCGCCGAGCCGCGTGCTGCCCACCTCCGTCCGGGCTCGCTCCAGTACCCCCTCAATCCCTCCCCACAGGCGGGCCAGGCCGCTCGCCTCGAAGAACGCCTCACCGGCGCGCTCCGACTCGACCTCCGCCCCGATCCCCTCGAGCCGCCGCAACATCTCCTCCCAGGAGGTCTCGGCCCGCTCCGGATCGGGAGGGACCAGGGCAAGCTCCGGGCAGCGCGAGAGCGCCTCACCCATCCTCATCCCCGCCCGCAGCCCGAATTTCTCGGCCGCCGGCGTGACATCTCCGATCAGCTGCGCCGCACCGGGGTCAGGGGCGAGAGCCGCCGGGCGTTTCATGATCCCCTTGTCACCGATCGCGGCGAGCAGCCGGAAGCGGGGGATCAGGGCGCATGCGACGGGCATCGAACGTATGTTCGTATACCCATGCCGATCAGTCAAGCGAACGCCGGGTTAAGGA
Source organism: uncultured Solirubrobacterales bacterium (assembly GCA_963804595.1). GTDB lineage: Bacteria > Actinomycetota > Thermoleophilia > Solirubrobacterales > 70-9 > DASUPK01. Next base: position 155,136 of record CAWDQZ010000003.1, read on the forward strand.
GACGACAAGGGCGGTTAGGAACGCTCCTCCTGGGAATCCGTCGTCAACATGCTGATCGGCGCCGTCATCGCCTTCTGCCTCGTCTTGCTGGTGCTCGCCTTCCTGGCGCCGCGCCTCTCCCGCTACTTCCAGGAGGCGGGAGAGAAGCCCATGCAGGCCGGCCAGCGGGCCGGGAACAAGGCGCCGGGCAAGCTCGGCAAATGGCTTCAGAAACCGTTCTCGACGAGCCGCAAGGCGATGCAGAAGAGCGGCGCCAAGGGCCGAGAGGGCCGCTCCAAGACCCCGCTCTAGCCCGGAGTAGCCTCCTGACCGTGCCGAAGCGGGAGCCGACAACCGAGGAGCTGAGGGCCCTCCAACACGAGCGGACGACGGACGAGCATGAGGCCGTCGACACCTCGATGACGCACGAGGAGGCGCACCAACACCAGCGCCGAGCCGACAAATCCGCCTATCTCGAGCGCAAGCTGGCCGAGCGGGCCCGCTCGGAGCGGCGAGACGAAGACTCTGATTGACGAGAGCATCTCGCTGAGGCTGGAGGACGTAGTACTGGGATGATCCGCCCATGAGCCCGCGCGCGATCGCCCTCCTCGCAGCACTCTCCCTGGTCGCTCTCGCGGGGTGCGGCTCCTCGGGTAAGGACAGCACCACGACCCCGGGCGGCGCCGACCCGGCGACGGTTCAGGTGATCAAGAGCTGGGCCGACGACCTTCGCGCCGGAGACGTGGCCGCGGCGAGCAAGCGCTTCGCCCTCCCGAGCGTCGTGCAGAACGGGACCGTGCCGCTGCGCCTCACCAGCCGCAGCGCCGTCGAGGCGTTCAACAACTCCCTGCCCTGCGGGGCGAAGCTCACCAACGCGGTCTCCGTCGACAGGTTCACGATCGCCACCTTCGAGCTCACCGAGCGGCCCGGGCCGGGTGAGTGCGGCAAGGGCGTGGGGGAGACGGCCAAGACCGCCTTCGTCGTCCGCAAGGGCCTGATCACCCAATGGCGCCGGGTGGTCGATACCGGCGAGGGAGCACCCCTTCTCAGGGCCCGGTGGTCTGAGACCGGACCCGCTCGATCACCGCGTCGGTGAATTCCGTCGTCCCGGCGTGGCCCTTCAGATCGGGCGTCCTGACGCCCGACGCGGCCGTCCGCATGACCGCGTCATACACCGTGGATGAGGCCCGCTCCGCGCCCTGGACGCCGGACTCGGCGGCATAGTGGAGCACGGCGGCGCCCGCGAGGATCATCGCCATCGGGTTCGCGATGTCCTTGCCCTGCAGCGCCGGGGCCGTTCCGTGCGGGGCCTCGCTCATCGCAACGCGCACCGCGAGTTCGTCATCCAGCGCGAGCAGGACCGATTCCGCCCCGGCGATCGAGCCAAAGAGCGGAAGGACGAAATCCGAGAGCAGATCCCCGTCGCGGTTGAGGCTGGGGATCACGAGGGGCGCGTCGGCGCGGCCGGTGAGCAGCCCGGCATAGGTGGCGTCGATCAGAAGCGGCTCGTACTCGACATCCGGATGGCGCTCAGCTGCCGCGTCCATCTCCTCCTTCAGCATCCCCTCGTAGACCGGGCTCACGGTCCACTTCGGCCCGCCGAAGACGCGGCCCTGGATCCCCTCGGCGGTCCGGAACGCGTACTCGGCGACCGCCCTGCAGACCGAGCGGTGGATGACCTCGATGCGCTGCGCCACCTCGTCCCCGTTCTCCGGCCGGCGGGACTCCTCCGCGCCGTAGGCGTCCTCGACCGCCATCCGGACCACCGAGATCGGGTGGTGAATGCCCGCCACCGGGCTGATCCCGGGGATCCGGCGGCCGGTCCGCACGATCGCCTTGCCGTCGATCGCCTCGCGGATCAGCCGGTTCGGGCTGCCCACGTCGTCGGCCCGCTCCGGAGTGATCGTCGCGGCCTTGATCCCGAACCCGGCCTCGGCCATCGCCTCCGCCGCCTCGATGCAGACCGCGTTGTTCGTCCGCCGGCGGTTCTCGAGTGAGAGGTCGAAGCGCTCCTGCTCCAGGTCAAGGCCGATCACCTCCGGGGCGAGGACCCGCAGCGCCTGCTCGAGCAGCTCCTGCCCCGTCTGATCTCCCTCGAGCACAACTATCCGCAGATCGCTCACCAGGTGCGAGGCTACTTACCCATGGACGAGCAGTGCACCTGGTGTGGAGCGGACGTGCAGCCCGACGACGGGTTCCGTTCATATGAACGGGCGGGGGAGCGGCGAGCGGTCTTCTGCCGGCTTGAGCACCTCGTCCCGTGGTCGATCCGGGGCGCGCACTGGGAAGCGGGGGAGATGTCGGACCTCGACCACGAGGCGTCCACGTGCTCCCACTGCGGCGCCGAACTCGGCGACGCCCATGTCCTCCTGGTCCGGCACCGCGGGGAACACCGCGTCACGGACGCCTTCTGCGGGGTCGATCACATGACCGAGTGGGCGAAGGCCGGCGGGCGCTGGCAGTAGCGCAGTTTGCGGCGATCCGGAAATGGCTCTGGAAAGCCGATTCCCGCAAAACGCGGGTTCGCCGACTGACGCCTCCCCAACTGCGCTTCCAGGCCAGTAGGGTGCTCGCCACTTGAACAGAGCAGGTTGACCTTCGGGTCAGTCAGGTTCAGTTCAAAGGAGGGGCCCGGGCAACCGGGCCCTTCCGCTTTCTCGGGGAGGAACGGCGAGCCGATGAGCCGGGCGAGCCAGAGCCGTCAGTAGGTTCAGAGGACCGTGCCCACTTCTCGCTCCATTCAGCGCACGTATCTGCTGCTGATGCTGGGGAACACCCTGGCCACCTCGCTGATCTGGGGGATCAACACCATCTTCCTGCTGGACGCCGGGCTCTCCAACCTGGAGGCGTTCGCGGCGAACGCCTTCTTCACCGGCGGCATGGTGATCTTCGAGGTGCCGACGGGCATCGTCGCGGACACGATCGGGCGCCGCGTGTCGTACCTGCTCGGCACCCTGACGCTCTCGGGGGCGAGCCTGCTCTACGTCCTCCTCTGGCAGATCGAGGCTCCCTTCTGGCAGTGGGCACTCGTCTCGCTGCTGCTCGGGCTGGGCTTCACGTTCTTCTCGGGCGCCGTCGAGGCCTGGCTGGTCGACGCCCTGACGGCGACGGGCTACAAGGGCCGGCTCGAGACCGTCTTCGGACGCGGCCAGATCGTCACCGGCGCCGGGATGCTCGGCGGGTCGGTCGCCGGCGGGGTGATCGCGCAAGAGGTCAGCCTCGGAACGCCCTTCGTCCTCCGCGGGGTGATCCTGATCGTGATGTTCGTCGTCGCCTTCCGCCTGATGCACGACGTCGGCTTCACCCCCGAGAAGGGTGGCCGGCCACTGGCCGATATGAGAAAGATCGCGGCGAATTCGATCGACTACGGATGGCGCGTCCCAGCGGTCAAGTGGCTGATGGTCGAGGCGCTCTTCACCGGCGGTGTCGGCATCTACGCTTTCTACGCCCTCCAGCCCTACCTGCTGGAGCTCTATGGCGATCCGCACGCGTACACGGTCGCCGGTCTCGCTGCGGCGATCGTCGCCGGAGCGCAGATCCTCGGTGGGGCGGCGGCACCTAGGATCCGCGCCACGTTCCATCGCCGGACCACCGCCCTGCTGCTCACCGCAGGCCTCAGCGTGATCACACTCGCCCTGATCGGAGCGATCCAGAACTTCTGGGCCGTGATCGGTCTGACGACGGTCTGGGGACTGCTGTTCGCCGCGACCATGCCGATCCGCCAGACCTACATCAACGGGATGATCCCGTCGCAGCAGCGGGCGACGATCCTCTCCTTCGACTCGATGATGTCGTCGACCGGCGGCGTCTGGACGCAGCCGATCCTTGGGCGGGTCGCCGACTCGTCGGGCTACGCGGCGTCCTACCTGGTCTCCGCCGGGATCTCGGTGCTCGCGCTGCCCTTCATCGCGCTCTCGCGAAATCAGAAGGCACCGGCGGACACCCTCGAGCTCACCGAGGCTCCGGCCCCCCAGCCGGCCTGACACCGGCAATCCGCCCGCAAGTTGCGGATACGTTCGTTCACGGGACCTTGACATCCGCGCTTCTCGCGGCGTAGGGTGTCTAGCAATGGAGCACGGGAAACCGTGTTCTTAGAAAGGGCCCGAGAAATCGGGCCCTTTCGCTAGCGCCGACCAGGCCGCCCTATTTCGGAGCCGCGGCCTTGCCGCCGCGACTTGCGCTGGGCGGCCGCTTGTCGGCGCGATCTGATGCCGATGGGGTGTTCCGCCTCGCCGGGCGCAGCGGTCCGCGCGGCGGCGCCGCCCACGACAGGATCAGTGGCGCCACGGCGTTCGGCCGCTCGACGTTCGGGGAATGGCCCGCCCCCGGAATCAGATGCGTCTGCACGCCGGGAACGTTCTGGCGGTAGCGCTCGATTGCCGCCGGGGCGTCGTAGATCTGATCCTCCGCGCCGAAGATCACCATGGTCGGTACGCCGGCGGTGGCGAGTCGCTGGTCGAGCGGCGCCTCCGCGACGAAGTCCTCCTCGGCATCCCGGGTGTCCTTGTAGGCGGTGTAGGTCATCGCCCGCAGGTCGTCGACGGGCTGGTCGGGATTGTCGAAGCCGCTCGCGATGTCGTAGCCCGGAGCGAAGGCGTCGTCGTACTGATCGAGGATCGCCGACTTCGGTGCGACGTGCAGCAGGCGGTCGGAGGCCTGCCCGATGATCGGCCAGTAGCTGATGCGCTGCGCGAAGCCCTCTTTGTCGAAGCCGTCGTCAGCCGCCTGATCGATGATCACCACGCGAGTGGCGAGCTGCGGGCTTCGCTGGGCGAGCGCCGTGACGACGCTTCCTCCGAGCGAGTGGCCGACCACCGTCGCGTTGACGACGCCGAGCTTCGCGAGAGCCTCGGCAACGGCCGTGGCCTGATCGTCGATCGAGTAGCCGCCGCCGGGCTTGTCGGAGCCACCGTGCCCGAGTAGGTCGACCCGGATGACGCGGTGGTCGCGCTCCAGCAGCGGAGCCAGGTCATCCCACCAGTTCATCGAGCACGTGTAGCAGTGGACCAGCACGATCGGCGTGCCGCGCGGATTGCCCTGCTCGAGCACCTGCAGCCTCCCGTTCGAGGTGTCGACCAGCCGCGCCCCGGGGTCACGCAGGTATGCGTTTCTGGTCGCGTTCGACACAACGATCGCGTTGAGGACCAGGAGGACGATGAGCCCTGCGATCACGCCCAGGGTGATCTTCAGCCAGCGCGGCACCGGCGACATCTAACTGTCGGGTTCGGTGTCTTCCCGGGGCCCGATGCCGAGCTCGTCGGCCCGCTCCGAGAGCGCCTCGATGACCACCGCGATGTGCTCGTCCTGTTCGACGCCCAGTTCCTCGGCTCCCCGCTGGATGTCCTCGCGGTTGACGGCGGCGGCAAAGGAGGGCGTCTTCAGCTTCTTCTTCACCGATTTCGGCTTCATGCCCTCGATTCCCGTGGGGCGGACGAGCGCGCACGCGGCGACGAAGCCGGAGAGCTCGTCGACCGCGTAGAGCGTCTTTGCCATCCGCGTCTCTCTCGGGACGCCCATGAAGTCGGCGTGGCCGGCGACGGCGTCGATCACCTCCTGCGGGTAACCGCCCTGCTCGAGTTCCTCGATCGCGTAGCGCGGATGACCGGTATCGAGGTCCGGGTAGCGCTCGTAGTCGAGGTCGTGGACCAGCCCCGTGACGGCGTACATCTCTTCGTCCTCGTCCCACTTGCGGGCGTAGGCGCGCATGGCCGCTTCGACGCCGAGCAGGTGCTTGCGCAGCGAGTCCGACTCGACCCACTCGGTGACCAGCTGCCATGCATCGTCTCGTGAGACCTCCGTCACGGGGCTGGTTACTCTAGGCGCCCATGGAGAAATTCATCATCCAGGGCGGCGTGCCCCTCTCCGGAGAGATCGTTCCGGCGGGCAACAAGAACGCCGCTCTCCCGATCCTGGCCGCGTGCCTGCTCACCGAGGAGGAGCTCGTGGTGCGCAACGTGCCGGACATCCGCGACGTGCGGTCCATGCTCGGACTGCTGGAGCGACTCGGTGTCAAGGTCGCCTGGTTAACCGAGAACGAGGTCCGCCTGCGGGCCGACAGCATCTCGGGGACGGAGGTCGACGAGGAGCTCGCCAACCTGATCCGCGCCTCGTTCCTCGTCGCCGGGCCCCTGCTAGCCCGCTTCGGCGAGGTGCGAATGCCGCCCCCCGGCGGCGACACGATCGGCAGGCGCCGCCTGGACGCACACCTCGACGCCTTCCGCGATCTGGGCGCCAAGGTTGCCGGGGACGTCTGGATCGAGCTCTCGGGGCCGCCCGACGGCCTAAAGCCGACCCGGATCTTCATGGACGAGCCCTCCGTGATGGGAACGGAGAACGCGCTGCTCGCCGCGGCGCTCACCGAGGGCCCGACGACGATCGCGAACGCTGCTTCGGAGCCGCACGTCCAGGACCTCGCTCGGCTGCTCTCCAAGATGGGCGCGCAGGTGGATGGAATCGGGTCGAATGTGATGACGGTCCACGGCCGGAAGAAGCTCAGCGGTGCCGAGCACGAGATCTGCCCAGACCACATCGAGATCGCGAGCTTCATGGCCCTGGCCGCGGCCACCAGCGGTGAGCTGCGGATTCGGGGCGTGGTCGGAGAGGACCTGGAGGGAATCCGCCGCCACTTCCGCCGGGTCGGCCTCCAGACGATGGTGGAGGGGCAGGACCTGCTGGTGCCTCCCGAGCAGAAGCTGACCATCAAGGGCGACCACGGCGGGATGACGCCCCAGATCGACGACGGCCCCTGGCCGGCGTTTCCGGCGGATCTCACCTCGATCGCCCTCGCCCTGGCGACCCAGGCGGACGGCACGATCTTGATCCACGAGAAGATGTTCGAGAACCGCTTGTTCTTCGTCGACAAGCTGGTGGCGATGGGCGCTCGGATCACTGTCTGCGACCCGCACAGGGCGATCGTCAGCGGTCCGAGCCGTCTTCACGGCGCCCGGCTGGAGAGCCCGGACATCCGGGCGGGCATGGCCATGCTCATCGCGGCGCTCGCCGCGGACGGCACCTCGGAGATCGGCAACGTCGCCCAGATCGACCGGGGCTATGAGCGGATCGACACCCGCCTGCGTGATCTCGGCGCCCGAATCGAACGGGTCGCCTCAGAGCGCGTCGCGGCCTAGCCGGCGCTCAGACGCTGTACGCGTTGTGGAGCTCGGTGAACCTGGGCTGCGGCGGCCCGTCCGGCGCGTCGTCGCCGAGGGTCTCAGCGATTCCCGGGCCGAGCCGCGACTCTGCGAACGCCCCGAACGCCTCGGGGGACTCCCAGATGTCCAGGATCTTCAGGGTCTCGCCATCAAAACGAGCCGTGTGGGCGATCAGCCCGTCGGGCGGGTCGCCCTTGGGATCGAGCGCCGCGTCAACGGCGTCGTACTGGTCAGGGGTCACCGGCATCTCCATCTCCATGAAAACAGCCAATTGCTCTTCTCCTCGAGTCGAGTGGTGGGACTCCGATCCTATGCGCACGAACCTTGCACCCTGTTAAAGGCGAGAAAGCGATGATGGGGCCGATGATTCATCCCACCCCGCCGGGGACACGCGACATCCTGCCCGAGGAGATGCGCGAGCTGCGCGCTCTCGAGGCGGCGCTGCGAGCCGCCTTCGAGGAGCACGGCTACGGCGAGGTCGCCACGCCGACGATCGAGTACGCGGACGTGCTGCGGCGAGGCGACGAGCGCTACGCGAACGCCGCCTACCGGTTCTTCGACGAGCGCGGCGAGTTGCTCGCGATGCGCTCGGACATGACGATTCCGATCGCGCGGCTGGTTGCGACCCGGATGCAGGACGCCGAACCGCCCTTCCGCCTCTCCTACATCTCCAACGCCTTCCGCGCGGTGAACCCGCAGCGGGGCCAGATGCGGGAGTTCACCCAGGCCGGGGTGGAGCTGGTCGGCGCCCCCGCTCCGGAGGGGACCGCGGAGGTGATCGAGGTCCTCAGCGCGGCGCTCGACGCCGCCGGCCTCACCCGAGCTGTGGTCGGCCTCGGGGACGCCGACCTCTACAGCCAGCTGCTGGCCGAATTCGAGGTCGGGGGCGAGGCCCGCGAGCGGATCCTCGCTCGGCTGGCGACTCACGACCTGGTCGGGCTCGAGTTGGAGGTCGATGAGGTGGAGGGCCTCGATGCTGAGTCTCGCGCGACCCTGCTGGCGCTACCCGCGATGCGGGGGGGCCCTGAGGTGCTCGATCACGCGACCCAGCTCGGCGGCGAGGCGGTGCAGCGCGCGAGCCAGCGGCTGCGCGCGACGCATGTGTCACTCGCGGCTCGCGGTGTCGCCGACCGCGTTCAACTGGATCTGGGTCTGCTCAGGGACCTCGGCTACTACACCGGCGCGATCCTCGAGGTCTACGACCCGGCGCTCGGGCACATCCTCGGCGGCGGGGGCCGCTACGACTCGCTGACCGGCCGCTTCGGCCGTGAGCTGCCGGCCGCCGGTTTCGCGCTCTACGTCGAGCGGCTGCACGTAGCCCAGACGGAGGAGGAGCGACAGGGCGGGGGAGAGCGCTGATGCCTCGCGTCGTGGACCTGACGCGCGCACGGGAGGGCGGCCCGCTGAAGCTCGCCGTGCCGCGCGGCGCCCTCTGGGGGGAGACGCTCGACGCGCTCGACCGCATCGGCGTGGACACGGGCGAGCTCCGCTCCGATTCGCGCTCGCTCGTCTTCGAGTCCAACGGCCTGACGCTGGTGACCATGAGGCCCTCCGACGTCCCCACCTACGTGGAGGCCGGCGCCGCCGACCTGGGCATCACCGGCAAGGACGTCCTGCTGGAGCAGCCCGACCGGATCGTCTATGAGGTCCTCGACCTCAGCTACGGCGCCTGCCGCATGGTCCTGGCCGCCCGGGCCGGGGATCGCTCACTCGCCGAGGACGAGCGGCGCCTCGGCGCCATGCGGATCGCGACCAAGTACCCGCGGGTCGCCGAGCGCCACTTCGAGGAGACCGGCCGCCACGCCGAGGTGATCGAGGTGAAGGGCTCGGTCGAGCTCGCGCCGCTCTCGGGCCTGGCCGATGGAATCGTCGACCTGGTCGCCACGGGTCGCACCCTCGCCGAGAACGGCCTCCAGGTTCGCGAGGAGATCGCCACCTGTAGCGCCCGCCTGATCGCGAACCGCGTCTCGCACAAGCTGCGGGCCGAGGAAGTCGACGATCTGGTCGAGCGGCTCAGGCCGGAGGGACGATGAGGATTCAGAGCTTCGACTGGGACGGTCGAGATTCCGCCGCGCTCGCGGCCCAGATCCGGGGTCTGCAGCCTTCCCTCGGTGAGCTGAGCGCGACCGTCGCGGAGATCATCGGCGCCGTCCGGGAGCGGGGCGACGACGCGGTTGCCGAGTTCGAGGCGCGTTTCGGCGAAGGCCCCGCGGAGGCGCGCACCCTCCCGGTGCCGATCGCAGATGTCCGCTCGGCCCTCGAGCGGCTGGACCCGCAGCTCCGCGCCGCCCTGGAGACCGCCGCCGAAAACATCCGCGCGGTCTCCGACGCACAACTCGGCAACGAACGCCGGGTGCGGCTCGAACAGGGGCATTCCGTGGACCTGGGCGAGGTGCCGGTCGGCTCCGCCGCGGTGTACGCGCCCGGAGGTGCCGCGCCCTATCCGTCCACGGTCCTGATGGGCTGCATCCCCGCGAAGACGGCCGGCGTGCAACGGGTCGTCCTGGCGACTCCGGCGGGCCGGGGGGAGCGCCTGATCGAGGATTCGATCCTCGCCGCCGCGGCGATCGGCGGCGCCGACGAGATCTACCCGCTCGGCGGCGCCCAGGCGATCGCCGCTCTCGCGATCGGCACCGAGCTGATCGAGCCGGTCGACGTCATCGCCGGCCCCGGCAACCGCTACGTGCAGGAGGCCAAGCGGCAGCTCGTGGGCGAGGTGGGAATCGACGGGATCGCCGGCCCGTCCGAGCTGATGGTGGTCGCGGGCGACACCGCGAAGGTCGAGTGGATCGCGCTCGATCTCTGTGCGCAGGCCGAACACGGCTCGGATGGGCTCGTGATCGCCGCCGCCGTCGAGACGGGGATCCTCGACGCGATCGAGGTGGCGGTCCAGCGTGTCGCCGAACGCCATGGCATCGCGGATGAAGCGCCCCTCGCGCTGGTGGCGGTACCGGACACCGTGAGCGCCGTCCAGCTGGCGAATGCAATCGCGCCCGAGCACCTGGAGCTGGTGACCGAGGACGCGACGCTTTTGGCCGAAGGGGTCCGGACCGCCGGATGTGTGTTCGTCGGCCCCGACGCCGCGACGGCCTTCGGTGACTACGCGGCTGGGTCGAACCACGTGCTGCCGACGGGTGGAGCGGGCCGCTTCCAGGGGCCCCTCGGCCCTGGTGTCTTCCGGCGCCGCATCTCCACCGTCGAGATGACGCAGCCGGCGGCCCGGGAGCTCGCCCCGACGGTCGCTACATTGGCCCGCGCCGAGGGCTTCCCTCTGCACGCCGAATCCGTCGAGGCGAGGACGAAGGACGAGGCTCGATGAGCCGCACAGCTGAGATCAACCGCGAGACCAAGGAAACGAACGTCAAGCTCCGCCTCGACCTGGACGGCGGCGACGCGACGATTTCCACCGGCGTCGGCTTCCTCGACCACATGCTCGAGCTGCTCTCCCGCCACGGCCGGCTCGGCCTGGATCTGGAGGCCAGCGGCGATCTCGAGACGGGTGCCCACCACACGACCGAGGACGTCGGCATCTGCCTCGGGCAGGCGATCGACGAGGCACTGGGAGACCGCGCCGGCATCCGCCGCTACGGATCAGCGCTCGTGCCGATGGACGAGGCGCTCGGCGAGTGCGCGATCGACATCTCCGGCCGGCCCTACTGCGCGTTCGCCGCCGATCTCCCCGACGTGGCCATCGCCGGCTTCGACTCCGAGCTCGCTGAGGAGTTCTTCCGCGCGGTCTCCAACAACTCGAAGATCACGCTGCACATCTGGATCCGGTCGGGCTCCAACGCCCACCACATGATCGAAGCCTCCTTCAAGGCGTTCGCCCGTGCGCTGCGCGAGGCGGTGTCGATCGACCCGGATGAGACGGGGGTGCCCTCGACCAAGGGCACACTCACCGAATGACCCGGATCGCGATCCTCGACTACGGGATGGGCAACCTCCGTTCCGTGGAGAAGGCCCTGGAGCGCGTCGGAGCCCAGGGCGAGATAACTTCGGACCCGGCCCTGGTCGAGGCGGCGCAGGGCGTGATCCTGCCGGGGGTCGGAGCGTTCCCTCGCGCGATGGAGCGGGTTCGAGAGACCGGCCTCGACGAACTTGTGGCCGGTCGAATCGAGGCCGGGGTTCCCGTGCTCGGCATCTGCCTCGGAATGCAGCTGCTGTTCGAGTCCTCGGTCGAGAACGAGGGTGGCAGTGGCCTGGCGCTGCTCGGCGGGATCGTCGCCCCTCTCGAGGCCAACGGCTACAAGGTGCCTCACATCGGCTGGTCCCCGGTGCGGTGGGAGCACGAGTCGGAGCTGACCGCGGGACTCGACGAGCAGACGCCCTTCTACTTCGTCCACTCGTTCGCCCCGCGCCCGGCGGCGGAGGGCGACGTGCTGGGCACGGCGGCCTACGGCGAGCGCTTCACCTGTGCGGTGGAGCGGCCGCCGCTCTACGGGGTCCAGTTCCACCCCGAGAAGTCGAGCTCCGCTGGGCTTGGGCTGCTGCGCAACTTCATCTCGATCTGCACTTGATCCTCTTTCCGGCGATCGACATCCGGGGCGGCAAGGCCGTCCGGCTCGTCCAGGGCGACTACGAGCGGGAGACGAAGTACGACGACGACCCGGTGGTTGCGGCGCGGCGGTGGGTCGATGCCGGCGCCCGCTGGCTACACGTCGTCGACCTCGACGGGGCCAGGGCGGGGGAACCCGTCAACCTCGAGCACGTGCGCCGGATCGTCGCGGCAGTCAGCGTGCCGGTGCAGCTCGGCGGCGGCCTGCGCGACTCGAAGAAGGTGGAGGAGGCGATCTCGTCCGGAGCCGAGCGCGTCGTCCTCGGCACCGCCGCGGTCCGCGACCCGGACATGGCGGAGGCAATCGCGGCGGCGCACGGCGACCGCGTGGTTGCGTCGGTCGACTCTCGCTCCGGGAAGGTGGCGGCGGAGGGCTGGACGGAGGGCACCGACCTCAGGACGACCGAATTGATCGCGGAGCTCACGAGCAGGGGGCTGAGCCGCTTCGTCTACACGCCGGTCGAGGTCGATGGGCTGATGGAGGGCCCGGACCTCGACTCGCTGCGTGAGGTCGCCGGCGCAACCGTGGGAGAGGTCATCTACTCGGGCGGCGTCGGCTCACTCGACGACCTGCGTGCCCTCGCCGGTCTCGGACTCGACAACGTCGAGGGCGTGATCGTCGGCCGTGCCCTCTACGAACAGCGCTTCACGATCGCCGAGGCGAGAACGGCGCTCGAACCGTAGGGTGCTGCCCATGCTGCGTCGGCTGTTCGGCCCGTTCTTCGTCTTCGCGGGCGTCATGCACTTCGTCAGGACCCGCTGGTACGTGCGGATCATGCCGCCGTACGTCCCCCGCCACCGCGAGCTGGTCTACGCGAGCGGCGTCGCCGAAATCGCCGGCGGCCTCGCGACGATGCATCCGGCCACCCGCCGCGCCGGCAGCGCCTGGAGCATCGCCACGCTGATCGCCGTCTTCCCGGCCAACCTGCACATGGCGCTCGAACCGGAGCGCTACGAGAAGGGGGTTCCGGGAGGTCGCACGGCCCTGTACATCCGGCTACCGGTCCAGCTGCTCTTCATCGCCTGGGCCTACGCCGCCGGGGATTGGAACTAGAGCCGGCCGAGGATCAGCTCCGGCGACGAAGAATCGAGTGGATCACGAACAGAGCCGCAACGGCGACGAGCTGGCCGCCGAGGATCACGCGGCTGACGTCCATCGCGGGCTCCCAGCTGACCTGATCGCCTCGGATCACGTACGCCCCAACGGGTCTGGCATGAATTCCGAAACCCACCCCGCCGCCCTCGGAACCGTCGGGTTGGTCCCCTTGGCCGCCTCCTCCACCGCCCACGACAGCGGCGGCGGGAATGATCGTGACGCCGTTGCGCTCGTAGGGCTCGCCGTAGACCCGCTTCACGGTGATCGAGTCGCGCGCGCTGGATACCGCGTCAAGGAAGTTCATCGCGTCTCCTCCGTTTCGATTCGCGTCGCTACGCTCGCTACATGGTCCTGAAGCGGGTGATCCCTTGCCTCGACGTCGACAACGGCCGGGTGGTCAAGGGCACGAACTTCGTCGACATCCGCGACGCCGGGGACCCGGTGGAGTTGGCCGAGCGTTATGACGCGGAGGGCGCCGACGAGCTCATCTTCCTCGACATCACCGCGTCACACGAGAGCCGCGAAACGATCGTCGAGCTTGCCCGTCGCACCGCCGACAATGTCTTCATCCCGTTCACGATCGGCGGCGGCATCGGCTCGGTGGAGGACGCCCAGGCGGTGCTGGACGCCGGAGCCGACAAGGTCTCGGTCAACTCGGCGGCGCTGGAGCGGCCCGGGCTGAATCTCGGAGCTCGCCGACGTCTTCGGCTCGCAGTGCGTGGTGATTGCGATCGACGCGAAGCGGGCTGACGGGGGGTGGGACGTCTACACGCATGGAGGTCGCACCAAGGTCGACGGCCGCGAGGCGGTCGCCTGGGCGCAGGAGGCCACCGAGCTCGGGGCGGGGGAGGTGCTGCTCACCAGCATGGACCGGGATGGGACCACGGACGGCTATGACCTCGAGCTGACCCGTGCGGTCGCCGAGGCGGTCGGTGTCCCCGTGATCGCTTCCGGTGGCGCTGGAGAGCTCGACCACCTGGTCGAGGCGGTCGAGGAGGGACACGCCGACGCCGTCCTCTGCGCCTCGATCTTCCACTACGGCCGTCACACAGTCGCCGAGGCGAAGCAGCGCATGGAGAGGGCCGGGATCCCGGTCCGTACCGGCTAGGGCTTCTTCTTCGCCGACTTCTGCTGGCCGGCGGGCGGCGTCTTCGGCTGCTTCTGCAGGATCCCGTCCTTGGCGGGGCCTGTCCCCGGCCGGAGCGCGTAGAGGGTCTTGTAGCCGGTGAGGAAGAGCTCCTTGCCGTTGGAGATCACCGGGTTGTAGGCGCCGTCCGTGTACTGGAAGACCCTGTGCCCGTTGCGGACGTCGAACCCGTAGGTCGAGGTCGTCTTCAGGTCCGCCACGTAGGCGGTGTCGCCGATCAGGCTTGCAGCGCCCGAGATCGCGCCCAGATTCGGGACGCTCCACCGCTCCTCGCCCGTCCGCGCGTCGAGCGCGTAGAACGTCCCGTCGTAGGAGCCGAAGTAGACGGAGGGCGGGGTATCCGGCGTCCGTGCGGCGATGGCTGCGGCGTAGACGTAGTTGCCGGTCGAGTGGCTCCAGGCCAGGTTGCCGGTCTGCTGGTCGAAGCTGTACATGCGCCCGTCCGCATTGCCTGCGTACACGCGGCCGAAGGCGACCGTGGCGGCGGCGTAGAAGCGCCCGGAGCGGCCGAAGCCCGACCCCTGCGAGCCCGCCTGCCACTTGATCGAGCCGTCGTTGACCCGGATCGCGTTCATCTCGCCGCTGTAGTCGCCGATGTAGACGATCCCGTTCTCATAGGCGGGGGAGGCCTTGACCGCTCCGTTGACGTGCCGCTCCCAGATCGTCGCCCCGGTGCGCTTGTTCAGGGCGAAGACCGTGTTGCACTCGCAGCCCACGATCAGCTTGTTGCCGACGATCAGGGGAGAGGACTCGGACCTGCCGGGCAGTGGGTGCTTCCAGAGGACGTGGCCGTCGGACTGCGCCAGTGCGACGACCTGGCCAGGCTCGAGGTTGGACACGTAGATCACGTGGTCGCTGTACGTCGGGGAAGAGGCGTTCAGGTGAGCGATCTGCTGCTTCCATCGCGCCTTTCCGGAACTCGCCTTCAGCGCGAAGGCCAAGCCGTTGTTGTTGACGCCGAACAACTGGTTGCCGGCCAGCACCGGCGAGTACTCGAGCAGGTGGTTGCCCTTGAACCGCCAGCGGATCCCGAAGGGCGGCTTGACCTCCGGCGCATCCAGGTAGCGCGTCTTCTCCGGGTTGAGACCATACGTGGGCCAATCCGTGAGCCCGCTGACCGGAGCCGGCGTCGTGGCGGTGATGGTGCATGGCGCCGGGCAGGACTTGTCGCCCGGCCGCTTCAGCGCCAGGTACGCGACCAGGGCGATGACGACCGCGGCCAGGCCGGCGGCGACGCCGATCGTCGCCCAGCGATGGTTGGACCAGAGGTTCTTGCCCCGCTCTCGGATGTTCTTCCACATCTCCAGGATCGCGAGCATGGTAGGAAAGCCGCTAATGGGCGACTCAAGCGACATCG
Organism: uncultured Solirubrobacterales bacterium; assembly: GCA_963804595.1. Lineage (GTDB taxonomy): Bacteria > Actinomycetota > Thermoleophilia > Solirubrobacterales > 70-9 > DASUPK01. Next base: position 170,421 of record CAWDQZ010000003.1, read on the forward strand.
ATTCGGGCGGGCTCGGCGCGAAGGTCGACTCGCTCGAGGCCATCGGTCAGCTGCGGCAGATCGCCGAGCGGGTGCCCGCGCACCTGGTCGGCGGCGTCGTGCGTGACCTCCTGCTGGGCCGCGATGTGACCGACATCGACGTCGCCATCGAGGGGGATCCCGAGGAACTCGCGGACCTGCCGGGATTCAGGCTGGAGCGCGACGGCCTCTTCCTCACCGGGCGCCTGGAACAGGGTGCCGTGAAGATCGATGTCGCCCAGGCCCGCGCGGAGAGCTACCCAGGGCCCGGCGCCCTGCCGGAGGTCCGGCCCGCCACGATCGCCGAGGACCTCGCCAGGCGGGACTTCACGCTCAACGCGATGGCGTTTCCGCTGAGCGGTGAGCGCGTGCTCCTCGACCCGCACGGCGGGCTCGGCGACTTGAGGAGGCGGCTGTTGCGGATCCTTCACGAGCGCTCATTCGTGGACGATCCGACAAGGGCACTGCGGGCGGCGCGGTATGCGGCGCGCTTCGGTTTCGAGCTGGACCCCGAGACCGAGCGCCTGCTCCGGCAGGCCGACCTCTCAACCGTTTCCGATGACCGCGTCGAGAACGAGCTGCGCCGGATCGCCGCCGAGGACGATCCGGCGGCCGCGCTCCGGCTGATCGCCGAGTGGGGGGTGATGCCGAGCCTCGATCCCCGTGCGCCCGACCGGGTCGCGGAGGTGACGCGCCTTGCATCCCTGCCGCCCTGGTCGGAGTGGGTAGACCGCCAACTGGCCGTGATGCTGGCGATCGTCCGCCCGCTGCCCCAGATCCGGGAGCTTGCAGCGGCGACCCCCGAGCGCCCCTCCGAGGCCGTTCGCCTCGCAGAGGCCTGGGATCCGGCACAGCTCCTGGTCGCGCGCGCTCTGGGCGCCGAGTGGCTGGACGGCTACGCCGCGGACTGGCGGCATGTGAAGCTCGAGATCACCGGTGGGGACCTGCTCGCGGCGGGTGTCTCCGAGGGCCCGGAGCTGGGCCGAGGCCTGGAGGCAGCTCTCTCCGGCAAGCTCGACGATGAGATCTCTGGCCGCGATCAGGAGCTGCGCATCGCTCTCGCGGCGGCCCGGGGCCAGATCCCCGAGGACTGACGGTTTCCGATACGCGAGTCCCGGAATAAGATCGGAGCTTCCCTACGGAGGAGGAGCCCGATGTATGCCCGTGCAGTCAGATTCACAGACGTCAGTCCCGACCGCATCACCGCGATCAACGAGCGAATCAGCCGCGAGGAGGGGCCGCCGGAGGGCGTGCCGTCGACGGGCTTCCAGCTCCTGGTCGACGAGTCCCAGGGCACTGCGCTCTTCATCGGCTATTTCGAGAGCGAGGAGGACATGCGCAAGGGCGCCGAGGTCCTCGAGGCGATGGATTCGGCGGACACGCCCGGTACTCGGGCGAGCGTCGACTCGTGCGAGGTCAAGCTCGAGCGCCAGATGTGACCTCGCGGCCCCGCGGCGGGCCTGATCTAGCCTGCCGGGATGGAGTGGCGCGAGCGAGAAGGGGTCCGCTGGCTCGAGGCTCAGCTGCCCGGAGCCAGGGCGGCCTTCTCGACGCGCGTCGGCGGCGTCAGCGAAGCGCCGTATGAGGCGCTCAACGTCGGGATCCTGACCGGCGACGATCGCGACGCGGTTCGCGACAACCGGACCCGGTTGGCGGGCGCGCTGGGGCGGGATCCGGCCGGCGTGGTGATGGCCCGCCAGGTCCACGGGTCGGAGCTGCGCGAGCATTCGATTGGCCAGGAACCGCGCATCTACGCCGATGTCGTCACCAATCCGGATGAGGCGGACGCCCAGGCGACCGGCAATCCGGACCTGACGCCCCTCGTGATGGTCGCGGACTGCCTGCCGGTGGCCATGGCGGGCCCGCGGGGAGTGGCGATGGCTCACTGCGGCTGGCGCGGCCTCGCCGGCGGGATCGTCGCCGAGACCGCCCGGGCGATCGACGCGACCGCGGCCGCGGTCGGTGCTGGGATCGGGCCCTGCTGTTACGAGGTCGGCGAGGAAGTGCTCGCGGAGTTCGAGGACCTCGACGGCATCGCCGGGGGACGCATGCTCGACCTGACGGCGGTGGCTCGCGAACTCCTCGCCAGGGCGGGCGTCACCGAAGTGGAGTCGGCCGACCTCTGCACCAGCTGCAATCCCGAGCTCTTCTACTCCCACCGCCGCGACGGCGAACGGACCGGCCGCCAGGCCGGGCTCGTATGGATGGCGTAGCGATGGTGGAACCTGTCACGGACCTCGATGCGGGGCGAATCCGCTCGAATCTCGAGCGAATTCGCGAGCAGGCGGGCCCCAGCGTCGAGATCCTGGCCGCCACCAAGTACGTGCGCCCCGGGGACATGGGGGCGCTCGCCGAAGCCGGGGTGGAGCTCGTCGGCGAGAACCGCCTGCAGGATCTCGAGGCGAAGCGCGAGCGCTGGGAGGAGCGCTTCACCTGGGACTTCATCGGCAACCTCCAGAGCCGCAAGGTGAAGCGGATCGTCCCCCTCGTCCGTCTGATCCATTCGGTGGGGTCTGACTCGGTGCTCGATCAGCTGGGCAAACACGGGCGAGACGACACCGAGGTGCTGATCGAGGTCAACCTCTCCGGGGAGGAGGGAAAGGGGGGAATCGAGCCCGCGACGCTCGACGCCTTCATCGACCGGTGCCCGGTGACGGTCTCCGGCCTGATGACGATGCCCCCGTTCACCGACCACCCCGAGGAATCGCGGCCCTATTTCGCGAGGCTGGCGGAGCTCGCCGGCGAGCGCGGGCTGACGCGGCTCTCGATGGGGACGAGCCAGGACTGGCCTGTCGCGGTCGAGGAGGGGGCGACGATCATCCGCCTCGGGTCTGTCCTCTGGGCGTGAAGGGTCGCGCAGCAGGCTTGCAGGCTTCATAATCGGGAAACATCAGGCGGCAGGAATAACCTGCGTCAAGCCGAATCTGAGCCTGACATGGCCATCAGGGACACATGGAGACGCGCGCTGGAGTACTTCGGCCTCGTTGAGGGCGACTACGTCGAGGAGGGCGAGTACTACGACGAGGGTGACACTGGCACCCAGAGGGCCATCGATGACACCGCCGCCCCTCGCGAGGCGGTCGGCTCTTCGCGCCGGCGCGGCCGTGAGGACGACATCGACGACATCTTCGGAGACGATGAGCCCGCTCCGCGCCGCTCCCGCGCCCGCGAGGTCGACGACACGGCCGAGGAGCCTCGTCCTCGCCGTGGACGACGTCGCGCACCGGCGGGCAACGGTGGCGGAGGCGGAGGCGGCGTCGCCTCGATGCACGTCGTTACGCCGCGGAGCTTCAACGACGCCCAGCAGGTGGCGGACGAGTTCAAGCGCTCGAAGCCGGTGATCATCAACCTCCAGGGCACCGACCGCGAGCTCTCCAAGCGGCTGATCGACTTTTCCTCTGGAATGACCTACGCCCTCGGCGGAGGCATGCAGCGCATCGCGCAGGGCATCTTCCTGCTCACGCCCGAGAACGTCGAGGTGTCGGCCGAGGAGAAGGCCCGCCTCCTCGAGGGCGGCTTCTTCAACCAGTCGTAGTTTTAGGGTCGCGGATCCACGACTCGGCGGATAGGGTCCCGCCAGTCGGCAGCCCGATCACAGGACCCGGGTTCGGTGGGTTCGCAGGGAGCAACGGGAGGCACCGGGGGCACTGGGCGGACTGGCTCCCGGCCATCCCGGAGGGGTCGACGGCAGCACCGCACGACATCAACAGCATCGATGGCCAGGAGCTCTCCTTCAACGCCACCGTGCAGTACACGGACACGCCGGCGAACTCGCTGGCAAGAAGAAGTGCAAGAAAAAGAAGAAGCACAAGCACTCGGCCGAGTCCGCCAAGAAGAAGTGCAAGAAGAAAAAGAAGCACTGAGCGGGCCGGGAGCGGCCTCCGAATAAAGTCCCGCCCATGAAGCTTGGCTTCGTGGGCGCAGGACACATGGGCGGCGGGCTTGCCCGCGGGTGGGCCGCGGCGCAGGGGGAGCATGGCGCGCCAGAATCGATGTCGTTCGCCGATGCGGATCCCGACAAGGCGCGCGAGCTCGCGAAGGAGGTCGGCGGCGAGGCGGTCGAGGGCAACCTCCCGCTCGCGGACAACGTCGACTTGGTCGTGCTCGCTGTCAAGCCGAACGTCCTCGGCGAGGTGGCGCCGGACCTGATCCAGGCCGGGACGCCCGTGATCTCGATCCTCGCCGGCACGAGGCTCGAGACGCTCCACGAGGCCCTCCCGGGCCTCGATCTGATCCGCGTGATGCCCAATCTGGGCGCCGAGCTGCGCCAGGGCGTGCTCTGTGTGGTCTTTCCGAAGGGCACCGACGATGCGCGCAAGCGCCGGATAACCCAGCTGCTCGGACTGCTCGGTGAGGTGATCGAGCTCGACGAGAGCCTGATCGACGCGGCAACGGCGATCATGGGCTGCTCGCCCGGCTACCTCGCCCTGATGGCCGAGGTTCTGGTGGAGGCGGGCGTCAAGGAGGGCCTGACAGAGGAGCAGACGACACGCATGGTCGCGAAGGCGATGAGCGCCACCGGCGGCCTCCTGGAGCTTCACCAGCCCGGGGCGCTGAAGCGGGCGGTCGCCTCCCCGGGAGGCATGACCGAGGCCGGACTCGATGCGCTCGAGGAGCGCAAGATCCACGAGATCCTGTTGGCGGCGGTCGACGCCTCCCTCGGTCGGGTGCGCGAGTGAGCTTCCTGCTCGCGATCACCCGCGACGACGTCGCGAACTACGTCAGCGCGATCTTCCTCGTCTACTTCATCCTGATCTTCATCCGGATCCTGCTGTCCTGGATTCCCCGGATGCCCTACTACCCGTGGCTGCGCGCGACCGTCGACTTCATCCACCAGGTCGTCGATCCCTATCTGAACATCTTTCGGCGGGTGATCCCGCCGATCGGCGCCGGCGGGATGGGCATCGACATCAGCCCGATCCTGGCGATCATCCTCCTGAGCATCGTCTGGCGCGTGGTTGTGGCGCTGATCGCCGGTTGAGCGACCGAGCCCTCGCACTGCTGGTCCCCGGGCTGGCGGCCTGCGGGCTGGTCGTGGCCCTCGACCAGGGCACGAAGGCGCTGGCGACATCCCTGGTCGACCGCGGTGACCGCGTAGAGATCCTGCCCTTCCTCCACATCGAGAACGTGCGGAACGAGGGGGTCGCGTTCGGGCTCGGAGGTGACATCTCCGCTGGGCTGATCGGAGTGACGCTCATCGTTCTCGTCGGCCTCCTCGTCTTCCTGGCGATGAGGGGTGGCGGGGGGTGGGGCGTCTGGCTGCCGGCGGCGCTCCTGCTCGGCGGTGCGCTCGGGAACCTCGCCGACCGGGTGCGCGATGGGGCGGTGATCGACTTCATCGACCTGCCGCTCTGGCCGACGTTCAACCTGGCCGACGTGGCGATCACCGTTGGAGTGCTCCTGCTCCTCCTCGACGTCGGGCGCTCGGAGAAGGGGCCAGAAGGGACGTGAAGCCCGAGGCCGAGCGGCTGATCATTCACCTCGACGACGACCTCGCGGTGATCGAGAAGCCAGCCGGGCTCGTCGTCCATACCGCTCCGTCGCACCGCGGCGAAACCCTCGTCGATCTGCTCGACGGAATCGCGGGAGGGGGAGAGGGGGAGCGGCCGGGCATCGTCCACCGACTCGACAAGGACACCTCCGGCCTGATGATCGTCGCCCGCAACGATCGGACGCACAGGGCCCTCTCCGCCACGGTGAAGCGCCGTGAGGTCCTGCGCGAGTACACCGCGCTCGTCGAGGGACACCTCGGCAGTCGCACCGGCACGATCGACGCTCCGCTGGGAAGGCATCGCCGGCGCCGGACCCGGATGGCGGTCCGGGGCACCGGCTCCCGGGAGGCGCGCACCCACTTCGAGGTGATCGAGACCCTCCCTGCCGACACGCTCGTCCACGCCCGTCTGGAGACGGGGCGGACGCACCAGATCCGCGTTCACTTCGCCGCGATTGACCACCCGGTCGCCGGCGACCCCGAGTACGGCACGCCCAGGCGCCACGGGCTGGAGCGCCAGTTCCTGCACGCGTCGCGACTGGCGTTCGCGCACCCGGGGACCGGACAGCGGCTCACCTTCACCTCGGAGCTGCCGGACGATCTCCGCGCGGCGCTCGAACGCGCCCGGCGGACCGGCACCTAGCGGCGAACGTCCCGAACTGTGCGCAGGAGGGGGTACCCCGGGACGTTCGCTCTCTGAACCCAGCCATTTTCCGCTCAGCGCCTACAATCCCGCGGACTTTGCACCCAACCCCCGCTGAGAGGCACGGGATGCTGCTCGGGCACACCCGGGTTCCCGCGGTCGCAGCAGGGCAACCGAACACCACCAAGCGATAGGAAGGTCAGATGGCCGAGGTAGGCATCAGAGAGCTGCTGGAGGCCGGAGTTCATTTCGGCCACCAGACGCGGCGCTGGAACCCCCGCATGCGCCGCTTCATCTTCGGAGAGCGGGAAGGGATCCACATCATCGACCTCCTCCAGACGGAGGAGCTCCTGAAGCAGGCGACCGACTTCGTCACCGAGGTGGCGGCGAAGGGCGGCGTGATCCTGTTCGTGGGGACCAAGAAGCAGGCGCGCGACTCGGTCGAGCAATGGGCCGAGCGCTGTGGGATGCCGTACGTGAACCGTCGCTGGCTCGGCGGACTGCTGACCAACTTCAACACGATCCGAAAGCGGATCCAGCGGCTGCACGAGCTGCGAGAGCTCAAGGAGGGCGGCCGCCTGGACCTGCTGCCCACCAAGGAGCGGATGTCGATGGAGGCCGAGCTGCGGAAGCTCGAGTACAACCTCGGCGGCGTCGCCGACATGCAGCGGCTTCCGGATGCGGTCGTCATCATCGACCTGAAGACCGAGGAGATCGGCCTGCGGGAGGCCGACCGCCTCGAGATCCCCATCGTCGGCCTGGTGGACACGAACTGCGACCCGACCCCGGTCGACTACGTGATCCCTGGCAACGACGACGCAATCCGCTCCTGCGAGCTGATCGTCGGGACACTCGGCGGGGCGATCGAAGGCGCTGCCGCGAAGTGGCGCGAGGAGGAGGCCCGCCGCCGCGCCGAGGAAGAGGAGCGCAAACGCCGCGAGGAGGAAGAGCGCCAACGCCGCGAGGCCGAGGAGAAGGCCCGTCAGGAGGCCGAGGAGAAGGCCAAAGCGGAAGCCGAGGCCAAGGCCAAGGCCGAGGCGGACGCCAAGGCGCAGGCGGCGGCGAAGCAGACCGAGGCGACTCGCGAGGCGGCCGTCGAGGTGCCGCAGCCTCAGCCCGAGGCAGAGGCGCCTGCGCACGACCGCGGCGGAGACCAGGCCGAGGCGAACCGCGAGGCGAGCGAGGAAATCCCTCAGCCGCCGCCGACGGAGGAGCCGCAGCCGGAGCCGGCGAAGAGCGGGGGTGACTCATCCTGATGGCGCCCTACAAGCCGTCAGCCGCGGAGGTGAAGGCGCTCCGGGACCAGACTGGGGCGCCGATGATGGACGTGCGTAATGCCCTCAGCGAGGCCGAGGGCGACGAGCAGAAGGCGATCGAGATCCTCCGCAAGAAGGGCGCCGCGTCGGCGGCCAAGCGAGGAACCCGGAGCACCGAGGAGGGCGTCGTCGCCTCCTACGTCCATGCCGACGCCCGCAAGGGAGCCCTGGTCGAGGTCCAGTCGGAGACCGACTTCGTCGCCCGCAATCCCGAGTTCCAGGAGTTCGCCCGCCAGGTGGCGATCCACGTAACCGCGATGAACCCCGAGCACGTCTCCTTCGAAGAGATCCCGGAGGAGGACGTCGCCAATGAGCGCCGGATCCTCGAGGAGAGAGCCAGGGAAGAGGGCAAACCCGAGAACGTGATCGAGAAGATCGTCGAGGGCCAGCTCCGCAAGTGGGCCGAGGACATCGTCCTCCTCGATCAGAAGCACTTCAACCAAGAGGTCTACGAGGGCAAGACGATCGAGGAGCTCCGCTCGGAGATAGCGGCCAAGACGGGGGAGAACGTCCGCATCGCCCGCTTCGCGCGCTTCGAGGTGGGGCAGGAGTAGGACGCTTGGCCTCGGCTCAGTTCAGCCGGATCCTGCTGAAGCTGTCGGGGGAGGCGCTGATGGGCGATCTCGCCTACGGCACCGATCCCGCCCAGATCGAGCGGATCGCGAACCAGGTGCGCGAGGTTCGCGACCGCGACGTCGAGGTCGCGATCGTCGTGGGTGCCGGGAACATCTACCGCGGTCTTGAGGGGGCCGCGGAGGGGATGGACCGCGCCACCGCCGACTACATGGGGATGCTCGCCACGGTCCTCAACGCGCTCACCCTGCAGGACGCGCTCGAGAAGGTTGGGGTCGACACCCGCGTCCTCTCGGCGATGGCGGTCACCGAGGTCGCGGAGCCCTATATCCGCCGCCGCGCGATCCGCCACCTCGAGAAGGGAAGGGCCGTGATCTTCGCGGCCGGCACCGGCAACCCGTTCTTCACGACCGACACCGCGGCCGCACTGCGGGCGCTCGAGATCCACGCCGAGGCGATCCTGATGGCCAAGAACGGGGTGAAGGGCGTCTACACGGCCGATCCGTCGATCGACCCGGACGCCGAGTTCCTCCCGGAGATCAGCCATCGCCAGGCGATGGAGCGCGGCCTGCGGGTCATGGACTCGACCGCGCTCTCCCTGTGCATGGACAACGACCTGCCGATCTACGTCTTCAACATGGCCGACGAGCGGAACATAGATAGGATCGTCAGCGGAGAGAGGGTCGGCACCTTGGTGTCGTCGAAGCCCGCTACCGAGCCGGCTCCACGGGTGCGCACATGACCATGGAGATGATCGACGAGCTGCTGGCGGACGCCGAGGACCGCATGCAGAAGTCCGTCGAGTCCACCCGCAACGAGCTCGGCACCGTGCGGACGGGACGAGCCTCGCCGCACCTCCTCGACCGCCTGCAGGTCGACTACTACGGCGCCGAGACGCCGATCAGGCAGCTGGCGCAGGTCGCGGCGACCGACGCTCGCATGCTGACGGTGACGCCGTACGACAAGTCCTCGATCTCGGCGATCGAGAAGGCGGTGATGGAGTCCGACCTCGGGCTGACGCCCTCCAACGACGGCAACGTCATCCGCCTGCAGATCCCCGAGCTCACGGAGGAGCGGCGCAAGGAGCTCGTCAAGGTCGTCCACGGCGTCGCCGAGCAGGGGCGCGTGGCCGTCCGGAACATCCGCCGCGACGTGATGCAGGACCTCCGCGACCTGAAGAAGGAGGGTGACGCGGGGTCGGACGAGGAGCACCATGGGGAGACCGAGTTGCAGAAGCACACCGACGCGGCGATCGGCGAGATCGACACCCTCCTGAAGGGCAAGGAGGAGGAGATCCTCGAGGTCTAGCTGCGGCTGGTCCTGGAGGTCCTCCTGATGCCAGCCACCTACGTCGCGATCATCACCGACGGCAATGGTCGCTGGGCGCAACAGCGAGGCCTGCCGGTGATCGAGGGGCACCGCGCCGGCGCGGACTGCGTCAAGGAGCGACTCCGCGACGCCGTCGAGCTCGGTGTCAAGGAGCTCACCGTCTACTCGTTCTCGACGGAGAACTGGACGCGGCCGCGGCAGGAGGTGGACGGCCTGATGGCCATGTTCGCCGAGCGCATCGACAGGGAGACACCCGAGCTCGACGAAGAGGGTGTCCGCATGCGCTTCATCGGCCGCCGACAGGGGATCAGCGAGGAGCTCACCGGCCGCATGGACTGGGCGGAGGAGAAGACAGCGTCGAACGAGCGAATCACGCTCTTCGTCGCCTTCAACTACGGCGGACGGGCCGAGATCCTCGACGCCGCCGCGGCGTATGACGGTGGCGGGGAGGAACGGTTCCGGGGGCATCTCTACGCGCCCGAGATGCATGACCCCGATCTGCTCATCCGCACGAGCGGCGAGCAGCGGATCTCCAACTACCTGCTCTGGCAGTGCGCCTATTCGGAATTCGTCTTCCGCGACGAGCTGTGGCCCGATTTCGGCCGCGAGGCTTTCGAGGCCTCCCTCGCCGAGTACGAGGACCGCCAGCGCCGCTTCGGGGCGAGGCAGTGATCGAGGACCTGGACCCGCCCTCGTTCGAGTTTGCGCGGGGCCGCGAGGAGCGCACGAGAGAGAGGGAGCGCGAGCCGGGCTTCCTGCCCGATCCCGACGACCTCCTCGACTTCGACGAACCCGAGGAGCAGGTGCGCGCGGAGCCTCGGCAACCCGAGCGTTCGCGCTGGCAGCGACTCGTACCCGAGATGTCCGAGACGACCGCCCGGGTGGTGGTCGCGGTCCCCTGGATCGTCGTCGCCATCGCGCTCGTGGCAATCGGGGGCGATGTCTTCGCCCTCGGCATGGTCGTGCTCGGGATCCTCGGGCTGCGCGAGTTCTTCCGCATGGCCCAGTCGATCCACCCGATCGCGCTGCCCGGGTACGCGGCGGTCGCCGGCATGGTGCTGGCGGCCCGCTTCGGCGACTCCTTCCAGATCCTGCTCGTCTTCGCCTGTCTCTTCCCGGTCGCCTTCCTCTTCGCTGCGGTGCGGCGCTCGCATGAGCTGATCACCACCTCGATCGCCTTCACGGTGCTCGGCGTCGCCTGGATGGGCCTCGGCTTCTCCCACGCCGTCCTGCTCCGCGACCTGCCTCTCCACGGCGGAGCGCTGCTGATCGACGTCTTGGTCGCCACCTTCCTCAGCGACACCGCCGGCTATGCGGCGGGCCGGCTCTTCGGCACACGCAGGATCACGCCGCGGATCTCGCCGAACAAGACGCTCGAGGGCCTGATCGGCGGTCTGATCGGCGGCACCCTGGGGTTCTGGTTCGCCGGGCTCTACCAGGACTGGCTGCCGGGGATCGACGCTCTGCTGATGGGGCTGTCCATCGCGGTGATCGCGCCGATCGGTGACCTCTTCGCCTCGATGCTGAAGCGCGACCTCGGCGTCAAGGACACCGGCCGGCTGTTCGGCCCCCACGGAGGCCTGATCGACCGCCTCGACGCCGTGCTCTTCACCGTGGTCGCGGGCTACTACCTGTCCGTGGCCTTCGTCTACTAGCCCCGCCTCGTCCCCGGGTAGAGTGGCCGACGGTGAGTGCATCCGCTCGCGCCGCCACCTTCGCCCGCCCGGGCAGTCCGAGTCTGGGAGACGCTCGGCGGCTGGTCGGCGAGCTGATGTCGACACGAAGCGCCTCCAGCTGGCCCGAACCGCCGCGGGGAGAGGGACGACCTGCGCTTCTCGTGCCCGGCTTTCTCGCGGGCGATCCGAGCCTCTCGCGGATGGCTCGCTGGCTGCGCTCCGGTGGGTGGGAGACGACGCGATCCGGCATGCGGATGAACGTCGACTGCATGGAGGCGTCTCTCGGGTCTCTCGAGGGGCGGCTCGAGGATGCGGTCGACGCCACGGGAAGCCGCGCCCTGCTGGTGGGACAGAGTCGCGGCGGCACCTTCGGCCGCGCCCTGGCCGTCCGCCGACCTGATCTGATCGAGACGCTGGTCACACTCGGCTCTCCCGTGCTCGACCAGATGGCGACCAGCCTCAACACCGAGATGCTGGTGACCGGCGTCGGTCTGCTGGGCACGGTCGGAGTGCCGGGGCTTTTCGGCCGCAGCTGCCGCGACGGCCGCTGCTGCGAGAGCGCGAGGCGGGACCTCGCGGAGCCGCTCTCACCGGACGTGCGCTACCTGGCCTTCTATTCGCGGGGCGACGCCATCGTCAGCTGGGAAGCGTGCCTGGATCCGGGCGCCGAACTGGTCGAGGTGAGCGGCACGCACACGGGCATGGGGAACAACCGGTCCGTCTGGGTCGAGCTGGCGGAGCTGCTCAGCGGCCGCGCTTCGCCTTCACCGAGCTGACGGTCAGGTCCGCCGGCGCACCAGGCGCGTCGAGCGGGCGCTTGGAGCCGAACTTGAACCGGCCGCCGTCGAGCTCCTCGCGCACGGCGTCAGAGACGAGCACCTCGTCACCCTCCGCGGCGTCGCCCACACGCGCGGCGATGTTGACGTCGACGCCTAGGAAGTCGCCCTTCACCTTGCGGGGGGTGCCGCGGTGGACGCCGGCGCGCTGCTTGGGCCGGTAGCCCTCGGCGTTGAGCTTCGAGATGGCCTGCTGGGACTCGAGCGCCGCCTTCACCGCCTGCTCGGCCTCGCTGAAGACGGCCATCGCACCGTCGCCGAGGCGCTTCACAACCGCACCCTTGTTGGAGGAGATCGCCCTCTGCTCGGCGTCGCCGACCTGCCGGAGCACGTCGAGGGCCGCCTCGTCCCCGGCGTCCAGCGCCCAGTCTGAGAAGCCGACCAGGTCCGTGAAGAGGATCGCGACGTCCGCGTTGCCGCGCCGGCGCCGCTGTGCCTCCGACAGCGCCTGCCAGGCCTGCAGGGCGCCCATGCCGATCTCTCGTATCGCGCTCGGCCCCTTCGGCTGGACCTCCTCGACCAGGCGCTGCATCGCCTGGGGCATCTCGGAGGCCTCCGGATCGCCTCCCGGAATCAACCCCCTCAGAAACCTCGCAGTGGCAACGAGCTGAGGATTGGAATCCGTGCGCCGGACGACGTCGCGGATCGTGTCGCCGTCCGCTGCCTGATCTGCCTTCTTGCGGCTCCCACGCCTGGCGGGCATGCATGCATCCTCGCAATGGCGCAACTTCTTCGCCTCATGCTGTTTCGTCACGCGAACGCTCACGACGGCATGAAAGGGAGTGGTTCTGGATGAAGAAGCTGTTCAAGCGGCCGTCACCCGCCACGGTGATCGCCTTCATCGCGCTCTGTGTGGCGCTCGGAGGAGGCGCGTATGCGGCCACGGCCAAGAAGGTCGAGTACAAGGGCCTCAGCAAGGACGCGCGCCTGAAGGTGCTGGGCGTCGGCTCGACGAACGCGCAGACGGGCGACACTCCATGTGACCCGGCCAGCGCGTCCACGTTCACAAAGTGCACCTCGGTTGACGTGAACGGCTCCACCGGCTTCCCGCGCAAGTACCTGCTGATCGCCGACGGGACCGCCAACGGCGGCAACGGTGTCTGCCACCTCGAGGTCGACAACCAGGAGATCAACGGCACCAAGACGAACGTGCGCGGCGACGCGGGTGAGAACGCGTTCGGCATCAACATCGTCACCACGCCTCAGGGGGGCAAGCATCAGTTCTCCCTGGCCTGCACGGAGCAGACCGGTGACCTGAAGGTGCACCAGTTCGAGCTCTCGGCCGTTCAGGTTCGCTAGGGCCTCGGACGCACACGACTCACGATGACGGGAGGCCCGGAAAGGGCCTCCCGTTTTCGTTCTGGGCATGAATGCGGGGTTTACGGGGGGTTTCGACCGACACCTAAACTGGGCGCCGTGAAGCGCGTCCTCGTACTCGGATCGACTGGGTCGATCGGCACCCAGGCCCTTGACGTCATCTCGGCCGGCGATGGGTTGCAGGTGGTTGGGCTCTCCGCGGACTCGAGCTGGGAGACCCTGCTCGAGCAGGCGAAGCAGCACGGCGTTCCGGCCGTCGCCCTCGCCGATCCGGCGGCAGCCGAGCGCGCCGCGTCGAACTGGGGCGGCCAGGTGCTGGCAGGCGAGGAGGGCGTGCGGGAGCTGATCGTCGAGTCGAAGCCCGACCTGGTGCTCAACGCCGTAGTCGGCGCAGCCGGCCTGGGGCCGACGATCGTCGCGCTCACGGAGGGGATCGACCTGGCGCTCGCCAACAAGGAGAGCCTGGTGATCGGCGGCGAGCTGGTCATGGCGCTGGCCGAGGCCACCGACGCGCAGATCGTCCCGGTGGACTCGGAGCACTCGGCGCTCTACCAGCTGATTCGCTCCGAGCGGCCCGGCACCGTCGAGCGGCTGGTCCTGACCGCGTCCGGGGGGCCCTTCCGGGGCCGCACCGATCTTTCCGGGATAACTCCGGAGGAGGCGCTCGCGCATCCAACCTGGGAGATGGGCGGCCGGATCACGATCGATTCGGCCACGCTGATGAACAAGGGCTTCGAGATGATCGAGGCGCACCATCTCTTCGCCGTCGCCTACGAGCAGATCGACGTCGTGGTGCATCCGCAGTCGATCGTCCACTCGCTCGTCCACCTGAACGACGGCGCCTCACTCGCGCACCTCGGATATCCCGACATGCGGGTGCCGATCTCCTACGCGCTCAACCGCCCCGAGCGGGCCGACGTGGACGTGCCGACCCTGGACCTCGCGAGCGTCGGCCAGCTCAGCTTCGAGTCGCCGGACGCGGACACCTTCGCCTGTCTGCGCCTGGCTCGGGAGGCCGGCGAGGTGGGCGGGACGGCTCCCTGCATCCTCAACGCCTCCGACGAGGTCGCGGTGGAGGCCTTCCTGGCCGGCCGCATCCCCTTCACCGGCATCCCCGAGGTGATCGACAGCACCCTCGAGGCGCTCCCCGGCGCCCCCGTCCGCAGCTTCGACGATCTCTTCGACGCCGATGCCGCCGCGCGTGAGCACGCCCGCGGCCTGATCGAGGGGCTGGCGGTCGCGTGACCTGGGTCCTCGTAATAGTCGGCTTCTCGGCGCTGATCATCCTGCACGAGTTCGGCCACTTCATCGTCGCCAAGGCAACGGGCATGCGGGTCGAGCGCTTCTTCCTCTTCTTCCCGCCGAAGCTCGTCAGTTTCAAGAAGGGGGAGACCGAGTACGGGATCGGGATGATCCCTCTCGGGGGCTTCGTGAAGATCACCGGGATGAACCCCGAGGAGCTGGAGGAGGAAGACACTCCACAGGGGCAAGAGGACCTTGAGGCCGGCCGCGAGACACCGCAGGGGCTGCTCTCGCGCGTCGAGGCCGCCGGCCAGGACCCGGGCGAACGCGAGGCACTCCCGCCGGACGTCCTGAAGCGCGCGTACTACAACCAGCCGGTCTGGAAGCGCGTCGCGGTGATCGCCGCGGGTCCCGCGATGAACATCCTGATCGCCTTCGTGATCCTGTTCTTCCTCGCCTTCAGCGTGCAGCAGATCACCGGGCCCGGGCTGAAGATCGCCGAGGTCACGCAGGACTCCGCGGCCAAGGGCCAGTTGCAGCCGGGAGACAAGGTCGTCTCGATCGACGGGAAGACGCTCGCCAACGAGAACGGCACGGACCGCGCGGACAACTTCCGGACGCTGATCGGATCCCACAAGTGCGCCGGGCAACAGACCGACGGCTGCCAGGCGGCGGCCCCGGTCACGGTGGTCGTCGACCGCAGCGGCCAGCAGGTGCCGCTCCAGATCTCCCCTCGTTATGACCCGAGCGCGCAGCAGGTCCTGCTGGGAGTCCGGTTCGAGCCGACGGACACGGGACCCGTGGCGACCACGGTTCCGGAGGCAGCCGACTGGGCCGTCGACACGATGTGGCTGGTCACCTCCAAGACGGTCTCCGCCATCGCGCGCATCTTCCTGCCCGAGCAGCGCCAGCAGCTCTCGGGCCCGGTGGGGAGCTCGAGGGCACTGAACGCGGCGATCGGCTTCAGCGCCCAGGAGGCCTTCTTCGTCCTCGCCGTGATCAGCCTCTCGCTCGGAGTCATCAACCTCTTCCCGTTCCTGCCACTCGACGGCGGCCATATCTTCTGGAGCCTGGTCGAGAAGGTCAGGGGAAAGCGGGTCCCCTTCAGCGTGATCGAGCGCGCGAGCGCGGTCGGCTTCCTGCTGATCCTGCTCCTGTTCGTCGTTGGATTGTCGAACGACCTGGGCCGCCTCGGCGACAGCGCGCTCGGTCCCAGGTAGCCGGGACGTCTACGCCAGCTCGTGGCCGGCCTGGCTGCACTGCGCTGAAGATGATCTGGTCGGCATTTCCGTCCTGCTGGTGTAGCGTTTTCGCAGGTTCTACCGAGGAGAGGGGAGCTGTCAGTGGAGGTCACCACTTCAGAGCGCCAGGCGAGCGGTGGGCCCGCGCCCGAACTGCCTGCGCGGAACGTTGTCGAAGCGTTCTACGCGCAGGTGGATCGGCTCGGCGACGACCTGGCGATCGTCGACGAGGCGCGGGGGAGGGAGGTCTCGTGGACGGAGCTCCGGGACACGGTGCACCGGATCGCCGGCGGGCTGGCCAAGCTCGGAGTGGAGAGGGGCGACACCGTCGCGATCATGCTCGGCAACCGCTGGGAGTTCATTCCGACGGACCTCGCGGCGGTCTCCCTGGGAGCGATCCCTTTCTCCATCTATCAGACTTACGCACCAGAGCAGATCCAGTATCTGCTCTCGGACGCCGAGAGCAAGCTGGTGATCACCGAGCAGGCGTACCTCGACAACGTGAGCGAGGCCCGGAAGGGCGTCTCGACGCTCGAGAAAGTGATCGTCGTGGACGGCGATGGGGGCGACCTCACGCTGGACGAGCTCATCGAGATGGACCCCGAGTTCGATCCCGCCGAGTCGGTCGAGCAGCTCGGCCCGGATGACCTCCTCACGCTGATCTACACCTCCGGGACCACCGGCCCGCCGAAGGGAGTCCAGCTCACGCACCGAAACCTGCTCTTCGCGATCGCGACGGCGGAGGACATGATCCAGCTGCCGGAGCGCGGCGGAAAGGTGATCTCGTGGCTGCCCGCCGCGCACGTGGCCGAGCGGAACGCGCACTACTACCTGCCGATGACCCGGGGACTGGCCGTCCACGTGTGCGACGATCCGCGCCGGATCGCGGAGTACCTCCCGAAGGTCAGCCCGACGTGGTTCTTCGCAGTCCCCCGGATCTTCGAGAAGCTCAAGGCCGGGCTCGAGGCGATGATGGCCGGGCTTCCCGACGAGCAGCGGGAGCCTGTTGAGAAGGGACTGGAGGCTTCGATTCAGAAGGTCCGGCTGGAACAGGCCGGGGAGGAGGTCCCTGCGGAGATCGCGGAGGTCGCGGCCCAGGCGGACGAGCAGATGTTCTCGCAGCTGCGCAAGCAGCTCGGCCTCGATGAGGCGTTGGCGGTCAACGCCGGCGCCGCCCCGACCCCCCTGGAGGTCCTGGAGTTCTTCCACGCGATCGGCATCCCCATCGGTGAGCTCTGGGGGATGTCGGAGACCTGTGGACTGGGCACCATCAACCCGCCGGACCGGATCAAGCTCGGCACGGTCGGACCCCCGACACCGGGCATCGAGATCCGCCTCGACGAGGATGGCGAGGTCCTGATCAAGGCCGACTGCGTGATGCCGGGGTATCGGAACCTCCCGGAGAAGAACGAGGAGGCCTTCGCCGAGGACCGTTGGCTGCGCACCGGGGACATCGGCCAGATCGACGAGGACGGCTACTTGAAGATCATTGACCGCAAGAAGGAGCTGATCATCAACGCCGCCGGGAAGAACATGTCGCCGGCGAACATCGAGGCGCACCTGAAGACCGCGAGCCCCCTGGTGGGGCAGGCGGTGGCGATCGGCGATGCGCGGCCGTACAACGTCGCGCTGATCACCCTCGACCCCGACTTCGCGCCGGTCTGGGCGAAGCAGAACGGCCTCGATGGCAGATCCATCGAGGAGCTGGCCGACGAGGGGGCCACAAGCGAGACGATCCAGGCGGCCGTCGACGAGGCGAACGCCAAGATGGCCCGTGTGGAGCAGATCAAGAAGTTCAAGATCCTGTCGCAGCCCTGGGAACCCGGAGGCGACGAGCTCACCCCGACGATGAAGCTCAAGCGCAAGCCGATCGACGAGAAGTACGCAGAGGAGATCGAGGCGCTCTACTCGGGCTAGCCGATGGCGAGCGGGCGGCAGCTGCAACCGGCCGGGGGGCTGGACGAGCTTCGCCGGCGGAGGCGGGCCCGCCGCCTGCAGGAGAAGCGACGTCGGGCAGCGCTGCGGCGACGGAACGCCCTCTTCTGCGCCGCCGTTGCGAGCGCCGTCGTGGGGGTCGTCGTGGGCTCGGGAGCGGGTGGGGGCTCCGCGCCGACGAAGGCGCTCGCCGCGAGGCCCAGTCGAGGAGGTCTCGGACCCCCGCGGGCTGACCAGAAGCTCGTCACGTGGGAGGGCCCGGTCCCGATCCTGATGTACCACGTGATCGCCAGCCCGCCCGCGACGGCGCAGCTCCCCCAGCTCTTCGTCGACCCCAAGACCTTCCGCGCCCAGATTGCCTGGCTCGCCCGCAACGGCTATGCGGCGGTGAGCCTCAACCAGGTCTACGCCGCCTGGTTCGAGGACGGAAAGCTTCCCGAGAAGCCCCTCGTTCTCACCTTCGACGACGGCTACCGCGGTGACTTCGTCTATGCCCGTCAGGCGCTCCGCGAAGAGCGCTGGCCCGGCGACCTCAACCTGCTCGTCAAGAACCTCGGCGGAGAGCTCACCGACTCGATGGTCCGGCAGCTGATCGACGACGGCTGGGAGCTCGACGCGCACACGATCAGCCACCTCGACCTGACCACGATGAGCGGCTCGAGGTTGCGGCGCGAGGTCGACGGCTCGCGCCTGATCCTCCAGCGGCGCTTCCACCAGCCGGTGAACTTCTTCTGCTACCCAGCGGGCAAGTTCGACCCGCAGACCATCCAGGCGGTCCGCGACGGCGGCTACCTAGGGGCTACCACCGAGCTCCCGGGAGAAGCATCGAAGAGCAACATGTTCGAGCTCCACCGCATCCGCGTCGAGGGCTCCGACGGCGTCAGCGGCCTCGCCTCGAAGCTCAGGCAGGCCGGCGCCTAGCTACTTCTTCCTCTTGCATTTCTTCTTGGCCGAATAGGCCGGAGCGCCGCCCCCGCCGGTCGGGGCGCCGCCGCCTGCCTGGCTCCGCTTGTGCTTCTTGCACTTCTTTTTCTTCTTAGGGGCGGTTGAGCCGGCGGTGGGCGTCGGGACCGGTCCGCCGCCGGCCGAGGCGCAGGCCACCTCGGTGGGGGCGACGGAGTTCGGCCGCAGGTTGGGCGTCGCGACCGCGAAGTCCGCGGCACTGTTGTTGGTGTCATCGCCCGGCTCGAGCGCTGTCGGGCAGCCGGCCGAGATCGACCGTCGCAGGGCCATCCCCGAGGTGAGCGCCGGCGCCGGACTGCCCGGGTCGGCGCTCGCGTCGTAGTTCGTCGTCAGCGTCGAATTCGCGCTGAAGTTGCCCCAGGAGACGCAATCGGTGTACCCGGGCTCGCTTACGTAACAAACGGCGCCACCCCCCTCGTCGTCCTGAAGATTGAGGTTTACGTTGAAGTCCTTGCTCCCGCCGGGGACTCCACTGTCGCCGAACAGCACCGTGTCTTGGCTGTTGCCGTTGGCGACGTTCGAGGAGGCGGAGAACTCCGCCGGGACAAGCGAGCAGGTGTTGTTGCAGACAGCGACCTTGGCCCCGTTGCTGAGAAAGCTCTGGAACGGCGCGTACATCTGAACCTCGACGTAGCTGTCGTCCAACCCGCTGGTCCCGGGAGAGATCTCACGGACCTTCATCAGATGGAAGGTCGCGCTGGCGGAGCCCGCGCACAGGAGCAGCCCGAGGCCGGCTACCGCCGAAACTGCCGCGAACCTCGACCCTCTCCCCATCACCTGCTCCTACGGGCCAGATCCGGACAGGGATTTACCTCAGCCCTTCTTTTTCTTCTTCTTGCATTTCTTCTTCTTGGCGACCTCGGCCGAGCGCTTCTTTTTCTTCTTGCACTTCTTCTTTGCCGAGGTCGGCGTCGAGGCAGCGCATGGAGTCTCAGTCGGACTGACTGAGTTGCCTCGCGGATTACCTGTGCCGACGGTGAAGTCGGCCGCGCTGTTGTCTGTGTCATCGGCAACGTCTAGGCCCGTCGCACAGCCCCGGGAGATCGACCGAACCAAGGTCATTCCGGTCAGATCTCCACCCGGGAGGGAGACTGGCGTTCCATAGGGAGATGGCGCAGGTGTCGGGAACATCGTCATTCCCGATGTGTATGCCACACAATCGACCGCTGGATCAGTCCCGACCGGGCTCGTTGAGTAGCAGACGGTCCCGCCAGTGTTGACGACATTGAGGCCGGCGTTAACTACATCCGCGCCAGTCGTCGACGCATCGTGAGCGATCAGAATCGTCGCCTGATTGGCACCGTTCGCAACATTGCTCGGAATCAAAGTCGAGGTGAGGAGAGTGCCTCCACCGTCATAGGTGTTGATGTACTTGCCGCCGACGAGGTTCTGGCCCGCGGCAAATGCCTGAAGCTCAACGTAGTCGCCGGTCGCGCCGCCCTCGTGGACCTCGCGGATCCGGTTTTCGTGGAACGTGGCGGAAGCTGTCGATGCCAGCCCTCCAACGCCAACCAGCGCGAGTCCGGCTGAAAGGGCAAAACGGGTCAGCCTTCGATTCATGCTTCTCCCCTTCCTTGGTCCCCACGGAATGCACCGATCGTCTCAGATTGCGAACTCCGCTGCAAAAGGTCCGGATTCACGCGCCGTAAACGCCGCCTCGGGTCCCACAGCTACCCTGTGCCCGTGGCCTCGAAGCGCCAGATCTTCGTCCGCGACATCCCCATCGGTGGTGGCGCACCGGTGGCCGTGCAGACCATGTGCAAGACCGAGACGGCGAACCTCGAGGCGACGATGGAGCAGATCCGCACGGTCGCCGACGCGGGAGCCGACCTAGTGCGGGTAGCGGTCCCGCGCGACAAGGACGTCGACGCTCTCAAAGAGATAGTCAAGCGGTCGCCGATCCCGGTGATCGCCGACATCCATTTCAACCACACGCTCGCGCTGAAGGCGATCGACGCGGGTGCCGATTGCATTCGCCTCAACCCGGGCAACATCGGCGGTCGCGAGAAGGTCGCCGAGGTGGCCGAGCGGGCGACCAAGGCGAACGTTCCCATGCGGATCGGCGTGAATTCGGGCTCCTTGCCGAAGCACCTGCACGAGCTCGAGCGTGAGAACCCCGTCGAGGCCCTGGTGGCCGCGGCTGTCGAGTTCGTGGAGCTCATGGAAACGCTCGACTTCGAGAACTTCAAGGTCTCGATCAAGTCGACCAACGTGCCGAACACGATCGCCTCCAACCGGCTGCTCGCGGAGAAGATCCCATATCCGCTCCACCTGGGAATCACCGAGGCGGGCACGAGATGGTCCGGCTCTCTCAAGTCCTCCGTCGGCCTAGGCACCCTGCTCGCCGACGGGATCGGCGACACGATCCGGATCAGTCTCTCGACCTTCCACGCCGAGGAGGAGGTGAAGGTCGCCTGGGAGATCCTCAAGGCCCTGCACCTCCGCGAGCGCGGCCCGGTGCTGATCGCCTGCCCGACCTGCGGCCGCCTGCAGTTCGACATGGACACGGTCGTCGCGGACATCGAGGAGCGCCTCGAGGCCTACACGGAGCCGGTGGAGGTCGCGGTGTTGGGCTGCGCCGTGAACGGGATCGGCGAAGCCTCACACGCGGACTTCGGCATCACCGGCGCGAAGGACGAGGGATTGATCTTCGCGCACGGCAAGCCGCTGCGGAAGGTGAAGCAGGCAGAGCTGGTGGACGCCCTCTTCGCCGAGATCGACAAGTCCCTGGACCGCGGCAAGGTCCACGTGGACGAGCAGAAGTCACGCGAGGGCGCGGACTGGCTGGCGAAGATCGAGGAGGAGAACGCCGGCGAGCTCACCCCGGAGCGGATCGCCGCGATGGAGAAGGCGAATACGCCGTCCGAGTCGGAGCGGGTGCTCACGGACAGCGAGGGCCCCGACCTCGAGGAGGGGGAGCCCTACCTGAAGCCCGTCAAGGTGAAGCGCGCCGAGCTCGACGAGGAGACCTCGCCGACCACCGGCCGCCGCTTCACGCGCGCCTAGAGCTCGCGCGGCATCTCGAACCAGACGTGGGTGCTGCCCTCGTAGACCGCCCATCGCGAGGTCAGCTTGTCCACCACCTCGAGTCCCCGACCGCCCTTATCGGTCGCCTCCCTGATCTGAGGGATGGATGCTGCTGGATTGCCCCGGTCGGCGACCTCTCCGCGGATCATCTCCGCCCCGACCGTGAGCTCGAGCGTGATGGGCTGCCCCGGCCCATGAGCGACCGCGTTGTTGACGAGCTCGGTGACGACGGCGATCAGGTCGATCACGGTCTGGGACGGCAGGGAGTCCGAGAAGCGGTCTCGGAGCGCATTGCGCGCACGCCAGCCCGCCTCGGTGTCCGGCGAGAGCACGAGTCGGAACTCCTCTGGTGTTGTGGGCCCGCTGCTGGCTTCCATTGCCCTTCCGACCCCCTGTAAGGAGAACCTAGTACGCCTTGGCGAAGATCGCGATGACGCGCCCCGGACCGCCGGTGATCACGCACCGGGCATCGGCGGGCAGCTCTTCGTCGAAGGGGATGACGCGAACGCTCACTCCGAGCTCGGCCATCGTCTCGATCGTCTCCGGATCCTCGCTCCAGGGGGCCTTGACGAAGCCGCCGGACTCGGTTTCCTCCCCTGCGAAGAAGTCGCGGAACTCGTCCACCGTCGTGATGTCGTCGCGGGTGCGCCGGCGGACGCGCTCGCTCGCCTCCTGGTAGTAGCCCAGCTGGATGTCGCCGAGCACACCCACGACCGCCTCGCCCGTGCCCTCGCGAGGGATGGCGTCCCGGGCGAGCTCGGGGTCGTCGCGGCGCGTGACGGTCACCACGCCTCCCTCGATGTCACGCTCGCCGAGCTCGATCACGATGGGAATGCCCTTGCGAATCCACTCCCAGCGCTTCTCGGCCGGCTTGCGCTCGCGGGAGTCGACCTTCACGCGCACCGGCTCGCCATCCCACGATTGGGCGGCGATCTCCTCCCGCAGCTCCTCGGCGGCCTCCAGGACGGCGGTGGGGTCATCCCTCGTGATCGGGACGATCCGCACCTGGTCGGGAGCGATGCGTGGCGGGACCCGGAGGCCGTTGTCGTCCCCGTGCGTCATCACGACGGCCCCGATCATCCGCGTGGTCATGCCCCAGGAGGTGGTATGGCAGAGCTTGCGCTCGCCGTCCTCATCGGTGAACTCCATCTCCATGGAGCGGGCGAAGTTCTGCCCGAGGTAGTGGGAGGTACCGCACTGCAGCGCCTTGCCGTCCTGCATCATCGCCTCGATCGACAGCGTGATCTCCGCCCCCGGGAAGCGCTCGTACTCGGGCTTCTCGCCCGCGATCACCGGGATCGCAAGCTGTTCCTCCGTGAAATCCCGGTAGACGTGAAGCATCCGACGGGTCTCCTCGAGCGCCTCCTCCTCGCTGGCGTGGGCAGTGTGGCCCTCCTGCCAGAGGAACTCGGTGGTGCGCAGCAGGACTCGCGGCCGGAGCTCCCAGCGCACGATGTTGCACCACTGGTTGATCAACAGAGGGAGGTCGCGATAGGAGTTGATCCACTTGGCGAATGAGTGCCCGATGACGGTCTCCGACGTGGGGCGGACGATCAGCGGCTCCGGCAGCTCGGCGGCCGGATGCAGGTGCCCGTCGGGTCCCTGCTCGAGCCGGTGGTGTGTGACCACCGCCATCTCCTTGGCGAACCCCTCGACGTGCTCGGCCTCCTCCTCGAAATACCTCAGAGGGATCAAGAGCGGGAAGTAGGCGTTGACGGCTCCGGTCTCCTTGATCGCGTGATCCAGCGAGCCCTGCATCCGCTCCCAGGTCCCGTAGCCCCAGGGGCGGATCACCATTGCGCCGCGGACGTGGTCGAGCTCGGCCACCTCGGCGTCGCGCACCACGTTCTGGAACCACTGAGGGAAGTCCTCAGCGCGCGTGGGGGTGATCCCGGTTTTCGCCTTGCCTTCCATATCCTCGCCTGATGGCTCGCGGCCGCGGACAATCCTTGCGCACGGGACGGCGAAAGGGGTTCCGCCGCCAGGTCGGGCTGGACCGCTCGGGCCCGCCGCCGCGCCAGACGAGGCCCGGGCAGCCGCTGCGGCCTTGGACGATCCCAAACGCCGTCGGGTACCTGAGGCTCGCCGGATTGCCGGTCTTTCTCTACCTGGCCTTCTCGTCCGGCGACGGCCGGGACCCCTGGGCAGCGGCGATCTTCTGGCTGATCGCGGTTGGGGACTACGTGGACGGCTTCCTCGCCCGTGCGACCGGGCAGTACAGCCGCATGGGCGCGATCCTCGACCCGGTGGTCGACCGGCTGACGATCCTCTCCGGTGTTGCGGTGTGCTGGCACTTCGACCTCCTGCCGCGCTGGGCGCTCGCCGTGCTCGTGGCCCGAGAGGTGATCACCGCTCTGCTTGCCGAGGTCGCGCTCAGGCGGGTGGGGGAGTTGAGCATCAACTGGCTGGGTCGAGTGGCGATCGCCCCGACGATGGCGGCCATCTTCTTCTCGATGGTCTCGGAGAGCGTCGTCTGGGACGTGATGTTCGTCGTCGGCGTCGCGCTGGGGGTCCTCGGCACCATCGCCTACATCCGGTCCGGTCTCCGGGAGCTTGCAACCACGTAGCCAAAACCCTTAAGTGGCGGTTGAGGCTGTGCGAACCGACCTATAATCGCCTGCCGCTTCATTAAACGGGTTGCGCTGACGCGCGCCCTTGCCCTACGGAGGACAGTTGGAGGAAGAGACCTTTCCCGATATCGGCTCGATGAACGATCAGGAGCTCAAGGAGCTGATCGACAATCTGACCGCTGAGGAGCAGGAGGTTTCCTACCGCAGGCGGATCCTGCACGGTCAGATCGACATCCTCAGGGCGGAGCTGGTCAACCGCCTGCGGGAGAACCGGCCCGAGGGTGCGACGCTGATCAAGGGAGACGACGTTCAGCGCCTCAGCGAGATCCTCGCCGGCCGCTCAGAGCCCCCGACCAAGCCTCCCACCTAGGGGCGTACACGGTGGCGATTCACTGCCCCGAGTGCGGTTTCGTCAACGCGGAGGGGGCCAACTACTGCCAGAAGTGCGGGGCCTACCTCTCTCGTCCAGACGGGAAGGACGAGCCGACGACGATGACCTACACGGTCGACGAGTCGGGCGAGATGCACCAGGTGGACATCGACGAGGTGGTGGAGAAGCACGGCGCCGCCCTCGTGATCCGGGCGGGCGGCGGCCGCGCGGGGGAGAGCTTCACACTCAATGACGACCGGATCTCGATCGGCCGGACCCCCGACGCGGGTGTGTTCCTCGACGACGTCACCGTCTCGCGAAACCACGCTCTCCTGGTCCGCCGCAAGGACGGCCTCTTCATCGACGACCTCGGCTCCCTCAACGGGACCTACGTGAACCGCCGCCGGATCGAATCGCATCAACTGCAGGATGGGGACGAGATTCAGATCGGCAAGTACAAGCTGAGCTACCTGGAGAAGTGACGATGGAAGCGTCCACCCCCACACCCTTCGAACGCGACACGCTTGAATCAACGGCGGCCACAAAAACCGCCGCCGGACCAACCGACGGCGGTCCCTCGCACCGCAAGGCGCTGACGATCGGGTCGGTCGCGAAGATCCTCAGCCGCGAGTTCGAGGACATCTCGATCTCGAAGATCCGCTACCTCGAGGACCAGAAGCTGCTCTCCCCGCGGCGAACCCCCGGCGGCTACCGGCTCTACAGCCAGGCCGACGTCGAGCGCCTGCGGACGATTCTGCGCATGCAGCGCGACGAATTCCTGCCGCTCCGGGTGATCCGCCAGGAGCTCGCAGCGGGGGCGCGTCAGGAGCGCGGCGAGGGCGCCTCGCTTCGCCGTGCCGCGAGCCTCGAGGCCGGCAAGGGCTCCCGGCTGACTCTCGACGAGCTCGTCGACGACAGCGGGGTCGGGCCGGATCTGATCAAGGATCTCGAGGACTGGCGCCTGATTCTGCCGGTCAAGGTCGACGGGACGAAGGTCTACGACGACACCGACCGCGAGATCGTCAAGGCCTGCTCGGAGCTCGCCAGGTTCGGCGTCAGCGGCCGGAACCTGAAGGTGCTGCGCACGGCCGCCGATCGTGAGGCGGTTCTGCTCGAGGCGGTCGTCGGACCCGGTCTGCAGTCCTCCAACCACAACGCTCGCCAGGAGGCGATCGAGAACTTGGAGAGCCTCGCCGCGGCCTGCAGCAACCTCACGCACATGCTGCTCGTCCGCGACCTGCGGAAGCTGACCGGCGAGGACTGAGAATCTCTTGGCCCGCGTCGTGCGGAGGCGCCGTATCGCCGCGCCCGCTAGCGCGCTCTGGGATGTGATCACCGACCCGTACCACCTGCCGCGTTGGTGGCCGAACACCGAGCGCGTCGAGAACGTCAGCGAGGGCGAGCCGACCGAACGGAGCTGGACGCAGGTACTGGGGACGCGCGGCGGTCGCGGCGTGCGGGCAGACTTCCGCTGTATCGATTCGAGCGACGGCGAGCGCTACGTCTTCGAGCAGGCCGTCGAGGGCACCCCGTTCGAGCGCTTCGTGCGCCGGGCGCGCACCGAGATCGAGCTGGAACCGCAGAACGGCGACACCAAGGTGACGATGGCACTCGACCGCCAGCTCAAGGGCCTCTCGCGGCTCGGCTCGCCGATGATGCGCCGCGCCATCGGACGGACGCTGAACGAGGCCCTCGACGGCCTCGAGACGGTCGCCACCGGGGAGGGCTAGCGCCCTGACCGCGGGGATGAAGTGGTGGGGCTGGGGGGACCCCGAGCGCCGGATCGAGCTGCCGGCCACGGCGGTGTCGGCCTTGCGCGAGGAGCTCGACGTCGGCCCTGACGATGGCAGCGAACCGGTGGGGATCGACCAGGTCGCGCTGCCCGAGGCGCGGTCCATTCCCGAAGCGGTGGTGGTCGCGGGGGGCGAGGTCCTCGATGGCGACGACGACCGGATCAGGCATGCCGCGGGCCGCAGCTATCCCGATCTCGTCCGCCTCCGCACCGGCCGCCTCGAGAACGCTCCCGACGCCGTGCTGCGGCCGGCGGACGCCGAGGGTGTGGCCGCTTTGCTCGATGCCTGCGCCGGGGCTGAGGTGGCGGTCGTCCCGTTCGGCGGCGGTACGAGCGTCGTGGGTGGGGTGGAGGCGCTTGCGGACGGACACTCGGCGGTCGTCTCCCTCGAGCTCTCGCGGCTGCGCTCGGTCGAGCTCGACTCGACGTCTCTGACGGCGCGCCTGGGTCCCGGGCTGACCGGGCCGGAGGCCGAGGCGGCCCTCGGCGCGCTGGGCGCCACCCTCGGCCACTTTCCGCAGTCGTTCGAAGAGGCGACGATCGGCGGTTTCGCCGCGACGCGTTCGGCGGGCCAGGCATCGAGCGGGTACGGCCGCTTCGACGAGATGGTGACCGCCCTCGAGCTGGCCGCCCCGGCTGGCCGGCTGCGAACGCTCCAGATTCCGCACACCGCCGCCGGGCCGTCGCTGCGTGAGCTGGTCCTGGGCTCGGAGGGGATTCTGGGCGTGATCACCGATGTCACCTGCCGCGTTCGCCCCGCGCCACCGACACGCCTCTACGAGGGGTGGATCACCGAAGACTTCCAGGCCGGCCGGGAGATCGTCCGGGACCTCGCGCAGCGCCACGAGGCGCCCGACGTGCTGCGGCTCTCCGACGAGGACGAGACCCGCGTCTCCCTCGAGCTCGCCGGCACCGAGGGGTTCCGGAAGCGCGCCCTCGACAGCTACCTATCGCTCCGCCGCCGCCGCGGTGGCTGTCTGATGATCTGCGGCTGGGAGGGGGAACGGGAGACGGTCAGCCGCAGACGAAGCCTCGCGGGGACCAGGCTGCGACTGGGGGGAGCAGTTCCGCTCGGCCGTTCGGCCGGGGACTCCTGGTTCCGGAACCGTTATGGCGGCCCCTACCTCCGTGACGAGCTGATGAATCTCGGCGTGCTCGTCGAGACGCTCGAGACGGCCCACACATGGAGCCGGCTCGGCGATCTCTATCGAGCGGTCGGCAATGCGCTCCGCGACGCACTCGGCGAGCGCTCGATCGTGATGTGCCACGTGTCCCACGCCTATGCCGACGGGGCCTCGCTCTATTTCACCTTCCTGGCGCGCGCCCATCCAGGCGAAGAGCTGGATCAATGGCGGGCCGCCAAGTCCGCCGCCTGCGAGGCGATCGTCGACACGGAGGGGACGATCACCCACCACCACGCCGTCGGCCGCGACCACGCCCCCTACATGCGCGCCGAGGTCGGCGAGGTCGGCCTGGAGGCGCTCCGCGCCGTCAAGGAGCGCCTCGACCCGGCCGGGATCATGAATCCCGGGAAGCTGCTGCCCAACACCTGACGGATCGCTTCTCGGCTACGCCTCGGAGCACCCTCGCACTAAAGAGGTCCGCGCAGGACGCTCGTGCCCACCCGCTGCGGGAGCGTCCCGGCCTCTCCCGCCTGCTTCACGGCATTGGCCGCCGTGCTCTGGCGGGTGAGAGTGAGATCGGCGGTGTCGAAACTGGGCAGGAGGCTCGCCGCGGCGGTTGGGATCGGAGTTCGGCCGGTGATCCGCCCGTCCGAGCCGACGGCCTGGAACGCGACCGGCAGGCTGCGCCCGCCGGAGCCGACGAACCAGAGCACATAGGTCTGACCCTTGCCGGTGGGCTGGAGTCCGCGAATGGCGAGATCCACAACCGGCTGGTCGGCGACTCTGATGATCGTGAGGCCGCCGCTCGCCTGCGATCCGCCCACCGGGGTGAGCCTCACGGGGACCGCCTCCTCGTGGGTTCCGCCCGTCGTCGATGTGCCCTCGCCGCCGCCCCCGCCGCCTCCGATGCCAACGACCAGGAGCACGACGAGCAGCACCAGCGCGGCTCCGCCCAGGATGAGCCAGAGCAGCAGGCGTCGGCGGCCCGGACCCGCGGGCGCCTCCACGGTCGGTCCCGGGGCAGGCCCCGGCCCGCCGTCGAGGACGGCGAGACGCTCCTCGACGGCCTCCGGCGGGAGCTCCGGATAGTCCTGGGGCTCGAGCGCGCCCGCGGCGTCGTGCGCCCTCCCGCGCACGTCGTCGGCACTCGTCCCGAGCACTTCGGCCACCCGGCCATAGGTCTCCCCGCCGAGCAGCAGCCTGAGCAGGGCGCGCTGGTCCTCGCTCAGGGCCATTGTGCGGGTGCTCGGCTCAGCCCTTCTTGCCGGCGCCCTGATTGGTCTGCGCCTGGCTCTGCGCCTGCTGGAGGAGCTGGTCGAGTCCGAGCTCGGAGATGTTGCCCTGCAGCATCGGCTGGCCGACGAACTGGATGACGCCGGTCGCCTTCTTCCCCTGCTGCTGCAGAGACTGCTGGATCTGCTGAGCCTCGGTGGACGACACCTTGGAGATCCGGATCGAGTCGAAGGCAGGCAGGAGAAGCACCTGCTGCGCGATCAGGGGGACGCCGCCGGTGAGGTTGCCGCTCGAGTCGACCGTCTCCTGGCCGAGGGGCAACGACTGGGTGTCCGACTTGTAGAGCCACATCAGGTAGCGCTCGCCACCGGCGCTCGGCGGCAGGTGAACGGCGTTCGCCTGCAGCGCGAAGGTCGGGGCCGTCTGGCTCTTGCTGTTGGAGGCCTGCTGCGTCGCCCCAAGGGTGATCTGTCCGCTCGGAGGGCAGTCCTCGTCGGCTGCGCTCCCGGTGGCGACGAGCTTGATCGTCGGTACGCCCGCCTGCTGCGCGGCCGTGGTGTCGACACCCTTGCAGTCGTTGCTGCTGCTGTTGCTGCCGCCACCGCTCGTGGCGACGACGATCACCACGACGACCAGCGCCAGGGCGGCCACGATTCCAACGAGGAACTGCGTCCGGCGCTTGCCGCCCGAGCCGCCGAGTCCGCTGAAGAACGCCGCGACGCGCGAGGCGAAGCCGGGGCCCTTCGGCGGCGTCTGGGCGGGCGGCGCCGCTGTCGGCGGGGGAGCTTGTTGCGCGGCTGCGAGCTGGGCTGGGGGGGTCGCCGCTCTGCGGCCACCACGCGGCTCGGGGATCTCGGGGAGATCGGCCCTCGGGGCGAGCAGTCGCAGGTTCTGGACGAGTCGCTGAGAGAGCGCGTTCGCCTCGGGATCGCTCTGCAGGTGGCGTACGGCGTCCGCCCGGCCGATGGGGTCGGCCTGGCCGAGGAGGTAGTCGCTCAGCCCGACCTCGGCGTCCGGATCCGCGCCGCCGATCTCCTGCAGGGCGGAACGCGCCCGTGAGCGAACCTCGTCGGCGCCCACGCCCAGCAGCGAGCCGATGTCGTCATAGCTCTGCCCGCCCTCGAGCAGGAGCTGGAGCAGCGTGCGCTGTTCGTCGCTGAGCGCCACGGGCGTGGAAGCGTAGGGCAGCGCGGGGTTGGTTGATGCAGCTCTTAGCCGACCCTTAAACCGGGCTCCACCCGCCTCGCCAGGCGCGGATAGAAGGTGAGGAGGCCGTCTCCGTCGAGTTCGAGATCCGCCGTGAAGTCGCCGTCCCGGCTGATGTAGCGGACGACCGAGCCGCTCTCCGTCGCCCGCAGGTGCTCGTAGCGCTGCGGCGACGCCTCGACGCGCAGGGTCGGAGTCGTCACGAACGCCATCAGGAAGTCCCCGGAGCCCCCGCTCTGAAAATCGTGGCGAAGGATCGGCATGGTGTTGGTCAGCGGCGAGTTCTCGATGTCGATGTCGAGCGCCTCCGAGAGGTCCGGAAGGGAGCCGTTCCATGCGCCCCCCGGAACCTCCCCCTCGTCTTCCGCCTTCCCGTCCCAGTTGCCGGATCCGTCGTGGCGCAGCAGCAGATGCCGCCGCCAGTCCTCGGTGGTCGCGGTGAGCTCGAGTTCGCGCGTGACGAACCCCGGCGCTTGGAGCCGGTAGTCCACCCGAAAGGGAATCGGATCCCCACCGAGCTGAGTCCCGCTTGCGCTCAGCCCGCCATCGCTGAGATCGACGGCCGCCGACTCCGCCAGCCATTCCTCGACGCCGGTCCAGAGGAGGAATCGCATGGCCGCACACTATGGTGCCGCGCATGGGCCAGCCCGCGACCGTGCCATCCGGGTTCGCCGAGGAGATCGGGGTCGAGTGGCTCGACCTGGCTCCGGACGGCGCCAGCGCGCGAATCGCGATCGAGCCGCGCCACCTCCAGCCCTCCGGGATCGTCCACGGAGGGGTCTTCGCCTCGCTGGCGGAGAGCCTCACCTCCGCCGCGACCTACGACGCCGTCCGGGAGGAGGGAATGGTCGCCATGGGGCAGGCGAACGACACGTCGTTCCTGCGCCCGATCTCCGGCGGCCATGCGACTGCTTCGGCCAAGCCGCGCCACCGGGGCCGCACCACCTGGATCTGGGACGTCGAGATCGCCGACGACGAAGGCCGCGTCTGCGCCCTCTCCCGTGTGACCATCGCCGTCAGACCCCGCCCGTAAATGTCCTCGGCGTTCAGTCCGTCCACGGCGGGTAGACGGCTTCGCCATCAGATCGCGGCCACTAGCGGCCGCCCCACGTAACCGCTCGGGGCTTCGCCCCTAATGCGAGGGCGCGCGACAGCGCGACCCGTTTGGTGAAGCGGAGCGGCCTGGTGGCCGCTACCGCGGAAGCGGCCGCATCGAGCCGAAGCGGTTCGTGATCGGCAGCCGCCGGTCCCGGCCGAACGCCTTCGTGGAGACCCGGATCCCGGGCGGAGCCTGGCGCCGCTTGTACTCGGCCCGGTCGACGAGGCGCACGACATCCATGACGATGTCCTCGGGGAGTCCCTCCCGGACCAGGGCCTCGATGCCCTCGTCCCGCTCCACGTACGCCTCGAGGATCCGGTCGAGCACCTCGTAGGGAGGCAGTGAGTCCTCGTCCAGCTGATCCGGCCGCAGCTCGGCCGAGGGGGGACGCTCGAGAACGGAGTCCGGGATCAACTCGCGGTCCTCCTGGCGATTGCGCCACCGGACGAGCCGGTAGACCAGCAGCTTGAAGATGTCCTTGATCACGGCGAAGCCGCCCGCCATGTCGCCGTAGAGCGTCGCGTAGCCGACCGAGAGCTCGCTCTTGTTGCCGGTGGTGAGAACGAGCCAGCCGAACTTGTTGGACAGGGCCATGATCAGGTTGCCGCGGATGCGCGCCTGGATGTTCTCCTCCGCGAGCCCCGGCTCCGCGCCCTCGAAAGCCGGTGCGAGCGCCCCCCCGTACGCCTCCATGGCCTTCTCGATGGGGATCTCGATCAGCTCCACACCGAGGTTGTTGGCGATCTTCCTGGCGTCCGCCTGGGTCGCGTCGCTGGAATTGGGGGAGGGCATGACCACCACCGTGACGCGCTCGGGCCCGAGCGCATCCGCGGCGATCATCGTGACCAGGGCCGAGTCGATGCCCCCCGAGAGCGCGATGACGACTTGCTCGAAGCCGTTCTTCTCGACGTAGTCGCCCAGCCCGAGCTCAAGGGCCGCGTAGACCTCGGCCTCCTCGCTCTCGATCGGCTCGGCGATCCGCGGCTCGAGCGCCACTGAGGTGTCGGCCCCGCTGGCGAGCTCCGCCAACGTCCTCACTTCCCGCGCAGCGCCGGCCCCATCGGTGGTGCCCAGGGCGGGAACCGTCAGATCGCAGACGAGCAGCTCCGGCTCGAATTCCGCCGCCCGGGCGAGCACCTCGCCGTCCGGCGCGATCACGACACTGCCGCCGTCGAAGACGAGCTCGTCCTGTCCCCCGACGATGTTGCAGAGCGCGAATGCCGCGCCGTACGAGTGCGCTCGCTCGGCCACCATGGCCTCTCGAGCCCTGCCCTTGCCGCGGTGGTACGGGGACGCCGAGGCGTTCACGATCAGCCCGGCGCCGGCGGCCGCCTCGTCACGCTCAGGGAACCCGGGGTGCCAGATGTCCTCGCAGACCGTCAGCCCGACCCGCACGCCGTCGACCTCGACCAGCGCCGCCTCACAGCCGGGCTCGAAGTAGCGGCGCTCATCGAAGACGCCATAGTTGGGCAGGTCGCACTTGCGGTAGATCCCCTGGACCTCTCCGTCGGCGAGGATGGCGAGCGAGTTGTAGGCCGGGGGAGGGGGCGGGTCGATCAGGGGGTTGAACCGCTCGAGGTCGGCCGCTGACCGCTCTACCCGCTCGGGGAAGCCCGCCAGGGCGACGATCCCCCGGACGTCCGCGGCGACCGCGTCGAGGCCCTCGCGCACCGCTGCGAGGAAGTCTCGGCGCAGGAGCAGGTCCTCGGGTGGATAGCCGGAAACGCAGAGCTCCGGCAGGACGACCAGCTGCGCGCCGGCGTCACGGGCGCCCTCGATCGACTGCGAGATCAGATGGACATTGCCCTCGACGTCGCCGACGGTGGGATCGATCTGGGCGAGCGCGAGGCGAATCCTTGTCGACTGGGGCATGTCCCAAGTATGGCTTCATCCGCGTCCCTGGCTACGCTGGCGCGCGTGTTCAGGCAGGACCGCAAACCTCCCCGGCGCCGTGGCGTGGACCTGATGGAGGCTCACATCGAGGACCTCTGCCGCGAGTACCGAATCGAGCTCGCCGGGGCATCCTCGCGCGGGCGGGCAATCCGCTGGCGGGGGGGCAAGCTGGAGATCTCGATCCCGCCGATCAGGGGTCAGGTCTCCTACTTCATCGCCCTGCATGAGATCGGGCACCTGGTCGGCCGC
Source organism: uncultured Solirubrobacterales bacterium (assembly GCA_963804595.1). Taxonomy (GTDB): domain Bacteria; phylum Actinomycetota; class Thermoleophilia; order Solirubrobacterales; family 70-9; genus DASUPK01. The sequence goes on from CAWDQZ010000003.1 coordinate 203,564, forward strand.
GGTCGCTCGGCACCGAGACTCGAATCCGAGGCGAATGCCTGGCTCTGGGCACTCGATCACAGCATCTTCGAGCCGACGCCGGCAACGCTGCGCTCGATCTCCCGGCGGCTGCGCGGCTATCTCGACTGGGCCCGCAACCGCCAGTACCGGCGTGTGCCGCCGCGGATCCCGTCGCGGGAGCACCCGTTCTGGTCACTGCTCGAGCTCGCCTAGCTGGCTCGAGCCGGGCGCCGCATGTTCGCGATGATGAGCGCGACGACCGTCACCAGGTAGATCTGCCCGAGCAGAGCCTCGGCGATCGCGAAGGAGCGCCCGAGATTGGTCGCGGCGACCAGGTCGCCGTAGCCGACGGTGGTCAGCGTCGCGTAGGAGAAGTAGGTGAAGTCGTCGCGCCCGGCGTGCTTGACCGTGAAGAAGTCGGTGCTGGAGACGTCCTGGACGACCGCGAACGTGACGGCGAAGATCAGCCCGACGAGCAGATAGAGGCAGAGCACGCCGAACATCGAGTGGATGGTCACGCTGCCCTCCTCGCGGAACTGCTTGAGGACGCCGATTGCGATTGCGGGGGGCGTCAGCAGGACGTAGAGCAGCCCGACGATCCCGGCCGCGGCGTTGCCGAACTCCCCGGTCCCGAAGAGGGCGGCCCCGGAGCCGGCGATCCCGACAATCGCCGCGACCACGCTGAGCCTGACCACCCCAGAGGGCAGCTTGGAAGCGACCACCGCGGCGACGAGCACCACGGCCTGGAGGGTCACGGAGACGAAGCGGGCTCCGTCACCGCTGGGCGCCGCCATCACGAAGAAGATGGCGACGACGATCAGGCTGAGGACGATCCCGAAGCGGTAGTGGATCCGATGCACGGCGCCATCATGCAAGGCGCCGAGGACGCATCGACGCCTATCCGCGCTCGGTCAGCAGGAGCGGGGACGCGGGTCGAGGCGCCTGTCCCGCTTGGCGCCCTCGAGCCGCTTCGGGCCCGGCCCGCAGCTGATCTTCACGTCGCGCGCGCCGTCGCGCGCGTTGATGCGGTCGATCCCGTTCTTGCCCTTCATCACGTCGAGCCCGGTCCCGCCGCGGAGAAAGTCGTCGTCGGGGCCACCCGCCAGGCGGTCGTTCCCTGACTTGCCGAACTGACGGTCACCCCCGGGACCGCCGCGCAGGACGTCGCCGCCGGACTTCCCGATCAGCAGGTCGTTGCCGTCGAAGCCGAGAATCGTGTCCCCGCCGCTGTTCCCCACGATGAAATCGTCTCCCGCCAGGCCGACGAGGGTCTCCGAGGAGTGGTCACCGACCAGCACATCGGCGGAGTCCGTCCCGAACAGGACCTCCACGTCGCCATGCACGTTGTCGCGCCTGCTCCCGGTCTGGTCCTCGGGACCGCCGTCGTTGAAGTTCCCGGAGCCGATCGTGACGTTAACGCCGCTGGCCCTACCCGGATAGACCAGCGTGTCGGTGCTGCTGCCCCCCGAGATGTCATCGGCGCCGAAGCCTCCGTCGAGGGTGTCCCGGCCGCTGCTGCCTCGCAGGTTGTCGACCAGGGGGGAGCCGGTGAGCATGTCGTTGCCGGAACCGCCGTTGAGCGTCCCTCGGCCGCTGACGACGTCGTTCCCGGATCCTCCAGTCAGCGTCCCCGGGGTGTTCCCGCCGCTCAGGCTGTCGTTCGCCGAGCCGCCGTCGAGGCTCTCGCTGATCGTGCTGGGAATCGTGGCGGCGTCGAGTGCGATCGAGTCGTCGCGGTCGCCCGTGGCCACTGAGATGGTCTTGATGCCCGCGCCGGGGCAGGTCGAGTGGTGGTCGTCGACCATCACGCAGGCGCCGCTCGGCGTGAGCGTCGCCGCCGCGTCGGCAACCTTGTAGAGGTCGGCTCCGGCGTCGTAGCCGACCGTGACCCGATTCGCCTCGTTTCCGGTCTCAGCGACCCTGACCGTGTCGCCTCCCGCGACCGTCACGGTCGAGGCGAGCGCTGCAGGTGCTGCGATCAGGATCGCTCCCAGGCCCGCGATGGCGCCGGTCAGTGCCTTTTTGATCGTTCCCTGCATGGCTCCCTGGTGCATCTCTCTGCCCTAACACGGAGATACCCGAAAACGAGCGGCCTACTCGGCTTTTGGAGCCCGTTCAGGTTCGCTCGTAGCATTGCGGACGTGCTCTCAGAGCGGAATCTGCGCATCGTCGCCGCGATCCTGGCCCTGGTCGGGATCGGGGTCGCCACCTACATCGCCATCGCCGAGAGCGGCGGTGGCGCGCCGAAGTGCCTCGTGGGCGGCGGCGGCTGCGAGACGGTGGCGAACAGCAAGTACTCCGACCTGGCCGGCATCAACGTCGCCGTCATCGGCATAGCCGGATACGTGGCTCTGCTTGCGGCCGCGGCGGTGCCTGGGGACGCGGGGCGCCTCGGCGGCTTCCTGACCGCGCTGGTCGGCTTCGGGTTCAGCGCCTACCTGACGTATCTGGAGCTGTTCGTGATCGACGCGATCTGCCAGTGGTGCGTCGCCAGCGCGGTTCTGATGACGCTCTCGCTGGCGGTCGCAGCAACGCGCGCCTTCGTCTACGCAGGGCGTGAGCTCGCAGCACCGCAGATACAGTCTTCGCATGGAAGGTAGGCGTAAGCAGCGCGAGCAGCTGCGTGCCGAGCGCCAGGCGACCGAGTCGCAGCAGTCGGACGCTCTCGCCCACAAGCGGCGACTCCAGTATCTGATCATCGGCGGCTTCGCCGCCGCGGCGGTGATCGTCGGCCTCATCGTGATCAGCCAGTCTGGGGGGAGCGACGACGGAGGCGGGGGCACGCCCTCCAACGTCGCGGGCGCACAACAGGTGAGCGCCGAGCTCAGCGGGGTCTCCCAGAGCGGCTCCGTGCTCGGGGACGCCGGCGCCCCGGTGTCCGTCCTCGAGTACGGCGACCCGCAGTGCTCCTCGTGCAAGTTCTTCTCAGAGAAGGTCGCGCCCGACCTGATCTCGAGCGAGGTGAAACCGGGCAACGTCAGGTACGAGTTCCGGCCCTTCCTGATCATCGGTCCGGACTCCAAGCCCGCGATGAAGGCTGTCCTCGCCGCCGGAGATCAGAATCGGTTCTGGAACTACCTGCAGCTCTTCTACCTCAACCAGGGGGGCGAGAACTCGGGCTACGTCACCGACGACTTCCTGACGAGCATCGCCAGGGGCGCAGGTGTACCGGACATCGACAAGTGGAATACGGATCGCAACGATTCGAAGTGGGACAGCGTGATCCAGCAAGGCTCGACCCAGGCACAGTCGTTCGGCTTCAGCGGGACCCCGTCGATCGTCGTCCAGGGCCCCAACGGCCAGAAGGCGATCGGCGGCTCCACGATCCCCACCCTTCAGGAGATCCAGTCCGCCATCCAGCAGGTCAGCTAGCCGCATGCGCATGCTGGTGATCACCGGCGACGACTACGGCTACTGGCCCTCGTACAACGAGGGCATCCTCGAGGCGATCGAGATGGGCGGGCTCGACTCCGTAAGCGCGATGGTCGAGCGGGAGTACTGCGAACCCGAGCCGTTGCTCGAGACCGGGGTGGAGATCGGTCTGCACATCGAGTTCGAGGGCCGCTGGGGCCCTCGCAGCGGAGCGCCGGCACGCACGGCGCTGCGGGTTCAGCTCGAGCGCTTCGGCGACCTCTTCGGTCGCTGGCCGTCCTTCCTGAACGGGCACAAGCACTGCCACGCCCGACCCGAGCTCGCCACACCCGTGCTGCAAACCGCACAGCAGATCGGTGCGCCGGTGCGGTCCGTGAACCCGGATCACCGACAGTGGCTTCGCGAGCGGAATATCGACACTCCCGACCTCCTGATCGGGCGAATGCAGAGCAAGGAGCCCGCCGAGCCGCCGGAGGTGCGCAACCCCCCTGAGGGCGTCACCGAGTGGATGGTCCACCCGGGCCACGCCGACGCGGGCTCAGGCTCGAGCTACGACCTCGCCCGCCAGGAGGACCTCTCGCTCCTTCAGAAGATCATGCTGCGCGCCCGCTTCGACGAGCCGGTCTGGGCCGACGCCGAGCGCGTCACCATGAAGGAGGCCTTCGCGCAGGAGCGGGCCGAGAGCTGAGCGCTCCGCGTCCGGTGAGCTAGCCGGCCGGGGATTCCTCGCGCTCGCTGCCGCCGTTCTGCGGGGCGGCCTCCGCGCCATGACGAGCCGCAAAGCGGCGGAAGAGCCCGGGGCGGCCGCCGGCGGCCTCGATCAACTCGTCGATCGATGCCTCGAGGTCCTGGGCGAGGTCCTCGAGGTCGGGCATGCCGTCGTAGTCGCCGATCAGGCCGAAGTTGAGCTGCCCGTCGTAGCTCATGATCCCGATGCAGACGCCCTGGTTCTTCGCCAGCGGAACCATCGGGAAGACGCGCTCCATGCGGCGGCCCATCAGGTAGAGGGGAAACTGAGGCCCGGGAATGTTCGTGACGACGAGGTTGAAGAAGCGCTGCCGCGACTGCAGTCGCGCCGCCTGGCCGGCGATCGTCGGAGGCGCGAAGTCGGCGAGCTGGGTGAGTATCGATGCTCCGACGGCCTGCTTGGACTGCTTCAGGTCTCCCATCGACCGACGGACTATCTCCATCCGCCGTTCGGGGTCCTCGCACCAGACCGGCAGCGTGGCCATCATCGCGGTCACCTGGTTGCCGAGCGTTCCCCGCTGGTCGGCCGTCCGCACGCTGACCGGGACCATGGCCCGCAACTCGAGACCGACCGTGGGCTGGCCACGGGAGCGCATGTAGCGGCCGAGGGCCCCGGCGACGGCGGTGAGGATGACGTCGTTGACCGTGCCCCCGAGCTCGTTCTTGACCCGCTTCACGTCGGCGAGCGACGCACGCACCCAGGCGAAGCGGCGATGGGTGCCGATCTCGAAGTTGAACGGGCTGCCGGGGGCGGCCACGCCGGTCCAGGCGAACGAGCCGGCCGCGACCGCCGCATCGGTCGCCCGCCGGAGCGCCCGCCGCGGGCCGCGCACGATGCGGCGCAGGCCGCGCGCGATCTCCCGCGGATAGATGGCCCGCTCCACGAGCGCCTCGGCCAGCAGCTGCGGCCCGTTGGGCTCCGGCCTGGGGATCCAGTTCTCGGTCTCGACCGGCGTCTCCGCCGGATCCTTCTCGGCGTCGAAGAGGACTGTGGTGATGTCGACGCCGGAGACGCCGTCAACCATCGCATGATGGGTCTTGCCGACGATCGCGAACCGGCCGCCCTTCAGCCCCTCGATGAGCCACAGCTCCCAGAGCGGCTTCGAGCGGTCGAGCTGCTGAGAGAAGATGCGCCCGGCCAGCACCCGGAGCTGCTGCTCGGACCCCGGCTCCGGCAGGGAGGTGTGGCGGACGTGGTAGGCGAGGTTCAGGTGCGGGTCATCGACCCAGACCGGGCGACCCTGTCCGAAGGGCACGAAGCGCACCTTCTGTCTGAAACGGGGGACGAGATGGAGCCGTGACTCGATGTGCTCACGGAACTCCACGTACGGCGGCGCCGGCCCCTCGAACAGCGTCGTCGAGGCGACGTGCATCTGGGTCCCATCCCGCTCGAGATGCAGGAACGAGGAGTCCAAGCCTGTCAGGCGGTCGCTCATGGGCGTTGATGGTCGCATACCAACTGTGCGCAAGGTCACACAAAAGCGCAAATAGCGCTCTACCCTGGTCGACCGATCAACTAGTCGCCAAACAACCCGCCGAATCGCGTTGACGGACATCGCGCGAGCGGGGGACCCACTTCCCGGCATCCCAGTGAGGGACGCCGGCGCCGGCACCTCAGACAGGGTGCCGACCGGGGCGAATGGAGCGGTGATCCGCTCTTAGCGGCAGACGTGAAACGGGTTGCGCCTGGCGGCGCACCCTCGCGTCATCGCGAGCCCGTCAGCTAACCCCGTAGGCGAACAGAGAGGCAAGGTGTATTGCTTTGCGTCGCTTCCATTGGAAGCGTCGGCGGGCTGCGTTAGTGCTGCTGCCCGCCATGGGAATGATGATCACAGCCGGAATCGCAGGGGCCCAGGACACGGTCCCCGGACTGACCGGGGGCGGTCCTGAGGCGAGCGCCGCAAGCGCCCCGACGGCACTCAAGCTGAGGGGCCAGCGCAACGTGATGGCCCACGATGCCGTCAAGTTCCGAGGCCTCGTCGCACCGGGCGGCAGCCACCGCGTCACCGTCCGCGTGGGGGGCAGCAAGCTCCGCACCCACAGTCGCGGCGACGGCACCTACAGGGTGACCTGGCAAGCCCCGCGGGCCGGCGTCTACACGGCCCGCGCTCGCGTTGCCGGCACCCCCGTCCGCTCGAGGCGCGTCCGCGTGAACGCCTACAGGCCGGCCGAGGCGTCTTACTACGGCCCTGGCCTCTACGGCGGCGGTCTCGCCTGCGGCGGGACCCTGACCCCGAGCAAGCTGGGCGTCGCGAACAAGTCGCTGCCCTGCGGCTCGAAGGTGACGCTCCGCTATCACGGCCACACGGTCACCGTCCCGGTGATCGACCGTGGTCCATACGCGGGGAGCCGTGAGTACGACCTCACGGCCGCCACCAAGGCGAAGCTCGGCTTCCCCTCCACGGGGACCGTGCTGACCACCCGCTAGAGCCGTTCTAAACGGCGAGCTGGCCGGGCTGGTGGCGCTCTTCTGCGCTCACCAGCCCGGCCACGCCCACGCCGACGAGGCGGACAGGCGTCTGCGGATCGAAGCGCTCGAGCAGCTCGAGTGCCGTGATCGCAACGGTCTCCGGCTCGGCGGTATGGGAAGGGAGGGTGCGCGACCGCGTATAGGTCTTGAACGGCCGCAGCCTGATCTTGACGACCACGGTCCGCCCGCGGCGGCCGTTCGAGGCGAGGCTCTCGCAGACCGACCGCGCCAGCCGATCGATCGTCTCCCGGAGGACCTGGCGGTCGGCGACGTCCTCCGGAAACGTCGTCTCGCGGCTCTCGGACTTCCGCTTCACCTCCTCGTTCAGGGTCGTGCTGCCAAGGCCGCTGGCTCGATCGCGCAGGCCAACTCCGTGACTTTGCCCGAAGGTCGACTGGAGCAGGTGTAGGTCGGCCTCGGCAAGCTGGCCCACGGTCTCGATCCCGATCGACCGGAGTCGCTCATCGGTGCGAGGTCCGACACCGGGCAACAACTTGGCGGGCTTCTCCCCGACGGTGTCGAGCCAATTGTCGTTGTCGAGAACGAAGAAGCCATCGGGCTTGTCGAGGTCTGAGGCGATCTTGGCCATCAGCTTGTTCGGCGCCAACCCGACGGAGCTGACCAGGCGCGTGGCATCGGTGATCCGCCGCTTGATCTCGTGGGCCCGCGACTGCGGGACCGGGGAGGAGGAGAGGTCGACGTAGGCCTCGTCCAGACCCACCACCTCGACCTGGTCCGAGAACGCCCTCAGTGTCTCCATCACCTTGTTAGAGCCGCGGCGGTAGAGCTGCATGTCCACCGGCAGCACGATCAGTTCGGGACACCGCCGCCGGGCCGTGACCATCGGCAGGGCGGAGTGGACGCCGTACTTGCGGGCCTCGTACGAGGCGGTGGTGACGACGCCGCGCGGCCCGTCGTAGGCCACCACCACGGGCTTCCCCCGAAGCTCGGGATGCCGGAGCATCTCGATCGAGACATAGAACGCATCCATGTCGACATGTGCGAGCACGTCGAGCTAGCTCCTGGTCGTCATGGGCACGATTTCAGCCTACGTGTCGGTCCCGCCGGAAACGAGGGGGCGCAAACGGCTAGAGCCCGCGCCGGCGAATGCGCCGATGACAACTCCGATGCCGAGCGAATCCCCCAGGTGGAGGGACCGGCTACGCGAAATCCGTCCCCCTGCAAAGGGAATCGAATCTCGAGCACGATCGACCGCGGCACCAGACCAGCTCTAAAAGCCTCCTCAGCTGGGCCAGAGATGCGAGGAGGGCACGGTCGATCAGGACTCGAACGGGACCGCCGGAGCCAGACCCCCCTGATCACCACGACCGAATCGGGCTATGTGGAGGAAGAGCAGGACGGGGCGAAGGTGGGACCTAGGGAGGACGAGCAACTTCGGAGGAGATGAAGGGACCCAGCGTGGGAGGACGGGACGCGAAGGGTGGTCAAGAGATGCCGAAAACAGAAAGAGGAGCGGCCCTGGATCTGAGCCAATGGCTATGGCTACAGGGACCGCCCCTCTGAGGAAAGAACGAAATATGCGAAGAGAACTCCCGACGAAGCACCAGCGAAAGCAACTGACCGAGATCAAACGTCGGACGGGGATGTTCTTCCCGGAGGGGATGACCTTCGAGCTCGCCAAAGAGATCATCGACGCCAGTCCCGTATTCGCGCAGGAGCGCCGGGACCGTCGAGCTGCAGGACGCCGGAGGGGATTCGCTCGGCGCGATCGACGACGCCCGGCTCAGCCGAGTAAGTGCTGACCGCAGGACCGGGAACGATTGAGGTGTGGGAATGACGATCCTCGAGAAGACCATCGGCTGCTGTTCAGCCAGTAGCGGAGGGAAGGTGAGCGCCCTACTCCGACAGCCCGACGGCTTCGAGGGCGTCCGCTGGTTCATGAAACCAGGCATAGCGCACGACCTTTCCGTCGCGGAGAGTCCACAGGGCCGACTCTCGGGCCTCCACATCGGCGCTGCTCCCATGAACGCGAGCGCGGTAGCGGACGACCACCGCGACCTGATCTCCCACGGGGCTGAGCTGTTCCAGCTCGATCTCCCAACTCTGCAACCCCTCGAAGACTTTCTCAACCGCTCCGCTGAACGCGGTGAGGCCGCGTCGGGTTCCCGGCTCCACGGCGCGGATGGGATTGACATACTCGATCTCCGGGTCCATGAGTTCGGCGGGTCCCGGGAGGTCGTCGCGAACCCACGCCCGATAGAAGCTCCGCACGATCTCCACGTTCTCCTGCGACATCGCCCACGCAGTATCTCCCGCGGGGTGCTGCTTTCCATGCAAAGCGGCACTCCTTGTCCAAAGCGGCACTTCGAACGATTCCAGATTCTCGCCTCACGTTCTGCTTTCATGCGGGCCTCTTCGCCAGTTGATACGCGGGCCTCTTCCCAGCCAACACGTACGGTCCGATGCCAGGGCTTCATTCGATCGAAGGGGTCAGCTGAATTGGGATCCATGCTTTGCAAGCTCCGCCTTGCCGCAGGGCTGGCGCTTGCCGTCGGCCTACTGGTGCCGCAAGCCGCGCTCGGCGCGGGAGCGGGATCCTTCGGCCCGACAGGCTCCATGGGCACCGCTCGCTACGCCGCCGCGGCGGCGCCTCTCCTCGCCGGGCGGGTGCTGGTCGCCGGGGGCTACTACGACGACAGCGGTGGGGATCACTATCTCTCGAGCGCCGAGGTCTTCAACCCTGCCACAGGCGCGTTCAGCTCGGCGGGGATCGGTGTGATGGGCACCGCCCGCCGTGGTGCGACCGCAGCGCCGCTCCCCGACGGGCGAGTCCTTGTCGCTGGGGGCTCCTACGACGACGGTACCGAGCACCCCCTCTCGAGCGCAGAGGTCTTCAACCCCGCCACCGGCGCGTTCACGGCGGTCAACGACATGGGCGTCGCCAGAGTCCGCGCAGCAGCAGCGGCTCTCCCCGACGGCCGCGTCTTGGTCGCCGGGGGCAACAACGGGTCCATCCGTCTCTCCAGCGCCGAGGTCTTCAACGCCGCCACCAGCACTTTCACGCCGGTCACCGACATGGGCACCCCCCGCGCCCGCGAGGCCGCGGCGACACTCCCCGACGGCCAGGTGCTGCTCGCCGGGGGCACCGACAGCGCCCCTCTTCAAAGCGCCGAGGTCTTCAACCCCGCCACCAACACGTTCACCTCGGCGGGGATTGGAACGATGGGCACCGCCCGCCGCGCCCCAGCCGCTGCACCTCTCCCCGATGGGCGGATTCTGGTCGCCGGGGGCTCTAACGACGATGGAGGTGGCGAGCACTACCTCGCAAGCGCCGAGGTCTTCAACCCCGCCACCAACACGTTCACCTCAGCCGGGATTGGCCCTATGGGCCGCCCCCGCACCGGTGCCATCGCCGTGCCGCTCCCTGACGGGCGGGTGTTGGTCGCCGGGGGCTATGACGGGTCCACCCGCTTCTCGAGCGCGGAGATCTTCGCCGCCACCAACGCTTTCAGCTTCGCAGTCAAGGGCCGAAAGCTCTTGGTCAGCGTTCAGGCAACCGGCAAGGTCTCGGTGAGCGATGCGGCCGCCCGCCTAAGTGCGTCGGCGGCCAAGAGGAAGAAGCGGAGACTCCTCCTGAGGTCATCTGACAGTTCCGGCGATCCCCCCACGCTCACGGTGCCGCTCCACCTCTCAAAGCTCGCAAGGCAGAGACTGGGACGAACGGGGAGGGTGGCGGTGAGGGCCCGGATCACCTTCGTGCCCCAGGGTGGACTCGCCAGCATGCAGACCGCAAAGCTCAAGATCAAGGGCAAGAAGAGGCAGTAATCGTCAACACAGCGCCGCCGCCTTGAGATGCGAGCAGGAGCCTCGGACCCCAATTCGCTCGCTGCCGGGTGCGCGAGAAGCGAGCGGCAGGTCGAAGATCGCTGCTTTCCATGCAAAGCGGCGGTGTGCGGAAACAGGACTCGGGAGCGAAGCGGATCCATCCGTAGTACCAGGCGTGGTACCGAAACTGAGAGAACCTGAGCTGATCTCAGCTCATCTCAGCGTGCCTGGCGTCGCTCAGCATGAGCCCACCAAACGGCTTCAGGGGATCTCATAACCCGGAGTTGTCGCGGTTCGAATCCCGCCCCCGCTACTCGCCAAGGGCCCTCGAAAGTGGGCCCGTGGCGTTCGAAAGAACCTGCAGATGGCCCTAATGGCGAGGACGCGTCGTGTTTCCGGAAGGGTCGAACCGATTCGAGGCCGTATTCAGGCGGAACGCTGCGAGACGGCGTCGATGTCGAGCACCGTGATCCGCCGCCGCTCGGTCCTGATCCAGCCGAGTTCCCTCATTGTCTTCAGCGCGCTCGCCACGCCTGCTCGTGAGGAGGCCGTCCAGCTGCCGAGATCCTCCTGTGTGATCGGAAGCCTGATCTCGACGCCCCTCTCGACCGGGTCGCCGTAACGCTCGCAGAGCTCGATCAGCCGGGCGGCGACCCGGCCGAGCGTGTCCAGGGCCGCGAACTGAAGGTGCTTGCGGTTCGAGTCGCGGAAGCGCCTGCCGAGGACGTTGATCAGGGTGAGCGCCGCACTCGGCCGTTGCTCCAGAAAGGCAAGGAACTCCGATGCGGCCAGGCCGCGCGCCTCCACCGGCTCGATCGCGATCGCGCTGCTCGATCTTGGCTCCGCGCGAGCCAAGGAGAGCTCACCGAGCACGTCTCCGGGACCCCGGAAGCTGAGCACTATCTCATGTCCCTGGGAGTCGACGACGCTCGTCTTGACATGGCCCCGGAGCACGATCAGGACCCGGTCGCCCGGCTCGCCCTCATGCATCAGGTGCTCGCCGCGGGCGAAGCGCCGAATCCCTCCGAGCTCCATCAGAGAGGCGCGATCCTCCTCCGAAAGAAGCTGGAGAAAGGCGTACGGCTCCATGGGTTCAGCCGGCACGCATCGATGCTATGAGAGGGCGGACCGGGGTTCGAGGGCTCGGCCCCCGCGTGCCCGGTCCGCCCTGGGACCCTGAAGGTCAGCTGCTGGTGGCCGCGGGTCCAATGGAGGGGCTGCTTCGCCGGTAGACGAGCAGACCGCCTCCGGCAAGCGCAACCAGGCCGAGCATCACGCCCGCGCCAATCGCTGCATCGCCCCAGTCGAACCCGGACGCGCTTGACGTGACGACGCCAGGGGTCGCGGGCTGAGCTTGACCGGACCGCAAAGCGGCGGCGGTTCGGCCGTGGAACTGCGGTGCCTGCGCCTTCGTCGAGGCGTTTGCACCCTGTGTTCCGGCGGCGGGGTCAGACGGTGGGTCGGTTCGCGCGACGGCAGCTGCCGGCAACGCGAGCGAAAGGACGGTCAGGGCCACGATCAGTCTCCGGATCATCGGAACTCCCTTCTGTCACCGGCGCGGCCGTGGCGAGTCGCTTCTGCACCGCGCCGTATTCAGCCCGACCGTAGATCGCGAGCAGCTGCCGAACCACTCAGTCCTGGACCCTCGATACCTCTAATCCTGGGCGCTGGACAGGGGCGCCGTCGATCGCTGCCGCATCTCTAACAGGATCCGCCTGGCCTCGGCCTCCTCCCGCTCGGTCCCGGCCTCGTCGGGGCGGAGGCGGGCGAGGGCGGCGAGCGCACGGTGAATCCGAGGTTGGAGCGAGCGGGAACGGATTTCAGCGGCTGTTGACAGAGCTCTCGTGAGCGACTCCTCGATCGCCTCGACGGCGGAGGCTCCGCCAGTCCCAAGGAGCGGTCCCAAGGAGCACTCGAGCCCAGCCGAGTTGGGTGATGACGACACCCGCCGCCGCTTCTCGTCCAAGGGGCTACCTCCCGGGCTTGTACCAGTAGTCGAGGACTTCCGCTTCCCTGCCAAAAGCGGAACTGAGAGACTGGGCCGCTAAGCGGAGGTCAACGAAGGCGGGGGGATATGTCCGAGCCGCTCCTATACGTCGACACATCGGAGGTACGCGAAGGGGCCCTGGAGGCTCTGGAGGGCGCCATCAAGCAGTTGGTCGAATTCATCGAGGCAAACGAGCCCCAGCTGATCGCTTACAACGTCTACCTGAGTGATGACGGTGGTCAGATGACGGTCGTGCATCTTCACGTCGATTCCGCCTCCCTCGACTATCACATGGAGGTGGCTGGCCCGGCCTTCCGGCCGTTCGCGGATCTCATCACGCTGTCGTCCATCCGCGTCTACGGCGAGCCAAGCGACAAGGCGGTCAGGCAGTTAGAGGACAAGGCACGCTTGCTGGGATCCGGAGACGTCATCGTCTATCGCCCGCACGCCGGATTCGCCCGATTCGAGACGGGCTAGTAGGCGCCCGAGGGCTGCCTTCGCTTCCGGAATGCGCGGAAGAGCGGGCGCTTCGTCGAAAGGCGCCGCTTTCCATGGAGCCTGTCGCACAAACCCAAAGTGACGCCGTGAGAGCTCGTATCAGGCCTCTTTAGAAACGGGACGACTTGTCGCTCATCCGGTAGCCGCTCCTGCACCTAGTCGATCTCCCGCCCCCCTCAAGAGCCGCGTCAGCGAGCGCAGGGGTACCTCTCGCTCGAGGCCTTTGTGCGACACCCTCCATGCAAGCGCCGCTTTTCGTCCAAAGCGGCTACTCCGACAGCCCGGCGGCTTCGAGGGCTTCCGCTCGATCTTCGTGGTCGTAGATGTAGACGACCTTGTTGTCCCGCACCTTGAACTGCGCGAAGAAGCGGACGTCGGCCTCGACCCCGCTGCCCTGACCCCGGGCTGTGATGTGGACGCCGACCACGACGTCGTCCCCGTCCTCGATCACTTCCTCCACATGCAGTTGGTGCTCTTCCCACGTATCGAGCCACTGATTCCTGTTCCACACGGCCGCATCGATGCCTCGGGTGGGCGTCCTGTTCTCCTCGATCGGGTACCACTCGATGTCGGGGTGAAGCGCAGCGCGGAAGGCGTCGTCCTCGTCCTCGAAGGCCGCGAGGAACCTTCGAACCGCCTCGTTGCGCATCTCCACGTTCTCCTCCGACATCGCCCACGCAGTATCTCGCGGAGTGTCGGCCCCGGCTAGAACGACTCACTGCGCTTCCGGGGCTCCTGCGACCTTCGCGTCCAGACGATCGAGCCGCTCGCCTTCACCTCGTTGGCTCCGCCCTTGTGCCCGCCCCGCGAGCGAGGCGAGGATAGGGTCCGTCGATGGCTCGCCGCCGGTGTCTGATCCCGGTGCTCTTGACGTTCGCGGCGCTCGCTATTACGGGATGCGGCGGCTCGGGCGACTCCACCGGCTCGACGGTTCGGGAGACGGTGGTTCCCGGCGTCACGGGGAAGCCAGTAGCCGAAGCCCGTGCAGCGATTACCGACGCGGGACTGGAGGCATTGGTGCAAAAGGGACCGAGCGAAAAACGAGCCGGGACCGTCGTTCATCAGGGCGATCCCGCCGGGAGCAAGGTTCCCGAACACACGCAGATCACTCTGTACGTAAGTAGGGGTCCCGAGAAGCCCGCTCCAAAGTCCGCAGCCGCTCCGACCCCTGCCGCCGCTCCGCCACCGCAGCAGAAGTCAGGCGGATGGACCGGTGTCAACGCCGATAACTATCGGCTCGCAAAGGCCCTCTGCCGTGTATATCCGAAGGAGGAGCTCGCCCGCCGGTTCAAGCTGCCACCCTCGGCCAACGAATTCACAATCGCGGAGAAGTTCGCAGCAGCCCTATTCTCACCCGATTTCCAAGCACCGGTCATAGAGGGTTGTCTCGCCGGGTTCGGCGGGTGAGCTTGCGGGGCGCGTCGCAGCGCCGCCGCTCTAGACGATCGAGCCGCTCGTTGATCCGGCGAAGATTCAGAAATCGAAAGGCGCGACCGTCCCCGCTCCTGGCCTTGCCGCGATGGAGCTAACGGACTCCCAGCACGAACAGCTCCGGGAGAGGATTCGCTTCGTGGACGTGGGCTCGCCGGCCTCGCCCAGTAGGACGGCCCCGACGTAGCTCGCCGGGAGGGTCTGCGCCGGCTGCACCTTCACCCGTCTCTCGGGAGCGTCTTGCTCCACTAGGAATGCTTTCCCTAAGAGAAGAAGCCCCGCTAGACGGGGCTCCTTCGTACTTCGGCCGGCCGGCGCGGCCACCTTCGACGGCACCGGGGGCTAAGTCAGTCGTATCACTCGTAGCTGCTTTTGGTCCAAGGCACTAGTCCGCCAGCCCGGCGAGGGAGGCGCATCGCACGGCGTATGGCCGCGCCAACGTAGGGGCCGCCGAATCACCCGGACAGGGTGACGAATCGCGGCCACGTCAGGGCTACGGTTGCACCGCGAGTCACCAAGACTCGATTCGTCACTGCAAGTGAAAGGAGTCCATGTCGACGTGGGCGATCACCTGCGACCTGCCGAGATTAGGCGCCGGCTCCGACGGAGGGCGCTATGTTCCGACGCGGTGACGAACGCGGAGGCAAAGAACCTCGAGGCGATCTCCCGGGCGATCGACCAGCACAACTCGAACTGCCCGTTCCCGGCGAGCGAGGTCCGCATGAACCCCTTCGAGTGCGAGCGGCTCGGCTGGGAGGAGATCCGCGGTCTCCCGATCGTCCCCGATCCCGACCTCGGCACCGGCGCCTTCCGCATCATCTGCTCGCGCGACCAGGAGGGCGAGGGGATCGAGGAGGCGGAGGCGCTCGGAATCCCGATCGAGGTCGCCGTTCCGGGCGCACCTGCCGAGAAGCCGCCAGCGTAGCCCGCACCCAGCAAACGCGGGCCCGCCTGGCCGCTAGACCCGGAAGTCGTGGACCAGCTCGACCGGAAGAGGCGGCTCGGAGACGTCGCGTCCATGGACTTCCTGCATCCGCTCCACGAACCACCGACTGATGTCCGAACCGGACGAGACAAAGCGGTGGTGGGCATCTGGATCGCTTGCTTCGATGTAGACGATGGCAAGGGAGCCGCCATCCGGCATCTGCTGATGCCAGACGGCTTGGCGCGTGATCCCGGCGTCTCTCAGCGCCGCCGCATATTCGTCCCGGCGAGCACCCGCCATCTCGTCCCTCGTCTCGCGATCAAGACCCTCCTTCCCGTGCATGATCGGAATGGCGAACATGATCTCGGCCATAAACGCTTTCCTTCCGTCGAGACGACCAGATCGCGGGAACCTACTGGGAATCGGCCACTCGACGCGACGGGGTGGACTAGTTCAGCGCGGCCGCCAGCCGGCGGCGATGCTCGCGCGCCAGCGGGTGGTCAGCGCCGAGCTCGGTGAAGATCGCGACCATCACCCGGCGCAACAGGTCCTTGCGCTCGGGATCCTGCTCGGCGGCCAGGGCCTCCTGGAACCCCTCGAGCGCCCTGTCCGGGTCGCGCGCGTCCCAGGCCGCGAAGGCCGGCTGAAGCGCATCCGGGCTCGCGCCGTTCGCGCCGAGCGAGAGCTCGGCCCGCGCCGCCAGCCCATCCGCGATGAAGTCGTGGGGGAACGACTCGAGGAGGTCGCGCGCCTCCTCGGCCTCGCCGCGCTCGAGGAGCAGACGGCCAAGGCCGACAGCGGCCTGAGCGTGTCGCGGGTCGAGCTCCAACGCCTTGCGAAGCGATTCCTCGTCGCCGGACTCGGCCAGCTGGTCGGCCTCCGAGGGAACGATCCCGTCGAGGAATGCCTCGATGCGGGCCGGAGGTATCGCGCCGATGAACTCGGCGACGACCTCGCCGTCCTTGAATGCCTTGACAGCGGGGATGCTCGCGATCTGGAAGTCCTGGGCGATCCGCGGATTGCGGTCGGTGTCGATCTTGGCGAGCTCGATCTTCCCGTCGCGGGCGCTCACGGCCTTCTCGAGCGCGGGCCCAAGCGTGCGGCAGGGCCCGCACCACTCGGCCCAGAAGTCGACGACGACCGGGACCTGCTTGGAACGCTCGACGACCTTCTGCTGAAAGTCCTGCTCACTGACGTCGCTGATCATCTCTTTCAGCGTAGCCGCCTGTCTAGTCGGCAGCCGCGGCCGGTTCCGGCTCCGCCGAGGTTGCATCCGGGCTCTCCTCGGCGATCCCGAGGTGCCGTCGCAGGAAGTGGAGCTGATCCGCGAGCGAGCGGTCGCGCCACTCGAGGTAGATGTCGAAGTGCACGCACGGGTATTCCCGCACCTCCACGTGGCCCTTCGCCTTCCAGGCGGCCGCACGTACGGAGGCCGCCGGAATCACCACGTCGCTGTCGGCGATCTGGACCAGGATCGGGCAACGGAGCTTGTCCATCTGCGTGATCGCCCGGTTGGTCCACTCGGCGAACACGGCGCGGCCCGTGACCTCGTTGCGCCAGGTCGGGCCCGCGATCGCGCGCATGCCGGGATCGGAGTCATCGGTGGTCATTCCGGCAAGGGCGCCCGGCGGCCCGACCGTCGGCAGCATCAGCGGCTCTCGGTTGCGAAGCATCCTGACGGTGTCCTGGACGCCGATCCACGTCAGCCTGAGCTGGTGCCCGAGGCCGGCGTAGCGGCCGATCTGCCTCAGGGTCGCGGCGCCGTCCAGGTCCGGCGTCTGCGAGATGACCGCTGCGATGCGCGGGTCAGCAGCCGCCGCGTAGACGACGTGACCCCCCGACCAGGAAGTTCCCCAGAGGACGATGCGGTCGGGATCGACCCCATCCAGGCCCCGCGCGAACTCGATGGCCGAGCGATAGTCCTCGCGGTGCCGGGGCGGCCAGGCGAACTGCCGTGGCTCCCCGGTGGACTCGCCGAACGCCCGGTAGTCGAAGAGCAGCACGTCGAGGCCGACCTCGGCGAAGGCCTCCGCGAACGGAAGGAGGCCCGAATCCTTGGTCAGGCCGAACCCGTGTGCCATCACAACGCAGGGACGCCCGCGCTCGCTCGCGAAGGCGTCGCCCTCGCCGCTCAGATGCCAGGCGGCGCAGGTCTCCCCGTGACTGGGGAAGGAGACGTCGGCCGGCATCGCCACTAAACGGGTTGCTCCTCGGCTGCGCTCCGAGCACCCTCGCACTAACCGCCTCCGCCGTCACGACCCGTCCGGCGAGCTTCGGAGCCATCCCTCGGGCGGCGCGCTCACGTCCGGCCGGGATCTCCCGGTTCCAGATGTCGTGCTCGTACGTGTACCACTCGATTTCCATCGTGTGGCGCGGCCGGCTTGTGTAGTTCGCATTGTGGATCGCCTCGTCGTGGCGGATCGTCTCCTCCATCTCCGGAGCGGGAGGAAGGGCGTAGTCCCCGCCCAGATACCGGGCGACGAGCTTCGACTGCAGCTCGACGAACGGGAAGAGGGTGGGAATCGCCTGAGCGAAGCCGATCAGCGCGAGATCGTCGATCCCCGGCCGGAACATCCGCTTGAAGAGGGGCAGACGGTTCTCGGGAGCGGAGAGGAAATCCTCGTCGAAGAAGGGGAAGGTGATCTGGTATCCGGTCGCCCAGATGATGGCGTCGACGCGCTCGACGCTGCCGTCCTCGAAGCGGACGCTGCCTCCCTGGAGGTCCGTGACATTGGGCTTGGCGACCGCGTCGCCTGAGCCGAGCCGCAGGAGCAGCTCGCTGGAGACGGTCGGATGCGCCTCCAGGAACTGGTGATCGGGCGTCGGGAGGCCGAAGTCCTCCATCCGGCCGGAGGCGAGGTAGGGGAGAGGCTTGGCGAAGAAGCGCTGCAGCTTGAGCGGCACCCGCGGGTTGATCTTGACGATCGTGTCGAAGGGCCGCCCCAGGAAGTACTTCGGGATCACCCAGGCGCCGCTCCGGGTCGAGATGAAGACCTTCTCGGCGACGCCCTTGCGCGCCAGCTCTGAGGTGATGTCCACGCCGCTGTTGCCGATACCGACGACCAGGACGCGCTTCCCGTAGAGGTCGAGCGGATCGTTCGGGCCGATGTAGTGATGGGCGTGCAGCGTCTCGCCGTCGAAGCTGCCGGGAAAGTCCGGATAGCGCGGGTCCCAGTGGTGGCCGTTCCCGACGATCAGGAAGTCGAACTCCTCGGTGGAGCCGTCGGCGAGCGTGATGCCCCAGCCGCCGTTCGGCTTGCGCTCGGCGTGCTGCACCGGGGTCTCGAACCGGATCCGGTCCCGGAGTGAGAAGGCGTCGGCGTAGCGGTGCAGGTAGCCGAGGATCTGGGGGTGGTGCGGGTAGTCCGGGTACTCGTCCGGTCCCATCGGCATGTCCCGGAACGAGACGCCGTCCCGCGAGGTGTCGATGTGCAGCGACTGGTAGGCGGATGAGAGCCCGTTGGGGTTCCGGAAGTACCAGTTCCCGCCGATGTCGTCGCTCGACTCGAAGCACGTGTACGGGATGCCCCAGTCGGAGAGAGCCTTGCCCGCCGTGAGGCCGCTGATCCCGGCACCGATCACGCAGGTGGTTGGCTTGGCGGACACGGGGACCGTGAGTCTACGTGGGAACTGGCTGGCTGGCCAGGATGGCTTCGCCACCGGATCGCGCCACCGTGGCGGCTAGATATCGCTGGAGACGTTGATGCCGAGGCTGTCGAGCAGGTCCTGCGCCCAGCGGTTGAAGGTGTCGAACCAGCCGGTCAGGATCGCCACGCCGAAGGCGATCAGGATGAGGCCGCCGATGGCCATGATCACCGGGTAGTGGCGCTTGACGACTGTGAACGCCGTCGTCATCCGGGTGAAGGCGATCGAGGTGAGGAGGAACGGGATGGCGAGACCGGCCGAGTAGACGGCGAGCAGCAAGGCCCCGTGGGCCGCGGAGCCGGAGAGCGCCGCAGCACTCAGGATCGCGGCGAGCGTGGGGCCGATGCACGGTGTCCAGGCGATGCCGAAGGCCGCCCCGGCGACGAGCGGGCCGCCGGTCCCCGCGCGCTCGAGGAGGCCCTCGACGTGCCACTCGCGGTTGAGCTGCGGGATGAACAGCGCTGAGACGAAGAACAGGCCCATCACGATGATCAGCCACCCGGCGATCTTGTCGAGCAGGAGCTGGTGCTCCTGCAGGGTGCTGCCGATCCCGGTGGCGCCGAGCCCGAGCAGGATGAAGATCACCGAGAAGCTCGAGACGAAGAGCAGGCTCGGGACGATCACCCGTCGCCAGTCGGCACGCTCGAGGTCGGCTGCCGCAACCCCGGTGACAGCAGAGAGATAGCCCGGCACCAACGGCAGCACGCAGGGGGAGAGGAAGGAGACGATCCCCGCCGCCAGGGCGGTGAGGATTCCCACTCCTGAGGCTGGATCCCCGCTCATCAGGGCAATTCTGGCGGACGGATCACGCCTGGGCCAGATCTGAGCGGCAGGCGTGCGTGGGCACCGTGCTTATTACTGAGCAGATCTGCGGATCGGCCCGGATGATCGTCCATACGGGCCTGCGTAGGGTTGGACTGCATCATCCGGATCCCCGGCCAACTGCACCCTTTACAAGGCGTCCAGCACGTTGGCCAACCCGGCGAGGCGGCCTTCATCCCCCTGGGGTCGCCTCGCCGGGCCATTTTTCGGGGCCGCTATTGGGATGATCGGGCGGCTGGTCAAATAAGCGCCCCGATCAAGGCTCCGGGCCCGGATCCTGGCCGAGGATGGTGCGCAGGGCCCTTGCCGCCTTCGGCGCCAGCTCTCGGGCGTTGTTGTTGAACATCACGTGGACCTGCTCGGCGTCGGAGTCCAGGGCACGCGCTCGGCCGGCGATCTCGTCGAGCTCCTGATGCGAGTAGTCGTAGTCGAAGCGCTCCGCGACGCTGCGGCCGTGGAGATAGCCCTCGGTGTTGCGCCCGTGGCAGCGCATGTAGGCGAGCGCGTCACTGGTCACGGCGTCGATCGGCGGGAAGATGGGGACGTGATCGCCCGGAGGCGTGTCCACGGAGACGAAGACCGCGTCATGGGCAGAGAGCCAGTCGAGCACCTTCTCGAACCGCTTGGACGAGGCCCAGCTCCGGCGCCGGAACTCGACGGCGACGGGGACCGGGGAGAGGCCCTCGATGACCGGCGCCAGCTCGTCGAGCTCGTTGTGGCGGGGGTCGAACGCCGGTGTCAGCTGGAGGAGATAGGCGCCGAGCTTGCCGGCGTCGGCCAGCGGCTGCATCGCCTCGGCGGTCCGCCGGACCATCTCGTCCTGTATGGCCGGGTCTAGAAGCACCCGTCCGCGCTCATTCGTCTCGACTCCGTCTCGGAGGTCCTTGGGGAGCTCCTTCAGCTGAGCGGCGTGGCGGGAGAGGAGGCGGTGGAGCTTGACGTCGAAGCGGAAGCTCTGCGGCGTTCCCTTCGCCCAGCCCTCGACGGTCGAGATGGCCGGGATCGCGTAGAAGCTCGAGTTGAGCTCCACGGCCTCGAAGCGCTCCGCGTAGAAGCCCAGGCGCTCCTTGGCCGGAAGGCCCTTGGGGTACCAGTGCTCGACGAAGCCCGGGTCCGACCAGCTGGAGGTGCCGACGACGATGGACACCCGTCAGATGATCGACTACCGAGCGCTCGCCAGTGGCTCCAGGAGGGAGGTGGTGCCGTCGTCCCAGCGCTCCAGGAGGTGGGCGGCGAACCGCGTGTCGAGATCGAGCAGGGCGAGAACGCCGAAGAGGATGTCGCCCACCAGATCCGGTTCGCTCATCGCGAGACCCTGGGCCATGTCGTAGACGGCGATATTCTCGTGGACCGAGTCGGCCTCCACGTGCTCGTCGAAGAAGTCGAGCGCGTCGTCGCCGAGCCCGAGCCGGCGTAGACCCTTCGCGTAGCGGCCGTTGGGGATGGGCGAGGTCGTCTCGAAGGCCGCGAGGTGCCCCACGATCGCACCGCGCAGCCTGCGATGGAGGCCGAACAGGGACATCAGGTTGACCGTCGCAAGCGTCACGGCTGGGATCCGGTCGAGATAGGCGCCGTACGCCGGATCGAGGTCAAGCGCCCGCATCGCCTTCGCGAAGAGCGCCGCGTGCACGCGGTCGGGGGCCCCGCCGCCGTACTCATCCGCCTGCACCTCGATCAGCGCGGCCTTCGCGGGACCATCCAGCCGCGGGATCGCCCAGGAGTGCGGATCGGCCTCCTTCAGCTGGTAGGCCGAGCGGTGGATCAGGAATTCGCGGAACTGCTCCAATGACGCGCTTCGCCCCATGTAGGTGGAAAGCTGCGGCCCGTCGTCCTCGTCGACCAGCCGCATGATCGTCTCGCCGATGCGAGTCGGATCGGCCTGCGGCCGCGGGACCTGCTCGCGGAGGCAGGCCTCGAAGTCGTCCTCCAGCTCCGCCCGAAGTGCGAGCAGCCCGCCTTGCCACTCCCAGGAGGCTTCGACCTCGCGGAAGCCCCGATAGTGGAGCTCGTACAGGGTGTACAGCGCGAGCTGAAGGTCCTCGCCCAAGGCCCCGCCGTCCGCGCTCGGCCACTCCGAGATCTCTCGTGGCGAATCGCGGAGCGACTCGACCAGGAAGTCGGTGAGCGGCCCGCGAGGGGAGGGGAGCGGAGGCGGCGTCATCTGCCCCTCTTTACCCGGTCGCGGCCGGGACCACGCCCCGGTGAGCGATGCGGGGTTTCGGCGGCACATCCCGGGGCAGAACTGGGCAGCGTGCCAACCGAGCTCACCCCGTATCCCAACGGCCCGTACCTGCTGCGGGGGGACTTCCTCTTGACCGATCCAGACGGGGCCGAGATCGACCCGCGCCGCAGGACGGTGGCTCTATGCCGCTGTGGAGCGTCTCGCCGCAAGCCCTTCTGCGACGGCACTCACAAGCTGATCGGATTTCGGGCTCCCGGGGGAGAGGCCGTTACCGTCGGCGAACCCGCGACGCCGCGCGAACCGATGGCGTAGGCGGGCCGGCGAGGAGGCGGCTCGCGGGACCACCCCGCCGCCGTACCGAATGCCGCCCCGGACGAGGCGATCGCGCAGGGCGAGCCAGGAGCAGATGCCTCGCTCGAGCACCCAGAGCGGCGCGAGGAGCGAGGCCGCCGCCGGGAAGAACCTCCGCCCGCCGGCTCGGCGGCGGCCGATCTCCGCGATGCCGATCAGGCTCGCGGCCGTGGCCGCCGGGGCGGCGCGCCATCTGCGTCTGAGCGCGGCTGCGCCGATGCCAGGCACTACGGCCAGCCAGGCGGCCATCCGGGGCGGGATGGCGAAGTCGTCATATGCCTGGCGGACCCGCTGCGAGAGGAAATGCCGAGCGCTGGGCGGCCGGCGGGCGACGTAGAGGTCCAGTGGGCTGAGGACCGTGCCACCGGCCGCACGGATCGTGCGGAGTAGCTCGAGGTTCTCGAAGATGACGTCGCCGTCATAGCCCCCGGCCCCGAGCAGCGAGCTGCGCCGGACGGCCAGGGTGCCTGGGAAGTCGGCCCCCACGGAGCGGTTGAGCAGTGTCCGCGCCGTGTCCCAGAGCGCGTGCCAGGGCACTGGGTCGAAGTAGTTCTGGGGCCGGACGCAGTCGGCGAGCCCGAGCAACTGAACGACGCGGATCAGCGACCGTTCCTCATAGCGCACGTCGTCGTCGGCGATGACAACCGCCTCGTTGCCCGCCTCCCGAACGCCCGTGAGCACGCCGCCGACCTTGCCCATCGGGGTCTCGAGCGCCGGGTCCGGGCGCAGGTGGCGCCCGAGCGACGCCCAAGCCTCGGCGTGTCGCTGGAAGAGCGGCGCTGACGAACCATCGACGACGATCAGCTCCACCCAGTCCGAGAGCTCCTTCAGGTAGCGGGTGAGCTCGCCGAACCCGCGATCGTCGCCCCAGCGGATAGGGAGCACGTAGGTCGCTCTCACCTCCTCCGTCTGACCGCGCCCCGCTTCGGGTAAACAGGCGGCATGAGCCGGCTGAGGCGGGTCGATTGCGCGGCACCCGGGATCACCCGCCGACGGCGGGGGAAGGGCTTCGAGTTCCTGGACGAGAGCACCGGCGAGCGGATCGAGGACGAGGACGTCGTCCAGCGCATCAGGGCACTCGCGATACCGCCCGCCTGGGAGGAGGTCTGGGTGTGCGCCGACCCCATGGGGCACATTCAGGCGACCGGGCTCGACGCGAGGGGGCGCAAGCAGTACCGCTACCACGACCGCTGGCGCGAGCGACGCGACCGGCAGAAGTTCGACGCGATGGTCGACTTCGCGCGATCGCTTCCCAGGCTCCGCGAACAGGTGGACAGCGATCTCCGCAGGCGCAAGATCTCGCGCGAGCGCGTGCTCGCCTGCGCTGTGCGGCTCCTCGATCGCGGCTTCTTCCGGATCGGGTCCGAGGATTATGCCGAGGAGAACGAGACCTATGGCGTGGCCACGATGCGGAAACGCCACGTGGCGATCGAGGGCAAGACCCTCGTTTTCGACTACGAGGCAAAGGGGGGCAAGCGCCGCGTGCAGACGATCATCGATCCGAAGCTCTCGCGGCTGGTCAAAACGCTGCGGGAGCGGCGGGGAGGGGGCCACGAACTGCTCGCCTATCGCAACGGAAGCCAGTGGCGCGACATCCGCTCCCCCGAGATCAACGACTACATCAAGGATGTGATCGGGGAACAGCACAGCGCCAAGGACTTCCGCACCTGGAACGCGACGGTCCTCGCCGCCGTCGTGCTCGCGGCCTCGGCCCGCGAGAGGGACATGAGCACGAAGGGCGGCCGGAATCGCGCCAAGCGTGATGCCGTGAAGCAGGTGTCCCTGTACCTGGGCAACACACCGGCCGTCTGCCGCGCCTCCTACATCGATCCGCGGGTCTTCGACCGCTTCGACGGCGGCCTCACGGTCGGCGGCGTCTTCGAGCGGCTCCCCGAGGACCCGGCGGACTGGCCGGAGATTCAGCGGCCGATCGAGGAGGCCGTGCTCGACCTCATCGATCGGCGTGAATCCTCACCTGCGATCGAGCGGGTGGGCTAGGACTTCGATCCGGACTTCTTCCGCCTCGCTTCGAGGCGCGCGGCTCAAGCGGTGACGCCGACCGACTCGAGCGAGGCGTCGATCGCGCGGTCGAAGCCATCCCAGAGGGTCTCCGCGGCATGGCGCTCCTCGGGGAGGATCATCAGCGCGGCGCTGGCGGTTGACTCGTCGCCGGCGCGCTCCGCAACTCGACGAAGCTGCTCATATGAGGCGATCTCGAGATGCTCGAACGCGTAGGCGAAGCCCGCGAGCTTCGCCGGCGTGTCGGGCTGGGCCGCGAAGAATGCGCCCCAGTTGACTGCACCCACCTTCATCCCGGCGTCCTTGAGGAAGTTCGAGCTCGCTCCACGAGCCTCGAGCCGCTCCTCGATCAGGTCCATGTGATTCTTCGTCTGCTTGAGGTGCCCCTCGTAGTCCTGGCTCAGCTTCGGGTCACCGCCGATGTCGATGCCCTTGGTCAGCATCTGCTCCGCCTGTGATTCGATCGCGTGGGCATCGCTCAAGTACTTGTTGAGCTGCTCGCCGATGTCGTCCGGGTCCTTGTCGCGCAGCGATGCGTTCACGGCGACGTCCCAGTTCTCCGACAGCCGGCGGGCCATCTCGTTCTCCTGGGCGGCGATGTCCTTGGCGAGCTGCGCGGTCTGCCGGTCGTCGGCGCGCTCTGCGACCTTCGACAGCAGCTCATACGCAGCGAGCTCCAGGTGCTCGTAGGAGAAGGCGTGCGAGGTGAGCTTGCCAGGGGTATCCGGCTGAAGCTTCGCGAACAGCGCAAAGGCGGGGGCGCTCGCCGCGCCCGCGACGTCCTTCAGCTTGTTCGGGGATCCGCCCAGCTCCTCGAGGCGCTGCTCGACTCGCCGCTTCTGGTCCTCGGTCTCGCCGATGTGCTGCTCGAATGCGGCCTTGAGGGTCGCGTCGCCCGCGATCTTGGGAGCGATCTTCATCTGGACAAGGGCCTGCTCCTCGATCGAGTGGATGTCGCCGAGGTATTTGACGATCTGCTCTTGGATTGTTCTCTCGCTCATCGAAGCTCCTTATTCGCTGTTCTGTCCTTTGTGCCGCGCGCGACTGAGGATCAAACCCCGCTGGCGGTCGGGGGATCAGGGCACCGCCGATCGCGATCGCGTCCCGGCGACGCGAATGGAATGCACGGGAACGCGGATTATGTGAACTCACGCCGGGTGACCGAGCCGGCCCGGCCGGGACCGTGAATCCCGCCCTCCCCGCGTCTTACCGGCTATTGGGGGCGCCGATCTAGGATTAGCCCATGCCTTCCAGGGATCGGGAGCTGATCACGCCTGCACCGAAGCTGAGCAGTCTGCAGGAGATCTCCGGCCCGGCGCTGATCGCGATGCTGCTCGCCACGGCGATCATCGTGCTCGACGCCGTGGTCGGCAGCTCGCTGGTCTTCATCGGGCTGCTCGCGATCCCACCGGTGATCGCCGCTATGAACGCGTCGCTGCCGGAGACGGCAGTCGTTGCGGTCTTCTGCGTGGTGCTGTCCCTCCTCTCGCCGCTGTGGGGCGGCTTGGATGACGGACAGCGCTGGGTCTCGGCGGCCGTGGTCATCGCGGGCGCGGCCTGCGGGATCTGGGTGGCGAGCCTGCGGGCTCGCCTCAACCGCGAGACCGCCGCCTCGGACCTGCTGGCGGAAGCCGGCGCACTGATGGAGGACGCACTCAATCAGAGGGAGCGCGCTCAGCACCTCGCCATGCTCGCGGTCCCGAGCCTCGGGGATGTGGCGATGGTCGACATCGTCACGCCGGACGGGCTGATCGAGCGCATGGCGGCGCAGAGCGCGGGAAGCGAGGTGGCCGAGGTGATGGTAAGGCTCCGTCAGGACTCCCCGATCGACCCCCATGGACCCCATCCGGTCGCCGAGGTGATCCGCAGCGGACGCACCAAGTACCTCGATCAGCTCACTGACGAGCAGATCGAGGAGATCGCACCGCGCGAGAACGAACGACAGACGCTCCGGAGGTACCGGTTCAAGTCCTGTGTCGTGCTGCCGCTCGGAGCTCGTGGCTCCGTGCTGGGCGCGCTCACGCTCTGGATCATGCAGCCGGCCAAGGCGTTCGATGAGACTGCACGCCGCACCGCGGAGCGCCTGGCCGACCGCGCCGCGCTGGCCCTCCACAACGCCCGGCTGCATGAGCAGCAGAGCCACATCGCGGCTGTCCTCCAGCACAGCCTGCTGCCGCGCTCGCTGCCGGAGATCGCGGGCTTCGAGGTGTCTTCGCGGTTCCTGGCCGCCGGCGAGGCCTACGAGGTCGGCGGAGACTTCTACGACGTCTTCACCAACGGATCGCGGAGCTGGTCCGCGGTGATCGGCGACGTCTGCGGGAAGGGGCCGGAGGCGGCCTCCCTAACCGCCCTGGCTCGCTACACGGTCCGCATGGCCAGCTCCCCCGACAACTCGCCGAGCGACGTTCTACGGGCGCTGCACGACTCGATCAACTCGGAGCGCAACGACTTCCGGTTCTGCACGGCGGCGCTCGCGCGGATGCAGGCGCCGGTCAACGGGAACGGCGAGGCGCGCGTGACGGTTGCACTCGGGGGCCATCCTCTGCCGATCATCCTGCGCGAGGACGGGCGGGTGGAGTCGATCGGGGAGCCCGGGACCATTCTCGGCGTCCTACCCTCTCCCACACTCGCCGACGTCGAGGACACCCTGGGGGTCGGGGACTCGCTGATCCTCTACACGGACGGGGTGCTCGACATCGCGAACCGGGCCAAGCGAGGCGATCCCGACTGGCTCAAGGACCAGGTCGCGGTCTCGACCGGAAAGACGGCCGATCAGATCGCGAAGAGACTCGCCGAGGCCGCAGTCGAGCGCCACGGCAGCGAGCTCCGTGACGACATCGCGATCCTGGTCCTGCGCAACGGCAACGGATAGTTGAGTCGGCCGGTTCACGTCGGCTGCTCGGGCTGGGTCTATCCGCACTGGCGCGAGCTCTTCTATCCCAAGGGAGTCCCGCAACGCGAGTGGCTGAGCTACTACGCGCGCCATTTCGACACCGTCGAGATCAACAGCACCTTCTACCGGCTCGCCTCGCCGGCGGCCGTCCAGAATTGGCTCGCGCAGAGTCCCGAAGGCTTCCGCTTCGCCGTGAAGATGAGTCGCTACGTCACCCACATCAAGCGGCTTACCATGGTCGATCAGGGCACCAGGCGCTTCTATGAGGCCCTCGACGGCCTGACGGAGACGGAGAAACTCGGCCCCGTCCTGTGGCAGTTCCCTCCCAACCTCCACCGGGATGACGAGCGCCTCGCAGACTCCCTCCCCAAGCTGCCCCCGGGTCGTCATGCGTTCGAGTTCCGGCACGAGAGCTGGTTTGTGGAAGAGGTCTACTCAGCGCTCGGGGAGCACGGGGTCGCTCTCGTGATCGGCGACGAATCCAGTCGGTGGGTGAAGACACCCCATGTGCGGACGGCGGATTGGACGTACATTCGGTTTCACCATGGCAGCCGCGGAAGGCACGGCAACTACTCGACGTCGGAGATCGACACCTGGGTCCGCCGAATCGCCCAGTGGCGTCGCGACACCGAGGTATTCGCCTACTTCAACAACGATTGGGAGGGGTACGCCATCCGCAACGCCAGGCTGCTCAAGCAGGGCCTGGGCGTCTAGCGACGCCGCCAGCTGCCACCCAGGAGCTTGCCGAGCCGACCCGCGCGTCGCGGAGTGAAGTTGGGTGAGGCCTTCTCAGGCGCCGGGAGCTGGGCCGCGACCGCGGAGTCGATCGACAGGCGAACCGCGCGCTCGGCGGTCCTCGCCACCTCCGGCGCATCCACGAACCGCAGCTCGCCGTCGGTCCCCTCGATCACGAACCCGTCGAGGATGTGCTCCCGGACGTTGTCGACGACCTCGTCGACCACGCCCACCTGCTCGCCGTCGGAGGCGTACACGGGCGTCCCGCGCTTGACTGCGGCGTAGTGGATCGGGTAGCCGTCGTCCTGGCTCACGTCCCGCAATATACGTTGGCGACGTGGCCGGCTACGCGGCAACCCCCCTCGCCAAGAAGCTGGGCATGAAGGAGGGACACCGGGTCGCGTTCCTATCCGCTCCGGACGGGTTCCGCGAGCTGCTCGGCGAACTGCCCGCGGGCGTAAGAGTCAAGTCCCCCGCGAGCGGCCCACTCGACGTCATCATCTTCTTCACCAGGAGCCGCGCCGAGCTCGAGCGCCGCCTGCCCGCCCTCCGCCGTGCGATGGACCCCGCCGCCGGCCTCTGGATCGCCTGGCCGAAGCGCGCCTCGGGCGTGGAGACGGACATGACCGAGGACGTGGCGCGCCAGCTCGGCCTCGCGAACCGGCTCGTGGACAACAAGGTCGCCGCCATCGACGAGACCTGGTCGGGGCTGCGCCTCGTGATCCGGCTCGAGGATCGCCCGCCGTAGGTGCTCGATGGTTGGGCTACTCCGACAGCCCGGCGGCCTCGAGGGCCTCCTGTGGATCGAGGTAGGTCCAGATCCGAATCGCCCTGGCGTTCTTCAGGTCGGTGACGGTGCCGAAGGCCATCTCGGTCACCGCCCCGCTCTGCTTGCCTCGCGTGCGGATGCGGCCAATCCCGACGACTCGATCACCCAGGTCGCGGATCTCGGAGTAGTCGAGGTGAATCTCGGCGAGAGCCTCATACACCTCGCCCAGCAGCTCACGGACGCCGTCGTGTCCCCGACTCACGGTCGCCTCGCCCCCGAATGGGATCAGAAGCGCCGAATGCCACTCCACCTCAGGGTCGAGCGTCTGCAACAGCCCATCGACGTCCCGGCGGTTATACGCCTCAGTCCCGCGCTTGAACGACTCGATGTTCTCCTCCGACATCGCCTACTCACGCAGCCCGGCGGTTCTGAGGGCTTCGGCACGGGTCCAGAAGGCTTGACGTCTCGTGATCAGGTCGTCCGCGAACCAGACTATCTGCCAGGTGCGGTATTCAAACGGCACGCCGCTGCCTCTCCGGCGTGCGCTGATAGCCACGGCGATGAAGACCCGGTCATCACCCAAGTCCGCCATCTGCTCGATCTCGACGTGGACGCCCTCCTCCGCGTTTTCGAACATCAGCTCGGTCCACTCCCGCACCCCCGCCCGCCCGCGGTACAGCTCGCCAATCCCGGCGACACCTTCCAGGGCCTCCCATACGACATCAGGGCTGAGAAGGGCCAGCAAGGCGTCGAGGTCCCCGCGGTTGAGAGCGTCGATGGCCTTCCGCGCCAGTGCCACGTTCTCCTCCGACATAGCCCGCGCTACTCAGGGGGCAGAGTGAAAACGGTGACGGGAAGCCCGAATCGCTGCAGCTCGTCGAGCAATCCTCGCTCCTGCCAGCCGGAGCGCTCAGCAGCGCGGAGGCCGACAAGGATGTGGTCTGCGGGAAAGCTGGCGAGCGCATCCTCGAACGCGAGTATCGGATCGTCCGCACCCACCGATCCGCTTACCGGCCTCCCTAGTTCCTCCTCGAGCTGGCCGAGAACCGTCCGCAGCCGCTCGTCGGCCTGCTCGCGCGCCTTGTCCGTGGCTGAAGACCACCATTGAAAGCGCGTTGGCAACGCGGGGGCGATGACGAGAATCTCGTCGGCCACCTCGATCAACTCACGGACGCCCAGTGGGAGATCCTCGGCACTATTCGCCGCCTGACCGGCCGCAATCAAAAGTCGCATCGGCACCGCCACAAGTCAATCACCCCGCCCGCCAGGTGTTGCCTAGTCCAGGCGCTCCCGGACCCGGGGCTCATCCACGAAATCCGCGATCGCGCGGGAGAGGCGGCCGCCCTGCCAGGCGAGCGGGGACTTGCCCGGCTCCTCGCTGACCAGGCGGGCATCTGGCAGCCGCTCCGCCCAGGCCTCGGCGATCGCGTAGGGATGGCCGGGGTCGGCGTCGTCGTAGCTTGCGACAACGAGAGCCGGCACGTCGAGCGTCTCCAGCTCGGCGAGCCCGTCGAAAGCCAGTGAGCGGGGCACATCCCGGAGCGCCTGGGCCACAGCCTGCGGATGACGGTGCAGCTTCATCCGCTCGCGCGTGATCCTGAGCGCGGCGTCCCGCCATTCGGATGCGGCTTCCAGGCTCGACCCGTAGGCCTCCATGAATCCCTCGACGCCGGCACTCTCCAGCCCATCGGCCAGGCGGTCCCAGTAGGCGAGCCTGTCCTCGGTGGCCGGGATGCCCAGGGCGACCGGACCGATGAGGACCAGCGCGGCCACTTCGTCTGAATGGCTGAGCGCATAGGACGTGGCCGTGTGACACCCCATCGAGTGGCCGCAGAGGACCGGATGCTCCCCCGGGCAGCGATCGGCGAGCACCGCCCCGAGGTCCCTGGTCAGCTCGCGATAGCCATAGCCCTCCCCCGCCGGCGCGGGGGAGGATTCCCCATGTCCGCGCGCGTCGTAGGAGATCAGCCGGTATCCGCGCCGCGCCAGGGTGAGCGATCCGTGGAGCACGTACCGCCGGACCGCCGTCAGCCCATGCAGCAGGACGATCGGGGACCCCTCTCCCACCTCCTCGCCGGCGAGTTGGACGCCATCCGAGTTGACCTGGAAGTGACGCGCCTCCAGCTGCTTCCGCTCCTCGGCCATCAGCTCCCCTGGATCGTGACCCGCCGGATCACGACCGGATCTCTCGGTATGCCGCTCGGCGTCCCCAGCTGCTCGATGCGCTGGACGACATCGAAGCCGCTGCTCACCTTCCCGACCAGCGCGTAATCGGGGGTCAGTCCTGCATCCGGGACCGTGACGACGAAGAACTGGCTCCCGGAGCGCCCGGGCGGCTCCGCTGCGCTCTTGGCCATCGCCACCGTCCCCTGCGTGTAGGAGAGGTTGCGAGGGGGCGGCTCATCGACGAAGTAGCCGGGGCCGCCGGTGCCCGTCTGGGTCGGGTCGCCGCCCTGAATGACGAACCCGGGAACGATGCGATGAAACACCGCGTCGTTGTAGACACCCTGACGGGCGAGATAGGCGAACGACGATGTCGTCTTCGGTGCCCTCTCGACATCGAGCGCGATCGTGAAGCTCGCGCAGCTTGTCTCGACCGTCGCGGTGGCCGGCCCTCGCAGCGTCGCGGTCGGTCGAGAGAGATGGACGTCCTTGGGCGGAGGCGCCTGCACTTGGCTGCACCCGGTGGGCAGCGCGGCGGTGGTCGAGCTCTCCCCTCCGCCGCCACCGCATCCCCCCACCAGGAGCACCGCGAGGGCCGCAGCCGCTGTCCGCGCCGTCACCAAAGCGCGCCGAAGGCTACTCGGGGCGCCTGCGATGATCGCGCAGTGCCGCCAGAGCCAGCCACCGACCCCTCGCCGCCGCCCAGGCGCGTCCGCCTCATGGGTCGAGCGATCAGCGTCGTCATCTCGAGGGCGCCGATCCTCTGGCCCCTGCTGAGAGGCTGGAGTCATCGCTTCTGGGAGAGCGCCGCCCCGACCTGGGACCAGCGTGTCAGCAGGTCAGGCCCGGACCACCTCGCCCCCCTGGCCGCCGCGCTGCTTCACGTGCGGCCCGAGCCCGAGCGTGCGCTCGACATCGGGACCGGCCTCGGCGACGGTGCGCTGCTGATCGCTCGCGAGTTCCCGCGCGCACGAGTCCGGGGCGTCGACCTCTCGGAGGAGATGGTCCGCCGTGCCCAGGGACGCATCGGCCTCGATCCGGAGGGCCGGGTCGCGTTCAAGGTCGCGGACGCCTCGCACCTGCCATTCGCGGAAGACTCGTTCGACCTCGTCGCCCAGCTCAACATGCCCCCCTTCTTCGCGGAGATCGCCCGTGTTCTTCGCCCCGGCGGATTCGTCGTCATCGCGACGAGCTGGGGGCCGAGCACCCCCTTCTACACCCCGGATTCGGTGCTGCGACGGGGCTTTGGCAGGCACGGGATCGAGCCGCACGAGAGCGGCGACGCGGGCCAGGGCAACTACTTCGTCGCCCGTCGCCCCGATGGCGCGCCTGAATAGATTCAGCGAATCGATTCTGTGCGAACCCATCTCCTGCTGGTCAATCCGCACTCGGCCGGCGGACGGACGCTCAAGCTCCTGCCAGAGGCCGAGCGCGCGCTCCGGGCCCGCTCCATCCCGTATCGCCTGGTCCGCACGCACAGCCTGGAGCATGGGATCGGGGAAGCGCAGCGGGCGGCGGAGGCGGGAGACGTTCCGGTGGTGATGAGCGGGGACGGGCTGGTCGGCCAGGTCGGCGGAGCCTTGGCGGAGACCGACGCGACGCTGGGCATCATCCCCGGTGGCCGTGGGAACGACCTGGCCCGCGTCCTGGGCATCCCCTCCGATCCGGCGGGGGCGGTCAGCGTCCTCGCCGACGCCAACGTCAGGCGGATCGACGTCGGCGAGGCGAACGGTCGCCGCTTCCTCGGTGTCGCCTCCTGCGGCTTCGACTCGGACGCGAACCGAATCGCGAACGAGGCCCGGATCGTCAAGGGCAATCTCGTCTACTTCTACGCAGCGATTCGGGCCCTGATCGCCTGGCGTCCCGCGAGCTTCACGCTCATCCTCGACGGTGGCGAGCCGATCTCCTACCGGGGCTATTCGGTCGCCGCCGGCAACAGCCGCGCCTTCGGCGGCGGGATGTTCATCGCTCCGCATGCCGAGCTGGACGACGGGATGCTCGACGTGGTCACGGTCAGCGACGTCAGCAGGCTCCGATACGTCAGGGGCCTGCCGAAGGCGTTCAAGGGAACCCATCTCGAGAATGAGGAGGTCACCGAGCAGCGCGCCGCCACCGTCGAGATCCGGGCCGACCGGGACTTCGCCGTCTACGCCGACGGCGAGCACCTGACCGACCTGCCCGCGACGCTCGGAGTCCTGCCGCAGGCACTCCGGGTGATCGCTCCGCCCGGCCCACTCGTCGACCCGCCGAACTGAGGCGGGACCGCGGTCTCCGGTCCCTAACCTCAGGCCGCGATGAGCACCATGTTCACCGCGAAGCGAGGCGTCGCCCGGGCCGTCGGGGCGCTGAGCCGCCGGAGCGGGCGCGGCGGCGGCACGACTCTGCCCGGTCGCCTGCTCGTCCGGATGGAGCCCGAGGCGATCGAGAGGCTCGCCGCTCGGCTCGACCGCGGTTCGATCGTGGTCAGCTCCACAAACGGCAAGACGACCACGGCGGGAATGATCTCGGGCATCCTGCGCGCGGACGGGCGCACGCCGGTCCATAATCGCGCGGGTTCGAACATGCACTGGGGCGTGGCCACGGCCCTCCTCGAGCAGTCGGGCGATGAGGGGCTCTTCGAGCTCGACGAGGCGTGGCTGCCCCGGGTTGCGCCACAGCTGCGCCCGCGTCTCCTCGTGCTCGGAAACCTCTTCCGCGATCAGCTCGATCGCTACGGCGAGCTCGAGCACCTGGCGGACGAGTGGGCCGATCTGGTCAGGGGCCTGGATGGATCATCCGAGTTCGCCCTCAACGCCGATGACCCGCTGATCGCCGACCTCGGGCGAGACGACGAGCTCCGGCGCCGGCCCGGAGTCACCTACTTCGGCATCGAGGACGAATCCCAGGCGCTGCCCGAGCTGCAGCATGCCCACGACGCGAAGCACTGCCGCCGCTGCGGCGCACCCTATGTCTACGATCGCGCCTTCGTCGGCCACCTCGGCCACTACACCTGCCCGAATTGCGACGCGGACCGCCCCACCCCGGACGTCGCCGCGACGAAGATCGAGCTTCACGGCATCTCCGGTTCGAGCGTCCACGTCACCACGCCGCACGGTGAACTCGACCTGGACCTCCCCCTCCCCGGTCTCTACAACGTCTACAACGCGCTCGCGGCGATCACCGCCGGCCTGCGGTCGGGCGTCTCGCTCGAGCGGATCCGCCAGGGCCTGGAGTCGATGCGCGCCGTGTTCGGACGCGTCGAGACCATCGACGTAGCGGGCAAACGCGTCTCCATCCTGCTGATCAAGAACCCGGCCGGGGCGAACGAGGTGCTCCGCACCCTGCAGCTCGAATCGGTGGATGGCGGCATCGACCTCTGGCTCGCGCTCAACGACCGCATCGCCGACGGCCGTGACGTCTCCTGGATCTGGGACGCCGACTTCGAGTTGCTCGCCGACGGCGTGCGCCGGGTGGTCTGCGCCGGTACCCGAGCGCCGGAGATGGCCCTTCGCCTCAAATACGCAGGCTGGCCACAGGAATCGATCGAGGTGATGGGGCCGATCGAGGCGTCTCTCGACGAGGCTGTCTCGGCCACACCCGATCGCCTCTTCGCGCTGCCCACCTACACCGCCCTCCTCGAGCTGCGCACGCTGCTCGCCCACCGCGGCCTCGTATCGGAATACTGGCAATGAGGCCGCCCCATGAATCCCGGGCTCGCGCCCACGACGAGGCTGCGATCTGGCAACAGGTCGAGTTTGGCTCATACGCGGCGGACCTCGCCCTCTGGCGGGAGCTCGCGGACGCCGCCGCTGGGCCAGTGCTCGAACTCGGCTCGGGCGCCGGGCGGGTCGCCCTTCACCTCGCGGAGCACGACGTGGAGGTGATCCCGGTGGAACGGGATGCCGGTCTCGCCGCGCAGCTCGACGCCGCCGCGAAGGAGGGCGGCTTCTCAGTGACGGTCGTGGTTGCAGACCTGGACGCGCCCGCCGATCTGTCCCCACCCTCCAAGCCGGCGCTCGTGATCGGCCCGCTGCACGTGATCCAGGTGCTCGGCGACGACTCGCGCGTGGCGCTCTTCCGTCGCCTCGCCGAGGTGATGGCGCCCGGCGGCACGATCGCCCTGACGATCGTCGACGAGTCGACGCTGCTCAGCTCAGGGGCCGCCGCCCCTCAGATCCTCCCGGATATGCGCGAGATCGACGGCTGGGTCTACTCGAGCGAGCCTCTCTGGGTGCAGGTGGGCGAGCAGACGCTCACGGTCCGGCGTCTGCGAGAGCGGGTCTCGCCCGACGGGCGGATGGAGCGCACCGTCCAGGACGAGATCCTCCGCCGTGTCGGTCCGGACCGCCTCGAGCTCGAGGCTGAGCAGGCGGGGCTGCGTCCCGCCGGCAGGCGGAAGATCAGCTCCGGATCAGACGAGGCGGACTCGATCGTCGTGCTGGTCGAGGTGCCGAGGTGAGCGACCGGGGGCTCCGGCTGCTCGCGCTCTATCCGGAGCAGATGAACATCTACGCGGACCGCGGGAACATCATCTTCCTGCAGCGCCGCTGCGAGTGGCGGGGCATCCCGTTCGAGTATGCGGCCGCCGGCCCCGGCGACGGGTTCGACCCCGGCGGTCACGATCTGATCTACATCGGCGGCGGCCAGGATCGGGACCAGGTGCTCGTGGCCCAGGACATGCTCGAGACCAAGCGGGACGCGATCGCCTCGGCCGTCGACGACGGCGCGGCGCTGCTGGCCGTCTGTGGCGGGTACCAGCTGCTCGGGCACCGCTACCAGCTGGGAGAGCAGTCGATCGCCGGCCTCGGCATCGCCGACCTCGAGACAGTGCGCCACCCGGGACCGCGCCTGATCGGCAACGTCTCGATCGAGGTGGACCTCGGACAGCGGCCCCGGGTGCTGGCCGGATTCGAGAACCATGGCGGGCGCACGCACCTCGGCCCGACCGCCCAGCCCCTCGGCCGAGTCCTGCACGGTCACGGCAACAACGGGCGGGACGGCCACGAGGGCGTCAGGCGGCTCAACATGATCGGCACCTATCTCCACGGCCCGCTTCTGCCCAAGAACGCCTGGCTGGCGGACCGCCTGATCACGCTGGCGATAGGCCGCCGGACAGGCTCGGAGCCGGAGCTGGAGCCACTCGGCGACGAGCTCGAGGCGGCCTCCCACGCCGCCGCGCTGCGTGCGGCCGAGAACGGCTGATTCCGGGGCCCGTCGCGGTTCCCCGCTAGCATCCCCGTCGCATGGTCATCGTGATCATCATCGTCGTGCTGCTGCTCTTGGCCGGGCTGATCTACGTCCTGATGCGCAACGGCCTGGTCAATCTCAACCAGCGCGTGAGCGAGTCGTGGAGCGGCATCGACGTCCAGCTCAAGCGCCGGCACGACCTGATCCCCAACCTGGTCGAGACGGTGAAGGGCTACGCGACCCACGAGCGAGAGACCTTCGAGAAGGTGACCCAGGCCCG
Organism: uncultured Solirubrobacterales bacterium; assembly: GCA_963804595.1. Classification (GTDB taxonomy): domain Bacteria; phylum Actinomycetota; class Thermoleophilia; order Solirubrobacterales; family 70-9; genus DASUPK01. The sequence continues at coordinate 239,805 of CAWDQZ010000003.1, forward strand.
CGCCGCGGCCATGCAGGCCAGCGGACCAGCGGAAGCCGGTCAGGCGGAGGGGCAACTGACCGCCGCCCTCGGTGGGCTGAGAGTCGTCGCCGAGCAGTACCCGGAGCTTCGGGCCACGGAGAACTTCCAGCAGCTCCAGCGCCAGCTCTCCGAGCTCGAGGACGAGATCCAGGCCTCACGCCGGATCTACAACTCGAACGTGCAGCAGTTCAACACCCGCATTCAGCAGTTTCCGAGCTCGATCGCCGCCAAGCAGTTGGGCTACTCGGAGAAGGAGTACTTCGAGATCACCGAGGCCGCGGAGCGCGAGACCCCGCAGGTCTCCTTCGGCGACTCCACACCGCCGCCGGCCGAGTCCAGCCAGCCCTCAGCCTGAGCTAGAACCCGCTCGAGCCGAAACCGCCCTCGCCGCGCGTCGAGTCGTCGAGCGCAGCGGCGAGTCGCGGGCTGGCGTGAGCGACCGGGACCAGCAGCAGCTGCCCGATCCGGTCGCCGGGAGAGATCTGAAACTCGAGCGTGCGATCCGTGTTGAGCAGGAGCACGCGCAGCTCGCCGCGATAGCCCGGATCGATCAGGCCCGGCGAATTCACCAGCGTCACACCGTGCTTGAGGGCCATCCCGGAGCGCGGGAGCACGAGACCCCCGATGCCAGCGGGGACCTGGACCGCGAGCCCCGTGCCGACGCTCACCCGCGCACCCGGCGCCAGGCGGGCAGACTCGGCCGCGTAGAGATCGAGACCGGCATCGTCGTCGTGTGCCCGGGTCGGCAGTGTGGCTCCCTCCCTGAGCCTGACGAACTTGAGGAGGCCGATCGGCTCGCCCGAGGACTCCTCGTCGGCGACCGCCACAGCGATCGCCGCGTCTGCCGCCGGCTCAGTCTCCGGCGCGTGCGCCGTTCCGCGATCCGCCGCCCTGCCCCTTGACGTCGAGGTCGGCGAAGCGATCGGCGAGCGCGGCAGGAAGCCGCGCGCGAACGAGAACCCCGTCCGGGCGATCCTCACGCTCGAGGTCGCCAGCGATCTGGTGAAGCTCCGAAAGCCGATCACCGGCATCAAAGGGTACGAGGAGCTCCACTCGGGAAAGCGTCGCACTGATCGATTCGGCGATTCTCGACCTGAGCTCGTCGAACCCCTCGCCGGTCTCCGCCGACACAAGCACGGCGTCGGGATGGCGCAACCGTAGCTCGCGGCGATCCTCTTCGCCGAGCAGATCGACCTTGTTCATGACCAGGAGCCTGGGCGAGTCACCGGCTCCGATCTCCTCGAGGGCCAGGTCCGCGGCAGCGATCGAGTCGCCACGTTGAGGCTCGGGCTCCGATCCGTCGACCACATGCAGGACCAGGTCGGCAAGAACGGTCTCCTCCAGGGTGGCCTTGAACGCCTCGACCAGCTGATGCGGCAGCTTTCGGATGAAGCCGACCGTGTCGGTGAGCAGGTAGCGCCGTCCTTCGTAGGTGAAGGCCCGCGTCGTGGGATCAAGCGTATGGAAGAGCCTCTCCCCCACACCAACCCCGGCGCCCGTCAGCGAGTTGAGGAGCGTCGACTTGCCGGCGTTCGTGTAGCCGGCGAGGGCGACCGAGGGAAGCGCCGCGCGTTCGCGCTCTGCCCGCATCACCGCGCGGTTGCGCTCCACGCCCCTGAGGCGGCGCCGCAGGGCAGTGATGCGATCCCGCGCGAGGCGCCGGTCGGTCTCGATCTGGGACTCGCCCGGGCCTCGGGTGCCGATACCGCCGTCGATTCGACCCGCCCCCAGCCGCTCGAGGTGGGTCCACAGCCCCCTCATCCGCGCGAGGTTGTATTCGAGCTGCGCCAGCTCCACCTGGAGCTTGCCCTCGGCGGTGTGAGCATGGTCGGCGAAAATGTCGAGGATCACTGCGGTGCGGTCGATCACCGGGACCCCCAGCTCCTGCTCCAGGTTGCGCTCCTGGCGCGGAACGAGCTCGTCGTCGCAGGCGACCAGGTTGGCATCGGCCGCCGCGATGTCGCGCTTCAGCTCCACGAGTTTTCCGCGGCCGAAGTAGCGGTCGGGGTCGGGCGCCTCTCGCGCTTGGGTCATCTCGCCCGCGGTCGCCACGCCGGCGGTCCGCAGGAGCTCCTTCAGCTCCGCGAGTGGGTCGTTCGCGTGCTCGCCTTCGCGGACAATGCCGATCGCGAAGGCCCGCTGGCGGGCGCGCGGGTTGACCACACCGGCCGTCTCGCCGCCGTAGCGACTCTCGTTCAACCGTCCGTTGCGGCTTCTCTGCACTCCCCTGATGGTAGGGGCACCGCCCCCGCTCGCCTTTAGGGGGCTAGGCCGCCGGCTGGGCCGCGACCTGGGATCCGGCAGCCTTCTCCGGCACCATGGGCAGCAACGCCGCCGCCGCGATCACGGCGATGAACGCCAGGCAGCGGGCGACGACATCGAGCGCGTCCGACCCCAGCGGATCGCCGAAGACCAGGATCCCGCCGGTGATCGCCGCCAGCGTCGCGCTGGCGGAGAAGGCGACGATCACGGCCACCGGCTCACCCAGCTGGAGACCGCGAGCGAGCGCCAGGAACCCGCCGATACCGCCGATGATCGCGAGTGCCGTCCAGGGCGTGAGCAGGGCGAGCGGTGAGGCCGGAACGGTCACGGCGAGCGCCTTGATCGCCACGTCCGAGACCCCGAGCGAGCTCCCCGCTGCGACCGCCAGCAGGATCCAGCCGCGGCTGACCAGGCGGCGATGGGCGGACGCGAACAAGAGGACGCCGACGAGGGCGAGCGTCCCGCCCTCGAAGGCCAGCATGGTCGTGCTGGTGAAGGTGTCGTCGTCGTGACCGTGTCCCGCGGTGAGCGCCAGGAAGCTGAGGCCGGCCGCACACAGGCCGAGACCGACCAGCTCGCGGGTTCCCACGGCGAGCCCGAACCAGCGGCGCGCGGGAACGGCCAGGAGGGCGAGGCCGCCGGCGATCACCGCCTGGACGAGCGACAGCGGTGCCATCGAGAGAGCCACCACGTGCATGCCCCAGCCGAGAGTGGCGAGGCCGAAGCCGATCGCCCACCACCTGGAGCGGAAGAGGGCCGCCGCGCTCCGCAACGGGTTGCGCATGGCGACGTCCGGGGCCGCGAGGGCGCCGCGGTGCTTGCAGAGCAGCGCCACGCCCGAGAAGGCGGCGCAGCCGAGTGCCAGTATCAGTCCGATCTCGCTCATTGGATGGTGGTTCGGCGGTCCAGGGTCATGCCTTTAGCTGAGAGGCGGATAAAGGCCAATTCGCCCCCGGGCCCCCGGGCACGCTACGGGCTCGCTGCCGGCGGTGCGCCGGTTCCCGCGCTGCTACCCGGTCGGACCGATCTGAACCCCGCACGGCCCTCCCTAAGGCGTCAAATGAGCTCTCAGGCGCTCGACGGCCTCGGCGAGCAACTCGTCAGGGGTGGTCAGGGAGATTCGGAAGAACCCGTCGCCGCTCGGGCCGTACATCGAGCCGGGTGAGATCACGACGGCCGCCTCCTCGAGGACCATCTCGGTGAACGAGGTGGACGTGTGCCCGTCGGGAACGGGCGCCCAGACGTAGATCGTGCCCTTCGGCGCCTCGACCTCGACGCCGATGTCGCGGAGAGCGCCGACGACCAGATCCCGCCGGCGCTCGTAGATCCGACACATCTGCTCGACCTCCTTGCGCGGCCCGCGGAGAGCCGCCGCCCCGGCCAGCTGCACCGCCTCGAAGAGGCCCGAGTCGACATTCGTCTTCAGGCGCCAGTAGGTCCGGATCGCCTCGGCGTTGCCGAGAATCGCCGCGCAGCGCCAGCCCGTCATGTTGTAGCCCTTGGACAGCGAGAAGACCTCCACGCCGACCTCCTTGGCGCCCGGGGTGGCGAGGAAGCTCGGCGCGACGTAGCCGTCATAGGTCGTCTCCGAATACGCGTTGTCGTGGACGACGAGGAACTCGTGGCGCTGCGCGAGCTCCACCACGCGCTCGAAGAAGCCTGCGGGCGCGACCGCGCCGGTCGGGTTGTTGGGGTAGTTGATGAACATCAGCCTCGCGGCCTCGAGCTTCTCCTCGGGGATCGCGTCCAGGTCGGGTGTGAAGTCCAGACCCGCCCTGAGCGGCAGCAGGTGCGCCTCGGCCCCCGCGAGAACTGGTCCGCTCGTGTAGACGGGGTATCCGGGGTCCGAGGCCAGCGCGACGTCACCGGGATCCAGGAAGGCGAAGCAGAGGTTGTAGATGCACTCCTTCGCCCCGATCGCCGGGATCACCTCGTCGATCGGATCGATCTCGACTCCGAAGCGCTGCAGGTAGAAGTCGGCGAAGGCCTCGCGGAACTCCCTGCGGCCGCGGTTGCTCGGATAGCGCTGGGCCTCGGGGTCGCCCACCGCCTCGCGCATCGCCTCGACGATGTAGCGGAAGGTCGGGGTGTCCGGGTCGCCGATGCCGAGGCTGATCACCTCGATGCCCTGATCGCGCTTCGCCTCGATCCGCCGCTCGAGCTCGGCGAACATGTAGGGCGGGATCGCCTCGAGGCGCTGAGAGGGGGCGGCGAGCCCCTTTTTCTTGGCCGGTGCCGACATCGGAAGCGAGAAGACTAGGGGGCGCCCAGGCTTCGCTGCGGCGCGCTCAGGCGAGCTCCTCGAGGGTCCGGAGAAGCTCCTGAGAGAGCTCGCCCGCGAAGATCGGCTCGGCCCAGCCCGTCAGCCGCACGGACAGGACGTCTCCGATCTCGACCTCGAGCTCGCCGCCGTCGAGCTCCACCGTCAGCGTGCTCGGCGCTCCGGCAAGGTGTGCCGCGACAGCCGCGCCGGACGCCCCGGTCCCGGACGAGAGCGTCTCCCCGACCCCGCGTTCGAAGATCCGCGCACGGACCCGATCGCCTTCGGCGCGGTAGAAGCTCACATTGGTCCGGTTCGGGAACAGCGGGCTGCTCTCGATCTCGGGGCCGATCGCGGACAGGTCGAGCGACTCGAGCTCGTCGCCGATGGCGATCGCGCACTGCGGGTTGCCGATCGAGACGTGCTGGAAGGCCCAGGATCGCCCCGCCGCGACCACCTCCCCTCGCCCGTCCTCCGCGCCGGAGGGATAGTCGCCGGAAGCAGTGCTCGCCCGCCCCATCTCCAGCGCCGCCTCCCGCTTGGAGCGGATGGTGGGCGTCATCGGCCCCGCCTTGGTCAGGATCGTGAACTCGTCGTCCTCGGTCCAGCCCGAGCGGCGCAGGTAGAGCGCGGCCTCGCGTGCCCCGTTGCCGGAGAGCTCGGCCTCGGAACCATCCGGGTTGAAGATGCGGAGCTCCGCGACATAGGCGGGATCCTCCACCGGCGCGAGCAGCAGCAGCCCATCCGAGCCCACGCCGAAGTGCACATCGCAGAGCCGCCTGATCCGCTCCGGACTGGGCGCCCACGGCAGGGCCGCGGCCTCGACGATCAGGTAGTCGTTGCCGAGCGCGGTCCACTTCTCGAACTGCATGCGGAGACCCTATTCAGCGTCGGATTCGATGGACCCGGCGGCCGCTCTGGCCGTCTCTTCCTGGAGGAAGTAGACCATCCTCGTGAGCTGGCCCTGACCGAACTCGCAGACAAGCCAGGCCCTCACCTCGAGCGGCGCCATTGCTCGACCATCGCATCCCAGCCCTCGAAGGTCCCTGACTCCGGCCAACCTTCGGGCGCCACGATCACGCCCCGCGGGTCGCAGACCGACCGCAGCCGGTCCTCCCGGGTTCCGATCGGTCGAGCAGCGACACGATCTCCGACGCCACGTCCGCATCGTCCCGAGCCGTCCGGTCGATCACGGTGACATCTTCCATCCGCCGCATCCAGGTGAGCTGTCGCCGGGCGTACTGGCGGTGGGCGCGCTTCATCGCACGCGGATTGCCGTTCAGCAGATCCTCGAAGCCGAGCGCCGCCCGGGCGGTCCGTGAGGCCCCGGCGGCCGCGGCGCGGCGCGCCTCGTCGGCCGCCGCCGAGGCGACCATCTCGTCGACGCGCGCGTCGATCCGCTCGCCGAGCTGGCCGCGTGCCATCGAGAGCCCCACGAGCACGGTCGGGTGCCGCAGATCCGCTGTCCAGAGCCGCTCGCCGCTGCGCGCCGGCTCGATTCCGGCACGGGTCAGCTCCGTGAAGCGGGCGATGCGCTTGCGGTCGTTCGGATCGACCCCGGCCGCGAACTCGGCGTCGAGCTCCGCGTGAAGCGCCGCCGGCCCGCGCTCCTCGAGCTCACGTTCGACCTTCTCCCGGATCTCCGGGGGCACAGGCGGGCGGAGGTCGAGATCGGCCAGGGCCGCGCGCAGATACAGCCCGGTGCCGCCGGCGACGATCGGGCGGCGTCCCTCGGCGAGCAGGGAGTCGATCTCGGCGTGGGCGAGTTCCGCATAGCGGCCGGCGCTGAACTCCTCGGTCGGGCTGACGAAGGAGAGCAGGCGGTGTTCGAGGCGCTCCCGCTGCTCGGCATCCGGCGCACCGCTCAGGACCTCGAGCCCCCGATAGACCTGGATGGAGTCACAGTTGACGGCCACGGGGTCCTCGCCGCGCTCCCGAAGGCGCTCGGCGACGGCGATCGCCACTCCGGTTTTGCCCACGGCCGTCGGGCCAAAGAGCGCGAGGATCTTCAAGCGGCGCGGCTGAGCAGCCGCTCCGACCCGCCCAGCGTGGTCGAGGTGGCGCTGCTGATCTCGACGTCGACGAGCTCGCCGGGAACGGCGGTCCCGTCGAAGTTGACGGTCTTGTTGTGCCGCGTGCGGCCGCGGAGGCGGCTCGGATCGGTCCGGCTCGGTCCCTCGACCAGAACGTTCACGGTGCGCCCGAGGAATCGCTGGGCTCGCTCGCGCGCGCGGCGCTGGACCAGCTCCACCAGTCGCTCCATCCGCTCGCGCTTCACCGGATGGGGCAGGTGATCGTCGAGATCGGCCGCCTCGGTGCCGCGTCGCGGCGAGAAGATGAACGTGAATGCCCCGTCGTAGCCGACCTCGTCGACCACCTCGAGGGTCTGATCGAAGTCGTCGTCGGTCTCCCCGGGGAACCCGACGATGATGTCCGTAGTGATTGCGCAGTCCGGGACGTGCTCGCGGATCAGCGCGACGCGGTCCATGTAGCGCTCGCGGTCGTAGGTGCGCCGCATCCGCTTGAGCACGGCGCTCGACCCGGACTGAAGCGGCAGATGGATGTGCTCGCAGACCGAAGCCAGGTCGGCATGCGCCCGGATCACCTCCTCCCTGGTGTCCTTCGGATGTGGGCTGGTGTAGCGGATGCGATCGATCCCCTCGATCGCGTCTACCCGCGCCAGGAGGTCCGCGAAGCCGATTCGGCGCTCCTTCGGCAGGTCACGCCCGTAGCTGTTCACGTTCTGGCCGAGCAGCGTCACCTCCCGGACGCCGTCTCCAGCCAGGCGGTCGATCTCGGCGAGGAGCTCCTCCGGATCGCGACTGACCTCACGGCCCCGAACCGAGGGGACGATGCAGTACGAGCAGACGCAGTTGCAGCCCTGTGAGATCTGCACCCATGCCTGGAACTCCCGCCCCCGCTTCATCGGCAGGTGCCCCGAGACGTCCTCGAACTCGAAATAGCCCTGGGCGGTGAGCGAGTCCGAGGTGAGGAACTCCGCCAGGCGGTGAATCTGTCCCGGTCCGAAGGCGACGTCGACGAACGGGAAGCGCCGGAAGACCTCGTCCTTCACCGACTGTGCCCAGCAGCCGCCGACACCGACGACTCGCGCCGGATCCTCGGACTTGAGACGCTTCGCCTCCCCGAGGTGCGCGATGAAGCGGTTGTCCGCCGACTCGCGGATCGAGCAGGTGTTGAAGAGGATCAGGTCCGCGCCCTCGCGGTCCTCCGATTCGACGTAGCCGAGCGAGTCGAGCATGCCCTTCATCCGCTCGGAGTCGTGCTCGTTCATCTGGCAGCCGAACGTGGTGACGTGGTAGCTCCGCATCGGGGTCAATTTAGCGACGCCCCGCTCACCCTGGCGGTGGGTCAGCCTCCGACGGTGAGAGTGCCCTCCATGCCGGCCTCGCGGTGACCGGGCACCGTGCAGTAGAAGGTGTACTCACCCGGAGCCAGGTTGCTCAGCTGGACGGACTGCTTGCCGGCCGTGAACGGCTGCACCTGGCCCAGCACGTTGCCGTTCGCCGTGGCCACGGCGATGCTGTGCGGCACGGGTGACGGGTTGTCGTAGGTGATCGTCACGTTGCCCGGCTGGGCGGTCAGGCCGTTGGGCTGATAGATCAGCCCGCCGTCGGCCGGCGAGCTGACGTCCAGGGTCTCGGCGCCTCCGGCGGACCCCGTCGATCCCGTGGCGCCGGTGTTCGTCGGTGTCTTCTGGTTGCCGCCGGAGCTCGCCTGCGGCTGACCTCCCGGGTTCGCCGGGGGAGTCGCATTCGCCGGCTGCTGCTCCTTGGCGAGCTCCTCGTTGCGCTTGTCCTGCTCGTCTCGCGACTTGACCACCGCGAACGCCATCGTGGCGACGACGATGCGCCGCGAACAGGGCCGTACCGCCCACGAGAATCGCGCGGTTGGCCGGAAACCTGTCGCTCTCGCGAATTCCCAGGAACGCGAGTGACACGGCCGTGACGACCAGGATGATCCCCAGCACGAAGAAGAAGTTGCCGTCCATCCGGCGCGGATCCTACCCCTGCGGGCAGGCGATCAGGCGCTTGCCCGAGCGATCATGCCGCCTCGCTCAGGCGTCGTTCGACCCCTCGCACCGCGTCGTAGGCGAGCTCCGATGGGAAGCCGCGCCTGATCAGCAGCCCCAGTGCTCGCTCGCGGTCGCGTTCCGTATCGCAGCTCATGCCCCTGGCCAGCAGGATGGACGTGGCGCGCTCGAGCAGGGCCGCGTCGTCCTCGCCACTGAGCGCCGCCTCGATGTGCTCGCGGGCCACTCCCCGGCCCTCGAGGGTGACCTCGATCCGGTCGGGTCCCCACCCCGCCAGCAGCCGCCTGTCGGCGGCAAAACGGCGGGCGAAGCTCGCGTCGTCGATCGCCCCGGCCTCAGCCAGCAGCGCGATGACCTCCTCGACGCTCCTCGTCCTCCACCCCGCGCTCGGCCAGCCAGGCACGGAGCTCGGACTCGGTGCGCTCCTTGTAGCCGAGCGCCTTCAGCGCGAGGTCGTATGGATCCTCAGGCAGCCTTCTTCTCCGGCTTCTTCGCCGCCTTGACCGCCTGGGTCGCCTTGGCCGCGTCGGCCTCCTTCTCGACCTCCGGGCGCGCCTCGGCCTCAGCGCCGACCCCCAGCTTCTCGTGCACCTTGCGCTCGAGCTCGACCGACAGCTCCGGGTTGTCGCGCAGGAACTCCTTGGTGTTGTTGCGGCCCTGACCGAGCCGGGTCTCTCCGTAGGAGAAGAACGACCCGGACTTCTGGATCAGGCCGTGCTCCAGCGCCATGTCCAGCAGGCCGCCCTCCTTGGAGATGCCGACGCCGTACTCGATGTCGAACTCGGCCTGCTTGAACGGCGGCGCCACCTTGTTCTTCACCACCTTCACCCGAACCCGGTTCCCGACCGCCTCGGTGCCCTCCTTGAGGGTCTCGATCCGGCGGATGTCGAGCCGCTGGGAGGAATAGAACTTGAGCGCGCGGCCGCCGGGCTGCGTCTCCGGAGAGCCGAACATCACGCCGATCTTCTCCCGGATCTGGTTGGTGAACAGGCAGACCGTCTTGGCGCGGTTCAGGTTGCCGGCCAGCTTGCGGAGCGCCTGGGACATGAGGCGCGCCTGCAGGCCGACGTGCTGATCCCCCATCTGCCCCTCGAGCTCCACCCGCGGCGTCAGCGCCGCGACCGAATCGACCGCGACCACGTCGACGGCGCCGGAGCGGACCAGCACGTCGACGATCTCGAGCGCCTGCTCGCCGTAGTCCGGCTGGGAGATCAGGAGCTCATCGGTGTTGACGCCGATCCTCCGGGCGTAGGCGGGATCGAGCGCGTGCTCGGTGTCGACGAAGGCGCAGACGCCGCCGCGGGCCTGGGCCTCGGCGATGATGTGGTAGATCAGCGTCGTCTTGCCGGAGGACTCCGGGCCGAAGATCTCGACGATGCGGCCGCGCGGGACGCCGCCGACGCCGAGGGCGATGTCCAGCGGCAAAGCGCCGGTGGAGATCGTCTCCACGTCCAGCGCCCCGAGGTCGCCCAGCTTCATCAGCGCGCCCTGCCCGAAGTTCTGTTCGATCTGCTTGACGGCCGCCTGGAGCGCCTGGTCGCGCGCCTTTGCGTCCTTCTCGCCGGCCTCTCTCAGGTTGGGCTTCTGATCTGCCATTGGGTCACCTCTCTGTCTCGTCGTTGGCGGTCGGAAGCTCCAACTCGGCCAGGGACTCGTACTCCGCGCCGCTCCGGCGCAGGTGGGACTTGAAGAGCACCAGACGGGTCGGACGGAAGAACCGGAACATGTGTTCGGGTAGTGGGTGCGGCGGGATCCTGATCAGTGCCGGCTTCCGGCTCTTCGGTGCCTCGGGCTTGACGCGGGCAACGGTCAGATGCGGCCAGAACGGGCGCTTCTCGGGCTCGTAGAACCCAGCCTCCACCAGCCGCTCTTCGACCTGTCCCTGCAGCGACACCGCCCCGTCGGAATTGGCCCCCAGGGCGATCAGCCTGGGACGCTTGCCGGGCGGGACGCCCACCGGATCGGCGATCAGCTCGACCGCCGGGGCCTGCGCGTCCACGTCGAACGCCCGCTTGGCGATCGCCTTCGCTTCCTTCTCGGCCTGATATCCGAGGAAGACGAGCGTCATGTGGAGCGCCTCGGGCCGGACGACCCGCAGCGCGGAGTCCGAGAGCGCCGTCCGCTGCCAGTCCACGATTCCGGCACGCACGTCATGCGGCAGGTCAAGGGCAACGAACAGGCGAGCCCTGGGGCTCTTGAGCCTCTCCTTGGCCACACGGAAACGCTAGACGCCGGCTCGGCCGCATTTGAGTCGACAAGCGGCGTCGCAGTCCACATTAGGCGCTTAAGGGCTCATGCGCCGCTGCTCTCCCCGCTGGAGCGCTTGGAGCGGAGAAACGGCAGCACTTGACCGCTTCTCCTCCCAAGCAGCGCCTCCGGCGAACGTCCCGGGGTATGCCCTATCTCGGCGATTGCCGGACGTTCGGGATCCCGGCCAGTCCTGAACGTCCCTGAGTGGCCCCTGTATGGGGCGCTCCGGGACGTTCGGCGAGTTGCGGATAGCGGCGGTTTTCCGGCATTAGTCCCCCGTCGGCGACGGCGAGATCTCACCCCGGCCCGCGACCTGCAGGTCGGCCGGCAACGTTGCGCCCCAGCGGTCGGCGAGCACCTCGAGGCGTGTCCGCCACGCGATGATCGCCGCGCGCTGCTGGTTCTGGAAGTGAGGCAGCTCGTCGAATTCCCGGGTCGGCAACGCTGCGGCCAGGGCGCTCAGGTAGGTGTCCTGGAGGACGAAGGTGTGGGCGTAGGCATCGTGAGCGGCCCTGAGCTCCGCCGGAACGTCATCGACAGCGGCAATCTGCACGGCGTAGCGGCCGACCCCGCGCTCGAGCCGGTCGAACCGGCGCTGTGCCTGCTTGCCGGTCAGCTCCCCGTTGCGGTAGCCCTCGAGGATCGGGTCGGCCTCGTCGAGCAGGTCGTTGATGCCGAGCCTGATCGGCTCGACCGTCGCCATGTAGCTCTCCAGCGCCCGGCGGTGGTCCGCCGTCGTGGTGTCGGACCCGCAGGAGGCGATCACCAACGCGACCGCTGCAACCGCAACGGCGACCGCCGCGAGACCAAGTGGCCGGTCACCCAGCACGGGCCCTCGCCGCCATCCGCAGCACGAAGCGCGCGACCAGCGCCGGACGGTTGACGTGGATCTGGTGCCCGCTGCCGAAGGCGACCACCCGCTTGGTCCGCGGATGCAGCTTGGCGAGGTAGAGCTGGCTCCGCTTCCAGGCGCGGTTGACCAGCCTCCCGAAGCGCCGCCCGACCCCGGGAGGCATCGAGAACCCGTAGTCGGCGGAGAGGACGAACATCGGCAGGCGGCTCGGCGATCGGCGGAGGGGCGTCATCTCCGCGAAGCTCCGGTAGAAGTCGATCGCCTCCAGATCCTTGTACCGAAGAGCGTCCGCCGAGGGCGACTGCAGGTAGTGGGCGTCGTACCGCGCGAACTGCCCCGGCTTCATGAAGCGCTCCATGCCCTCCGAGATCGCATCGACGAGCACCAGTCCGCTGACGTCCGCCGGGTAGAGGCTCGCGTACTGGCGCACGATCAGCCCTCCGGTCGAGGCGCCCGCCATCACGTAAGGCCCGGGAACGGCTGCGGCGGTGAGCAGGGCGTGCAGGTCCGCCACCACCTCCCCGGTGCTGCGCGGCATCGGGACCGGGTCGCTGCGGCTGACGAAGGGGAAGTGCGCGAGCGTTCCGGGCCGGTCGTAGAAGCAGACGCGCGTGAACTGGGAGACCCGCGACGCGACGCCGGTCCCAACCCCCTCCCTCGACGAGGTCCAGATGTCGCCTCGGCTCCGCAGCCCGGCCTCGAACATCACGGTCGGATAGCCGCTGCCGTGACACTCCAGGTAGAGGCTCCGCCCTCCAGGGATCATGACCCGGCCCGCGAATTCCCCGGGCCCGGCCGCCGACTGGCCCGCCGCGGAGGCAGCGCCGCCGGCGAGTACGGCGAGCGAGATCGCCGCAAGCGCGACCGCCAGCCCCCTCCCCGGGCTTCCACTCATCTCGGCGGTTCGCGCCCTTCGAGCAAATACCTGACCAGGTGCAGCGCGACGACCACAGAGCGTTCGCGCACGTCGTTGCGGACCCCGGGCAGGACCGGATCCCGGGCGAGCATCTCTGCGGAAGCGGTCTTCGCGCAGAAACAGACGTACCCGACCGGCTTCTCCTCGGTGCCGCCGTCCGGGCCGGCGATTCCGGTGATCGCGCAGGCCACGTCCGCATCGAAGCGGTCGAGCGCTCCGTCGGCCATCGCTTCGGCCACCTCCGGCGAGACGGCCCCGCGTTCGGAGATCAGCTTCGCGTCGACGCCGAGCAGCTTCGTCTTCGACTCGTTCGAGTAGGAGACGACGCCCCCCGCGAACCACTTGGAGGAGCCGGGCCGCAGCGTCAGGCGGCCGGCCAACAGCCCGCCGCTCTCCGATTCGGCGACCGCGATCGTCCGGTCGCCCAGCAGGCGAAACACCACCTCCTCGATCGACTCGCCGGTCTCGGTATAGGTGAACCGGCCCAGGCGCTCCTCGAGGCCGGCTCTGAGCGCCTCCGCCGCTTCCTCGGAGCCCGGCCGGTGCCGGACGTCGGTGACGAGCTCCCCGCCCCGCAGGCAGGTCGTGATCTCGAGTGGATCCAGGTCCGCTCCGCTCTCCTCGATCTCCCGCAGCGCCTTGGCGAGCTCGGACTCGGGAATGCCGAACATCCGGATCGACAGCGTGCGGAAGGGCTCGGCGCGCGCCAGGACCTCCTCGGCCGCGGGCGCCGCCAGGGCGCGAGGCCACATCTCCTGCAGCTCGCGTGGCGGGCCCGGCAGCACGATCACCACCTGACCGTCCGCGGGGACCACCAGGCCGGGGGCAGTCCCCGCCGGATCGAGCGCGGTGGCCCCCTGCGGGACCATCGCCTGCTTGCGGTTCGCCTCGCGCACCGCCTCCGGATCGAAGCGGAGCCGACGCGCGTAGCGGGCGATGATCTGCCCGATCTTCTCCTCCATCTCGCTGTCGAGCACCAGCTCGCGGCCGGCGAAACGTCCGACCACCTCGGCCGTCAGATCATCGGCCGTCGGCCCGAGCCCGCCGGAGGTGACGATCAGGTGGAGCCCCTGCTCTCGCATGTGGCGGAGGGCCCCTTCGAGATCCTCAGGCCGGTCCCCGACCACGGTGATCTCCTCCACATCGACCCCGAGCTCGGCCAGGCGCTCGGAGAGCCAGGGCCCGTTGCGATCGGTCACGTAGCCGCTCAGCACCTCGGTGCCTGTGACGAGAATTCCCGCGCGAACTCCCACGCGGGCATTGTGGCGGGTCGGGCCTACTCCCCCTCGCCGGGAGCCGCTACGGGTTGGGGGACCTCCCCTTCCCCGGCCCGAGTTTGGCTGTCGCCTCCGCCCAACACACGCGGCAGATCCGCCATCGAGACGAGCACCTGACGCGGTTTCGATCCCTCGTAACCGGAGATGATGCCGCGCCGCTCGAGCATGTCGATCAGGCGACCGGCCCGCGTGTAGCCGACCCGCAGGCGCCGCTGGATCATCGAGACGGAGGCCGTCCCACTCTCGACGACGATCTGCGCGGCCTGGTCGAGCAGGTCGTCCGAGTCCGGATCGAAGTCATCGTCACCGCCTCCATCGTCGCCGGAGGGGTGTGCAGCCTCCAACAGCTCCTCGGCGAAGTCGGGCTCGCCCTGCTCCGACCAGTGCTCGGTCAGCTTCGCGATCTCGGCCTCGGTGATGAAGGCCCCCTGGATGCGCTGCATCTTGGAGGTGCCCGCGGGACGGAAGAGCATGTCGCCCTGGCCGAGCAGAGTCTCGGCACCCCCCTGGTCGAGGATCACCCGCGAGTCGACCTGCGAGGAGACGGCGAAGGCGATCCGCGAAGGGATGTTGACCTTGATCGTCCCGGTGATGATGTCGGTCGAGGGGCGCTGCGTGGCGAGGAGCAGGTGAATCCCCACCGCGCGCGCCTTCTGCGCGAGCCGGATGATCGCGTCCTCGACCTCGGCGGGAGCGATCATCATCAGGTCCGCGAGCTCGTCGATCACGCAGAGGATGTACGGCAGCGGCGCATCCCCGTCCCGCTCGCGGATGCGGTTGAGCTCTCCGAGGTTGCGCGAGCGAGCCTGCTCCATGATCTGGTAGCGGCTCTCCATCTCCGCGATCAGGTTGTTGAGGACGTTGGCGGCAAGCCGCGGCGAGGTCACCACCGGCGTGAGGAGGTGCGGAATCCTCTCGTAGTGGTTGAGCTCTACCCGCTTCGGGTCGACGAGCACCAGCCGCACCTCGTTCGGGGAGGCGTGCAGCAGGATCGAGCTGAGGATGGCGTTGACGCTGCCGGACTTCCCCGAGCCGGTGGTGCCGGCGATCAGCGCATGCGGCATCTTCTGCAGGTCGGTCCACACGGCGCTGCCCGAGATGTCCTTGCCGAGCCAGGCGACCAGCGGCGACGCTCCCTGTGGGCGGCCCCCGTAGATGTCGCCGAGGCGGACGAGGCGGCGGCGCTGGTTCGGGACCTCCACTCCGACCGCCTGCTTGCCGGGAATCGGCGCGAGGATGCGGATGTCGGTCGACGCGAGGGCGTAGGCGAGGTCGTCCTTGAGCTGGGTGATCTTCGAGACCTTGGTCCCCGGGGCGAGCTTGAGCTCATAGCGGCTCACGTGTGGCCCGGTGACCGTGCCGACGATCCGCGCCTCGACGCCGAAGTGGCCGAGCGCCTCCAGGAGGGTGTGGGCGATCGCCTCGTGATCCTTCTTGTCCGGGCCCTTGTCGGGCGCGCCGCGCTCGAGGACCCGCTCGGCGTTCGGCGCTTCGTAGTCGATCTCCTCGGATTCGGTGACGCCCCCGCGCTTCTCGCCCATGGGAGTGAGGTCGACGGGCTTCGGGTCCACGGGGTTCAGGTCGACGGGCTTCGGGTCGACGGCTTCGCCATCAGTGCCCACGTCCTCAGCTTCGCTTCCGGGCGTATGCGGTTCGGGCGCATCTGGCTTGGCAACCCTGATCGTTTCTGAGTCTGTTTGTTCGAGGTCCTGGAGCTCGCTCGTGTCGGGCTCGTCGGCGATGCGGACGGCGTCGTCGAAGTTCGCGACTTTCGCGGTCTCCTGATCGTCGCCCCCGACCAGCACCTGATAGTCCTCGCCACTGCCCTCCAGGGGCTCGGGTGGCCCGAAGACCCGCTCGGTCGAGGCCGGTGAGGTGTCGACCAGGTCCGGATCCGTCCTGACGCGGCTCTCCTTGACGGCTGTCGCGAACCCGACGGTGCCCCGCTTGGCACGGTCGAAGCCGCGACGGCCGGCGCGCACCATGTCGCTGACGGAGCGGCCGGTGAGCAGCAGCAAGCCGGAGACGACCAGGAGCACGGCGACGATTTGGGCTCCGATGCGGTCGAAGAGCGTCGTCGTCGCCCAGTAGAGCGTCTCGCCGATGCCGCCGCCGTGGTGCGGGAAGAAGTCTGGATCGAAGAGCCCCTTGCGCACACCGTCCGGCCCGAGGCCCGCTGTCTGCGCCGCGAGCGCGAGCAGGAGGCCGCACGCGATCGCGACCACCCCGATCGCCACGGCGCGCGGGGAAGGCAGGAACGGGCGAAGAATCAGAGTGATTCCGGCGAGCCCCAGGGCGACCGGCACGACGACCGCTCCGCCCCCCACCGCGTAGGAGAGGGCGGTCTCCGAGCCGTCGCCGACGGTGCCGCCGTTCCAGCCGAGATAGAGGACGTAGCCGAGATAGACCGCCAGTCCGATGCAGCACAGGCCTGCCAGGTCGAGCCGACGCTGCATCACCTCCGGCGAGGTGCGCGCCTTCGGACGCCCGCGGCCACCCGCGGCGGGCTTTCGCTTCGACCCGCGCGCAGGCTGCCTCTTGCGCCGAGGAGGATCACGCCGCCCCGGCGCCCCAAAAATCCGGTCTGCAAGCATTCGCCCACCCATTCGACGCCTGGACTCCCTCACCTGCCGGGCACGAAAGGCGGCCTAAATCCTTCCTCAACATCGCTTGGGGGGGCTGATTTCGCGTCTACCCTAAAGACGGTGATGGAACAGGCCATAGCGTCCGCGCGCGTGCTCGTCGTCGAGGACGACGAGGCGATCGCGGATGTCCTGCGGCGTTCGCTGCGCGCCGAGGGACATGAGGTTCGCAGCGCCGGGGACGGCGCCGAGGCGCTGACCGCGGCCGAGCAGTTCAGCCCGGATCTCGTCGTCCTCGACCTGGGGCTGCCCCGCCTCGACGGCGTGGAGGTCTGCCGCCGGATCCGAGCCGAAAGCGACGTGCCGATCCTGATGCTCACGGCTCGCACCGAGACCGAGGACCGCGTCAAGGGACTGGATACCGGTGCGGACGACTATCTGCCCAAGCCCTTCGAGCGCACCGAGCTGCTCGCCCGGATCAGGGCTCTCCTCCGCCGCCGGCCGCCTCGCGGCAGCGCCTCGATCGTCGTCGGCGACCTGATGCTCAATCCCGACACGCGCGAGGTGAAGCGCGGCGACAGGGAGATCGAGCTGACCAACCGCGAATTCGAGCTGCTCGAGTACCTGGCCCGCAACCAGAAGCTGGTCGTCTCGCGCGAGCGGCTGCTCGAAGACGTCTGGGGCTATGACCCGTTCGAGCAGACCAACACGATCGACGTCTTCATCTCGAATCTGCGGCGCAAGCTCGAATCGGGGGGCGAGCCGCGCCTGCTGCACACCAAGCGCGGCGCCGGATACGTCCTCAAGGCAGCCGCGTGAAGTGGGCCAACCCTAGGCGCCTCCCCCTCTTCGAGCGCATCCCGGTCCGCTGGCGGATCGCGATCACCACCGCGGGCCTGACCCTGCTGATCCTGGTGATCTTCGCTCTGGTGCTCGGGCAGGTCGTGGGGAACCGGATCCGAAGCGACTTCCGCTCGGAGCTGCGGAACGCCGCCACCTCGCTCGCCGACGAGACGAAGATCTTTTCCTCCCCCTCGGGCGCGATCGTCGAAAGCCCTCGCATCAAGGACTTCGCCGCCGCCGACAAGGCGGTGATCAGGATCTACGACGCCTACGGCCACCAGCTGAGCCCGACGATCGCCGGGGTCGACATGGGCAACCCGCAGCCGGGCGTGCACAGCTCCGGAGCCCTGAGCGTCGCCACCGAGCCGATCACGAGCATCGATTCGTCCGGAGAACGCACGCTGGTGGGATACGTGCAGTACGCACGCAGCCCGGAGGGCGTCAACGAAACCGTCGCGCACCTCTGGCTCTTCCTCGGCGCGGGTGTCCTCGGCGGCACGGTCCTCGCCCTCCTCGCCGGGCTCGCCGTCGCCGACCGCGCCATGCGTCCGATCAAGGCGCTCACCGGGCTCGCTCGCCAGATCACCAGCACGCGCGACCCCTCCAAGCGCATTCCCACGCCTTCCACCGACGATGAGGTGGGAGAGCTGGCGCGAACGATGGACGGCATGCTCCAGGCCCTCGACGAGGCGCACTCCGAGCGGGAGCAGGCGCTCGACCGCCAGCGCGAGTTCGTCGCTGACGCCTCTCACGAGCTCCGCACCCCGCTGACCAGCATCCAGGCGAACCTCGAGCTGCTTCAGGTCGAGGGCGCCGGCTCCGAGGACGACCAGCACGCCGTCAACTCGGCGCTCTCCTCCACCAAGCGGATGTCCGGCCTGGTCTCGGACCTGCTCCTGCTGGCGCGCGCCGACGCGGGGCGCCGGGTCGCCCGCACGGACCTCGATCTGGCGGCCATCGCCGCGGGAGCGCTCGAGGAGGTCGGGCCGCTCGCCGGGGACAGGCATCTCGAGAGCCACCTCGATGGCCCACTTGCGATGACCGGCAACCCCGACGAGCTCCACCGGATGATCCGGAACCTGCTGGAGAACGCCATTCGCCACACCCCGGAGAAGACCACCGTGGAGCTGTCGGCGCGACGCGACGGCGACCAGGCGCTACTCGAGGTCGTGGACGACGGGCCGGGGATTCCGGACGGGATCGAGGAGCAGGTCTTCGACCGCTTCGTCCGTGGCGAGGGACCCGCCGACACCATCAGTGGCGGCGGGACGGGCCTGGGCCTCGCGATCGTCCGCGCTGTCGCCCAGTCGCATGGCGGCTCGGTCGACGCGGGCAAGAGCACCTACGGGGGCGCCCGCTTCTCGATCCGGCTGCCCCTCGAGCGCCCCGCCGAGCCCGCCTCGGAGGAGCTGCCGGCGGAGCGCTCGGACGAGCCCCAGAAGCTTTAGCAAACGTTCAATTACGCCTCCTAGATTCTGCGCTTGGACGAGACACCTCGCCGGCGGTGCGAAACCCCACACACTCCGGCGAGACCCGCTTAGGCCCTGATTCGGCGGGGGCTTTGGCCGCCGCCGATGAAGACTTAAGCGTCGCCCCCGGTGGTCGCCCCTCCCTCGACCACCGGGGGCTTTTACCTTTCCCGAGGCGATGCCCGCGATCGAGGTGATCACTCTCACCGACGGCGGCCAGAGCGCCGACGCCATCGCGCACCGGGTCGCGGACTTCCTGCGCCCGGCGAGGTCGAGCCTCGAGCTCGCCCTCTATGACATCCGCCTTCCCGACCCCACCGGCTCGATCGTCGCGGGTCAGGTGCGCGAGGCCGAGGCCCGGGGAGTCGCCACGAGGCTCCTCTACAACGTCGACACGGCGAGGCCCTCGGAGCTCCACCCCCCACCCCGCACCCGTCCCGAGATCCTCGCCGAGCTCCCCATCGACGCCCGGGCCGTCCCGGGCGTCCCGGACCTGATGCACCACAAGTACGCGGTTCGCGACGACGACGCGGTCTGGACCGGATCGACGAACTGGACGATCGACTCCTGGACCCGTCAGGAGAACGTGATCGCGATCGTGTCCGACCGGCGAATCGCGCGGAGCTTCCGGCGCAACTTCGAGGAGCTCTGGTCCAACCAGGACGTCGCCAGGAGCGGACGCGTGGACCCCGAGCCCGTTGACGTCGGCGGAGCCACTGTCACCGCCTGGTTCACGCCGGGACACGGCGAAGAGCTCTCACAGCGGATCGCGACCGCGATCGGGGCGGCCCGCCGTCGGGTGAGGATCGCCTCCCCGGTGATCACCTCCGGCCCGATCCTCGGCACGCTCGCCGAGCTCGCTGACAAGGGCGGGCGGGACATCGCGGGCGTCGTGGACGGCCCGCAGACCGAGACCGTCTTTCAGCAATGGCGCGAGAATGGCCACACCGGCTGGAAGATCCCGCTGCTGGCGGCGACGCTCTCCAAGCTGCCGTTCTCCGCCAAGCCATCGACTCCATGGACGCCCGAGCTCGCCGTCCACGACTTCATGCACGCCAAGGTCACCGTGGCGGACGACGTCATCTTCCTCGGCTCGTTCAACCTCTCCCGCTCCGGCGAGCAGAACGCGGAGTCGGTCCTCGAGATCCGCGACGCCGCGCTGGCGGAGCGGCTCGCGTCGTTCGTCGACGAGGTGCGAGGGCGTTATCCGGCCGCGGAGACCCCGGCGCGGAGCCGTGACATCACATCCTCGACGCCGTCAGCCAGCTCCGCCTGAGCGAGGTCCTCGCGGGTCAACATGCCCTCCGCCAGGGGGTGCGAGTTGATCCATCCCATCAGCCCGGACCAGAACTCGGATCCCTCCAGGATCACCGGGTGATCCACCGCCTTGCCCGTCTGGATGAGTGTGAGCACCTCGAAGAGCTCGTCGAGCGTGCCGAAACCGCCGGGGAAGACGACGAGGGCCTCCGAGTAGCGCACGAACATCAGCTTCCGGACGAAGAAGTAGTGGAACTCGATGCCGAGGTCGACGTACGGGTTGATGCCCTGCTCGTGCGGCAGCTCGATGTTGATCCCGACGGAGAGGGCACCCGCGTCCTGGGCGCCGCGGTTCGCGGCCTCCATCGCCCCCGGACCCCCGCCGGTGATCACGGCGAAGCCGGCCTCGCCAATGGCGCGACCCACCTCCCGGGCCCGTTGGTACTCGGCCGAATCCGCCGGTATTCGCGCGGAGCCGAAGATGCAGATCGCCGGGCCGATCTCCCCCAGCTGGTTGAAGCCTAGGACCAGTTCCCGCTCGATACGCCGCAGGCGCTCGGCCTCGGAGCGCTCTGAGAGGACGCTGGGGCTGTCCGCGTAGATGATCTCCTCGTCCGCGGTGGCCGGCAGGCGGCCCGCTGGCTCCCTCATCTAGACCTCGACGACGACGGGCAGGACCAGCGGCCGGCGGCGGAGCTTCTCGTAGACGAACTCCGCGATGTCGTCATGCAGGTCCTGCTGCAGGAGAGAGATCTCCCTGACCTCCTCCTGAGCGGCGTCTCTGAGCGTCTCCTGGACGACGTCCCGCAGCTCGTCGCGGAGACCATCGGCCTCCTCGGCGAAGGGCACGCCCCGGAATATCACCTCGGGGCCCGCGACCTGTGAGCCGTCGTCCGAGGAGATTGTCGCCACGACGATGAAGACGCCGTCGTCGGAGAGCTTGCGGCGGTCGCGCAGCGCGAACTCGTCGGGCTCGCCGACCGAGACCCCGTCCACGAAGATCATGCTCGCGTGAACGTCCTCGCCGAAGCGTGCGCCGGAGTCGTCGACCTCCAGCGCAAGCCCGTTGCGCCCCATGAAGATGCGATCGGGGTCGATACCGACCGACTCCGCGAGGTCGGCATGCAGGCGCAACCGCTTGTGGTCGCCGTGGAAGGGGAAGACGTTCCGCGGCTTGGTCAGGTTGAGCATCAGTTTGAGCTCCTCCTGCCAGCCGTGGCCCGACGCGTGGATAGGCGCGTCGGCGGCCGTCACGACCTGGGCACCGATCTGGAAGATCCGGTCGATCGTCTCGTTCACGGAGCGCTCGTTGCCGGGAATCGGGGTGGCCGAGAAGATCACCGTGTCGCCGGAATGGAGCTCGACGTCCGGATGGTCGCGATGCGCCATCCGGCGAAGCGCCGACAGCGGCTCGCCCTGGCTGCCGGTGGAGATGACGACGACCTCATCGTCCGGGAAATCCTGGACCTCCTTCGGCGAGATGAAGAGCCCGTCCGGGGCGCCGGCCATGCCGAGGTTCGAGGCGATGTTGAAGTTCTTGCGCATCGAGCGCCCCACGAGCGCGACGCGGCGGTCCAGACGCGCCGCGGCGTCGATCGCCTGCTGGACCCGATGGATGTTCGAGGCGAAGCAGGTGACGATGATCCGCCCGGGACAGCGCGCGAAGACCTCGAGCAGCGCCGGCCCGACACTGGACTCCGACGGGGCGACGCCCGGGCGATCCGCGTTGGTCGAATCGCCGCAGAGGCAGAGGAGACCTTCCCTGCCGAGCTCGGCGAGGCGCGAGACGTCCGCCGGGATTCCATCCACCGGCGTCTGGTCGAACTTGTAGTCGCCGGTGATCAGGACGGTGCCGAGGTCCGTGGTGAGCGCCACGGCGCGCGCGTCCGGGATCGAATGCGCCATGTGGACCAGCTCGATGTCGAACGGGCCGGCCTCCACCCGCTCCCCTGCCGGGAGCTCCTCCAACGGCACGTCGCGAAGCTTGTGCTCGTCGAGCTTCGAGCGGACCATGCCGATCGTGAGCAGGCCGCCGTAGATCACCGGCGGGATGCCGATCTCGCGAAGGACGTACGGCAGCGCCCCGACGTGGTCCTCATGGCCGTGCGTGAGCACGATCGCCTCGATGTCGTCCGCGCGGTCGCGCAGGCTCGAGAAGTCCGGGAGAACGAGATCGATGCCGAGCATGTCCGCGGTCGGGAACATCAGGCCGGTGTCGACGACCACGATTCGGCCGTCGCACTCCACGGCGGTCATGTTCTTTCCGATCTCCCCTAGTCCGCCCAGCGGGAGGATCCGAACGCCGGAGCTGGACAAACCTACGCGGCGCTCCCGGCCAGCAGGCCGTGGGCCTCGAGAGCCCGTTTGACCTCGGCCCGCTGCTCTTCGTCCGCCTCGACGATCGGCAGGCGCGCCCGTGCCGAGCAGATTCCGAGCAGCTCCAACCCAGCCTTCACCGGGATCGGATTGGTCTTGCCGAGGACGTCGTATATCGGCCGCAGCGACTCGTCGATCTCCCGCGCACGATCGGTGTCACCCGCCTGCATGGCGTCGTAGATCTCGCGCATCTCGGAGCCGACCAGGTGGCTGGCGACCAGCACACCCCCGGGGCCACCCATCTCGAGGGTGCGTAGGAAGGTCCCGTCGTTGCCCGCCAGCACACTCAGGCCGTCGACCGGCTGCAGCTCATCGTCGTTCGCCTGCTTGACCGCGACGACGTTCTCGATCCGGGCCAGCTCGGCCAGCTGGTCGGGCGAGACGTTCACCACCACCCGCGACGGGATGTTGTAGAGCACCACCGGAATCCCGGCCGCCCTTCCGACGGCCTCGTAGTGCGCCCTGATCCCGCGGAAGTTCGGCTTGTTGTAGTACGGGGTGACAGCGAGGACCGCATCGGCACCCGCCTCGGCGGCCGCCGCCGAAAGCCGCTCGGAATGCCGCGTGTCATTCGAGCCGGTGCCGCAGATGAGAAGCACGTCGGGGCCGACCTCGTCGCGCACGGCGCGCAGCAGTGCCAGCTTCTCCTCGTCGTCGAGGGTGGGCGATTCCCCGGTGGTGCCCGAGAGCACCAAACCGTCGGAGCCGTGCTCGATCAGGTGGCGCGCCACCTTGCGAGCTGCAACCTCGTCCACCGAGCGGTCCTCGGTGAACGGCGTCACCATCGCGGTGATTACGCCTCCGATCTCCGCCATCAGCCTGAGAGTACCGCTCAGAGCAGATTCTCCAGGCCCACGACGAAGCGGTCCGGCAGAACGGGAACCTTCCTGATCGCCAGCAGCACGCCGGGCATGAAGCTGGTGCGATCGGTGGAGTCGTGGCGAACGGAGAGTGTCTGGCCCTGTCCTCCGAAGACGACCTCCTGATGCGCGACCAGCCCGGGCAGTCGCACCGAGTGGATCGGCTCGTGGACGTTTCCGCCGGCCTCGCCGATCAGTTGCGCCGTTCGCTTCGCGGTGCCCGAGGGCGCATCCTGCTTCCGGTCGTGATGCAGCTCGATGATCTCGGCCTCCGGCATGTGCGGCGCGATCAGCTTCGAGGCCTCCATCATCAGTACCGCCCCGATCGCGAAGTTCGGCGCGACGAAGCAGTTGGCCCCGCCGGCTGCTTCCTCGACCCGCCCGCGGAGCTCATCCAGGTCGAATCCCGTGCTGCCGACCACGGTGTGCACGCCGGCGCCGATCGCCTCCATCACGTTCGCGGGCGCGGCATCGGGGGTGGTGAAGTCCACCATCACGTCCGCCGCGCCCAGAAACTCGCCCACCGAGGTGCCGAGGGAAGGATCGGCTCGTCCGACGAGCTCGAGGTCGTCCGCATCCTCCACTGCGTTGGACGTGGTCTCCCCCATGCGCCCGGCGGCGCCGGAGACCATGACTCTGATCGGGTCGGCCATCGCGGGCGATCTTATGAGGGATCGATCGCCCGGAACCAGTCGGCCAGCGCCTCCAGGCCCTGGCGCTGCGGCTTCCCACCGCCCAGCCAGGCGAGGACCCGTCCCTCCCGGCGCATCTACGCGGCGGCGAGCGCCTCGCTGACCGGCGCTAGAGCGGAGCGGAAGCGCTCCTCGTTCGGTGCGATCGCCGCCGCCGAGAGGGCCGCGGGGTCGTACAGGTCGCGAGCGAGATCGGCGATCTCGTCGCCCGTGACCGCGTCGATCCTCTCGATCAGCTCGTCGATCGTCAGCAGCGGCGTATCGAAGAGAACGGCCTTGCCGATCCGGCCCATGCGCGCACCGGTGGACTCCGAAGAGAGCACCATGCGGCCCTTGACGTGCTCCTTGGCGCGGATCAGCTCCTCCTCGGTGATCCCGTCGGAGTGGATCGAGGCGAGCTCCCGCCCGATGATCCCGCACGCCTCCTCGACGTTGTCCTCCCGGGTGCCGACGTAGAGCCCGACCAGGCCGCTGTCCACGTACTGCTGCGTGTACGAGCCGACCGCGTAGGCGAGACCGCGCTTCTCTCGGATCTCGCGAAAGAGCCTGGAGGAGGTCGATCCGCCGAAGACCGTATCGAGGATGGTGAGCGCGTAGCGGCGCTCATCGGAGCGGTCGATGCCGGGAGCCCCGAACGCGATGTGGAACTGCTCGGTGTCCTTCTGCTGGAAGGCGACCTCGGCTCCGTCGACCTCCGGTGGCTCGTGCGTGCCGCCTCCCGACGCCGCGGGGGGTTCGATATGGCGCTTCGTCAGCTCGACGATCTGCTCGTGATCGAGATTCCCGGCCGCGGCGACCACGATGTTCCCGCCCGTGTAGCGGGCCCGGTGGTAGGAGTCGATGTCCGGGACCGGAATGGAGCTGATCACATCGGCCTCACCGAGCACGCGACGGCCGAGGGGGTGGCCACCGAAGACCGCCCTATCGAGCACGTCGTGGACCTTGTCCTGCGGCTCGTCCTCGTACATGGCGATCTCCTCGAGGACTACCTCGCGCTCGGAGTCGATCTCCGGGTAGGTCGGGCCGAGCAGCATCTCCGCGAGCAGGTCGAACGCCTCATCGGTGTGCGTATCGAGGAAGCGGGCGTACAGGTTGGTGGACTCTTTGCCCGTCGCCGCGTTCACCGACGCCCCGAGGCCGTCAAAGATCTCCGCGATCTCGATCGCGGAGTAGCGCTTGGTCCCCTTGAAGAGCAGGTGCTCGAGGAAATGCGAGACGCCGGCCTGTGCCGGCGTCTCGTCCCTCGAACCCGTGCGAACCCAGAGGCCCAGAGCCACCGAGCGCACCGAGGGGACGACCTCGGTGACCACCCGGGCGCCCGACTCGAGCTCGGTTACCTGCGCCGAATCGGTCATGCGTATCGGGCTCAGCGGCCTCGGCCGCTGTCGCGCTCGCGGCGACGGCCACCGCCGCCGCCATCACGGTCGCGCCTGCGCCCGCCAGCACCGCCGTCGCGGCGCCCGCCGCCTCGCGGCGGACCGGAATCGCCGGTGCCGACGCTTGCGAGCTCCTCCGCCGACTTGCCCTCGACGTCGGGGTCCTCCGAGAGCCGCAGGCCGATTCGGCCTCGCTCCTTGTCGACCTCGACGGCGGTGACATCGATCTCGTCGCCCTGGTTGAGGACGTCCTCGACCGTGCCGACTCGCTCGCCCGGCTTCACGTTGGAGATGTGAAGCAGGCCGTCGGTGCCCTTCGTGAGCTCGACGAACGCCCCGAAGTTGGTCGTCTTCACGACCTTGCCCTTGAAGCGGTCGCCGACCTCGACATCCTTCGTCATCGAGGTGATCCGATCGGCGAGGGCGTCGACCAGATCGCCGGTGGGTGCGTAGAGCCGCACCGTGCCGTCGTCGTCGACGTCGATCTCTGCCTCGAACTCCTCGGAGAGGCCGCGGATCGTCTCGCCGCCCTTGCCGATCAGGGCGCCGATCTTCTCCGGGTCGATCTTGATCGAGGTGATCTTGGGCGCGAACTGCGAGAGCTGCTCGCGCGGATGATCGATCGACTCGGCCATCTTGCCGAGGATGAACTGACGACCCTTGTGGGCCTGGTCCAGCGCATCCCGCAGGATGTCGAAGGTGACCCCCGTGATCTTGATGTCCATCTGCAGGGCGGTGATGCCCTCCCCCGTCCCGGCGACCTTGAAGTCCATGTCGCCGAGGTGGTCCTCGACGCCGGCGATGTCCGTGAGGACGATGTAGTCGTCGCCCTCCTTGATCAGGCCCATCGCCACGCCCGCGACCGGCGCTGAGACGGGCACACCGGCGGCCTGGAGGGCCATCGAAGAGGCGCAGACCGAGCCCATCGACGAGGACCCGTTCGACTCCAGCGTGTCCGAGACGACGCGGATCACATACGGAAACTCGTCCTCGTCGGGGATCGTGGCCTCGAGCGCCCGCTCGGCGAGCGCGCCGTGGCCGATGTCGCGGCGCTTCGGGCCGCGCATGAAGCCGGCCTCACCCACCGAGAACGGCGGGAAGTTGTAGTGATGCCAGAACCGCTTGGACTCCTGGAGGCCGAGGTTGTCGACCTTCATGTCCATACGGGTGGTGCCGAGGGCGACACTGGAGAGGATCTGCGTCTCGCCGCGGGTGAACAGGGCAGAGCCGTGCACCCTGGGAGCGACGTCGACCTCTGTCTCGATCGGGCGGATCTCATCCTGGGCACGGCCATCGGGCCGCTTCTTGTCCACTGCGATGCGGCGGCGGATGGTGTCCTTCTCGAGTTTCGCGAAGGCGCCCTTGACCTCGGCGGTCTTCTCGCGATCGGCCTGCTCGTCCTCGGTCGGCGGCGCGTAGACCTCGACCACCTCCGCTTCGACGGCGTTGATCCCGTCCTGGCGCTCGAGCTTGGCCTCGATCTGCGTGGCCTGGTCGAGCTTGTCGCCGTGAGACTTCTCAATCGACTCGTAGAGCTCCTGATTCACCTGTGGCGGCTCCACGACGATCTTCTCCTTGCCGGCCGTCGCGCGCAGCTCCTCCATCGTCGCCACGAGCTTCTTGATCTCCTGGTGCGCGATGTCGAGCGCGTCGAGGATCTCGGCCTCGGTGACGCCGTCGGCGCCGGCCTCGACCATCAGGATCGCCTCGTCGGTGCCCGAGACGATCAGATCGAGATCGAGCTCCTGGAGCTTTTCCTCATCGGGGTTGACGACGAAATCGCCGTCGAGCTTGCCGATGCGGACGGCACCCACGTGGGCAGCCACCGGAATGTCGGAGATCGCCAGCGCGGCGGAGGCGCCGTTCATGGCGAGGATGTCGTAGGGGTGGACGTGGTCCACCGACATCGGCTGTGAGACCAGCTGGGTCTCGCGGTGCCAGCCCTTCGGGAAGAGGGGTCGCAGCGGGCGGTCGATCATGCGCGCCGTGAGGGTCGCCTTCTCGCCGGCCCTCGCTTCGCGCCGGAAGAACGAGCCGGGGATCTTGCCCGCGGCATAGTGCTTCTCCTCCACGTCGACGGTGAGGGGGAGGAAGTCGACATCGCGGTCATTGCCCGCGGTCGCTGTGCAGAGCACCATCGTGTCGCCTGAGCGCACGACGACGGCGCCGCTCGCCTGACGGGCGAGCTTTCCGGTCTCGAAGGAGATCTCCTCCCCGCCTACCTCAGCCGAGACGCGGGTCACGTCAAACATACTCATAGGTTGTGTTTCCCTTCCGGCCGCCCGGTTGGCGACCGCTTTTGGCTTCAGAACTCTCGTTCTCTGTCGGGATGATGGTAGCGGCCGCTAGGCCGCGAGCCCCCGCAGAATCTCGATCAAATCGCCGCGCAGCGGGTTCCCGTCGACGAAAGCGGTCGGGGTCCCCCCCACGCCGGCCCGAATGCCGCTGGAGAAGTCGCGCGCGATCCGCGCCCGCACAGCGTCCGAGCGCCGGTCTGAGTTGAACCGCTCCAGATCGAGTCCGAAGCGCTCCGCCCGCTCCCAGAGATGCGGGTCGTCGACGCGCCCGCGATCCGCATAGAGGGAGTCACACATCTCCCAAAAGGCGCCCTGGACACCCGCGGCCTCGGCGGCCGCGTGCAGGGCCGGCGCCCGCGGGTGCTTCGAGGCCATCGGAAAGTGCCGGAAGCAAAGTCGCAGCGACACTTCGCGCAGGCGGGCCCAGGACACCGCGCAGTACGGACAGCCGAAGTCGGCGTAGACGATCACCTCTGCCCCGTCGCCGATCACATGATCCTCGGCCCCGATCGGAGGGACCGACGCACTCGTCAACTCGCTCATGGGAGCAAGCTACCGGCGCACAAGCAGCCATACGGCGAACTGCAGACGAACCGTATCCTCGACCTCGATCATTCTTCAGTCCTGCCACCCACACCCGGCGGCTGACCCGCTCGAGAAGCGGGTGCGCCTCCGCTCACGGCAGGCACAACCCTTTTGGCGGGGCGCCGGCGATGCAGGCGGTCGGCCGTGAAGAGGCTGTGGACTAGCTGAATCGCGATCGACCCTTCTCCGACCGCAGAGGCCACGCGCTTGACGGATCCATGCCGCACATCGCCCGCCGCGAACACGCCCGGCATGCTCGTTTCGAGCCGCAACGGGCGGCGGTCGAGCGCCCAGCCGTGGTCGTCCGTGAGATCCGGGCCCGTGAGCAGGAAGCCGTGCCTGTCTCTCGCTATCTCTGACGGCAGCCAATCCGTCTGCGGGCGAGCCCCGATCAGCACGAAGAGCCCATCGGCGGTCACCGTCACTACGTCGCCGGTCGCGCCCTCGCCAAGCACCAAGTACTCGAGTCTCCCGTCGCCTCCACCCCCGACAACCTCGCAGCCCACGCGGACTTCCACGTTCGGCGTCGCCTCCACTTCCTTCACCAGGTAGTCCGACATCCCCGCGCGTAGCGACTGAGCGCGCACCACGAGGGTGACCTGGCGGGCGTAGCGTGCCAGGTGCAATGCCGCTTGCCCGGCTGAGTTCGCCCCGCCGACGATGTAAGCGTCCTTCCCGGCCATTGCGGGAGCCTCCGAGGCAGAACCGCCGTAGAAGACCCCCGCGCCGCTCAGGGTCTCGAGCGCGGGGACGCCCAACCGGCGGTAGGCAGCGCCGGTGGCGAGGATCACCGCCCGGGCGCTGATCCGCCGCCCCTCCGAGAGGGTCAGCTGCCGCCTGTCGCCATCTCGAGTGAGGCTGAGCACCCTGTTCATGTGGATGAAGTACCCGCCGAAGACCCAGGCCTGCTCGTAGGCCTGCTCGGCGAGCCGCCTGCCGCTAACCCCGCGAGGGAAGCCCAGGTAATTCCGGATCAGCGAACTCGAGCTTGCCTGGCCACCGACTCCGCCCTCGTCCACCACGAGGGTCTCCAGGCCCTCGGAAGCGCCATACACTGCTGCCGAAAGGCCCGCCGGTCCGGAACCTACGATGACCACGTCGAATTCTTCCCGGTCGGGGTCGATCCAGCCACCGGTGGCATCCGCGATCTCCGTGTTCGTCGGGTCGCTCAGGACCCGACCGTCGGGAAGGACCATCAGCGGGAGCCTCGCCCCTGCGCCGCTCTTGGCAAGTAGCACGCGCCCCTCCTCCGAGTCGCTCAGATAGAAGGCGTGCGGGACCGCGCAGCGCTGGAGGGTATCCCTCAGCTCGTATGCTCTCCCTGCCCAGGCGTCGGCTACAACGCGGACAGTATGCGGCGCAATCAGGTGAGCCTCGGTCCACTCCAGCAGGAAGCTGGAGATAGCCTGGTGAAACAGCTCGTCCGGCGAGGTCGCCGGCCTGAGGACGTAGTAATCGATCCGTCCCAGGGCCATTGAGTCGAAGATTGCCTCGGCGGTTTGCCGTTCTCCCCACTCCCCCCAGCTAACCAGCAGCCCGCGCTTGGCCTGAGGGTGGAGCCGGCGCACGCGCTCGAGCAGCTCGCTGCCGGTCATCTCCGGAAGCCACTGCGCGGCGAGCACCAGGGCGACGTCTTCCCCGGCATCCGCGACCTGGGTCAGGAGCGCGAGCGCTTCGTCCGGCGAGCGTGTACCGACGACCCGGTAGCTGCTTGCGTAGCGGTCGTGCAACTCCCGCTCGACGCGACCTAGGGCGTCAGGATCGCCGTCGACAGCTAAAAGCATTGGAGCCGGCATCTCGGTTTCGCCACTCTAGTGTGCCGCGCCGGTATCGATTGGCTGAAGCGCCCGACCACCGCTGCCGCCCGGCCCACCGCGGCAATCTCGGCGAGAGCTTGGCGCCCGCGGCGTTGTCTTTCATCATCTCTTGATCGATCGAGCCTAGGTTTTCTCAAATGGGTGCTCCGCGGCAGTCTGGAGCCGGTCCTGCTGTGAGTAGTCCGTCGGCCGCGGCGGACCCACCGCCCGGCTCGACCTCGCGCGCCCAGATTGCGGCGCGCCGCGAGCAGAGG
Organism: uncultured Solirubrobacterales bacterium; assembly: GCA_963804595.1. Classification (GTDB taxonomy): domain Bacteria; phylum Actinomycetota; class Thermoleophilia; order Solirubrobacterales; family 70-9; genus DASUPK01. Next base: position 270,103 of record CAWDQZ010000003.1, read on the forward strand.
CGCGAGTCGAAGGTCAGACGCCGGCGGCGACGCCGGCGCACCTTCCTTCTTGTGGCAATACCCGTTCTGCTGTCGCCGGTGATCTATTCGTATGCGACCTGGATGCTGCGGCCTTCGAGCATTGCCTTCTTCCCGCGCAGCGTCGAGTGGGTCCGGGCCGATGTTCCCCTCGGCAACCAGCTGGTCGATGAGATCGAGCACGTCTACTACAGCTGGAACGCGCCGAGCAAGGGTGGGCCACAGCTGACCAGCCTGCCCCCGACAGGCGTGGCCGCGAAGGGGCCCAGCGAGACGACCGCGGGGCCGCCGCGGATCAAGCCGGTCTTCGCCCACCCCCTGCACGGCGAAGGGGTCTGGAAGCCGACCGGCCCGCCGGTCCAGGGCGGCGCACCGGTGCTGGTGACGACCTTCCGCACCGAGCTCGACTACCCCCGCATCGTCGCCTACGTCGCCTGGTTCGATCACACGCGCACCGCGCTCGCGTTCTATCCGGGCCGCTACGAGCCGCCGCACGCAGCCGTACGCGGCCCGATGATGGTCCCGAATGACCAGCGCCGACGGTTGCTGGCGACCTTCAACAGCGGCTTCATCTACTCGGACACGAACAACGGCTCGACCGACAACGGCCGCATCAACGAGCCGCTCGCGAGAGGCAACGCCACGCTCGTCGGCTATCGCGATGGCCGCGTAGCGATCGTGAGGTGGAGCGCCGGCGCCAATGCCGGGCCGAACGTCGCCTGGGCCCGCCAGAGCCTGCCGCCGATCATCTGGAACGGACGACTCAACCCCGCCCTCAACGACAGCTCGCAGTGGGGCTTCACGGTCGGCAACGCCGTCCGCGTCTGGCGCACCGGCGTCGGCATCGACCGTCGCGGCAACCTGATCTTCGCAGCCGCCGACGACCAGACCGTGATCACCTTGGCGCGAATACTGCAGCGTGCGGGGGCGGTTCGAGCGATGCAGTTCGACATCAATGCTGACTGGCACACGCTGATCACCTACACCCACCACCACGGCCTGCGCCCGACGCAGGTCGGGCCATCGAATCAGCCCTCCACCCGCTACCTCAGCCCGGACGACCGCGACTTTTTCGCCGTCTACCGACGGCTACCGGGTCCCGTCACTGTCCCCCTCAAATAGAGCTTGGTACTGGTTTCGGGATCCCCGCGGTCGCAGGCAGTTCATGTTCTCTTCAGGTGCGGCGGCCTAGGCTCCGGACCTCCCGACGCCGGATAGCTCCCTATGGCCGCACACGCCATTCAGGCTTGCCGAGGTGCGCGACCGCGCACGGCCCTTCTGATTGCGCTGCCCGCCGCGTTGATCCTCTTCGGGGCGCTGATGCGGGCGCCGGTCCTGCTCGCCTACCAGGGACCGCTGACCGCCCACGCCCTCAACGTGGACCTGATGGCACATGTCGGCGCCTATTCGGACATCTCGCATCTCTTCCTGCGTGACCACCTCGGGCAGCATCCGATGCCGTACATCGACTTCCGTTTCGAATACCCGGTCCTCACCGGCCTGTTCGTCTGGGTGGCGAGCTTTGCCCACACCAGCGTCGCCGCGTACTTCCTGTGCTCCACCGGCCTCCTCCTCTGTCTGGCCCTGGTGACTGTCTGGGCGATCAGCCGGATCGACGGGGCCAACCCGTGGCTGTTCGCAGCCGCGCCGGCCCTCGCCCTCTACGGGACCCTGAACTGGGACCTGCTGGGGATCTGCCTGCTCGTCATCGCGCTGCTTCTCTTCGAGCGGGGCAGGGACGGATTCGGCGCGGCGGGCCTCGCTCTCGCGACGTGGGCCAAGCTCTTCCCGATCGTGGTTCTCCCGGTCGTCGTCGCCCTCCACTTGGCTGAGCGGCGACGGCGTTCTGCCGCCCTGGTCGTGGGCGTCTTCACAGCGACCACGTTGGCCGTCAACCTCCCGTTCGCGCTCACCGGGGCAGGATCGATCCGCGCCAACTGGTCCTACTTCTTCACCTACACGGACCAACGGCCCCCGCGCGGGACCATCTGGCACCCCCTGCTCGGCCACGCAGCGGATTTGGTGGCGGTGCCGCTGTTCGCCGCCGGCCTGGCCCTGATCGTGATCCTGGCGGTCGGCGCCCGGAACCGGCCGGGTGGCGCTCTGATCCCCGCATCCTCTGCCGGGCTGTTGTGGGTGTTCGCGACTGCCAAGGTCTACAGCCCCCAGTACTCGCTCTGGATATTCGCCGCACTGGCGATCGAAGGCGCGCCGGTGGTGCTGGCGCTGGCCTTTGCGCTGCTGGACGTGCTGATCTTCGCCTCCACCTTCGGACCGCTGCATCCGGTCGGCCCCATCGCCTCGGACTTCCCGCTCGGGGTCCAATGGGGTGCTTACGGGCTGCGCCAGCTGCTTACGGCCTGGCTCGCGATCTGGATGATTCGGCGAGAGCTCAACCCGAATGCAGCGGGACTTGTGCTGCCGCGGTTGAGGTCGCCGACGCCTGCCAGATGACGTCCGCCCGGAACCTCCCGACTGCGGGTCCCAGTGCCGACGGGTGAGAGTCGGAGCGGCCCAGTCGACCGGTAGCGCCAGACGACGAAGCGATCGTCGAAATCGCGCGCGACAAGGCGCAGGCTGGGCATCGAGAGGCGCGGGGCTCCGGTGGGCTCGGTGCTTCCCTGCCGGGGCAGGGCCAGGACATCGACCTCTCCCACGGGTTCGCCGGTGCTCGACAGCGCGCGGCTCCCCGGCAGGTAGAACTCGAGCGGCTTTCGCGCGAAGCTCCCGGGCATCGCGATCACTACCCGGTCAACGCGGGGCGGCCCCAGGTCGCTGGCCGCTGCCCGCCAGTCCTCGCTGTGGTACTTCGGCTCCCAGGCTGTCAGCACGACCACCGCCAGCGAAGCCAGACAGAGACCGACGGCCGCAACGGCGCCGTGGCGTGGACGCCTCGGAGCGGCAAACCCCATCGAGAGGAGCACGAGCGCGGGCACCAACGCGACGATCAGGTTACGTGGATCCAGATAGTCGAGCCCCACAATGGCGAGCACGAGTGGCATGGCGAAGCTGGCTCCGACGAGGGCCGCCAGCAGACGCAGACCGGGACCGTCCCGAAGGCGTGATGCGGCGAGGCGCGCCAGACCGACCACCGCCACCATCACCGCGACCACCGCCACGGGCACCGCCGCCGCGGTGAGATCGAAGCCGACGAGGAAATCGAGCGGAGTGATCGCGAGCCGGCTGAGGATCGGTGCGTTCCTGATCCAGTCGGCGTGACCGAGGGACTGCTGCTGCAGCGCCAGCGGAAGAAGAAACGCGCCGGCGGCACCGACGGCTCCGATCGCTGCGGCTGCCGTGCGGCGCCTCGGCGCCAGTCGCAGGAGAGCCAGCGCTTCAGGGACGATCAGGAACACCGCGAAGTAGTGCGTGGCCAAGGCAAGTGCCGATGCCAGCGCCCAGCCGGCATAGAGGCGGCGGGCGGGCCGCTTGACCACACGGATCGCGAGCAACATGCCGATCCCGCTGAGCAGGGCGAGCAGCGAGTAGGCCCGCGCCTCCTGCGAGTACCAGACCATGAACGGGTTGCACGCCACCAGCGCGGCAGCGATGGTGGCGGCACGAGCGGAAGCGACTTCGCGGCCGATCGAATAGGCGACCGGCACTACCGCCACCCCGCAGAGCGCCGGCAGGAACCGCATCCCGACCTCGGTGCTGGGGACGACCTGGACCCAGAGCCAGGAGATCATGTAGTACAGGGGCGGCGTCGATTCCAAGTTCCCGATCCCGGTGAGCATGTGGCTCAGGGAGCGGTGGACCAGGTCGACCGTGCTGAGCTCATCTCCCCAGAAGCTCTTGGCGCCGAGGGTCGGGAAGCGGAGCAGCGCCGAGAGCAAAACCAGCAAGATCAGGACGCGTGATCCCGAGGGTTGGGATCGGGTCGACGCATCGGTTTCGTTCATCGCGCCGCCATCGCGGGCCGTTTACCTATGGCGCATGACAGCTTCACGGCTCTTCCTCAGCGCATCCCTAATGGCGGCCTCGGCCCTGATCGCGCGGGCTGCGGGTCGAGCGGAAAACGGCGCCGGGACGGCGGTCGCCTCCGTTGCGGGCACCAACGGGGCCACGCTCGCCTGCAAGCGCCAAACCCGATGCGGTTGGCGCCATATGTCGAGATCCGTTTCGTTCCCTGGCGCTACAAGGCGCGCACGGTCTCGGCGGCTGGCTTCTTTCTGGGCAACCGCCTGCCAGTCACGCTGCTCGTGCGGGCGGAGCCTCGATGGGTGGCTTTACACCTTGGCGCCTAAGCTGCGAGCGCGTCGAAGATCAGGTTGGCGCCCGGGATCTCCAGCGGCGTCGGGGAGGCGTGGGACCAGCGCACGACGCCTTCTTCGTCGATCAGGACCAAAGAGCGGTTGCTGTGGTCGACCGAGTCGATCCAGGCACCGTAGGCGCGCGAGACCTCACCCTTGGGGTTGAAATCCGAGAGCAGTGTCATGGTCAGGCCGCGGTCCTTGCGGAAGGCGTGGTGGGAGAACGACGAGTCGACGCTGACCCCGACGAGGCTCGCGCCCTGGGCCTCGATCTCGCCCAGGACCTCCTGATAGAGACTGAGCTGATCCGAGCAGACCGGGCTGAAGTCGAGCGGATAGAAGGCCAGGACAAGCTTCCGCCCGGCGTAATCCGAGAGCGAGACCTGATTGCCGTCGTGGTCCGGGACGGAGAAGTTCGGAGCCTTGGAACCTGCCTCGATCACCGCGGTTAGCGGCGGAGTCCCAGTTCCGCGACCAGGGAGCGATAGCGCTCGAGGTCGTTGCTCTCGAGATACCGCAGGAGGCGCCGGCGCTTGCCGACCATCTTGAGGAGGCCGCGACGCGAGTGATGGTCCTTGGTGTGCGTTCGCAGATGCTCTGTGAGCTCATTGATCCGCTCGGTGAGCATCGCGACCTGCACTTCGGCCGATCCGGTGTCCTCGCCCGACCGGCCGTACTTGCCGATCAGTTCCTGCTTTCTGTCCTTCGTCAGCGGCACGGCGCAACAGGGTAGCGATCGATAGGCGGCAGCGAAGATGCAAGGGTGCGCCGAGCGAAGCGAGGCGCAACCCGCGACAAGCGGGAGCAGCCAGCCGTCTTATGCGTGTTCCTGGTACTTGGCGAGGATCTCCCGCGCCTCGGCGACGTCGCCACTCATCTGCGCGACCAGGTCCTCGACGCTGGGGAAGCGCTTCTCTCCACGAAGACGACTGACGAAGGCGACCCGGAGGTTCTGCCCGTAGAGATCGCGATCGAAGTCGATCAGGAAGGACTCGATCAGCAGCCCCCTGCCGGTGTCAAAGGTGGGTCTGACGCCAACGTTGACAGCCGCCGGGTGGCCGTTCGCGAAGGCCGCATAGACGCCGTGGCCCGGGACGACGAGGTGATCGTCCGGGACCAGGTTGGCCGTCGGAAAACCGAGCTCGCGTCCCCGCCGGTCTCCCTCGACCACCCTTCCCTCCACCATGAACGGCGCGCCGAGGCACCGCATCGCCGCGTCGACCTCGCCCGCGGCGACGAGACCCCTGATCCGGCTGGAGGAGACCGTCTCGCCGTCCACCTCGACCAGAGGGACGATGCGGGTCTCGAACTCGCCCCGCTCGGCGAGCATCTGGGGCGTTCCCTGCGCCTTCGCACCGAAGCGGAAGTTCTCCCCCACCGACACCCTCTTCGCGTCGAGCTTGTCGATCAGGATCTTGGAAATGAACTCCTCGGCGGGGATCTTCATGAACTCCTTGTCGAATGGGATGATCACCAGCTCCCGGACCCCGAGGCCGTCGATCACGTCCCGCTTCACGTCGAAGGGCATGATCAGCTTGGGTGCCGCGTCGGGGTTGATCACCGAGAGTGGATGGGGGTCGAAGGTGAGCACCGTGTCCGCCTCGTCGATCACGGCCTGATGCCCCCTGTGAACGCCGTCGAAGACGCCGATCGCCACATGCCGGTCGCGCGGCTCGGCGTCGGGGAGGCTTGTCACCTTGATCGTCACCTGAGAACCACCTCGGGCCGCAGATTCTCTCCATCCACGCGGGCGACTGCCACGAGGCGGCCCTCATGGGTGAGACGAACGCGGCGCGGTGGCACGTCGAACGGCTCCGTAACGGGCCGACCGTGCCCCACTGCCACGGCCTCCACTTCGTCGAGCAGCCGCTCGGGCAGGAAGCTCATCATCTCCTCCACCGCGATCTCCTGCCGGCCCCGCTCCGGCACCCGCAGGTCGCCGATCGCCGTCCGGCGCAGCGATTCGCAGTAGGCGTCTTCCAGCGTCTCGACCAGCGTGCGGATGTAGGTGCCGGAGGAGCACTCGATCTCGAACGTCGCGCGCTCTCCGTCCGATTCGATCAGCTCCGCGCGGTGGATCGTCACCCGCCTGCTCGGAGTCTCCACCTCCTCGCCGCGGTGGGCCTTGCGGTACAGCCGCTCCCCCCGGACCTTGACCGCCGATGTCATCGGCACCCGCTGCTCGATCTCGCCGGTCGGCAGCTCCAGGTGCTCGGGAATCCAGCCGGTCTCGGTGAGCTCGCCGTCGGGATCGCCCGTCGAGGAGCGCCATCCCAAACGGGCCGTCGCGCGGTAGGTCTTCGGCAACTCGAGGAGGTAGCGCTGCAGGCGCGTCGCGCGGCCGAGCAACACCACGAGCAGCCCCGTCGCGAACGGATCGAGGGTCCCGGCGTGTCCGACCTTGCCGTGGCGCTCCCGCCTGATCTCTGCAACGACGTCGTGCGAGGTGACGCCCGCCGGCTTGTCCACCAGCAGCCCACCCGCGGAGGTCGACTCCGCCGCCGTCACGCCCGGCTCAGGTGGAGAGTTGAGAGTCGATCTCCCTGATCAGGAAATCGACGATCTCCTCGAACTCCAGGTCCGTGCTGAAGCCCGCGGCGCGGCGATGTCCCCCACCGCCGTTCACCCGGGCGATCGCCGAGACGTCCACCAGCCCGTCGGTCGACCGCATGCTCACCTTGCGCTCCGCACGGTCGTTGTCGGGCTGGTCGCGCACCACTGCGGCCACCTGCGTGCCGTCGACCGTGCGCAGATGGTCGATGATGCCTTCGGTGAGGGCCTCGGTGGCGCCCGTGGCGGCGTAGTCGTCGATCGAGATGTAGGTGACCGCGAGCCGGCCACCGTCACGAAGCGTGACGCCCTCGAGCGCCCGGGCGAGGAGCTTGAGTTTCTCCACCGGTGCGTGCTCGTAGAGCCGGCGATAGACCTCGTTGACCTGCACCCCGGCCTCGATCAGCCCTGCGGCCATGCGGTGCGAGCGGGCGTCGGTGTTCTCGTACATGAACTTGCCCGTGTCGGTGACCAGGCCGACGTAGAGAGCGATGGCCATCTCCGGGGTCAGCTGGACGTCGAGCAGCCCCGAGAGGTCGTAGATGATCTCCGCGGTGCACGAGGCATCGACATCGACGAGGTTGACGCTGCCGAAGAGCGTGTTGTCGTGGTGGTGATCGATGTTGATCACCTTGTTGTCGCCGTGCTGCAGGAAGTCGACGGGCATTCGATCGATGTTTCCGCAGTCGAGGAAGATCACCACGCGATCCGCGATGTCCGCCGGTGGCTCGTGGAAGACCTCCTCCAGCGGCAGGAAGCGGTATTCGACGGGAAGCGGGAACTCCTTCGCGGCGAGGAACATGACCGAATCCTTGCCGAGCGCCTCGAGGATGCTGTGCATCGCGAGCAAGGAGCCCAGGGCGTCGCCGTCCGGGTTCTCGTGGGTGGTCAGCAGGAAGCGCTCATCGGCGCGGATCGCATCCGCGACACGGTCGATGTCGCTGGTCAGGAGCTCAGTCGATTCAGTCATTCGTCAAGAAGGCGGGCGATCCGGGCGCCGCGCTCCACGCTGTCGTCGTATTCGAAGGTCAGGGTCGGTGTTCGCTTCAGTCTCATCGCGCCGGCGATCTTGCTTTGCAGGACCCCGTGCGAGGAGCGCAGGCCCGCCAGGGAGCGTTCGCGGTCATCTTCGTTGCCGAGCACGCTCACGTACACGCGTGCGGTGCGAAGGTCGGGTGAGGTGTCCACTCCGGTCACGGTCACAAATCCAATGCGTGGGTCTTTGAGCTCAGTGGCAATCGCGTCCCCCAACACCTCACGAATCGTCTCGTTGACGCGCCGCATCCGAGCGCCGGGCATCTCGGCCGCCGACGATAACAGCAGTTCCTCACGCAATCTCAGGCGCTCCGTCGACACGACTCAGCTGCGAATGTCACGGAGGCTCAGCAGGTCCCGCTCAACCGAGCAGCCATCCGGACACCGGCTCTCCACGAATCGGATCAGCCCGTCGCCCCGGTCCGAGACCCCGCCATCCCCCACCAGCGCGCAGAGCAGCGTCGAGCGCTGCCACTTGTCGTGCCCGTCGACCTCGGCGACAGACGCGCCGAAGCGGCGGGGGATCGAATCCTTCAGCGACTTGACCAGCTTGCGCTTGCCCTTCAGGTCCTGAACTTCACCGAAATGCAGGCGAATTTCGATCAGCTCGACGAAGGGAGACAAGCGCTACTCGAGGGTCTTCTCGACCTGGCGGGTCTCGAAGAACTCGAGCACGTCGCCCTCCTTGATGTCGGCGTAGCCCTCGAGCACGATGCCGCACTCCTGGCCCTCGTCGACCTCGGTGACGTCGTCCTTGAAGCGCCGCAGCGAGCCGACCTTGCCGGTCCAGACGATGGTCCCGTCCCTCACCAGGCGCACGCTGGCGCTGCGGGTCACCTTGCCGTCCGTGACGAGGCAGCCGGCGATCGTGCCGACGCGTGAGGCCTTGAAGGTCTGCTTCACCTCGGCCTGGCCGAGCGCCTCCTCGACCTCCTCCGGCTCCAGCAGGCCCTCCATCGCGGCGCGCAGGTCCTCGGTGACCTTGTAGATCACCGTGTAGGTGCGGATGTCGATGCCCTCCTCCTCGGCCGCACGGCGGGCATCGGCGAGGGGACGCACGTTGAAGCCGATGACCACAGCGTCGGATGCCGCCGCGAGCATCACGTCGGACTCGTTGATGCCACCGGTCTGGGCATGGATCACGTTGACCGGCACCTGCTCCTGCGGCAGCTTCGCGATCTCGTCCTCGAGCGCCTCGAGCGACCCCGAGACGTCAGCCTTGAGCACGATGTTGAGTTCGTTCAGCTGGCCGGCGCTGGCCCTCTGGAAGACCTCCTCGAGGGTGACCTTGCGAGCCTGGCGGCGGGCGAGCTGCTCGGTCTTCAGGCGGGTCTCGCGCTCCTGCGCGAGCTGACGGGCCTTGCGTTCGTTCTCCACCACCTGGACGTGCTCGCCCGCCTCGGACACGCCATCGAAGCCGAGCACCTCAACGGGTGTCCCCGGCGTCGCCTCGTCGACGCGCTCGCCCTTGTCGTCGAGCATCGCGCGGACCTTGCCCCAGACGGGGCCGGCAACGACCGCATCCCCCACATGGAGGGTGCCGCGCTGGACGAGCACGCCGGTGACCGGGCCGCGACCCGGGTCGAGCTCGGCCTCCACCACGGCTCCGGAGGCGGGAGCGTTGGGATTGGCGCCCAGCTCTTCGAGGTCGGTGACCAGCAGGATCATCTCGAGCAGGTTGTCGAGGCCGTCCTTGGTCTTGGCCGAGACGTCGGCGTAGACGGTGTCGCCGCCCCACTCCTCGGGGTTGAGGTCCTGCTGAGCGAGCTCGGTGCGGACTCGATTGGGGTCGGCGCCCTCCTTGTCGATCTTGTTGACCGCGACCAGGATCGGGACGTCGGCCGCCCGGGCGTGGTCGATCGCCTCGACGGTCTGTGGCATCACCCCGTCGTCGGCCGCGACCACGATCACCGCGACGTCGGTGACCTTGGCGCCCCGGGCGCGCATCGCTGTGAAGGCCTCATGGCCAGGTGTGTCCAGGAAAGTCAGGATCTTGCCGTCGTGCTGCACCTGGTAGGCGCCGATGTGCTGGGTGATCCCACCCGCCTCGCTGGCGACGACCTGGGTCTGGCGAATGGCATCGAGCAGCGAGGTCTTGCCGTGGTCGACGTGGCCCATCACCGTGACGACGGGCGGACGCTCGGCGAGGTCCTTCTCATCGTCCTGCTGGACCTCCTCGGGCTCCTCGGCCTCCTCCTGGGCGGCGGTGACGATCTCGACCTTGCGATCGAACTGCTTGGCGATCGACTCGACCGACTCGTCGGTGAGCGTCTGGGTGAGCGTCGCCATCTCACCCTCCTTCATCAAAGCCTTGATCACCTCGGCGGCGGACAGTCCCAGGCTCTCGGAGACCTCACGCACGGTCGCGCCCGAGTTGACCTTGATCGGCGGCTGCTCCTCCGGCTGCTTCAGCTCCCTGTCGCTCGGCTCTTCGAGCAGCGGCCGGCGGCGGCGTCCACCGCGCCGGCGCGGCGGCCGGGGCGGCGGCTGCGTTCTCGCGATGTGGTCGCGGCGGGCCGCCTGGGAGTCGATCACGACGCGGCGCCTGCGCTTGCCCGGGCCCTTTTTCGCCGCTGCGCCGTCGCCGGAGGCCGGCTTCGCGGGAGCTTCCGCATTCCCCTGAGGCGGGGGCGCCTTGGGGGCGGGGGCCTTGGGCGGCGCAGCCTTCTCCGAAGAGGCCTTTGCGGGCGCCTTCTTGGTCTTGGTCGCGGTGGCGGCCGATGCGCCCTCCCCCGAGCTCTTGGCACCGTCGCCCGAGTTCTTCAGGGCGGCCAGGGCATCGGACTCCTCGACGCTCGACTGAGCGGCCTTCGCCTCGATGCCGGCAGCCTCGAGCGCAGCGAGGAGCTCCTTGCTGGTCAGGCCCTGGGCCTTGGCTATCTCGTGTACGCGCTTCTTCGCCATCTCCTACTCGGTCTTCTGCTCCTCAGCCGTGGTCACAGGCTCGCCGCCATCCTCTGATGCTTCGCCCTCGGGCTCGTCGCCATCCTGGGACGCGTCGATCTGCTCGCCCCGGTCGTCCTCATCCTCAGTCTCGGGCTCCAGATCCTGCTCGGGGCCCTCGGCCTCTTCGCCGGAGTCGGGCACCTCGGCGGCCGGAGCACTTTCCTCAGCCGGCGCCTCCTCCTCGGCCGCGGCCTCTTCCTCGGCGTCCTCCTCGGGCTCGGCCTCTTCGACCTCGGCCTCGGCGTCCTCTTCTGCCTCCTCAGACCCGGCGCTCTCGTCGAACTGGCTCTCCGCCTTCTCGACGATCGACCTCACGGCCGCCTCGTCGGCATCCCCGTTAGCGAGCGTACCCACCTCCTCGTCGCTCAACGGGCCGAGAACGGCGACCTGGTTCGTTCCGAACCGGGCCAGCGCCTGGTGCTGCGGCAGGCCGCAGTACAGGGAGCCCTGAAGTGCGGCGTTCGGGCAGCGGCGGCCGGTGGTCATGATCGCCATGCAGCGGCCGTCGGCGGCCTCCTCGCCCTCGTACTCGATGTCCTCGTCCTGCTGGGCGAACTCGGTCTCGGAGGTGATGTCGACCTTCCAGCCGGTCAACCGAGCTGCCAGGCGGGCGTTCTGGCCGTCGCGGCCGATTGCCAGCGAGAGCTGGTCGTCCGGGACGATCACCGTCGCCTCCTTGGTCTCGTCGTCGACGAGGACCTCGCGGACCCGCGCCGGCGAGAGCGCCTTGGCGACGAACCGGGCGGGCTCGTCGTTGTAGGGAATGATGTCGATCTTCTCGCCGCGCAACTCGGAGACGACCATGCGGACGCGCGAGCCACGGGGGCCGACGCAGGCACCGACCGGATCCACGCCATCGGCGTGCGAGACGACCGCGATCTTCGATCGCCAGCCCGGCTCGCGGGCGACGCCGGTGATCTCCACCAGCTTGTCGGCGATCTCCGGGACCTCCAACTCGAACAGCTTCTTGATCAGCTCTGGATTGCGGCGGGAGACGACGATGCTCGGCCCCTTGGTGTCGGCCGAGACGTCGGTGATCACCGCCTTGACCCGCATGCCGTGGTCGTAGCGCTCGTTGTAGACCTGCTCGGACCGAGGCAGCAGAGCCTCGACCCGCTCGCGGAGCTGGACCAGCGTGTAGCGGTTATCGGACTGCTGGATGATCCCGGTGACCAGCTCGCCGACGCGGTCCTTGTACTCCTCGAACATCATGCCGCGCTCGGCCTCGCGGATCCGCTGCAGGATCACCTGCTTCGCGGTCTGCGCGGCGATGCGGCCGAAGTCGTCCGGCGTCACGTCGCGGGTCTCGATCTGGTTCATGTACGGCCCGAGCCGCTCGAGCTCGACCTCGGGCTCCGCGGCCTCACGACGCTCCCCGGTCTCCGGATCGACGGTGGGGCGATTGATCTCGATCTCCGGGATCGGCTCGCCCGCCGCCTCGGCGGCCTCGGCAGCCTGCAGCTGCTCCTCGAACTGCTCGTCGAGGAGACGCTTCTCGAGGTCCTCCGGGACCATCAGCTCGTAGACGCGGAAGTCCGCGGTGCCATGGTCCAGCTCGACCTTCGCGTACTTGGCCGCTCCTGGGGTCTTCTTGTAGGCGGAGAGGAGGGCGTCCTGAAGGGCATCCATCAGGGTGTCCGCCGCAATCCCCTTCTCCTGCTCGAGCATCCTTACGGCGTCGACGATCTCCTGGGTCATGCGCCCGCACCTCCGTTCGTGGCTCCGTCTGACAGCAGATTCGAGCGGCGCACCGCGGTGAGCGGAATCGCCACCGGACCGTCGCCCGAGTCGACGCTGACGCTCTCGTCGTCGGCGTCGGTGAGCCGGCCGGTGAAGCTCTTGTGGCCGGCGACCTCCTCGCGGGTTCGAACGCGCACGCGCCGGCCGAGAAAGCGGCGGAAGTGCTCCGGCTTGGTCAGCGGGCGCTCGGGGCCGGGCGACGAGACCTCGAGCGAATACGACTCCAGCAGGTCGCGGAGCAGGCTCGTCACCCGCTCACAGAGAGCGATGTCGACTCCGCCCTTCCGGTCGATCACGAGCAGAAGGCGCTCCGAAGCGGAGCGCTCGATCGCGAGCAGCTCAACGTCCGGCTCCTGATCGCGAAGCCGTGACTCGATGGTTTCTTGTAGTTGCTGAAGCTCTGTATCCATTTGTAGGCCCAAAAAAAGGCGGGCGCTCGCCCACCTTTCGACACGCAGTTCGGTGCGAAAAAAGGTTCCTCGGCGAGTATAGCCCTGCCTCACGCGCCCGCAAGCAGCGCGATTTCAGACCTCGAGCATCACCGTCACCGGACCGTCGTTGATCAGCGCGACGCCCATACAGGCCCCGAAGACGCCCTTCTTGGCTCCGGCCCGCTCACAGAAACGGTCGTAGAGAGGTTCGGCCTGGTCACCCGGAGCGGCCTGCACGTAGCTCGGCCGCGTCCCCTTCTTCGTGTCGCCGTAGAGAGTGAATTGGCTCACGCAGAGGATCTCGCGGTCACCGAGCGGCTCGTTCATTCTGCCGTCCGCGTCGTCGAAGATCCGCAGGGCTCGGACCTTCTCCGCCAACCGGTCCGCCTCCGTCTCGGTGTCCTCCCGTGAGACCCCCAGCAGCACCAGCATCCCCGGCCCGATCTGAGCGACCTTCTCGCCCTCGACGTCGACCGCCGCCTGACTGACGCGTTGGACCAGGGCCCTCATGCGGACTCGGCGAGCTGGTCGGCCACCCTCTCCAGGAGACGGATGGCGATCGGCGGAACCCGGCCGTCGGCGTCGACCTCGGGGTCGTAGGCGGTCAATGAGACCGCTCGGACCTTCCCTGAAGCCAGCAGTGACCGAACGTGTGCCTCGAGCTGAGCCCCGGTGAGGCCGCCCGAAGCGCTGTAGATGTTGACCTTCGCCTCCGCCGAGTCGAGCACGTCGAGGTCGACGTGCAGATAGAGGCCGCTCGGAGTCGGGTCGAGCTCGGTTGCGACACGAGCGACATCGTCGTCGCCTCCGATCTCGCTCACCGGCAGGTGGAAGACCTCCGATGACTCCAGACGTCGCTCCTCGAGCGGATCGAAGTCCCGCGCGCCGGCGAGGACGACGGCCGACTCCGAGACGGTCCTGACTCCCGCCCTGTCCACCAGGTTGGGCCACGCGCCGCCGGTGAGGATCGCGAGCGGCATGCCGTCGAAATAGCCGTCGATCGTCGACTCCGGCGTGTTGAAGTCCCCATGGGCGTCGAACCAGAGGACCCCAAGCGAGTCCTCGTCCAGCCCCGATGCCACCCCGATTCCGGCGAAGCAGCTGCCGGAGAGCAGCACGGGAAACGCCGCGTCGGCGACGGCTGCCCTGACACGCTCGGCGACGAGCTCGATCAGCTCGAATGCGGCGCCGGCCTCGCTCGTCCCGCTCTCATCCCTGCGGTGCTCGCGGAGCTCGATGAACTCCAGCCGGACCTCGGCGCCACGAGAGCGAAGAGCGGCTTCCGCGCCGGCCTCGAGCAGGCGCTCGGGTCCACGCCCGACCCCGATGCGCTCCGCACCAACCTCATAGGGAACGGCAAGCAGGCGGATCTCGGTCATCGGTCGGCGCTGCTAGGTGCCGGCCGCAAGCCGCTCTCTGTAGATGCGGTAGTCGCGCCGCTCGGGGCGTAGGTTGGAGGCGAGCGCGAGGTGGTGGCGCGCGCGCCGCGTCTCGCCGGTCTTGCTCAGGGCACGGCCGAGGCAGAAATGCGCGAAGTCGTTGACGGGGTGGGTCTCCACCACCGCCTCGAACTCGGTCGCGGCCTCGGCGTAGTGGCGGGTACGGAAGAGCGCACGGCCGAGGGCCTCTCGGACGGAGCTCTTCTCGGGCGCCTGCCGGGCCGCCTCCTTGAGGGGGACTGTGGCCTCCTCGAAATCACCATCCTCGAGCAGCTCCATACCGCGCCGGTAGAGCGAATAGAGGGACTCGTTCTTCGAGATCTGCGCGTCCTCGGCCATGCACCCAGTGTAGGAGCACGGCGACGGCGCAGAGGAGGGGCGCGCGCGAGCGCTACTTGCGCGGCTCGGTGCGGGCGCTGGAAGTCTTCCTCAGCGCCTCGACGCGGTCGAGGATCGCGTCCGCCACGCGCTCCTTCGACGCCAGGGGCACGTGGTGCTCCCCTCCCCGCTCCACGATCACGACCTCGTTCTGCCGACTCTCGAAGCCGATCTCCGAGCGGGAGACATCATTGAGGACGATCGCATCGGCCCCCTTGCGGCCGAGCTTCTCTCGCGCACGGTCGAGCCCGGCGTCGGTCTCGGCGGCGAAGCCGACGATCGTCTGTCCCTCGTGACGGCGAGCCGACAGCGCGGCGAGGATGTCCTCGGTCGCCTCCAGGTCGAGCTCCAGGCCGCCCGTGCCCTCGCGATGGATCTTCTCGCCGGCGGCCCGCTTCGGCCGGAAGTCGGCTGGGGCGGCCGCCATCACCAGGACGTCAGCCGAGTCGAACTCGCGCCCCAGGGCGTCGGCGAGCTCCGCGGCCGTCTCGACGTCCACCCTCCGGACACCCGGCGGCGCCGGCCGCGAGATGTTCGCGGCGACGAGCGTCACCTCGGCCCCGCGGCGGGCGGCCCGCTCGGCCAGGGCGAGACCCATCCGCCCGGAGGAGCGGTTGCCGATGAAGCGAACGGGATCGATCGGCTCGCGCGTCCCGCCGGCCGAGACCAGGACCCGCATCCCGTCCCACGGGCCACTGGGGCGCGGCGCAGCGGCCTCGATCGCATCGAGGAGCGCCCGCGGCTCGGCCAGCCTGCCGATGCCCTGCTCCCCGCGGGAAGCGAGCGCGCCCTCCTCCGGCTCGATCACGGTGATCGCGCGCTGCCGGAGCGTCGCGAGGTTCGCCTGAGTCGCGGCGTCCCGGTACATCCGATCGTTCATCGCTGGAGCAACGAGCCTGGGCGCGGTGCAGGCGAGGAACGAGGTGGTGAGCATCGAGTCGGCGATCCCGGTGGCCAGCTTCGCGATCGTGTTCGCCGATGCTGGAGCAACCAGGTAGGCGTCGGCGTTCGCCACCACCTCGAGGTGGCCGATCGGATCGTGCTCCGGCACCGGATCGCCGGGAAACGCGCCGCGGGCGGGGTCGCGCTCGAACTCGTCGGTGAGCACGGGCGCGCCGACGATGCCCTCGAAGGACGCCCTGCCGACGAAGCGCTCCGCCGTCGGCGTCATCAAGACGCGGACGGAGTGCCCCTCCTTGGTGGCGAGGCGCGCCAGCTCAAGCGCTTTGTAGGCGGCAATACCGCCGCTCACCCCGAGCAGGATGCGGGCCACGAGCCCTCCTAGGGACTAGGACTTGTACTCGTACTTCAACTTGCCCGCAGCCGTCTCCTCCAGGGCGATGGTGAGGTAGTTCCCGCTGGGGACCTCGACCATCGGCGGCGTGTACTCGCCGTAGGCGCCCTCGGAGAGAGAGTGGTAGTAGGCGTTGATCTGGCGCGCACGCTTGGCCGCCACCAGAACGGCGGCGTAGTGCGTGTCCGTGTGCTCGAGAAGCTTGTCGACTCTGGGTCGGATCATTGACATGGGCGGATCAGTGTAGAGACAGCTGGTCGCGGACGAGCCGCTCGAGCTCCGCGGCCGCTTTCTGCAGGTCGTCGTTCACCACCTCGAGCGGGAACTCCGACCGGGCGGCGAGCTCGACTTCGGCCGTCCGCAGACGCTGCTCGATGTCCTCCCGGGAGTCCGTTCCCCTCATCTCGAGCCGTTCCCGGAGGACCCGCTCATCCGGTGGCGCGATGAAGATCAGGACGGCGTCGTCGCCCAACGCATCCCGGACCTGCCGGGCGCCCTGCACCTCGATCTCGAGGACCACCGAGTGGCACCTCCGGACCCGCCCCTCGACCTCATCTCGGAGGGTCCCGTAGTAGTTGCCGCTGTAGCTCGCGTGCTCGAGGAAGTCACCGGCCTCGAGCCGCCGACGGAACTCCTCAGGCGAGAGGAAGTGGTAATCGCGTCCGTCGACCTCCCCGTGGCGCGGCTCCCGCGTGGTGGCCGAGGTGGAGAGCTCGAGCTCCGGGACGCGCTCGCGCAGCCGCTCGATCAGCGTGCCCTTCCCCACACCGGAGGGGCCAGTGATGACGAAGACCTTCCCCACGCCGAGGATCATGACCGCCGGGACGGCCGCGAAAAACCCCTGGAATGCGCCGCTACTTGCGCAGTTGCGCGACGAGCTCGGCGCGCTGGCGCTCGGAGAGGCCGCCAATGGTCTTCGACGGCGAGATCCTGCACTGGTTGAGGATCCGGTTGGTCTTGACCCGCCCGTACTTCGGCACCGCCATCAACATGTCGATGACCTTCGCCGTCTGGACGTACTCCGGCGGGTCCATCAACAGGGTCTGGATCTTGACCTTGTTGGCCTTCAGGTCGCGCTTCAGCTGAGCGCGCTTCGAGCGGATGTCGTTCGCCCGGCGGAGAGCTTCCATCCGCTGGTCCAGTGATCTCTCGGGCGCGGCGTTGGAGGACTGGACCGGGGCCTGCATCGGGGCGGCAGTATATCCGCGGCCACCGAGCGCGGAAACCCCTTTCGGGCGTTTGCGAAAAAAACCCCCGTCTAACCGGAGATCCGTGCCAGCTCGCCCGCCAGCTCCCCGGCGATCCTCGATCCGGCGGCCGGGTCTCGGAAACTCTCCGTGCCGACCGCAACAATCGTCGCCCCGGCCCCGAGCATCTCCGCGGCGTCGCGACCCGTCGAGATTCCGCCCATCGCAACCACCGGGACCGGGACCGCGGCGGCCACCGCAGCGGTCTGGGCCAGCGCGACCGCGCGGACCGCGGGGCCGGAGAGGCCTCCCGTGCCGCCCCCGAGCCACGGTTCGCGCGATCCCGGCGTCAGGGCCGTGGCGCGAAGGGTGTTGATCAGAGAGACCGCGTCCGCCCCGCCCCCGACTGCCGCCTCGGCCACCGGGACCGGGTCGGCGATGTTCGGGGTTAGCTTCACGAGCAGGGGTTTTTGGGTCAGAGGGCGCACCCGCTCGAGCAGCGAGCGGCCCTCCGCGGGCGACTCGCCGACGATCAGACCCGACTCCACGTTGGGACACGAGACGTTCAGCTCGAGGGCCGCCACCTCGTCCCTGCCGCCCACGCCCTCCACCAAGCGAGCGAACTCGTCGTGGCTCGTCGCCATCACCGAGACGATCAGCGGGACCGGCAGCTCCGCCAGCCGCGGCAGGTCGACCTCGAGGAAACCCTTGAGCCCCCTGTTCGGGAGCCCGATCGAGTTGATCAATCCAGAGGCCGTCTCCCAGAGCCGCGGCGGCGGGTTGCCGGCCCGCGTCTCGGGCGTGATCGTCTTGGAGACGAAGGCCGAGAAGGGGAACTCGTCGAGCAGCTGATCGCCGAATGCCCGTCGCGCCGCGATCGCGTCGAAGGTGCCGGAGCCGTTGATGACGGGGTGAGGCAGGGTGATGCCGCAGAGCTCGGTGGAGAGGTCGGGATCTGCCATGACGGTCCCTGTCCCATTGCCCTCCATGATCAGTGCCCTGATCCCGGCACCAGCGCGGTGTCGATCTGATCGCCGCGAACCACTGGGCCGTCGACGCAGAGGCGCAGATAGCCGCCACCGGCCAGGGGGGTGGCGCAGCCGAAGCAGGCTCCGAAGCCGCACGCCATCGGCGCCTCCATCGCGAGCTCGCAGGCCACCCCCCGCTCGGCGCACATTCCCCGAACCGCCTCGAGCATCGCAGGCGGTCCGCAGGCATAGACCGCAGCGCTGCGCGCGTCGTCGCCCTCCAGGAGGACGGCGAGCAGGTCGGTCACGAAACCGGGATGGCCGGTGTGGCCGTCCTCGCTCGCCAGTCGGATCTCGGAGCAATCGAAGAGGTCGAGGCCCCCGGAGTTGGGCTTGTCGCGGAAGCCGAGCAGCACGCGAGCCGGGATGCCGGCGGCGAGCAGCTGCCGGCGCCAGATCGCCAGCGGGGCGACGCCGATCCCACCGCCGACCAGGACCGCTCCGGCTGCGCCGTCAGCGACGTCCGTGGGCGCCGAGAATGGCCTGCCGAGCGGCCCGTGGACCCACAGCCCCTCCCCCGCTTCGAGCTCGGCGAGTCTCGCGGTGCCGGGGCCGACCGCCTGCACCAGGAAGTCGAGTCGGACCCCGCCCTTCTGCTGCTCGGCGTCGGCGACCGAGAAGGCGCGCGCGAGGTATGGACGACCTCCGTCGCCGCCCCAGCCGCGGTCGGCGGCCAACATGTAGAACTGCCCCGCCGCCGGCATCGGCCCCGCCGGGTCGAGCGCGGAGAAGATCCGGTACCCGCCGGATTCAAGATTGCGGGTCACCTCGCAGAGCCGGCGGCCAAAGGGAGCGGTGACTCGCTCCCCAAGCCGGGAGCTCTGGTTCGCGGTCACCTGCTCGATGGCTCGCGCTCCTGCGGCTCGTGGAGCTCCTGGAGGGAGCGGACCGGCGCAACCTCCCGAGCGGCTGCGAAGATCGCGCGGGAGGCGGCCGAAGCGCCGGTCATCGTGGTGATGCAGGGAATCCCGTGCCTGACGGACTCGGTGCGGATCTCGTAGCCGTCGGTGCGAGCGCCCGAGCCCGTCGGCGTGTTGATGACCAGGTCCACCTCGCCGCCGCGGATGCAGTCGACGACGTTCGGGGAGCCCTCGCCGATCTTCTTGATCTTGCGGACGGGAACTCCCATCCTCGAGATCGCCTCGGCGGTACCGGAGGTGGCGATCACCTCGAACCCGAGGTCGTGGAAGCGGGTTGCGAGCTGCGTGGCGGCGGGCTTGTCGGAGTCGGTGACGCTGATGAAGATCGTCCCCTGCTCCGGCAGAGAGACGCCGGCGGCCGCCTGCGCCTTGCCGAACGCGGTCGGGAAGTCCTGGGCTATGCCCATCACCTCACCGGTGCTCCGCATCTCGGGCCCGAGGATGGCGTCGGCACCGGCGAACCGGGCGAACGGCAGGACCGCCTCCTTGACGCTGACATGGGTCGGCGCCTCGCTCGGCAGGTCCTGGTCCGCAAGCGACTCGCCCAGCATCAGGCGGCAGGCGATCTTCGCCAGCGGTGTGCCGATCGCCTTGCTGACGAACGGCACGGTGCGCGAGGCGCGCGGGTTGGCCTCGATCACGAAGAGCCCGCCCTCGGCCACCGCGTACTGCACGTTGATCAGGCCGATCACACCCAGCTCCAGGGCGATCCTGCGGGTCGTCCCGCGGATCTCCTCGAGCATCTCCTCGCCCAGGCTCATCGGCGGGATCACGCAGGCGGAATCGCCGGAGTGGACGCCAGCCTCCTCGACGTGCTGCATCACGCCGGCGACGAAGCACTCGTCCCCGTCGGCCAGCGCGTCGACGTCGACCTCGATCGCGTTCTCGAGGAAGCGGTCGAGCAGCAGCGGGTGTTCCTGGTCGGCCTTCACGTGTTGCTCGAGGTAGGCCGCGAGCTGATCGGCCGAGTAACAGATCTCCATCGCGCGCCCGCCGAGGACGTAGGAGGGGCGCACGAGCAGCGGGAAGCCGACGTCCTCGGCGATCGCCACCGCCTCCTCTGCCGAGAGGGCGGTGCCGTACGGCGGATGGTCGATCTCGAGGCGCCTCAGCAGCGCGCCGAACCGGCCCCGGTCCTCAGCCAGGTCGATTGCGTCGACCGGCGTGCCGAGCAGGGGGACTCCGGCCTCCTCCAGCGACTTCGCCAGGCGCAGCGGGGTCTGCCCGCCGAACTGGACGATCACGCCCTCCGGCCGCTCGATCGCGCAGACGGCGAGCACGTCCTCGGCTGTGAGCGGCTCGAAGTAGAGACGGTCCGAGGTGTCGTAGTCGGTGGAGACCGTCTCCGGGTTGCAGTTGATCATCACCGCGTCGCGGTCCAGCTCGCGGGCGGTCATCGCGGCGTGCACGCAGCAGTAGTCGAACTCGATCCCCTGGCCGATCCGGTTCGGCCCGGAGCCGAGGATGACGACGGAAGCGCGATCGCCGCGTTCAACCTCCCCGGCTCCGTTCGATCCCCTCTCATGTGCTGAGTAGAAGTAGGGCGTCCGCGCCTCGAACTCGGCCGCGCAGGTGTCGACGGAGCGGTAGGTGCGCTCGAGGCCGTCGGTCCCGTCCCCCTCGGTCGCCAGCGCCCGCAACTCCCGCAGGAACCAGGGATCGATCATGGTGGCCCCCTGGATCCGCTCCAGCTCCAGCCCGCGCTCGAAGCCGGCGTGGATCAGGTCGAAGCGGTCCGGAGACGGGATGGCGAGACGCTCGAGCAGCTCGCCGGTCGAGGCGGGGATCTCCGGGTCGGTGTCCAGCTCCCGCGACCGCATCGCCTTGGCGAAGGACTCGCGGAAGGTCCGGCCGATCGCCATGCACTCGCCCACTGACTTCATGTGGGTCGTCAGCTGGCCCTCCGCGCCGGGGAACTTCTCGAAGGCGAAGCGCGGCACCTTGGTGACGACGTAGTCGATGGTCGGCTCGAACGAGGCCGGCGTCGCCCGGGTGATGTCATTCGGGATCTCCTCCAGGGCGTAGCCGACTGCCAGCTTCGCCGCCATCTTCGCGATCGGGAAGCCGGTCGCCTTCGAGGCGAGTGCCGACGAGCGCGACACCCGTGGGTTCATCTCTATCACCACCACCTCGCCCGACTCCGGGTCGACGGCGAACTGGATGTTCGAGCCGCCGGTTTCCACTCCTACGGCGCGGATCACGCGAATCGCCTGGTCGCGGAGCTCCTGGTAGAGAGCATCGGTGAGCGTCTGGGCCGGGGCGATGGTCACCGAGTCCCCGGTGTGCACGCCCATCGGGTCGACGTTCTCGATCGAGCAGATGATCACCACGTTGTCGTTGCGATCCCTCATCACCTCGAGCTCGAACTCGCCCCAGCCGAGGACCGACTCCTCGACCAGCACCTGATTGATGGGGCTGGCGGCGAGGCCCTCGGAGACGACCTGGGCGAGCTCGGTCCTGGTGTTGCCGACGCCGCCCCCGTGCCCCCCGAGGGTGAAGGCGGGCCGGACGATGGCGGGGAGGGTGATGCTGTCGCCGGCGACGCCGGCCTCGGCCTCGGCCACCGAGGTGACGATCTGGGACCAGGGCACGCGCAGACCGGCCTCTTCCATCGTCCGGCGGAAGGCCTCGCGGTCCTCGGCACGGTGGATCGCCTCGTAGTCGGCACCGATCAGCTCGACACTGAAGCGCTCGAGGGTGCCGTTGTCGTGGAGCGCCTTCGCGAGGTTGAGCGCGGTCTGCCCGCCGAGCGTCGGAAGGAGCGCGTCGGGGCGCTCCCGCTCGATCACATTCGCGACCGGCCCCGGGAGCAGCGGCTCGATGTAGGTGCGGTCGGCGAACTCCGGGTCGGTCATGATCGTCGCCGGGTTCGAGTTGACCAGGACGACCTCGTAGCCCTCCTCCAGGAGCACCTTGCAGGCCTGGACCCCGGAGTAGTCGAACTCGGCGGCCTGTCCGATCACGATCGGCCCCGAGCCGATCAGGAGGATCTTCTCGATGTCGTCGCGCCTAGGCACGCGCCAGCTCCAGGAAACGGTCGAAGAGGTAGCGGGCGTCGTGTGGGCCCGGGCCGGCCTCGGGGTGGTACTGGACGGTGCAGCCGGGGACGTCCTTGAGGATGAGCCCTTCGACGGTGCGGTCGTAGAGGTTGAGGTGGGAGAGCTCGGCCTCGCCGAAGTCCGTCCGCCAGCGGACCGGCTCGTCGCCCTCGATCGTGCGGTCGCCGCCCGGGCCGAGCACCGCGAAACCGTGGTTCTGCGATGTGATGTCGATCCGGCCGCTGTCGAGGTCCTTCACCGGGTGGTTCGCGCCGCGGTGACCGAAGGGGAGCTTGAAGGTCTCGAGACCCACGGCCCTGCAGAGGAGCTGGTGGCCGAGGCAGATGCCCACCACCGGCTTCTTCCCGACCACCCCGCGCACATTCTCGACGACGTAGTCGAGGGCGCCGGGATCTCCCGGGCCGTTGGCGAGGAACACCAGGTCAGGGTCGCGAGCGAGCACGTCCTCGGCGGAGGTGTCGCAGGGAAGGAGAGTCACCCGGGCACCCCGCTCCCGGAGCTGCCTGACGATGGAGAGCTTGATCCCGGTGTCGATGGCGACCACGTGGGGGCCCTCACCGTCGAACTCGACCGGCTCGGGAGGCGTCACCGTCCGGGCGAAATCAGCGCCGTCCATCGGCGGCTCGGCCTGGACGCGCTCGTGCGCCTCGGACTCCGACAACTCGGCGGGGAAGATCCCGCCGCGCATCGCGCCTCGGTCGCGGATGTGGCGGACGAGCGCTCGGGTGTCGACTTCGCCGATCGCGGCGATTCCGTGGTCGCCCAGCCAATCGAGCCAGCCGCCCTCGGCCGTGGCGGCGTCCTCGCCGTTCTTGCCCTCTCGCATGATCACGCCGCGGGCCTGGACGCGCGCGGACTCCATCGCCTCGGCGGAGACGCCGTAGTTGCCGATCAGCGGATAGGTGAAGGTGATGATCTGGCCCGCGTAGGAGGGATCGGTGACGGCCTCCTGGTAGCCGGTCATCGAGGTGTTGAAGACGACCTCGCCGGTGATCTCGCTACCAGCACCCAGCAGCTCGCCGTCGAACCGGGTGCCGTCCTCGAGCAGTACGTAGCCGCTCACCCGACCACCTCGGGGTTCGGCGCGAAGTCGAGGATCAGCTTCTGGATCTGTTTGAACTCGTCGGTGCCCGCGCGGCCAAGCAGCTCGAACAGCGCCGTCTCGACGCTCGTCAGCGTCGCCCCGGCCTGCTCCATCTTGTGCAGACCGACGCGTTTGTTCTCGTCGGTTCGCGACCCGACGGCATCCTCGGCGATCTGTACCTCGACCCCGGAAGCGAGCAGGTCGAGAGCGGTCTGGTTGACGCAGACGTGCGTCTCGATCCCGCAGACGAGCGCCTGGTCGCGGCCCTCGAGGTCGAATCCCTCTGCCTCCGAGGCGGCGAAGACAACCTTCTCGAGCGGCTGGACGCCGTCAGGGAGATACTCGGCGACCTCCGGGACCGTCTCCCCCAGCCCCTTCGGGTACTGCTCGGTGATCACGATGGGGATCCCGATCGCCTCGGCGCCCTCGATGAGCGTCGCCGCCGCCTTCGCGATCCGCTCGAAGTCCGGGATCGCCTTGCGGAAGGCCTCCTGGACGTCGACCACGATCAGGGTGGTCCGATCGGCTTCGAGCCTGCCGCTCAGGATGCGACTCCCAGGGCGAACGAGCGTTGCCGGAACGCGACCTGTCCGGCGGCGACCGTCATCAGAACTCGACCCGTGAGCTCGCGGCCGGCGAAGCAGTTGTTGTAGGAGCGGCTCTCGTAACCCTCCTCCCCCACGGTCCAGGTCTGCTCGGGGTCGATCAGGGCGACGTTGGCGGCCGCCCCGGCCTCGAGCCGGGGTGCCTCGATCCCGAAGGGCTCGCCGCCGCAGGTCATCCGCTCGACCAGCAGGCCCAGTGGCAGCACGCCCGGCAGGACCAGATCGGTGTAGAGGGCGGCGAAGGCGGTCTCGAGGCCGGTGACTCCCCAGGCCGCCTCTTCGAATGGGACCTCCTTGTCCTCGGCGGCGTGCGGCGCATGGTCGGTCGCGACGCAGTCGATCGTGCCATCGCGCAGGCCGTCGATCAGGGCCTGGCGATCGTCCTCGCCACGCAATGGCGGGTTCATCTTGAAACGGGCGTCGAGGCTGCGGACCGCCTCATCGGTGAGCGTCAGGTGGTGCGGCGTCGCCTCGCACGTGATCCGGACTCCGGCGGCCTTGGCGCGCGCTACCTCATCGACCGAGGCGCGGGCCGACAGATGCTGGACGTGGATCGGGGCATCCTCGTAGAGGGCAATCGAGCAGTCACGGGCGATCATCGTCGACTCGGAGACGGCGGGCACGCCCGCCATCCCGAGCGCGGCCGAGACCTCCCCTTCGTGCATCACCCCGCCGGAGGAGAGCTCGGGGTCCTCCTCGTGAAGAGCGATCAGCCCGCCGGCGAGCAGCTGATACTGGAGGGCCCGGCGCAGAACCCGCGCGTTGGCGATCGGCAGGCCATCGTCGGAGAAGCCGAGCGCCCCGGCATCGCTGAGCTCGGCCATCTCGGTGAGCTCGGCGCCGTCCATCCCGCGGGTGACGTTGGCGACGAAGCCGACGGGAATGGACGCCTCGCGCACGGCCCACTCCCGGACCGACCCGAGGACCGCGGCCGAGTCGATCGGCGGCGAGGTGTTCGCCATCGCGATCACTGCGCAGTACCCGCCCGCCGCCGCTGAACGGGTGCCGGTCTCCAGGTCCTCCTTGTGCTCCTCGCCGGGGACCCGGAAGTGGACGTGCGGGTCGACGAATGCCGGCAGGGCGAGCATGCCCTCGCCGTCGACGATCTCAGCGCCCTCGATCTCCGGCGCGCCTCCGGACTCCGCGAGCTCGGCGATCTCCCCGTCGCGGATGACGAGGTCGCGGCTCGCGTCGAGCCCGGTCCGTGGATCGAAGAGCCTGGCCCCGCTAACGATCAGGTTCGCCGGCGACCCCGGCCGCGAGACCAGCGTCATGCCGGCTGCCCAATCGTCGGGGTGTCCACGGGCGCAGGGCCGCGCTCGGGCTGAGAGCGGTCGCTGCCGGCGAGCAGCTCGTACAGGATCGCCATACGGACCACCAGGCCGCTCTCGACCTGCCCGGTGATCAGCGACTGCGGCGAGTCGATCACCTCGGGAGCCAGCTCCACGCCGCGGTTCACAGGCCCCGGGTGCATGAGCAACTGCCGGGGACCCAGCCGGCGCGAGTCGATCTGGTAACGGGCCGCGTATTCGCGCAGTGAGGGGACGAAGCTCTCGCTCATGCGCTCGCGCTGCATCCGCAGGGCGTAGACGACGTCGGCCTCGCTCAGCCCTTCCAGGTCGTAGGAGATCTCGCACCCGAGGGCCTCGATCCCCCTCGGAATCAGCGTGGGCGGCCCGCAGAGGGTCACCTTCGCCCCCATCTTCCGGAAGGCGAGCAGGCAGGAGCGTGCGACCCGGCTGTGCAGGACGTCGCCGACGATCCAGATGTTGGTTCCCTCCAGGGAGTCGAGCCGCTGGAGCAGCGTGAACACGTCCAGCAGGGCCTGGGTGGGGTGCTCGTGCTTGCCATCGCCGGCGTTGATCACCGACGCCTCGGTCCAGTTGGCGACCAGCTGCGCTGCACCCGCATGGGGGGAGCGAATGACGATCGCCGCCGGGTCGTAGGCCGAGAGCGTCGCGACCGTGTCCTTCAGCGATTCGCCCTTGTCGACCGAGGAGCCGGCCGACTTGACGCTGACCACGTCAGCCGAGAGGCGCTTTGCCGCGAGCTCGAAGGAGGAGAGAGTGCGGGTGCTCGACTCGTAGAAGAGGTTGACGATGGTGCGCCCGCGCAGGGTCGGCACCTTCTTGATGTCGCGCCGGCCGACCTCGGCGAAGCTCTCCGCCCGCTCGAGGATGCGGTCCATCTCCCCACGCGAGAGTTCCTCCACTCCGAGCAGGTGCTTCATGGCGTCTCCTTGGCTGTCCCCATGAAGCGGGTCGCTCGCATAGGTGTGATCGCGACCTCGTCGACGCCATCGGTCTCCTCCAGTCGCACGTTCACCCGCTCGCCGGGCGCCGTCGGCAGGTTCTTGCCGACGTAGTCGGGTCGGATCGGCAGCTCCCGATGACCGCGGTCGGCGAGCACGGCGAGCTGCACCCGGGCGGGACGGCCGTAGTCGAAGAGCGCGTCGATCGCGGCGCGGACGGTCCGGCCCGTGTAGAGGACGTCGTCGACCAGGACGACGGTGCGGCCGGAGAGGTCGAAGTCGAGGTGGGAGTCGTGGACGATCGGGGCGTCACGGGGCTCGCGGCGCTCGATGTCGTCGCGGTAGAAGGAGATGTCGAGGTCGCCGAGAGGGACGTCGGTCCCGGTGAGCTCACCGACTAAGGCGTGCAGGCGGCGGCAGATCACGGCGCCGCGCGTGTGGATGCCGACCAGCGCCAGCCGATCCGACTCCTCGTTCTTCTCGACGATCTCGTGGGCGATACGGACCAGCGTCCGCCTCAGATCGTCGTGATCGAGCACGACCTTCTCGTCGCTCACTGCTCTGCTCCTTCCCGGCCTCACGGGACCGTGGTTAAAGGGGCTTGCCGCGCCAGCGTAGCAGCGGGATGCGACGATTCCGGGTCGTGAAGCCGCAGGTTGCGGAAGCAATCGAGCAGCATCGTCGGGCCGGCCGCGAGTTCGAGGCGGGCGGCGTTCGCAGCTTCGTTCGCGAGCAGGGAGACGGCGAGGCGGTCGTGCTCATGCACGGGATTCCGGTGAGCTCGTTCCTCTATCGGAAGGTCCTGCCGCTGCTCGCCGAGCGTGGTCTTCGCGGAGTGGCCTTCGACCTGCCCGGCCTCGGGCTGGCGGAGAAACCCGAGGGTTTCGACTACAGCTGGTCCGGGTTGGGACGATGGACGGGCGAGGCCGTCGGGGCGCTGGGAATCGATACCTGCCATCTCGTCCTTCACGACATCGGTGGCCCGATCGCGCTCGAATGGGCGCTGCGCAACCAGGACCGCATCGCGTCGCTCACCGTCCTCGACACACTCATAGACGTCGCCCATTTCCGGCGGGTCTGGACGATGGACCTGGCGGCTCCGCCTCTGATCGGTCCGCTCTGGGTCGCAACGATCAGGCCGCCGGTGGCGCGCTGGCTCTTCTACATGCAGGGCATCGCCAATCGGTCGGCGACCCCGGCCCACGAGGTCGACGCCCATTTCGCCCTGCTCCATCGCGACGGCGGTGGGCACTCCTTCCGAAGGATCGTCCGCGGCTTCGAGCTGACCGAGGAGAAGGAGCGCTTCTACACGGAGGGCCTTACACACATCGGCTGGCCGGCGACGATTCTCTGGGCCGATCGCGATCCGGCGCTCGGGGAGGACCGACGCCGCGCCTTCGAGGACGTCCTCGGCATCGAGGCGAAGGTGATCTCCGCCAAGCATTTCCTCCAGGAGGATCAGGCTCCGGCGGTCGCCGAGGCCATCGCCGGCACGGCGGACTCCGGTTAGTCCGGGATCGGAGCCGGCTCGGCCTGCGGCTCGGGTCGCTGCTTCGCACCCTCAGGCACGAGGTGGGGCTCGCCTCGCTCCGGGAACGGGATCTCGATCAGGTCGAAATCGCGCGGTGCGACCGTGTTGCCGAACGCCTCGCGAGCCTCGTCCAGCACCCTCGAGACGTTGTAGCGAGACGAGACGTGGACGATCGCCAGCATGCCGACGTCGGCGTCCGCCGCCAGCTCGGCCGCGTCGCGCGCCGTCGAGTGGCCGGTGTCGGCCGCCCGCGCGGACTCCTCGACCGCGAAGGTGCCGTCGTGGACGAGCAGTTGTCCGGCGTGCGCTGCAACCCGGGTCATCTCGCAGGGTGCGGTGTCGCCGGTGATCACGACCTTGCGTCCCTGCCGCGCCTCGCCCATCACCTGGCCGGGCCTCACCTCTGAGCCGTCAACCGAGATCGTCTCACCCCGCTGCAGCCGCCCATAGTCGCGCGCGTCCGTGACTCCGACGGCGCGAGCCGCGTCCACGTCGAAGCGGCCGGGGCGATCGGGCTCGACGTACGCGTAGCCGAGCGCCTTCATCCCGTGCTCGACCGCGAAGGCGCGCATCTCGAAGCCGTCGTGTTCCGCCTCCTCCCCCGGTTCCAGCTCGACGAGCTCGACGTCGTAGCGAAGCCTGCCGAAGATCCGCCGCAGCGCCTCGAACAGCCCGATCAGTCCGGACGGGCCGATGATGCGAAGCGGCTTCTGGCGCTCGAGCAGGTCGTAGGTCTTGAGCAGGCCCGGCAGACCGAGGTAATGGTCGGCGTGGAAATGGGTGACGTAGATGTCGTCGACCTGGACGAGGCCGGTCGAGTTGATCATCTGGCGCTGCGCTCCCTCCCCGGCGTCAACCAGGATCCGGCTGCCGCCGGAACGGATCAGCACGCAGGCGGTCGCCCTCCTCGCCGAAGGCACGGAGCCGCCGGTGCCGAGAAAGACGACGGAGAGGTCCATGGCCCGCCAAGCCTAGACTTGGCACCCCGCGCCCGTAGCTCAGCTGGATAGAGCGCCGCCCTCCGGAGGCGGAGGCCGCAGGTTCGAATCCTGCCGGGCGCGCTGGAAACGTTCAGCGCGGGTCGCGCCACATCGTGGTGACCACGCGTTGTTCGTCCGGCGTCCAGAAGTCCTTTCGGCGCTGGAAGCCGTGACGCTCGTACCGGTGGTTGTTGCCCGGATTCGTGGACTCCAGGTAGACGGGCTTGTGCTCCCGGTCGGCTTCGGTGCAGACTTCGTCCAGTAGCGCCATGCCGATGCCGTGACCGCGCATGTCAGGACGGGTCCCGAGCAGGCTCACGTAGTAGAAAGGTGGCCCGTCCGGGACCGCGGCCTGGAACCGCTCGAGGGTCTCCAGGACCGCCCCGGCGTGGGGACCGAGCGCATCCTTCAGGAACGGCTCGATCCTTCGCTCGACGTCCTCCGTCAGCTCCAGCTCTCCCGGCGGTGTGTAGACGATCGTCGCCGAGGCTCGAGTGTCCGCCATCAGGACGGTTCCGCGGGGGAGCGAGCTCTCCACATAGAAGCCGAACATCCTCGTCTGCTGGTCCCAGCGGGCAGAAGCGTCCGGGAAGATCCAGGACCACAGTGGATCGTCGTGGAACGCCGCCGCGATGGTCTCCATGACCGCTTCGCAGTCGGACTCGGTCGCGACCCGGGCAGCCATCGGCCGCCCATCCTGGCATTCAGACGACGCAGACGTTCCGCACGTGGAGCTCGACGCGTGTCATGCGATGCCGCTGGACCTGCACTCGTTTGGTCTCACCCGTCAGACAGGGCGCGATGATCGCCGCTGGCCGTGCACCGGCCGGACAGACCGTGGTCGGCGTCGGCTCGCATGACGGCGGATTCGGCGGGATCGCACTGACGTCGTATTGCCCCCGCTTCACCTCGAGGCGAAAGTGCCCGTCGCTGGTCTCCTGGCTCGCGACCAGCGCAGCGTCGCTCGCGCGGCGCACGTTGATCGTGACCGTGCCCGCATAGGCGGGGGGTGGCGGAGGCGGATCTGCGCAGGCGCCTCGACAGGTGCTGTCGAGGACCACGCCCTTGACGCCGGCCGGCTTGTGCTTGTGGTGTCGCCTGCCTGCGTCGGCGAAGGCGGGCGCCACCGCAACCGCAACCAACACGACTAGAGCCGCGCACCTCCGCATGGGCCTTCCATACCCCGGCCGATTCGGCGTCAACCGCGCCCGCAGCGGGAGCGATCGATCGACCCCGAGGTGCGAGACCTCCTTCGCCCGGAACTCGACCCGCAGCACTCCCTTCTTCACCGACCATGCCTTCCGCTTGAGCGTCTTGCCGTCCAGCCGGCACGAGCGCAGAGGGTCGCAGCTTGTGCTTCAGGGTTGTGAGTGATCGCCTCCAGCCGAGATCCGGTACCGCTTCCGCGTCGGATCGTCAGCTTCCAGGATCCGATTCGCCGCCGCCCGAAGGCGCCAGGCTCACCTGTGCTGAGGCGGCGGGGACCCAGACGAGCAGCGCACAAACGACGAGCCCAGCGGCGAGCAGGTGCCCGCGCCGAGTCATTGCGCGATCAGCCGCCAGCGACGGCGGGGAGGATCGTCACCTCGTCCCCGTCGGAGACCTGCGTATCGAGTCCGTCCTGAAAGCGGATGTCCTCGCCCGAGACGTAGACGTTGACGAAGCGCCGGAGGTCGCCGTCCTGGGTGATCCTCTCCCGCAGCCCGTCGTGCTGGTCGAAGACCGCATCGAGTGCCTCGCCGACTGTCGAACCCTCGACCTCGAGCTCGCCTTCGCCGCCGGTGGCGGCCCGTAGTTGCGCGGGGATCTTGACCGTGATGCTCATCGTCGGGCGGAAATCTTAGTCATCGACGGCACGCGGGCACACCTCTACGCCGAGACCTCCGCAGGCCGGAACGTCGCTTCGAACGCATCCAGCGTCGGCTCGATCTCATGCATCTGGAATGACTCGCGCGCGGCGTCGACCGTCTTCAGTCCCTCGCCGGTGATGTAGGCGACGACCCGCTCGTCCGGCCCGATCACTCCGGCCTCGGCGAGCTTGGTCAAGACCCCGATCGTCACGCCGCCCGCGGTCTCGGTGAAGACGCCGGTCGTCTCGGCGAGCAGCCTGATCCCGGCGCGTATCTCGTCGTCGGCGACGGACTCGATCACCCCGCCGCTCGTGCGCGCCAACTCCAGCGCGTAGGGGCCGTCCGCCGGATCCCCGATCGCGAGGCTCTTGGCGATCGTGTCGGGCGAGCGCTCCGGCTTGCATACGTCCCAGCCCTCGGCGAAGGCCGTCGCCACGGGCGAGCAGCCGAGCGCCTGGGCGCCGCAGAAGGTCGGCAGCTCTCCCTCGACCAGTCCCAGCTCGAGCCAGTCGCTCATGCCCTTGGCGACCTTGGTGAACATAGAGCCGGAGGCGATGGGCGCCACGACGCGATCCGGCAGCTTCCAGCCGAGCTGCTCGACCGTCTCGAAGGCGAGCGTCTTGGAGCCCTCGGAGTAGTACGGGCGCAGATTCACGTTGACGAACGCCCAGGGGTGGGTCTGGCTGAGCTCCGTACAGAGCCGGTTGACGTCGTCGTAGGTCCCGCGGATGCCGACGAGGTTGGTCCCGTAGATGGCGGTGGCGAGGAGCTTCTGCTCCTCGAGGTCCGCGGGCACGAACACGTAGGAGTCGAGGCCCGCGGCGGCCGCGTGGGCGGCGACAGCGTTGGCGAGGTTTCCGGTGGAGGCGCAGGCGACGGTCTCGAAGCCGAGCTCTTTGGCCTTGGCCACCGCGACCGCGACGACGCGGTCCTTGAAGGAGTGGGTCGGGTTGGCAGCGTCGTTCTTGATCCAGACCTCCCCCAGTCCCAGCCGCTCGGCGAGCCGGTCGGCGCGGATCAGGGGGGTGAGCCCCGGTTCGAGCGGATCCCCGGGGCGAGCCTCGAAGGGCAGAAAGTCGGAGTAGCGCCAGATGCCCCGCGAACCGGTCTGGATCTTGCGACGGGCCTCTTCGGGATCGAGGCCGGAGAAGTCGTATGAGACCTCGAGCGGCCCGAAGCACTGCTCACAGACGAAGCGAGCCTCCAGCGGATAGCTCTCGCCGCACTCCTTGCATTTCAAAGACTCGACTGACATGGCGCTCCTCTACGTAAAAACCTCCGCCTGGTCTTCGGTGGGCGGAGGTCCGTTTCGGAGCTCTTCCCACATCTTCCAGGCCGCTGATCACCAAACCGCGACACCTGCTGGAGTTGGCACCTTCCTCGGACCGAGATCCGAGGGGGTTGCCGGGGTTTCTTCGGGCCAGTCCCTCCACCCCTCTTGATGTGGTGCGTATGTGACGGAGGACTATACCAACGCCCGAAATCTGCATTTACATGCGCAAAACCGGGCATCTGCCTGCGGCGATCCAGGTCTCGCCGCAGTACAGTGGACTCACCATGGAAATGGAAGTGACGAAGACAGCAGCAGGTCCGGAAGATGCCGAACCTCCCTCGTCCGAGACTGCGCAGGACCCGCGCCGGCGAGCTCGTCGCGCCGCTTCCGCCTGAGCCGCAGGCTCCCAAGGTCGAGGAGATCGCGGCGGAGGGCCTCCGCTGGGTGAAGATCGACCAGCCCGGCGCGCTCGAGCAGGCGTGGCTCGAGGAGAACTTCGACTTCCACGCCCTGGACTACGAGGACGTCCTCTCCCGCAACCAGCGGCCGAAGATCGACGTCTACGACGACTATCTCTTCATCGTCCTGCAGTTCCCGGTCTTCGATCCCGCCGTGGGGCGCCTGAACGCCGGCGAGCTCGACCTCTTCGTCGGCGCCGGCTTCCTGATCACGATCCCGAACCAGCCGCTCCAGCCGGTCGAGTACCTGTTCGAGCGCTGCCGGCAGAAGGAGGAGCTGCGCGACCAGCTGTTCAGCCGCGGCTCCGGGTACCTGCTGTACCGGATCGTCGATGACAGCTTCGACTACTGCTTCCCGATGCTCCGGAAGATCGGCGCCAAGCTCGACGTGCTCGAGGAGGAGATCTTCGAGGGCCGCTCCGAGGAGATCGTCCGCGACATCTCCAACGTGAAGCAGGAGATCATCAACTTCCGCAAGGTGATCCGCCCGCAGCGTCAGGTGCTTCGGGACCTCGAGAAGGTGAAGGAGCGCTACCTCTCGCCCGACATGGACCTGGAGATCTACTTCGACGACGTCGTCGACGCGCACGAGCGCATCTGGGACATGCTCGAGAACGACAAGGAGGTGATCGAGGCGCTCGAGGACACCAACGAGTCCGTCCTCTCGCATCGGGTCAACGACATCCTTCGCGTGCTCACCTCGATCAGCGTCATCGTCCTGCCGCTCACCCTGCTCGCCAGCATCTGGGGCATGAACGTCGGGGTCCCCGGGGAGCGGAACATGACCGCGTTCTGGGTGATCGTCGGCGCCATGGTCGTCCTGCTCGTCGGCATGGTCACCTACTTCCGCAGGCGGGGTTGGCTCTAGGGGCAGCCAGCCGCTCCCTCCTTGGAGCGGCTGCGAAGCAGCCGCGACAGATGAAGCGAGCGGCGCCTGCGGCCCCGATATGTGGCGAAGCCGTCAATACGATGCACGGGTGCAGCGCATCTGGGCCCCGTGGCGGCTCGAGTACGTGAAGGACGCCTCCAAGGACAAAGAGTCGGAATGCATCTTCTGCGAGGCGCTGGACGCCGGCGATGACGATGCGAACCTGATCCTCCGGCGGGGGGAGCGCGCCTTCGTGATCCTCAACAAGTACCCGTACACGAACGGCCATCTGTTGATCGCTCCCCACGAGCACGTCGCCGAGCTCCAGCGGCTCGACGACGAGACCATGGCCGAGATCATGTCCCTCGCGCAGCGGGGGATGATCGCGCTCGAGACGAGCTACGCCCCCCATGGCTACAACGTCGGCTTCAACCAGGGACGGGTGGCCGGAGCCGGGGTCGAGCATCACATCCACATGCACGTCGTCCCGCGCTGGGGCGGCGACACCAACTTCATGCCGGTGCTCGGGGACACTCGCGTCATGAATCAGACGCTCCACGACAGCTACGAGACCCTGAAGGGTGCGTTCGGCTGATGGCCATCACAGCCCCACCCGCGGGGATCTTCAAGGCCTACGACATCCGCGGCGTCTACGGCGAGGAGCTCGACGAGGAGACCGCCCACCTGATCGGTCGCGCCTTCGCCCGGGTCCTCGGCCAGATCCGAGGCAAGGAGACATCTGAGCTGCAGATCGGTCTCGGACACGACATGCGCCTGAGCTCGCCGGGAATGGCCGACGGAGTCCGGACGGGCCTTGTCGAGGAGGGCGTCACGGTGATCGACGCCGGGCAGGTCGCGACCGAGATGAGCTACTACCTGGTCGGGTCGCGCGATCTGGACGGCGGCGCGATGGTCACCGCCTCCCACAACCCGAAGAAGTACACGGGCGTGAAGCTCCTGCGGGAGGGCGCGCTCGCCCTCTCCGGGGACGCAGGGATCCAGGAGGTGCGGACGGAGATCGAGCGCGGCCTCCCCGATCCGCCCGGAGGCGGGAACGTCGAGAAGGTCGACATCTATCCGGACTTCCACCGGCACATGCTCGCGGCTGTCGACACCGAAGCGATCGGCCCGCTTCGGATCCTGGCGGACGGCAGCGACGGGATGGCCGGGCCGATGGTCGGGCCGCTGCTCGAGCGACTGAACCTCGAGATCACCACGAGCCGCTGGGAGCCGAACGGCGACTTCCCCGAGGCGGGTCCCAATCCGTTCCTCGAGGAGAACCGCCGCATGCTGGTCGAGCAGGTGAAGCGGCAGGGCGTCGATCTGGCCATCGCCTGGGACGGCGACGCGGACCGCTGCTTCTTCATCGACGACCAGGGGGTCTTCGCCGACGGCGACTTCGTCTGCGCGCTGCTCGCCCGCGCCATCCTCGCGAAGGAGCCCGGGGCGACGATCCTCTACGACCCCCGCTCGAGCCGCGCGGTGCGGGACACGGTCGCGGCTGCCGGTGGAAAGTCCGATCTGAGCCGGGTCGGTCACGCCTTCTTCAAGATCCGCATGCGGGAGACCGGCGCGGTCTTCGGCGGCGAGGTTTCCGGGCACTACTACTTCCGCCACTTCTACTGCGCGGACTCGGGCACGATGCCGGCGCTGCTCATGCTCGAGCTCGTCTCAAGGGAGGGCCGCCCGCTCTCGGAGTTGATCGACGAGTTCCGCTCCAAATACTTCATCTCCGGGGAGATCAACTCCGAGGTGGCCGATCAGGGGGCGAAGATGAAGGAGATCGAGGAGCACTACTCGGACGCCGAGATCTCCCATCTCGACGGGGTCTCGGTCGACTACCCCGACTGGCACTTCAACGTCCGTCCCTCCAACACCGAGCCGCTGCTCCGCCTCAACCTCGAGTCGCTCGTCTCCCCTGAGCACATGGAGGCAAAGCGCGACGAGGTTCTCGGGCTGATTCGTGGGTGACGAGACACCCCCCGAGGTCTGGGAGCGGATCTCGGATGCCGGGATCCGCGTACTGCGGATCCCGACCCCGTTCCAGGTAGGGAGGGTCAACACCTACCTGCTGGAGGACGAGCCGCTCACGCTGATCGACTCGGGGCCCAACTCCGGCAAGGCGCTCGACGAGCTCGAGCGGCAGCTGGAGGCCCACGGCCACGGCATCGAGGACCTCGAGCTGGTCATCATCACGCACCAGCACATCGACCACCTTGGGCTGGTGGACATCGTGGCGAAGCGCTCCGGCGCCGAGGTCGCCGCGCTCGATCAGCTGGCGCCGTTCGTCGAGAATTTCGGGGCGGACGCCGAGCGCGATGATGAGGAGGCCGCCGCGCTGATGCTTCGCCACGGCATCTCGGAGGAAGTCGTCCGCGCCCTCAGGCAGGTGACGGGCAGCTTCCGGGCCTGGGGCTCGAGGGCGCAGGTGAGCCGGCCGCTCCGGGACGGTGAGGAGATCGAGCTCCGGGACCGCCGGCTCGAGGTCCAGCACCGACCCGGTCACAGCCCCTCGGACACGTTGTTCTGGGACGCGGACCGGCGAATCCTGATCGCCGCCGATCACCTGATCAAGCACATCTCCTCCAACCCGCTGATCTCGCGCCCGCTGGATGGCTCCGCCGAGCGGACTCAGGCCCTGGTCACCTACCTCGAGTCCCTGAAGCGGACTCGCGAGCTGCCCGCGGAGATCGTCCTGGCCGGCCACGGTGAGCCGATCACCGACCACGCTGCCCTGATCGAGGAGCGCTTCAGGCTCCACCAGCGTCGGGCCGAGAAGCTCTACCGCCTGATCGCCGAACAGCCTCGGACCGGCCACGAGCTCGCCCAGGCACTATGGGGGGACGTGGCGGTGACCCAGGCATTCCTCACCCTCTCCGAGGTGATCGGCCACGTGGACCTGCTCGTCAACGCAGGACATGTCCGGGAGGTCGACGACGGAACGGTGCTCCGCTACGAGGCCACCTCGGACACGCCGGCCGACGAGCTCGGCGACCTCATTCCGGGCGGTAACCCGGCCCGGCAGCAGGGTTAGGAGAGAGGCGTGCCCACGATCGCCCCTGCCCAGAGACAGCCCGAACCGGCCGCGGCGGCGGTCCCGCTCGAGCCGGATGCGGACAAGAAGCGGATGCTGATCATCGTCAATCCGTACGCGACGACGGTCTCGGACCGGCTGAAGAACCTGGTTGTGTACGCGCTCCAGGCCCGCTACGAGGTCGAGGCCGTCGACACGGAGGCGGCCGAGCACGCGATCGAGATCGGCCGAGAGGCGCGCACCGGCGGCTACGACATCGTGGTCGCCTTCGGCGGCGACGGGACCCTCAACGAGGTCGCCAACGGGCTCGCCGGCACGGACGTACCCGTATCGGTGCTGCCCGGGGGATCGACCAACGTGGTCTGCCGAACGCTCGGCATCCCGAACGACGTGGTCGATGCGACCGAGCACCTGATCGGGCTCGCCGACGACTTCCACCCCCGCAGAATCGATTTGGGTCGCTGCAACGGGCGGCACTTCGTCTTCGCCTGCGGCGTCGGCCTGGACGCCACCGTCGTGAAACGGGTGGATGCGCATCCGCGCCTCAAGGCCCGCGCTAGGCAGTGGTACTACACGTGGGCCGCCATTTCCGGCTTCTACCGCCAGTACCTGCGCGACCCGGTCCGCGTCGAGCTCGAGGCGGGGGGCGAGACGCTCGAGGGCGTCACGGCCATCGCCCAGAACTCGGACCCCTTCACCTACTTCGCCAACATCCCGATCCGCATCTGCGAGGACATCGGGCTCCATGACGGCACGATCTCGATGGCGCTGCTCCGGCGCGCGAAGCAGCGCGACATGCTCCCGATCGCCGCACGCGTGCTGAGCAACAACCTGCACGTGGCCAAGCACAGGCAGATCGACGAGTTCGACGACGTGACGAAGGCGTCGGTCCGATCGGTCTCGATGGACGGCGACGGCCTGCCGCGCCCCTTCCCGGTGCAGGTCGACGGCGACTACATCGGCGAGTACACCGAGCTCGAGTTCTCGGTGGAGCCGGGCGCCTTGACCGTCGTTTCCTGAGAAGGCGTTCGACCCGGTGGCCGCTACTTGTGCTTGGCGGTGAAGTTGACCTTCGCCCGGCCCGCTGAGCAGAGGTCCTGGCCGAAGAAGTGGTAGATCGCATAGCCCTGGACCTCAGTCGGGCTCACGAAGCGGCCGTGGATCTTGTCGAACTTGTTGCCGAAGAAGGTGTGGGTGAAGGTGAAGCTCCGGCCTCCACCCAGCTTCTTGCTGGCCGTCGCCCCACCGAGCGTGAAGACGGGGCTCGACACGCAGTCGTCCCGTGCGACGCTCGGCTCGGTGGTGAGGATGACCTTCCCCTTCTTGACCTTGAACTGGATCTTCCGGAACGAGTCGGTGACGGCCTGTTGGGTCGTCTTGCCCTTGTAGAGGCCGGTCTTCACCGCCACGCCTGCGTCGGCCACGCCCGGGCCCATGACGACCAGGCCCGCCAGCACGGCCGCGATGAGCAGCTTCCCTACCGCCTTGCGCCCCATACGCCCAACGACCCTACCGGTTCTAAGCTGCGCCGCCAATGGCCGCCGATCCAAATTGCCGCTTCTGTCAGGTCATCGCGGGCGCGGAGCCCGGGCATGTCGTGTTCGAGGACGAGCGCACCCTCGCGTTCCTGGACAACCGGCCGCTCTTCCCCGGCCATTCCCTTCTCGTGCCGCGAGATCACTACGAGACGCTCGGTGACCTGCCCGATGAGCTCATCGGGCCGCTCTTCGAGAGCGCCAGGCTGCTGTCGGTCGCCGTCCCGAAGGCGATGCGGAAGCCCGGATCGTTCGTCGCGATGAACAACGTGGTCAGCCAGAGCGTTCCGCACCTGCACGTCCACGTGGTCCCGCGCAAGCCGAAGGACGGGCTGCGCGGCTTCTTCTGGCCGCGCACCAAGTACCAGTCTGAGGATCAGATGCGGAAGGTCGCCGAGCAGGTGCGTCGGGCCGTGAACGACGCTACTTGAGCTTCGCCTTCACGGTCGCGGGCGTGCCGAAGGGAATGTCGGCGGTGACGGAGATCGAGGCCTTGCGCTTGCCCTTCAGCTTGTTCTTGCCCGCCTTGGTGAGCTTCAGGGTCTGGAAGGACTGGCCGGCGGCGAGGGAGAGCCCCGCGGCCTTGCCGATCGTGGCCTTGCCGAACTTCGCGACCAGCGAGGCGCCATCCACTTTGGTGCTGGCGGTGATCGCGACCAGGAGACCCTTCTTGATGACCTTGGCGAGCTTCTTGCTGCGGACGCTGAGCGTTCCGGAGGGCCGAGGCTGAGGGGTGCCATTCCCGGTCACCACGAGGGTCGCCTGCATGGTGGTCGGGTGGACCGTGCAGAAGAAGGCGTAGGTGCCTGCGC
Organism: uncultured Solirubrobacterales bacterium; assembly: GCA_963804595.1. Classification (GTDB taxonomy): domain Bacteria; phylum Actinomycetota; class Thermoleophilia; order Solirubrobacterales; family 70-9; genus DASUPK01. Next base: position 308,662 of record CAWDQZ010000003.1, read on the forward strand.
TCAGGTACTGGGTGCCCTGGACGCCGATGGTCCCGCCGGCGATCGTCGGGAGTGCGGAACAACGCTCCTCCGTCAGGGCCTTTCTGGTGGGCCGTGACGTTGTGGGTGTTCCCGGTTACCTGGAACGGGACGACCTCTCCCTGGTCGGTCGTGTAGGTGGGGTTCGCTTCGCCGCTGAAGGTGTCGTCGATCCCGCCGACGATGGGCAGCGACGCCGCGAAGGCGATACCCCCGGCGAAGAGCACGCCGGCGGTCACCAAACCTGCGACCAACCCCAGCCGCTTCAGCCTGTCCCTGGCCATCAGCACCACCTGGATTTATACGGGAGATTCGTCGGCGGGGATTGCCCGGCTCAGGCTGTGGGCGTGACCCGGTAGGCGTCGAACACCGAGTCGACGTTCCGCAGTCGCGAGATGCACTGCTTGAGCTGGTCGGTGTCCCCCACCTCGAGGACGAAGCGGTTCTTCACCATCGGGTGCTTGGTGGTGCAACGCGCCTCCAGGATGTTGAGCCCGGCCTCGGCGAAAGTGCGGGAGAGGTCTTCGAGCAGGCGGGTGCGATCCCAGGCGTCTACCTGCAGCTCGACCCGGTAGGAGGCCTCGTTGTCGCCATCCCAGCTCACCTCGGTGAACCGCTCCGGCGCTTTCTTCAGGGCGGTGACGTTGCGGCAGTCGGCGCGGTGAACCGTGATCCCCCGCCCGAGCGAGACATAGCCGACGACCTCGTCACCCGGAACCGGGCGGCAGCACTTGGCGAGGCGCACCACGACGTCGTCGATGCCCTTGACCTTGATCCCGAAGCTGGTGGCTTCCTTGGTCCGGCGGCGGGCGTCATCGGTTCCCTTGATCAGCCCCTCGGCCGGCTCCTCCTCGACCGCCTCGCCGCGCTTCAGCCGCTGCATCACCTTGTTGGCCACGACCTTGGTCGAGATCTTGGACTGGCCCAGGGCGATGTAGAAGTCGTCAGCCTTGCGGAAGCCCATCTCGCGGATAACGTCGACGAGCAGCGGTGACCCGGCGAGCTTCTGATAGGGCAGGCCCTGCTTCTTGAACGCCTGGGCGAGGTCCTCGCGGCCCTTGTGCTCGGCGTCCTCGCGCCCCTCGCGCGAGAACCAGGCGCGGATCTTGTTCCGCGCGCGGCTGGTGCGAACCAGCTTCAGCCAGTCGCGCGAGGGACCCCGGCCCTGCTTGGCTGTCAGCGCCTCGACGATGTCCCCGCTCTTCAGCTGGTAGTGGAGCGGCACGATCTTGCCGTTCACCTTCGCGCCGACGCAGCGGTGCCCGACGTCGGTGTGGATCGAATAGGCGAAGTCGAGGGGCGTCGACCCGGCGGCGAGGTTCTTGACCTCCCCCTTCGGGGTGAAGACGAAGACCTCGTCCTCGAAGAGGTCGACCTTGAGGGCCTCGAGGAAGGCCTGCGGCCCCTGGTGCTGCTCGTTCTCGAGCAGCTGGCGCAGCCACGTCATCTTCTCCTTGCTCGGGTCGCCCGAGGAGGCGCCCTCCTTGTAGATCACGTGGGCGGCGATCCCGTACTCCGCCAGCTCGTGCATCTCGGGTGTGCGGATCTGGATCTCGAGCGGGCGGCCCTCCGGGCCGATCACCGTGGTGTGGAGCGCCTGGTAGGCGTTCGCCTTGGGCATCGCTACGAAGTCCTTGAAGCGGCCGGGGAGCGGCTTCCAGAGCGAGTGGACGATTCCTACCGCCCCGTAGCAGTCCTTGACGGAGCCGACGAGGACGCGCATCGCGGTGAGGTCGAAGATCTCGTTGAACTCGCGGCCCTTGCGGGTCATCTTCGTGTAGATCGAGTAGAAGTGCTTGGCGCGGCCTGAGATCTCGGCCTCGATTCCGACCTTCGCCAGCTCCTTCGCGAGGAACTCACCGGCCTCATCGACGTAGCGCTCGCGCTCGGCGCGCTGCTGGGCGACGAGCTCCTTGATCTCGTCGTACTTGCGCGGATGGAGCGTGGCGAAGGCGAGGTCCTCGAGCTCCCACTTGATCGCGTGGATCCCGAGCCGGTGCGCCAGCGGAGCGAAGATCTCGAGCGTCTCGCGGGCCTTCTCCTGCTGCTTCTGCTTGGGCAGCGCACCGATCGTGCGCATGTTGTGGAGGCGGTCGGCCAGCTTGATCAGGATCACCCTGACGTCGGTGGCCATCGCCACCATCATCTTCCGGTAGTTCTCGGCCTGGCGCTCGTCGCGGCTCTTGAAGGTGATCCCGGTGAGCTTGGTGACGCCGTCGACCAGCTGGGCGACCTCATCGCCGAAGTCCTCCCGAACCTGCTCGAGGCTGGCGCTCGTGTCCTCGACCGTGTCGTGGAGCAGCGCGGCGCAGAGCGTGGCGGTGTCGAGTCGCATCCCGGCGCAGATGCGGCCCACTCCAAGCGGGTGGGTGATGAAGTCCTCACCCGACTTGCGCTCCTGGCCCGCGTGGCTCTCGCAGGCGAACGCGAAGGCCCGCTCGATCTCCTGGCGGTCGATCGGCTCGGCGAGGTCAGACTTGTGCTCCTCGATGACCGCGAAGAGGTCACCGAGCAGAGCCCGCTGGTCCGCGGTCAGCTCGCGAGTGATCGCGTCGGCGCGAGGGGTCCGTGACTTCTCCTGAGGCTCGCCGACCCGGGTGTGCCCGACCCGCTCGACGGCGCGCAGCTCGACGCCATCCGGCAGGTCGCCGTCCCTCGTGGTGCTTGCTACGTCGGTTGTGCCTTGCTTCGGAGGAATCGGATGGCCTCCTGGTGTCTGGCGACGCAGTCCGCGTAGGCCCGCGATCGCCCCAAATCCGTCCTCTCCGAGGATAAGACCCGCAACGCGGAACCGGCGCCATCCGGCAGCCACTCGCAGAGATTGAGCTCGCCGAGGACGCTGACGCAGCGGGCGGCCAGCTCGGGCGTCCGCGGATACGCGGAGCCGCCGGCGAGCAGTGAACGCAGGTCCGTCCCGGCTGCCTCTCCCCCACTCGCGGCGAGGCCGCGCCAGGTGTCGCGGATCGCGGCCCGCAGGTTCCACTCCAAATCCAAGAGGCGCTCGGTGAAATCGGCCTCGGCGGGACCCCAGGCGAGGTGGAGATAGGACGCGGGGCCCCCGCCGATCGCCGTGGGCCGAGCGGCGACCCGGGCCAGGCTCTCCAGGGCCTCGCTCGGGGGCGGATCGATCAGGACGACATGGCGGTAGGCGAGCGCTGCCCTAGGTCGGAGCGCGAGGGCCGTCCAGTCGGCGAGCACGAGACCGGTGGCCGGCGCGGCAGCTAGGGCCGCGTCCAACCCGGCCGAGCCGCAACGGCAGCAGACGATCCGCGGGAGCGCTGCGCCGAATCGGCGCGGATCCGCCGCTTCGGAGGCGAGGCGCGCGCGCCGCGCGGCGTCGGCGCAGACCGCGAGCAGCGGCTCCCCGCTCGAGATCAGCTCCGCGAGCGAGGCGATCGCTGCGCCGCCTCTGCGATCGACCGTCTCGCGCTGGGCGGATTCCGCCGCCCTGACGTCGAGCAGCCCACCGGGCCGGCCCTGGGCGATCCCGGCCAGCTCGCTCTCCACTCGCTCCCACCACTCGGCGTCAGGGCCGGGGCAGTGATCGCCGCAGCGGACCGGGCTCTCGTCCTCGGCCGTCGAGCCCGTGAGCGGGTAGAGCTCCCGCACCACCACCCTCGGTTGCTCGGCGCCGTTCCAGCGGTCGACCTCGAGCTCGATCGAGAGGTCGAGCGCCTGATCCTCACGCTTCGAGATCTCGCCGTTCATGCCGAAGGCGACGCCCAGCGCCCGGCCGGCCCCGCTCTCGAGCTGGAAGCGGGAGTGCTTGCCTTCCTCCCCCAGCGGGCGGACCTCGCGCAGCCGGCCCGAGGGGACCAGGAGCCGGGGGCCCGGGTTCCCCATGCCGAACGGGCCCAGGCTCTCGAGCTGACGCGCGAGATCCATCCCGATGCCGTCCCGGCCGACGCCGACGAGCGCGTCGAGCTGCTCCTTTCGCACCAGATCCGAGGCGTCGATCGCGTCGGCGGCCCGAGCGATGAACGCCTCCCGGAAGGCGTCGAGGTTCTCCACCTCGAGTTCGAGCCCGGCGGCGGCGCGGTGGCCACCGTAACGGGTGAGGTGAGCGTCGCAGGCGCCGAGCGCAGCGATGAGGTCGAAGCCGGGGATGCTCCGGGCGGAGCCCTTCGCGGTCGCGCCATCGACCGAGAGCAGGATCGTGGGCCGGTAGTGACGTTCCACCATTCGCGACGCCGCGATTCCGACTACCCCCGGGTGCCAGCCCTCACCCGCGAGCACCAGCGCCGGAGCATCGGCGAGCTCGGCTGGGAGCGCTGCTCGTGCCCGCTGCGCGCCCTCCACCGCCTTCTGCTCGGCCCAGCGACGCTCGCCGTTGGCCCGGTCGAGCTCCTCGGCGATCTGGGCGGCACGGTCGGCGTCCTGGGTCAGCATCAGCTCGACCCCGGCGTCGGCTCGATACAGCCGGCCCGCGGCGTTGATTCGCGGAGCGAGGCGGAAGCCGAGCGCTCCCGAATCAATCGCCTCCGGGTCGACCCTCGCCGCAGCCATCAGCGCCCGCAGGCCGACCCGCGGGCTGTCGCGGAGCACGCGGAGACCCTCGCGGACCAGGCGGCGGTTCTCGCCCACGAGGGGAACCATGTCCGCGACGGTCGCGAGCGCGACCAGGTCGAGGTCTCGGACCCGCACATCACGGGTCGCGCTGTCGCGCGCCCTCGCATCACGGCGCCCACCGACGGTCTCGACCGCGCCCTGGCCCGCGGCGTCGCAGAGGGCGATGGCGAGCTTGTGCGCGACGCCGGCGGCGCAGAGTCCCTCGAAGGGGTACTCCGAGACGATCGGGTGGACGATCGGGCACTCGGGGAGCTCGTCGCCGGGAAGGTGGTGGTCGGTGACCACGACCTCCATGCCGGCGGCGCGGGCGGCGGCGACCTCCTCCACCGAGCCGATCCCGCAGTCCACCGTGATGACCAGATCGGTGCCACGTCGCTTCAGCTTCTCGACCGTGCCCATCGTCAGGCCGTAGCCGTCGGCGAGCCGGTCGGGGATCAACCAGTCGCACTCCGCGCCGAGCGAGCGGAGCGTCGAGACGAGGATCGCCGTCGAGGAAACCCCGTCGACGTCGTAGTCACCGTGGACGGTGATGCGGCCGGCGCGGTGGACGACCGAGAGGATCCGGTCGCAGACCTCAACCATGCCGTCGAACTCGAGCGGGTCGTGCTCCTCGCGCGCCTCGAGGAAGCGGCGGGCCGCATCCACGGTCCGGTAGCCGCGGCGGACCAGCGTGATCGCGACCGGCTCCGCGAGGGAGAGCTCGGCGGTCAGCCGGCGCACCTCCCCGTAGTCGTAGGGATCAGCGTGGAAGGCCCGCGCTGGCTCTGTCGAGGCCATCCCGCCAACCTAGGTTCGGCCCCAGACGGAACGACCACGGAGGAGGACCCCGATCGTCGCCGCGACTGCCGCGTGGTCGGTCTCAATCCGCCGCCAGGTGAACCGGACCACATCGAAGCCGAGCACCTTCAGACGAGCGTCGCGGGAGCGATCCTGCTCGTAGGCGAAGTGCGTGCCGTGCGACTGCCAGCCGTCGACCTCGATGATCAGGCGCTCGGCTCGCCAGAGGAAGTCCACGACGAATCGGTCGATCCGAACGTTGACCTCCGGCTGGGGCAGGCGGTGACGGCGGAGCAGGCCGAGAAACCGCGTCTCGAGCTCGCTCCGGGTGTGATCCGCCTCCGCCCTTTCCCCGATCGGCAGTCGCAGGAACTCGGCCTCCCGCAGCGCCGCGGCGTAGATCTGTCCCGGGAAGCAGCGGCGAAGATCCGCGAGCGTGCGCGCCGCGGTGGTGACGGGGATGCCGTGGTGGACTGTGGAATCCGCTCGGGAAAGAGCGGATGACCGATGCAGCCGAATCCCGCGCCGGCTCTTCCCTTCTCGCGGGACGGTTACGTGAGAGGGCTCGGCCCTGCCCCGAGGTTCCCGAAGCATGCGCCAGAGCCGGGCCGCACTCGTATGGCTGAGAACTGCTCCACCGCCGTACGCAAGAACAGCAGCCATCCATCGGCCTTCATTGCTCAAACCGGGATGGCCAACGGCGTAGACACCGCGATGGATGCGGTGGAGGCGGCCGGCCGCAGCACGGTCGCTGATGGCGCTCGGCGATAGACCGGCGCCGTGCAACTGCTGGACCGAGACCACACCATGCTGCCGCCCGGCGAGGCGGGCGATTGCGACGTCTCGTCGCCGGCCGGGAAGTTCCTCCGGCATATTCGGAACAAGTTCCCGGGGCGACCGATCTCGCCCCTTCGGTGCCGGTTTTCGCCTCGCGGGCCGACGGCGCGGGCCGTGACCCGCTGCCTAGATGTGCTCCGCCTCGACGCCGGAGCGGACGCCGATCGCGTAGATGATCGCCAGCCCGATCAGGGCGCCCGGGACGGCGTACAGCGCGGTCGCGAGGTCCGTCTCGCCTATGCCCCAGCCGAGCGCGAACTGGAACGCCGCGCCGCTCACCAGCGCGCCGGCGGCGGCGGCGATGAAGGCGCCGACGATCCCGCCCCAGAAGCGATCGGGCACGAAGACCGTGAAGTGCCAGAGCGCGACTCCCATCGTGAACCAGACAAGTGCGGCCATCAGCGGTTTCTCCCGTGCTTCTTGCGTCTCTTGCGGCCACCGGACTGCTGTTCGCGCACGCGCCGCAGCGCGGCGGCGCTCGCCTCGCTGAGCTCCGGGCGGTCGCGCTGAGGCGCTTCCGTACCGTTCCCGCCGTCATCGCCGATGCCGTCGCCGCTGGGCTCGCCGTCGCCGCTCGCCGGGCCCTCGCCACCGTCACGCCCGCCGTCCCGCGGCGCAGCCACCGGGGCCGGCGGCTCGGCCGGCTCGGGCGTTGGCGGTGGCGCCACCGGCTCGGGCGGCTCCGGAACGACCCCGGGCACCTGCGAGCGGCTGGGAGCCGGAGCGGCAGGCACCGGCGTCTCCGCTTGGATGGGCTCCTCGGGACCGCCCTCGGTCCGCGCGACGACGTTGTCCTCGGGGAATGCCGGGACGCGGCCCAGCTGCTCCTCGATGCGCTCGCGCCTGCGTCGATAGGCCGGCTCGCGCTCCTTCCAGTGGGTGAGCACGGGTGACGCGATGAAGATCGACGAGTACGTACCGGAGAGCAGCCCGATCATCATCGCGAAGGCGAAGTCCTGCAGGGTCGCGCCGCCGAAGATGTAGAGCACCGTCACCAGGAAGACGCTCGACAGACCCGTGATCAGGGACCGGGTGAGCACTTCGCTCATGGAGCGGTTGACGATCTGGGAGAAGGTCGCGCGCGGCAGCCGCGGCACGTTCTCGCGGATTCGGTCGAAGACGATGACCGTGTCGTAGAGCGAGTAACCAAGGATGGTGAGGAACGCGGCGACGGTACCGCTGGTCACCTCCCTCCCCGTCAGCGAGTACACGCCCCCCGTGATCAGGATGTCGTGGATCACGGCGATGATCACCGGCACCGCGTACTTCGGCTCGAACCGGAACGCGACGTAGCCGCAGATCACCAGCAGCGAGAAGATGATCGCGTAGATCGCGCTCTTGGCGACCTGGGTCCCGAACGTCGGCCCCACCGTGGTCGCGTTGAAGCCGTTGGGCACGATGCCGTACTGGGACTGCAGGGCGGGCTGGAGCCCGCGGATCTCCTGCGGGCTCGCCTTCGAGTCGATGTCGAAGACGTTCGTGCCAAGTTGGTTGTTGGTCGCCTTCGTGATCTCGGCGTCCTTGACGCCGGCGTTCTCGACGGTAGTGCGAACGGCGTCCACGGTCGCCGGCTTCGTGCAGCCCGACCGTGATCCGGCTGCCCCCCTTGAAGTCGATGCCGAAGTTGAGCTGCTTGGTCGCGAAGGCGAGCGCCCCGATGAGCAGGATGCAGCCGGAAAGGGTGAAGAAGTACTTGCTCGCGCGGCTGAAGTCGAAGTGCCAGCGGACGCGCTGCTCCGTGTGCGCCCCGAGCGCCGCCGGCGAGCGCATGAAACGCGCCCGGCCGAAGAGGCCGAGGAAGGCCTGCGTGAAGACGACCGCGGTGAACAGCGAGGCGATCGTCCCGACACCCAACGTGAAGGCGAATCCCTTCACGTTCGCGGTGGCCAGTGCGAAGAGGATGAACGCCGTGATCAGCGTGATCACGTTCGCGTCGATGATCGTCGCGATTCCCCGGCGATAGCCGGTGGAGATCGCGCTGAGCATCGATTTGCCCGATCTCGCCTCCTCCTTGATGCGCTCGAAGATGATGATGTTCGCGTCCGCCGCGACCCCGATCGTCAGGATCAACCCCGCGATCCCCGGGAGGGTCAGCGTGATCGGGATCAGCTTGATCAGGGCGAAGAAGAAGAGCCCGTAGATCGCCAGGCCGAGGACGGCGACGAACCCGAGGAAGCGGTAGTAGGCGAGCAGGAAGAGGCAGACGAAGATCAACCCGACGATCCCGGCCTTCAGCCCCTGGTTGAGGGCCTGCTGTCCCAGGGTCGCCGAGACCGTCTCGCTGGAGATCGGGTCGAGGGTGACCGGCAGCGCGCCGATCTGCAGGATCTGCGAGAGGTCCTGCGACTCGTTGAACGTGAGCCCGTTGATCTCGGCGCCGTTCGAGCCGTCGATGCCGTCGGGGTTCTCGACGAAGTTGACGATCGGCCGCGAGGTGACCTGCCCGTCGAGCACGATCGCGAAGTGACCCGAGTAGGCGTCGGCCGCCTGAGAGTTGCCGGCAACACCAGGCGGTGCGTTCTGCAGCCCGCGCTGCGCGATCGCCCTGGTCACGTCCGAGAACTCCTGCCGACCCGTGCCGGTGAAGTTGAAGGTGACGATCGCCTGCCCGAAGCTGTCCGTGTTGGGCTTCGGGTCCGTGATGTCGGTCCCCGAAAGCGCCGGCCGGTCCCTGATCACGAACCAGTGCGCGGTTGGATCGTTGAAGTTGTCCGGGGCCGCCTGGCCGTTGGGCCCCTCCTCGACCACCAAGGTCCCCTGCGGGACGGTGATGATCTGGCTGTTCGGCGGCTGCTTCTGGCCGGGCAGCTGGGCGAAGAGGTCCTCCTGCACGAGCGAGGGGCCGGCGATGTAGGCATGGGTCTGCTTGTTGAAGAGGTAGTACTGAGGGCCCGTCGTCGTGCACTTGTTCTCGAAGCAGTTGGGCGTTTGCTTGGAGGCGAATTTCGCGGCGTCGTAGAGGCGGCTGAAGTAGGCCTCACCGTTCGGCACGTTCGTCTTCACCGGGTTCGGGATGACGTTGGGCTCCCAGTCGTAGAAGTAGAGCTGGGCCGTCTTCCCCACGTCCTGTTCCGCGCGCGAGGCGTTGCTCACGTCCGGGAGGCCGACCTGGATCTCGTCGGTCCCGATCCGCGAGATCTCCGGCTCGGAGACGCCGAACGCGTCGGTCCGCTTGCGGATGATCTCGATCGCCCGGTCGATGTCCGATCCGTCGATCGTCGGGTTCTGTGGGGTCGGCCGCGCCTGGAAGACCAGCCGGGTGCCGCCGTTCAGGTCGAGTCCGAGTGTCGTCTTCTTGGTCGCGACGACGATCGCCGAGCCGACGATCAGGAGGCCCACGAAAGCCAGGATGAAGAGGTTGCGACGGCGGTTGCTCACAGGTTTGAGATGCTCACGCTAGCGGTCTGCGGGGCTGTTTCAGCCCCTATTGCAACACAGCATGAGGCCGAGACATTCGGCGGTCGTCAAACGCAGGCCTACTCCGGCGTGAGTACCAGCAGCAGCCCGCCGTCGTCGTCGTACGCCGGGAACAGATCGGCGACCGCCTCCGTCGGCAGATCGCCCTCGGCGTTGACGGCGACCCGCTTTCCAAGCGAGCGAACTCCCCATTCCAGCGTGGTCTCGATGGGATCGGTCTCCCCGTTGGCATCGGTATCGGCCACCTCGCCTCCGTCCCCCCTGTCGATCCACTGGAGCCCGAGCACCTCGCGAACGGGACGCCCGATCACCTGCTCGTCCTTGAGTCCGGTGAGCTCGAACGCGCCCTTGCCCAGATCGAGCACGCGCGCCTGCTGGTCGAGGGTGAAGAAGGCCGCGCCGGGCGCCGGCATGTAGTCGTCGAGCAGCTCGAAGAGGAAGCCGAACCCGCACTTGGAGCAGCCCTTTGGGCGGCTCGAAAACCCGGCAGTGCGCTCCCCGCTCAGTTCCCTGTTCCCGCAGTTCGGGCAGATGAAGTACGGCACCTGCTCAAGGCTAGCCAACCCGTGTTGGCTACTTGTTGCCTCCCGCCGCCTAGAACAGGCTCGCCATGCCCTCCGGAACCGGCAGGCCGAGATGCTCGTAGGCCCTCCCCGTCAGGACCCGGCCCCGGGGCGTTCGCTTGATCAGACCCTGTTGCAGCAGGTACGGCTCGAAGACGTCCTCGATCGTGTCCGCCTCCTCGCCGATCGCCACCGAGAGCGTCGACAGGCCGACCGGCCCGCCGCCGAACTTCGTCGCCATCAGCTCGAGCAGCTGCCGGTCGTGACGGTCGAGGCCGGCGCGGTCGACCTCGAGCATCTCGAGCGCGGCCGAGGCGATGCGGGCATCGATTGCCCCAGCGCCCTTGACCTCCGCGAAGTCCCGCACCCGGCGAAGCAGTCTGTTCGCCACCCGAGGCGTGCCGCGCGCCCGGCTCGCGATCTCCTCCGCCCCCTCTTCGCTCACCTCGATGCCGAGGATGCCGGCCGAGCGCAGGACGATCTGCCGGAGATCACCGGCGTCGTAGTGCTCGAGCCGGTGTGACACACCGAACCGATCTCGAAGCGGCGTCGTCAGCAGCCCCGTCCTCGTCGTGGCGCCGATCAGCGTGAACGGAGGCAGGTCGAGAGTGACCGTGCGCGCCCCCGCCCCCTGGCCGAGGACGACGGGCAGGCAGCGATCCTCCATCGCGGGGTAGAGCGTCTCCTCGACGGCACGGCCGAGCCGGTGGATCTCGTCGATGAAGAAGACGCTGCCGGGCTCCAGACCGGTTAGGAAGGCCGCGATGTCGGCCTTTCGTTCCAGGGCGGGGCCGGCGGTCTGCACCATCGGCGCCTCGAGCTCGGCGGCGATGATGTGCGCCAAGGACGTCTTGCCGAGACCGGGCGGGCCGGCGAGCAGGACGTGATCGAGCGCCTCTCCGCGCCGCCTCGCGGCCTCGATGAAGATGGCGAGCTGCTCGGTGACCTGGACCTGGTTGACGAAGTCCACCAGCCTCGGCGGGCGCAGTGAGCGGTCGAAGTCGTCGTCCGCGCCGACGGCGCGGGCGTCGTGGATGACGATCTCCTCTTCGTCGTCCAGGCCCGGAGTCCTGATCCCCTTGCCGGGCTCGATCTCGGTCACGAGACCTCCATCACGCCGCCTTGGCCGCCGCGGCGCTGCGCAGGGCCGACTGGACGATCTCCTCCGGGCTCCCGCCCTCGGCGGCCGCCAACAGCTTCTCCGCCTCCGGCGGCGTGTAGCCGAGGTTGAGCAGGCCCTCGCGGGCCAGTGCCCTCGGATCCTCCTCGCCCGGCGCCGCGGGCGTGGAGTCGGCATCGCCCTCGATCTCCCCGGCCACCTTCTCGCGCAACTCGACGATGATCCGCTCGGCGGTCCGCTTGCCGATTCCGGGCACTGCCTGGAACCGCTTCGCGTCGCCGGCGGCGATCGCCCGCAAGAGCTCTCGAACGGGCCCGCCGGAGAGCACCGCCATCGCAACCTTCGGGCCGACGCCGCCGACCGAGATCAGGTGTAGGAAGAGGTCCCGCTCCTCCTCGCTCGAAAAGCCGTAGAGGTTGAGGGCGTCATCGCGAGCGACGAGATGGGTATGCAGCGAGGCGCGCTTGCCGCGGGCGGGCACGGACTTGAGCGTCTCCGCGGAGACGGCGAGGCGATAGCCGACGCCATTGGCGTCGATCACGACGTGATCGGGTCGGCGAACGAGCACCTCGCCGCTGACTGAGGCGATCATGTCTCGGGATTCTGCGGCCGAGACCGGATGCCTTCAGCCCGCAAGCTGTTCCCGGGCCACCGGCTGAGTGCCGGCCGCGCGGCGACCGAAGTGCTCCGAGTGGCGCGCCGCAGCGGTCCCCGCGTGGCAGATGGCGACGGCGAAGGCATCCGCGGCATGGTCCGGCGTCGGCGGCTCCGGCAGCCGGAGCAGGCTCGCGACCATCCTCTGCACCTGCCCCTTGTCGGCGGAGCCGGAACCGCAGACCGCCTTCTTCACCGCCTGCGGCGTGTAGTCGAAGCAGGGAACGGCATGTATCGCCGCGGCCAGCAGGGCGACTCCGCGGGCCTGTCCCACGCTGACCGCGGAGCTCACGTTCTTGCCGAAGAAGAGGTCCTCCAGCGCCATCGCCTTCGGCTCGTGCCAGCGGATCAGCTCGCCCAAGGACCCATGGAGCCTGCCCAGGCGCTGCTCTACACGCATCTGCCCGGGGGTCTCGATCACACCGCCGTCCAGAGCCACCATCCGATCTCCGACGGTGCGAACCACACCGAACCCGGTGTTCGCGATACCCGGATCGATGCCGATCACGATCACGCCTCAGGATTCTCGCCCTCACCCCGGATGTCCTGCAGGCGAACGGGGCCGCCCAGCGAGCGCTAGCTCGCTGCGGCAGCCTTTTCGAGGATCTCCTCGGGCACGTCGAAGTTGGCGTGCACCGAGTCGACGTCGTCGTGCTCCTCGAGCGCGTCCATCAGGCGCAGCAGCGCCGTCGCGTCCCTCTCCTGAACCCCGACCGTGCTCTTCGGCTCCATGGAGAGCTCGGCCGACTGCACTTCCACCGCGGCGTCCTCGAGCGCCGTGCGGACTGCAGCCAGGTCGGTGGCAACCGTGGTGATCTTGAGCAGGTCGCCGTCCTCGGTCACATCCTCCGCGCCGGCGTCGATGGCGGGCATCAGGTCGTCCTCGCTGTAGCGCTCGCCGTCGACCAGGATCACGCCTCGGTTCTCGAATTGCCAGGCTACGGAGCCCGGCTCGCCGAGGCTGCCGCCGTGCCTGTCGAACAGATGCCGGATCTCGGCGCCGGTCCGGTTGCGGTTGTCCGTGAGCGCCTCGACCATGATCGCGGCGCCACCGGGGCCATAGCCCTCGTAGGTGACGCTCTCGATCGCGGCCGCGTCGGCGCCGGCGCCGGTCCCACGATCGATCGCCCGCTGGATGTTGTCCTTGGGCATGGAGGCGTCACGCGCCTTCTGCACCGCCAGGCCGAGCGCAGGATTGGAGTCGACGCTGCCGCCGCCGTCCCGAGCCGCCACGGTGATCGCGCGGGCGAGCTTGGTGAAGAGCTTGCCGCGCTTGGCGTCGGCGGCGCCCTTCTTGTGCTTGATCGAGGACCACTTGGAGTGACCGGACATGGCCTCGATTCTAGGAGCAGGCAGGAGAACGAAAGGGGGCGCCCGTGGGCGCCCCGTTTCCGGCTCCCTGCCGAGCGAGGCTTATTTCCTCGGGTTGGTCGTCTTGATCTGCAGGAACCAGCACGCCAGCGATCCCGCCGGATGCGCCGCGTCGTCGTCCTCGACCAACAGCGACCAGGCGGCATTGGTCGCCTTCTTGTCCCCTAGCCCGTTGAGCTGCCCGAGGCTCTCCATCGGAGCGAAGAAGCCCGCGAAGGGAGCCTGCAGCCCGGGGGTATCGATTCTCGTCGGCGTGTTGCTGTCGAAGATCGTGAACGTCCCCGCGCAGCTCGCTGGACCGGCGCCGTAGTTGTTCCCGTCGCCGCCCACGTCATGCGAGAGGTTGATCACGCCGCGGGGGGACGCCAGGTACACCTCGATGTCCTTGGCGAATGGGTGCTGGATCCGGACGCCGACGTTGACGTCCTTGATCTTGCCCCGCCGGTTGAGCCCCTTCACGTGGATGATCGAGCGCGCGAGCTGCGTAGCCTGGCCGGCCCCATCCGGGATCGGCAAGGCCACGCCGCCGCTCGGCGCTCCGACTCCGACCTCATAGGTCTTGGTGACGGTCTTCTTCCTCGCCTGGGCCGCGGGAACCGCCACCAGCAACCCCACGAGGAGCGCCGCGCTGGCCAGCAGCCCCACGCGACCCAGCTTGCCTGCCTTCATCTCCTGTCCCTCCTGTTCGGGCCCGGTTGTCCCTCGCTAAACCCCCGGAGATGGCGAGGGTTGCGGCTAGACCACGAACTGGCCGTCGCGCTGCAGAGCCTCGCCGTCTACGTCGATCTGCCCGCCCGTGCGCAGGTCGCAGATCATGTCCCAGTGAATGGCCGACTCGTTGACGCCACCGGTATCGGGATATGAGCGGCCGACCGCGAGGTGGACCGTGCCGCCGATCTTCTCGTCGAGCAGAATCTCCCCGGTGCCGTTCGTGATCCCGTAGTTGGTGCCGATCCCGAGCTCGCCGAGGCGCCGGGCGCCATCGTCGGTATCGAGCATCTCGATGAGGAACTCCTCGCCCTTCTCGGCGCTCGCCTCCACGACCCTGCCGGCCTCGAACCGGAAGCGCACACCCGCCACCTCCCGTCCCGCGTAGGTCGCCGGCAGGTGGAAGGCGATCTCACCCTCGGCCGAATCCTCGATCGGGCCCGTGAAGAACTCGCCATCCGGCATGTTGTGCTTGCCGTCCGCGGCGATGAACGTGCGGCCCTCGATCCCGAGGCGCAGATCAGTGCCCTCGCCCGTCACGTGCACCTCGGAGCGCCCCTGGATCCAGTCGGCGAGCCGCTTGGTTTCCTCCGACTGCCGCCCCCAGGCGCCGACGGGATCGTCGTCGGTCGCGAGGCACGCCCCGTAGTAGAAGTCCTCGTACGCGCCCAGGCTCATGCCGGCCTCGGACGCGTAGGCGTGCGTGGGGAACAGGGTGAGCGCCCACCGGTAGGTGCCCTCCGCGCTCCGCTCCATCGCCCGCTTCATCAGCCGCTGCGTCGCGGCCTGGCGCTTGGCCTGCTGCTCGGGCGGGACCTGCGATAGCGCGCGAGTGTTCTGGCTTGCCATCACCGCGATGCGCACGTCGGCGTTCTCCACCGCCCACTCGGCCACCGGGGAGATCCACTCGAGTTGGGCGTCGGAGGCGTTCTCGAAGTACGCGGACGACTGTCCCTCCAGAGCCATGTTGACGATGGGATTGCCGCCGGCACGCAGAACCTCCTCGTACACGGCCTGGAGCAGGGGCTCGGCCGCGGACTCCCCCTCGACCGTGCAGACGTCCCCCTCGGCGACCTTCGTCGAATGCCGGACGAGGATCTGCGCCAGGGCTGTGACTCGTGGATCTCTCACTGACCGAAAAAACCTATCGGTGCGCCCGTTCCGGCCGGTTCCGGACGGCGGTGCACATTGCCATGAAGGAGGCGTGCAGCCGGCTGTCATCGGTGAGCTCGGCGTGGAACGCGACCGCCAGGACGTTCCGGTCCCGGACCGCGACCGGATGCCCGTGAACCTCGCCCAGCACCTCCACCTCGGAGCCCGCACTTTCGACCCACGGAGCCCGAATGAAGACCGCGCGGAGCGGCTCCTCACCCAGTCCCTCGATCACGATGTCCTCCTCGAAGCTCTGGAGCTGGCGGCCGAAGGCGTTGCGGCGGCAGAGATAGTCCGCCAGGGCGAGGTGGTCCCGGTCGCAGACGATCATCCCCGCGCAGCTCCCGAATATCGACAGACCATCCGCGTGCCGGGAGCGGATCGCCTCGTCGAGCCCCTCTCGCTCCATTCCCATCGTGATCGTGGTCGACTCGCCGCCGGGGATCACCAGGCCGTCGAGCGCCTCGAGCTCCGCCGGTGTGCGGACCTCGACGACGTCCGCGCCGAGCCCCTCGAGCATCCTCCGATGGGCCTCGAAGTCGCCCTGGATCGCCAACACGCCGATCTGCAGCACCGGCTTCGTCATTGAACGGGTTGCGCTTTCGCGCACCCTCACATACCGCGGCCCTGCAGCAGGCCGCCGTCGGCCGCCAGGGCCTCGATCTCGAGCCCCGGCATCGCCTCGCCGAGCTCCATCGACGCCTGCGCGACCCGCTCGGGATCGTTGAAGTGGGTCGTGGCGTCCACGATCGCCCGCGCGCGCCTCGGGGGATCTTCGCTCTTGAAGATCCCGGAACCGACGAAGTTGCCCTCGGCGCCGAGCTGCATCATCAGCGCCGCGTCAGCCGGCGTCGCGATCCCACCGGCACAGAACAGCGGTACGGGGAGCGAGCCGCGCTCGGCCACGTCCCGGACCACGTCGAGCGGTGCCTGATGCTCTTTGGCCGCCGACGCGAACTGCTCGCGACGCAGTGAGGCGAGGCGCTTGATCCCGTCGGTGATCTCCCGCATGTGACGGACCGCCTCGACGATGTTGCCGGTCCCGGCCTCGCCCTTCGAGCGGATCATCGCGGCGCCCTCGCCGATCCGGCGGAGAGCCTCCCCGAGGTTGGTCGCGCCGCAGACGAACGGAACCTCGAAGGCGAATTTGTCGATGTGGTTGGACTCGTCGGCCGGCGTCAGCACCTCGGACTCGTCGATGTAGTCGACCTCGAGAGACTGGAGGACCTGGGCCTCGGCGAAGTGGCCGATGCGGGCCTTCGCCATCACCGGGATGGTCACGGCCTCCTGGATCTGCCTGATGACCGTCGGGTTGGACATCCGCGCGACGCCGCCCTGGGCGCGGATGTCGGCGGGCACCCGCTCGAGCGCCATCACGGCACACGCGCCGGCGTCCTCGGCGATCTTCGCCTGGTCCGCCGTGGTCACGTCCATGATCACCCCGCCCTTGAGCATCTCGGCGAGACCCGCCTTCACCCTGAATGTCGCTCGCTCCGCCATGTGAACCCCATAGTAGAAGGAGGGCCGCGGCGCCCTCTTCGCCATCTCGCAGAAAACCGGGTTGGCGTGTTTGCCTCGTTGGAGGGTGGGCAACCTTGATCTACTCGCCGCTTGGGGGCGAGGGAGGCGAGAGACAACGGAAAGCTTTGGCGTGAGTTTGCTCGGGATCCTCCCCCGGATCCCACTATCAGCCGCAGGTCCGGATCGCCCCCCGGGCCTGTGGCCGTTGTAGGGCCGTTACTTGAGCTTGAAGGCGCGGATCCGGTCGCGGTGCGCCGCCTCGTCCCGCGAGTACACCCCGTGGGCGAGGGCCTGGACGAGACCCATCAGCGCCGCGTTCGAGCGGATGTAGGACGGCCCGTTCGAGGAGTAGTAGAGCATCAGCTCCGAGTGCTCGGCCACGTCCGAGAGGGTCGCGTCCGTGATCGAGAGCGTCCTGGCTCGGCGGTGACGGGCGAGCTTCAGGGCGCGCAGAACGAGCGGATGGGCCCTGCCCGCGGTCAGCACCACGAGCAGCGTGTCCTCGTCCATGCGTGAAAGCTTCTGGATGTTGTCCTGGCTTGGCGAGGCGACGATCTCGGCCCGGACGTCGAGCAGCCCGAGCAGGTGACGCAGGTAGCTGGCGAAGAACGCCATCTGCTCCACGCCCACGATCAGGACCCGGCGGGCGGTCGCGAGTGCCGAGACGGAGGCCTCGATCTGTTCGCGGGTCAGGCTGCGGGCCGTCTCCTCGATGTTGGAGTAGTCCGCACCGAGGGATGCCTCGAACTCCGAGTGGTCGAAGTTGAACAGGGCCGCCGCACCGCTGCCGCCGTTCCCGTTCGGCGCTCCCTCCGCCACCTTGTGGCGGTACTCCTCGATGGCCGCCTGCTGCAGCTCGGGGTAGCCGTCGAAGCCGAGGGCCTGGGAGAAGCGGACGACGGTCGAAGATGAGGTGTTGGCCCGGCGGGCGAGCTCCTCGGCCGTCTGGAACGCCGCCTCGTCGAGGTGATCGACGATGTAGCGGGCGACGTCCTTCTGCGAGCGCGAGAAGTCGTCGAAGCGCTCCGTGATGAAGTCGGAGAGGCTCTTGCGAGCCGGATGGGCCCTGGTCGCTGTCCTTGCCACGGCGGCACATTTCGCCCTCCGCCTGGGTTTCCCTGCTTGCGGGCCCACGAAATGTGCTTGGATCGCGCGATGGCGCTGGACCGGGAGCTGCGGCGACTGAACCGCAACATGATCGCCTTCGACCTCGTGCTCGGGTCCGGCGCACTGCTGGCGCCCTCCCAGACACTGCGCGTGCTCGGGCACGACGACCCCTCCGATGATGCTCGCGAGCTCTTCCGCCGAAACGGCCCGCTCTGGCTCACCTTCGCGGCAGCCCACCTCGTCGCCTACAGGCGCAACAGGGCAAAGGACTGGTGGGCGCTGTCCTGGCTCCGGGGCACGGAGCTCGCCACCGACATCCTCTGGTCGCGCTCACCGGCGTTCTCACGGCCCGGGGCACGCGCCGGACTCTGGTTCGCCGGTCTCAGCAATCTCGCGATGACCCTCGGCTTCTCCCACCTCGCCCGGCGCGGCGACTGACCAGACCCTTACGCGCCGGCGTCACTCGAGCTGCAGACCTTCAGCCCCAGCCCGCGCGCGAGCTTCCTGCGCTGCGGGGCGTCGCGGGCGACCGCGGCCTGTGCCGCCCCGTAGGCGGCGGAGTCCTGGTTCTGGGCGGCGTCCTTGCCGCGGTTCATCTGCTCGATCACCCGGTCACGCGCCTCGAGATAGCGGTCATACGCGGACACGAGGCCCTCCGGAGGCCTCAGGTCGCGGAGCTGCGAGTTTGCGTCCCGCAGGACCTTGACCAGCCCGTCCGTCTGGTCGGCGGCCACCGATGCGTTGGGCGGCGGATGCGCCTGGATGCGCGCGAAGCTCGCGCGCTCCCTGGCGCAGATCCCGTCTGCCTTCTGGATGAGCTCGGCTGCGCTGACACGCTCCGACCCCCCTCCCCCGCACCCCACCATCAGCCCGCCGGCGACGAAGACGAGGACGAAGGCGATCCACCGAGGCTCCGACATCCGGGCGCAGTCTAGGCACGGCCGAAGCGCATGCTTTACTAGGGCTACCGGAGAAAGGAGGTGGTCCTAACTTGAATTCCATGCTTGACGGGACGCCGGAGGTGCAGGGCCGCTAGGCCCGGGCGCTGGGAGGCCGACCCACTGGGTTCGTCCTCCACATAGGGCCCAAGGGGCCGTCCGATTGCGACGCGGCAATCGAGCGGAATCCAACCCGGGCACCGGCGAGCAAGGGAGGTGGGAGCTGTCCCGCCCCACTATCAATCCCACGCCCGTTTCAGAACCGCGTTTGAAGCGAAGGGCCGCCCCTCGGGGCGGCCCTTCGTCTGCTCAGGGCAATCAGGGGCGTAAGCTCCGCGGGGTTGAACGGATTCGTCTCACGCGGCTTCATGCGCCGCCGCCGGACCCCGGACGAGCTGGCGGATCGGCTGCCGCCCGGCCAATACCTGGAGACGGGCTGGCCCGTTCTGACCGCGGGACCGACACCGGACGTGCCCACCGGCGAGTGGAGCTTCCGGATCGACGGAATGGTCGGAGAGACGAAGGAGTGGAGCTGGGATGAGTTCCACCAGCTGCCCTTCGAGACGATCACGAAGGACATCCACTGCGTCACCAAGTGGTCGAAGCTCGACGCCACCTTCGGTGGGGTCTCGCTGGACGTGCTCCTCGATCAGGTCGAGCCGCTCGACGCCTACGCGACGTTCTACTCGTACGGCGGCTACACGACGAATCTGCCGATCGAGGAGATCAGCGACGGAAAGGCCTGGGTGGTGACCGAGTACGACGGCGAGCCGCTTCCCCGCGAGCACGGCGGCCCGGCGCGCATGCTCGTCCCCCACCTGTACTTCTGGAAGAGCGCCAAGTGGGTGCACGGCATGACCGTGATGGACCACGACGAGCCGGGCTTCTGGGAGATGAACGGCTACAACAACCACGGCGATCCCTGGAAGGAGGAGCGCTATTGGGGCGACTGATGGAGTCGCCGCTGCCCCCCGTCGAGCAGCGCGTCCCGGGTCGCTGGCAGATCGGGACCGTCAGCAAGATCAAGGTCGAGACTCGGCGGGTCAAGTCCTTTCGGATCGAGCTGCCGATGTGGATGCCGCACCTCCCCGGGCAGCACTACGACGTCCGCCTGACCGACCCGGACGGCTACCACGCCGAGCGCTCCTACTCGATCGCCTCCTCCCCGCTCGACGAGGGCGGCGTCGAGCTGACGATCGACAAGCTCGAGGACGGCGAGGTGTCGCCCTACTTCCATGACGTGGTCGTCGACGGCGACCAGGTCGAGGTGCGCGGCCCCTTCACCTCCTATTTCGTCTGGCGCGGGGAGAAACCGGTGCTACTCGTCGGCGGGGGCTCCGGGGTGGTCCCGCTGATGTGCATGCTTCGTCACCGGCGGCGGACCATGCCCGACCTGCCAATGCGACTCGTCTACTCCGTGCGGCACGCCGACGACGTGATCTACGAGGACGAGATGGGAGACGAGACGCTGCTGACGTTCACTCGTGATTCACCGGAGCGGTGGAGCGGACACACTGGTCACATCGACGCGGAGTTGATCGCCGAGGCCGGCATCGACGACGGCATCGCCTTCGTCTGCGGCTCGAACGGCTTCGTCGAGAGCGGTTCCGAGCTGCTGATGGAGGCGGGCTTCGACCCCCAGCAGATCCGCACCGAGCGTTTCGGCCCGACGGGCTGATCAGCGCAGCAGCGACCGCGCCAGATCGGTGATCGTCTCGCCCGTCTGCCGCAGCGAGAGACCGTAGGAGCGCCGCAGCCAGAGGAACGTCTCGAGGCTGGTCAGCATGTGGAGCGTTGCCGTCGCGCGCGCCTCGCTGACCCCCGACCGGAGTCGACTGGCGCGGCTCAGCCGGCGGGTCAGGGCCTGGAGGTCGGCACGTTGCTCGTCCTTCTGTCGCAGGCACAGGGCCCTTGCCTGCGGCTCAAGGATCGCGATCGCCTGGAGCGTTACGCTCGCCCGGTGACTTCCGAAGTCGCCCATTTCCCCGTCGTGGACGTTCCCGACCGGCACCGGTTCGAGATCCACGACGGGGACCGGGTGGCGGGATTCACCGACTACCGCCGGAGAGGCAACCTGATCGCCTTCATCCACACGGAGGTCGCGGACGAGTACGAGGGGAAGGGTGCGGCCAGCCGGTTGATCTCCGCGTCTCTGGACACAGCGCGTGATCAGGGTCTGACGGTCCTTCCGTTCTGCCCCTTCGTGCGCGGGTACATCGCCAAGCACCCCGATCGCTACCTCGATCTGGTCCCTGCCGATCTCCGCGACGAGTTCGACCTGCCTGACACGGCCGACGTCTAGGAAAGGGAAGGGAGCGGCGAAGCTTTCGCCTGCCGGCCGTGTTCAGTTAGCTCCAAACGCCTAATCCCGTCCTGGGAGGACGGGAGCGGGGAACCCAGGTTCCAGGGGCGAACCCACCTCGGTGGGCGCGCGGCTCCTTCCGCGCGAGCCCGACAGCTAACCCCGCAGGCCCGAGAAGGAGGTTGGTTTGCGCGTGCATGTCTCGTCAGGGATCAGGTTGGGAGCGGTGGGGCTCGTCGCGACGGTCACGCTGCTCGGAACGACGGCGGCAAACGCCCAGACGGGCGGATCGGCGGCGCCGGGAGCGCCGGCCGGCTCGGGATCGGCTCAGAGCGCCCCGGCGACCGGGAAGCCCGTCAGGGCAAAGGTGATCCGCAGGAGCGGAGTCGCGGTCGCACCCGCGGGGGCACCCCAGGCAGTCGTGAACGCGATCGCGGCCGGCAACGCCATCCGGAAGCGGCCCTACGTCTGGGGCGGCGGCCACGGAAGCTTCGAGTCACGGGGCTACGACTGCTCGGGCGCGGTCAGCTACGTCCTGCACGCCGCCGGAATGCTGTCGAGCCCGCTGTCCTCGGGCCCGCTGATGTCGTGGGGCCTCCCCGGCAAGGGCCGCTGGATCAGCGTGATGGCCAATTCGAGCCATGCCTACGCGGTGATCGCCGGGCTCCGGTTCGACACCTCCTCGTACGGGAGTGGCGGCAGTGGCCCGCGCTGGCGCTGGACGAAGCGGCGCCCAAAGGGGTTCACGGTGAGGCACTTCACCGGCTACTGAGCGCTCCGCGAGGTGAGTGGCGGTTGCGCTCTCGGGGTAGAGACTTCCCGAGAGCGCTGCGCCAGATGAAGGCAAGACTCCTGCAAGCGGACCCGGACCTGGGACGCCACCTGCCGACGGGGAGCGTCACGGCGCTGAGCCCGCAGCTCGTCGCCGAGGTGATGCAGCTACCCCTCGGCGAGTGGCGGCCCGCCAGGAGTGAGCCACACCCGGGGCATCTCGGCTACCTCGTGCTCGAGGGGTTGATCCTCCGACGGACGGGGATCAACGACGCTCGCAGCGGCGAGTTGATCTCCCATGGGGACCTGATCCGGCCGTGGGTAGAGGATCCGATCTCCTTCAGCGACGTGGAGTGGCGGGTGATGGAGCCCGTTCGAGCGGCGATCCTGGACCGACGGGTGGCCGAAAGCCTCTGTGCCAGCCCCGAGCTCAGCGCCGCTCTCCTCGATCGGCTCACTGTGCGAACCCGATCGCTTGCGATCTACGCCGCGACCGAGAACATCCGCGGTCTGGAGGACCGGCTGGTCGCCCTGTTCTGGCATCTCGCCGAGCGCTGGGGCCGCCGTGAGGAGAACATGGTCGTGGTCCCGATCCGCCTCACGCACGAGACGCTCGGCGTTCTGGTCGGCGCGCGGCGGCCGTCGGTCACGACGGCGCTCGGCGCACTCGCGAAGCGGGGAGCGCTCGAGCGCCGCAACCAAGGCGAATGGGTGCTGCACGGCCTGCCGCCCGCGGTCGGCGGGCAGGGAGCCGGCACGTCGTGAGTCCCTGCAGACTCCCCGCGCTCTGAAAGTATTGGCCCATGGGATTCGACCAGTACCACGAACCGGCGTCGGAGCTCCCTGAGGAGGCGCGGACCTTCGCGAGGATGTCCGCAAACCTCATCGAGGAAGCGGAGGCGATCGACTGGTACGAGCAGCGCCTCGCTCTTGAGCGCAACCCGATGGCCCGAGCGATCATGCTGGACGCCGAGGGTGAGGAGTTCAAGCACTTCGCCATGAACCTCGAGTTCCTGTTCCGCCGCCTACCGCTATGGAGCGAGATCGCGCAGGGGATCCTCTTCCAGGACGGCGACATCGTCGAGCACGGCGAGGAGTCGGAGGAGGAGGCGACAGAGGGGGAGGCGGCCAAGGGCGCGCCCCTGGCCGGCAGCGAGTCGCTCGGTATCGGCAGTCTCCGGGACGGGGCACGATGAGCCATCTCCTCCGTGAGCACGCGCCGATCACGGAGTCCGGCTGGAGCGTCCTCGACGACGAGGCGCGCGAGCGTCTCACGGCGGCCCTGGCGGCGCGAAAGCTGGTCGACTTCTCTGGGCCGCACGGCTGGGACTACTCCGCGACCAACCTGGGCCGCATCGAGGAGGTCGCGGACGCGCCGGGCGAGGGTGTCGCGGCGAGCCAGCGGCGCGTCCTCGGGCTGGTCGAGCTCCGGGCTCACTTCGCGATCAGCCGCGCCCAGCTCGACGACGCCGACCGGGGCGCTGCGGACGTCGATCTCGACACCCTGGATGCCGCCGCCCGCAGGATCGCGATCGCGGAGAACGCC
Source organism: uncultured Solirubrobacterales bacterium (assembly GCA_963804595.1). Classification (GTDB taxonomy): domain Bacteria; phylum Actinomycetota; class Thermoleophilia; order Solirubrobacterales; family 70-9; genus DASUPK01. The sequence continues at coordinate 332,033 of CAWDQZ010000003.1, forward strand.
GCCGTGTTCCACGGGCTCGGATCGGCCGGGATCCAGGGGATCGCCGAGGTCTCGACTCACGACGAGATCAGTCTCGGCGAGGACTGCGAGGTCTATCCGCGTCACGTCGCCAAGTCGGTGGACACGCTGCGGAGCTCCGGCATCGACGGCCCCTACGGACTGGCACTCAGCCCGGAGGGCCATACACACGTGCTCGAGACGGCCGAGCACGGCGGCTACCCCCTCATGCAGCACCTGCAGGAGATCCTCGGCGGCCCGATCGTCTGGGCGCCCGGCGTCAACGGCGGTGTCGTGGTGAGCCTGAGGGGCGGGGACTTCCTCTTCGAGTCCGGGCAGGATCTCTCGATCGGCTACGAGAATCATGACGCCGACTCGGTTCAGCTCTATCTCGAGGAGAGCTTCAGCTTCCGGGTGGCGACGCCGGAGGCGGCCGTCCCGCTCCCCTCCTGAGCGCGCTCAGGGGTCCAGCTCGGCCAGACGACGCTCGAGGAAACGCCGCTCCGGATCGGAGTGGGCCAGCGCGAGCGCTCTGTCGTACTCGGCCCGAGCCTCCTCGCGCCGATTCAGCCGCCTGAGGAGCTCCGCGCGCGTCGAGTGCAGGTACCGATAGTCCGGCAGATCGAGACCGTCGACCAGCCGCAGAGCCGTCTCGACGTCACCCGCCTCCGCAACCGCGGCGGCTCGATTGAGCTCCACCACGGGTGAATCGGTGAGTCGGCCCAACTCCGCGTAGAGCGCCGCGATCTCCGCCCAGTCCGGCGGGTCATCGGTGTGCAGGAGGGCGATCGCGGCCTGGAGCACATACGGGCCGCGTCCCCCGAGTGCAAGTGCACGGTCGAGCACCGCCCTAGCCTCAGCGATCCGATCGGCATCCCAGCGCGACCGGTCCTGCTCGGCGAGCAGCACGAGCTCGCCGTCCGCGAAGCGGGCGTCGCGCCGTGCGTCGTTTCCGAGCATGAGGGCGAGCAGCCCGTGGGCATCCGGCTCGTCCGGCATCAGCTCGGTGAGCGTGCGGCCGAGACGGATCGCCTCGTCCGCGAGGTCGCTGCGCCCGCCGTAGCCCTCGTTGAAGATCAGGTAGTCGACGCCGAGCACGGCGGCGAGGCGATCCGGCAGAAGGTGTACCGGCGGCACGCGGAACGGGATGCCGGCCTCCTCGATCTTCCGCTTGGCGCGCACGAGGCGCTTGGCCATGGTCTCGCGCGGTACGAGGAATGCCCTCGCGATCTCCTCGGTGGTCAACCCACCGAGCGTGCGAAGCGTGAGCGCCACCTGCGCCTCGAGCGCGAGCGCCGGATGGCAGCAGGTGAAGATCAGCTCGAGGCGCTCATCCGGGATCGTCGTGTCCTCCAGCTCGTCCTCGGCCGCCTCGGGAACCTCGAGCAGCCTGGTCTTCTCGGCAAGCGTGCGGTTCCGCCGGATCCGGTCGATCGCCCGGTTGCGGGCCGTCGTCACCAGCCAGGCGCGCGGGTTGTCCGGGACCCCCTCGCGCGGCCAGCGCTCGGCCGCGATCGCAAAGGCCTCCTGAGCGGCCTCCTCGGCGAGGTCGAAGTCGCCGAGGAAGCCGATCAGGTTGGCGAGGACGCGGCCCCACTCGTCGCGGAAGACGCGCTCGAGGATGGCCTAGCTCCCGAAGAAGGGCCTGATCTCGACCGCCCCACCCATACGCGCTGCCGGAATCCTCGAGGCGAGCTCGATGGCGGCGTCGAGGTCATCGGCCTCGTAGAAGAGCCACCCCCCGAGCGCCTCCTTGACGGACACGAAGGGGCCGTCCGTGGTCAGGGTCTTTTCGTCCTGTACACGGACCGTGGTGGCGGACTCTGGTGGCTGGAGCCGCTCGCCGGGCGTTACGCCGGGAGTCTGGTTGATCGCCTGATAGTCGGTGGCTACCTGCTTCTGCTCCTCCTCGGAGAGCTTGCCCCAGGTCTCAGGGTCATCCGGCTGCTGGATCAAGAGCATGTACTTCATCTGGGTTCCTCCTTCGGTGGACTTTCGCCCCTGAGACGAACGGAGAATCGCAAAATGGACGCCGATCTCAGTGGATCGGCGGTGGATCGCCCTCACCGCTGCCCGCGAGCACGGGCTCCCAGGCGCAGACCCTGCAGGCGTGGCCGTACGCCGAATGGGCGAAGTCGAGCGCCAGCGCGTGCGGGTCGTCCGACGAGCGGATGTCCTCCCAATCGAGGACGAACTCGCCCAGGTCAGGGTCCCACCGCGCTGCGTCGGGTTCGAGGTCCGCCTCGGAGAAGTTGGGCGGCGCGGGGTGTGCGAATGCGAAGAACGCCGCCCGGGCGTGGTTGCTGTCGCCGGGCCACCAGCCGATCGCGATCTGCTCCGCGTCTCCCCCGTTTCGCATGATGAAGTCGTCCCCCGGCGGGTCCGCCGGCTTGCCGTTGAAGAGGGCGACCGCCATGTCGAACGTTCCCCACCATGCGTTCACCGGCGTCACGCGCCCCCGGAACGGAGCCCGGAACTCCGCGAGCACCAGGGCAGCCTGGGTGGCCGCCGTGAAGTAGGTCGTCACCCGATCGGGGTCATAGGTCGCGTGCTCGCGATCCTCGTCCAGCGGCGAGGTCCACGGCACCTCCTGTGGCTTCGGGTTGATCTCGACCTCCCCGGCCAGGCGTCCAACGGCCTCCAGGAGCTCGCGGGTCACCTCGGCGACCGGCCGGTTCGGTGTCAGCGAGATGCGGATCTCGTGTCCATCGGTGTGCTCCACGAACGCCTCGTGGGTGCGGAGGTCCAGCCCGGCGACCACCGCGCCGGATCCGTTCGGGGCCGGGAGGACATTGGTCTCCCACCCGCGCGGAGTGAGGCGAAGCGCGGCGTGCTGCAGCTGGGGCTCGGGCGGTGCCAGCTCGACGGCCAGCTTGCCGAGGACCTGCGTGTGGGCATGGAGCGTGTCGCAGGTCTCGGCCCACGCCTCGTAGGACAGCGCCGGCCATTCGTCGGCCATACACAGACGCTACCGAGACACTGCGCCCGGTTGGCCGGCTGTGAGCCGTTGGTGGACCAATCGGACCGCCATCGACCCCTCCCCGACGGCGGACGCGACTCGCTTGATCGAGCCGGAATGGACGTCGCCCACGGCGAAGATCCCGGGCCGGCTCGTCTCCAGGAAGAGCGGGAAATCGCCGTCGTACTCGCTCAGGTCGTTGCCCTGGATGTCGCGGCCGGTGAGCAGGAAACCGTGGTCGTCCGTGGCGAGCTGACCATCGAGCCAGGCGGTATGCGGGGACGCCCCGATGAAGACGAAGAGGGCCTTGGAGGGGATCGACGTGCGCTCGCCTGTTCGGTTGTTCAGGACAGTCACGGACTCGAGGTCCCGGTCGCCGCCGAGCTCGACGACCTCCGTGTCGAGGGAGACGATGAGATTCTCCTCGCGCTCCACCTGATCCACCAGGTAGCGCGACATCGACTTGCCGAGGTCATCTCCGCGCACGAGCAGTCGCAGGCCCGGACTGCGCCTCGAGAGGAACATCGCGGCCTGGCCGGCGGAGTTGCCGCCGCCGACCACAACAACCGGATCGCCGGTGCACATCTCCGCCTCAGCCGCGGTCGCGGCGTAATACACCCAGCCCGATTCGAACCGATCCATCCCCGGCACGTTCAGCCTCCGGTAGCGGGCACCGGTTGCGATCACGACCGCCCGCCCGGTCACGACCTCGCCGTTGGAGAGCGTGATCTCGTGCGTCCCGGAATCGGTGGTCAGCTTCTCGGCGGTGGCGGGCGCTGTCAGGCGCGCGCCGAACTTGAACGCCTGGAGGCCCGCCCGCTGGGTCAGCTCCGTGCCGGAGATCCCGGTCGGGAAGCCGAGGTAGTTCTCGATCCGGGCGGACGTGCTGGCCTGCCCGCCCGGGGCGACCGACTCCACGTTCTGCACGTCGAGCCCCTCGGATGCCGCGTAGAGCGAAGCCGAGAGCCCGGCGGGACCGGCTCCGACGATCACCAGGTCGCAGAGAGCGGGCGCCGGGCCGCGGCCGCCGATGCCGATCGCCTTGGCCAGCTCGACGGTCGACGGGTTGCGGAGGATGAGACCGGTCGCGGTGATCACCACCGGGGTCTCCTCCGGCGCGATTCCAAGCTCCTCCAGCAGCGCATCGGCATCGCCGTGCTCCTCGAGATCGACCCACTGGTGGGGCATCCGGTTGCGGGCGAGGAACTCGCGCAGGTCCCGGCTCTCGGCGGAGAAGCTGGAGCCGATCAGCTTGTGCCCGGCCCCGATTCCGATCAGGATCAGGCGCCGGGCCATGAAGGCTCCGAGGATCATGTCGCTCATCGCCTTGTCGTCCTCGAGCAGCCGGCGAAGAGCGTCGAGCGGCACCTCGATCACCTCGCCCGCGTCCCGCACGACGCCAGTCAGGTAGAGCTTCTGGCCGGTCAGGAACCCGATCTCCCCCAGGAAACGGCGGGGACCGTGGACCGCGATCAGGCGGTTCTCCTCGCCGTAGCCGTAGACGATCGACACGACGCCGGACTCGATGATGAAGAGGCTGGTGGGCTCATCCCCCGCCCTGAAGAGGATCTCGCCGGGCTCGACCTCTCTCCCGCGTCCACGTGCTCGCAGCTTGTCGAGCTGATTGTCGGCGAGGCGGGGAAATGCCCCGTCCCGGTCCGGAGTCTCGGACTTGCCGACCCCTATGACTTCTCCGATACTCATCCGGGCTCAGTGCGCACCGTGTTTCCCTGCGACGAGCTCCAGCGCGTGCGGCACCGCCGCCGCGATCGCCTCCCCGGCCTCCTCGATGCTCTTCGGGCTGCCCGGGAAGTTGACGATCAGGGTGCGGCCGCGGATGCCGGCCACGCCGCGGGAGAGCATCCAGTGGCGGGTGTGCGGGCGGGATGCCGCCCGCATCGCCTCCGGAATGCCGGGAGCCTCGCGTTCGATCACCGCGCGGGTGGCCTCTGGCGTCAGGTCCCCGGGGCCGAAGCCGGTGCCCCCCGTGGTGAGGACCAGGTCGCACCCCTCCGCATCGCTCCAGTGGACGAGGCGGGCGGAGATCAACGCGCGGTCGTCAGGGATCACCTCCCGGCCCGCGATCTCCGCACCAAGTGAGCCGGCCCACCTGACGAGCCCGTCGCCGCTCTCATCGCCCCCCTCGCCCGCGGCCCTCGAGGTCGAGATCGTCAGAATCGCGGCCCGCACATTCATCCTCGTCCGGCATCGCCATCGCCGGGCGCCTCGCTGCGCCACTCGCCGCTTCGCCCGCCCGACTTCTCGAGCAGCTCGATCCGCTCGACGGTGACCCCCCGCTCGATTCCCTTGACCATGTCGTACACCGTCAGCGCGGCCACCGCGACGGCCGTCATCGCCTCCATCTCGACACCCGTCTGGCCCACCGTCCGGGCCTCCGAGGTCAAGACGACGCGACCCCCCGGCTCGTCGACGCACACGTCCACGCCGACGTAGGTGAGCGCCAGAGGGTGCGCCAAGGGAATCAGCTCATCGGTGCGCTTCGCCGCCTGGATACCGGCCAGCCGGGCCGTACCGGCGACGTCGCCCTTCCGCGAGTCCCCCCGTGCAACCGCCGCGGCGGTCTCGGGCGACATCCGCAGGACGGCCTGGGCGCGGGCGTGGCGCTCCGTCTGCTCCTTGGCCCCGACGTCCACCATTCGGGCCGCCCCCTCCTCGTCGAGATGCGGAAGCTCGCTCAAGGCCCCGAGCCGTCTTCGCCCACGCGCGTGGGCGGTACGGCGCCCTCCACCCAGCCGGCGGCCTCGTCCTCCCCGGTCGAATGGACCTCACGCTTCCAGATAGGGGCCTCGGCCTTGATCCGGTCGATCGCCTCCCGGGCACCGGCGAATGCCTCCTCGCGGTGGGGAGCCGAGACGGAGACGATCACGCTCGACTCGCTCAGCGGGACGGAGCCGATCCGGTGCTCGGCCGCCGCGGCGGCCAGACCGTGGCGATCGACGCACTCGCGCAGGATCTCCGCGATCCGCTCCTCCGCCATCTCCCGGTAGGCCTCGTACTCGAGGCGGGAGACATCGCGCGTCGTGCCCTGAAAGGTGACGATCGCCCCGGCCTCTGGGCGGGAGACGAGCCCCGCGAGAGACTCGAGCGAGAGGGGACCATCGCTGATCCTGACGTGCACCCGGTCCTCCTGGCCGCCGCTGACGGGCGGCACGAGCGCCAGCTCGTCGCCCGAGGAGAGCGGTGTGTCCGGGTCCGCGTAGTCACGGTTGACCGCCATCCGCACCGGCATGCGGCCCAGCAGCTCACTCAGCTCCGGCCGCAGGGAGAGCTCATCCAGGGCCTCCGCGACCGTCGCACCCTCGTCGAGCTCGACCTCGATCGAGTCACGGCCGGCGCGCTCGCGCAGAATCGCGAAAAGTCGCACCGTGACGGTCATGGGGCCGATCCTAGAGCCGGCAGCAGCTCGAGCTCTACGAGCTCGCCGACCGTCGGCGGATCGGCGTCGGCGGGCACGATCGCCAGCGCGTCGGCACCGAGCATCGAGGTGAGCACGTGCGAGTCCTGGTCCCCCGTCGGCCTCGCGTGCCAACCATCGTCACGCAGCTCGAGGCGGCAGCGGACCGCGTGCGCCCGGCCAGGCGGCTTGGGCAGCGGCTCGTCGAGGACCGCCCGGAGCCGCTGGGCGGCGCCGGGCGCGCCGGTCATGACGGCGATCGCCGGGCGGACGAAGAGCACGAAGGTGACCATCGCCGAGACGGGGTTCCCGGGCAGTCCGAAGACGAGCGTCCCCGACGGGCCGATCCCGAACCACGTCGGCTTGCCGGGCTTCAGCGCGACCCGCCAGAAGACCTCGTCAACCCCGAGTGAGGAGAGCGCCCCCTTGACGTGATCGTGGTCGCCGACCGAGACGCCGCCGCAGATCACGGCGATCTCGCCGCTCAGCATGGGCTCGATCGCCTCCCGGGTCGCTTCCGGTTCGTCCCTGACGGTCTCCAGGCTCACGACCTCCGCCCCAGCGCTCAGCGCGAGCGCGGGGATCGTGTAGGCGTTGGAGTTGCGCACGCCGCCGGGCCTCTGCGGCTCATCCGGCTCCAACAGCTCGTCACCCGTCGTCAGAACCGCGAGGCGGGGGCGGCGGGCGCAGCGGATCCGGGCGACGCCGACGGATGCGAGCACGCCGACCTCCGCTGCTCCCAGCCGGGTGCCCTCGCGCATCACGACGGCGCCCGCCTCGATGTCGTCACCGGCATGACGGAGGTTGTTCCCCGGCGCGACCTCCACCCCGACCTCGACATTCCCGTTCCCCCAGTTCGTGTCCTCGACCCGGACGACCGCATCGGCTCCCTCCGGGATCACCGCTCCGGTCGAGATCCCGATCGCCTCACCCTCGCCCAGCGCCGACCCCGCCGGGTGCCCGGCCCGGCTCTCGCCGACGACCCGCAGCATCGCCGGCGACTCGGCGCTCGCGCCCCTGGTGTCCGCAGCCCTCAGCGCGAAGCCGTCCATCGAGGAGTTGTCGAAGCCCGGGACCGGATCGGCGCTCGCAACGTCGGCGGCCAGACGCCGGCCGAGGGCCTCTCGGAGCGGCACGGATTCCTCTCCGAGCGGGCTGACGCGCTCGAGCACGAGGCGGCGGGCGTCGTCCAGTTCGATCGGCTTGTCGGCGGTGGCCGGCATCGCGAACCCGTCAGTCCACGGCCAGCATCACGTCGCTCGCCTTGATCACGGCCGTCACGTCCTTCCCGACCTCGATGCCGAGCTCACGAACCGCCTCGACCGTGACGGAGGCGACGAGCCGCATTCCGCTCACCTCGAGCTCCACGTTGGCGATCGCCTCCCCCTGGGTGATGTTCTTGACCTGTCCTGGAATCTTGTTTCGGGCGCTGATCTGCAAGGTCTCCTCCTCTGTCGGGGCACGTGAGCAACTCGAATCGAGCCTAGATGATCCCGGCGGGCGTCCTCCTCGTGCGCGGGAAGCTCGGTTGCATAGGCAGAATCGCCCACTGCCATACTTATCCGCCATGGATGAGCTCGGCCTGGGCGAGGCAGCCCGCGCGATCGGGGTCAGCGTCGACACGCTGCGGCGCTGGGACAGGGCCGGCAAGCTCAAGACCACTCGCGACTCTCGCAACCGCCGGCGTGTTCCGGTCTCCGAGGTGGAGCGGCTCCGTGGCGCGCCGGTGCGCCACCGCACCGAGGACTCCTTCTCGGCGCGAAACCGCTTCGCGGGGACCGTCACCTCCGTCGAGGTCGCCGGGGTCATGGCGCTGGTTGAGATCGAGGCCGGTCCTCACCGAATCACGGCGGCGATCACCCGCGATTCCGTGGAGGAGCTGGGGCTCGTCGAGGGCACTCGAGCCACCGCCACGGTGAAGGCGACCTCGGTGATGATCGAGCGGGGCGGCTAGTCTCTGCCTAGGTAGTGCATATGTAATGATCGATGCGCGAATGCGCGCAGCCGGTTCAAGCAGCAGCCGCTTGCTCGCCTTGCTGGCTGTCGCAGCCGCCTCCCTGACCGCGACGGGCTGCGGGGGGAGCGGCGGGGACGACTCGGATCAGCTGGTCGTCTCGGCCGCGGCATCTCTGGATACGGCCTTCAATGATTACGTGGACGCCGCGGGCATCGACGCCAAGATGTCATTCGCCGGATCGGACGAGCTCGCCGCCCAGATCCGCCAGGGGGTGAAGCCGGACGTCTACGCGGCGGCAAATACCTCCCTGCCCGACGAGCTGCACAAGGACGGGCTCGTCGGCGAGCCGACGGTCTTCGCGACAAACACGCTGGTGCTGGCGGTCCCGCAGGACTCGCAGATCGACTCCCTCGACGACCTGACCAAACCGGGGACCTCAATCGTGATGGGTGATCCGACGGTTCCAGTCGGTTCCTACACGCGCGAGGTGCTCGATCAGCTTCCGGCAGACCAGCGCAACGCGATTTACGACAACGTGCGCTCCGAGGAGCCCGACGTGAGCAGCATCACGGGCAAGCTCACCCAGGGAGCGGCCGACGCGGGCTTCATCTACATCACGGACGTGACCGCGAGCAGCGGTCAGCTGAAGGCGATCCAGCTGCCGGCGGACCTGCAGCCGAATGTCGCTTACGGCGCGGCGGTGGTCACCGGAGCCAAGAACCAGGAGGGAGCCCGCAAGTTCATCGACGGACTGCTCGGCGGGGACGGGGCCACGGCGCTCAAGGCGGCCGGCTTCAAGCCTCCACCGGGCTGATGCGCAGAGCGGCCTTTGCCGGTGGGCTCTTCCTCGCCCTCTTCCTGGTACTGGCCTTCCTGACGCTGCCGATCGTCGCGATCTTCGTTCACACCTCCCCGGGCGATCTGATCCGCAGCCTCGGGGAGCAGGACGCCCGGGATGCTCTCTGGCTCAGCCTGAAGACGTCCCTCGCCGCGCTCGCGATCATCGTGATCGTGGGAACGCCCGCCGCCTATCTGCTCGCCACGCGAGAGTTCCGGGGGCGCTCGGTGGTCGTGACGTTGATCGAGCTTCCCCTCGTCCTCCCGCCGGCCGTCGCCGGCATCGCATTGCTCGCCTGCTTCGGTCCCGAGGGACTGTTCGGCAGCGCGCTCGATGACGCGGGAATCCAGCTGGTGCTGGAGACGGCGGGGGTTATCGTCGCGCTCACCTTCGTCGCCGCTCCCTTCTATCTGCGCCAGGCGCAGGAGGCCTTCGCCGCGGTGGATCGCAACCTGCTCGACGCAGCGCGCACGCTCGGGGCGAGCGAGGCGCGCGCCTTCATTCGGGTTGCCGTCCCGTCCGCGGGCCAGGGCATCGCATCGGGGATCGCGCTGGCCTGGGGGCGGGCCCTGGGCGAGTTCGGAGCGACGCTGATGTTCGCCGGATCGTTCCAGGGGATCACACAGACGGTGCCCCTCGCCATCTTCGCCCGCTTCAGTGACGACTTCACCGCAGCCCTGGCGCTCTCGGGCGTGCTCGTGATCGTCTCCGCGGCGCTGCTGCTCTCGGTCAAGGTCCTCGGACGGTCGCCGATTCTCGGCGGCGGGCCACCATGAGCGGCCTGGAGGTCAGAGCTCGCGATCGGCTTCGGGAGCTCGAGCTGGACGTCGAGCTGCAGGTGGACGGGAATGGCTGCGCCGCGATCGTCGGACCCTCCGGGGCGGGGAAATCGACCGTGCTCCGCATCATCGCCGGGCTGCGCCGCGCCGATCCAGGCCAGGTCGTGATGCGGGACGAGGTCTGGCTCGATTCGGGCAGCGGGATCAATCTCCGCCCTGAGGAGCGCACCTGCGGACTCATGTTCCAGGACTACGCCCTGTTCCCGCATCTGAGCGCCTGGAGGAACGTGGCCTTCGGAATGCGCGGCCCGCGCCATGATCGGCGGGGGCGCGCACTGGAGCAGCTCCGGCGCTTCGGGGTCGAGGAGCTGGCCGACGCCCGCCCCACCTCCCTCTCGGGAGGCGAGCGCCAGCGGGTCGCGCTGGCGCGATCGCTGGCACGCGACCCAAGCGTCCTGCTCCTCGACGAGCCGCTGGCCGCGCTCGACACCCGCACCCGCGCGCATGCCGGCCGCGAGCTCGTCCAGGCATTGAGAGAGACACGTGCGCTCGCGATCGTGGTCACCCACGACTTCTCGGAGGCGGCCATGCTGGCCGACGAGATCTTCGTCATGGACGAGGGACGCATCGTCCAGCGTGGGACCGCCGCAGAGTTGTCGGCGCAACCGGCGAGCGCCTTCGTTGCCGACTTCGCGGGTTCGGTGGTGCTCAACGGCACGGCGCGGCCGGACGCCGGCGGATTGACTCAGGTCGACCTGGATGGCGGAGGCGTACTGCACAGCACCGACCTGATCCGCGGCCCGGTCGCCGCCCTCGTCTTTCCGTGGGAGATCAGCCTCGAGCCGGGTGGGGCCGCCCATGAGAGCTCGGCTCTCAACCGGCTCTCGGTCGAAGTCATCTCGGTGACCGAGATCGGGAACCGCGCCCGGATCGGATTGTCATCTCCGCAACCGCTGGTGGCGGAGGTGACCGTCGAATCGATCCACTCGCTGGCCCTGCATCCGGGGGCGAGGGTCACCGCGACTTGGAAGGCGACCGCAACCCGGCTCGTCGAGCGCTAGCTACCCGCCGATCTGGCTCATCGACCGCGGCGGCCGGCGGAAGCCCGGCTCGTTGATGCGGTGCTTGAGCTCCTTGCGCCAGACCGCGTCGCGGATCAGCGCCTCGAGCTCGTCGTCGCTCGCGCCTGAGCGCAGCGGGTCGCGAAGGTCGGTCTCGTGGATGGAGAAGAGGCAGGTGCGCAGCTTGCCGTCCGAGGTGATGCGGATGCGGTTGCAGTCGGCGCAGAAGGGCTCCGACACCGGGTTCACGAACCCGATCTCCCCCACCCCGTCCGTGAAGCGATAGACGCGCGCCGTCGCGTGAGGCTCGCGCGGGAGCGGCTCGAGCTCATACGCCGTCTCCGCTATCGCCCTGATCTCGGCTCCGGTCAGAACCGCCTCGGGCTTCCACTCGCCGTCCGCGTCCAGCGGCATGAACTCGATGAACCGCACCTGGTAGTCCGTTGAGCGGGCCAGCTCGCAGAACCGGAGCACCTCGTGCTCGGTGAAATCGCGCATCGCGATCGCGTTCAACTTGATCGGCCCCACCTCCGGGAACGCGGCGACCGCCTCCAGGCCGCGCATCACCTGGGCCAGTGCGTCGCGGCGGGTGATCTTGAAAAAGGCGTCGCGCGCCAGCGAATCGACCGAGACGTTGAACCGATCGACCCCGGCCGCGACCAGAGCCTCAGCGTCGCGCTCGAGCAGATAGCCGTTCGTAGTCACGGAGATCTCGCGCAGGCCCTCGATGCCGCGCAGCATCGAGACCAGCTTCGGAAACTCACGGCGGACGAGCGGCTCGCCTCCCGTCAGCCGCAGATCGCCGACACCCATCGAGGCGAGCAGCGCGACCAGCCGCTGGTTCTCCTCGAAGGTAAGGATCTCCGAGCGGTCGAGCCAGGGAAGCCCGTCGGCGGGCATGCAGTACTGACAGCGGAAGTTGCACCGGTCCACGACCGAGAGGCGCAGGTCACCGATCGACCGCCCGTGACCGTCGCGGAGTGGCTCGCGCCGCGTCATCCGGGGGGGCCTCCATTTCCGGCGCGCTTCTCCCTGGCCGGGCGGAACCGGAAGTGGCGCCGGACCCACTCGGTCGCGAGGCGGGCGCCAACTGCCCCGATGGCGAGCACGCCGGGCAGGGTCTCCTCGACCGGGACGCCGGCGACGTGTCCGAGTAGTGGCGTGAAGACGGCAGAGATGTCCATCACCCTGCCGGCGCCGCTTCGCGATCGGAGACCGCGTCGTGGATTCGGCCCTTGACGGTCTTCAGCCTCCCGCCCTCACGTCCCCTGCGCACGGCCGTGATCTCGCCCATGATCGAGATCGCGGTCTCCGCCGCCGTCAGGGCGCCGATATCGAGCCCGATCGGAGCCGCCAGGCGCCCGAGCTCCTCATCGGTCAGGCCCTCGGCGAGCAGGCGCTCGCGACGCTTCTCCTGGGCCCGCCGGCTGCCCATGGCCCCGATGTACTGGGCCTCTGAGCGGAGGGCGATCTTGAGCACGGCGTCGTCGAGCTTGGGGTCGTGGGTGAGCACGGCGATCGAGGTGGCCCGGTCGATTCCGCCGAGATCGTCCAAGGCCTGGTCGGGCCATGCCGCGATGACCCGCTCGGCCTCCGGGAAGCGGTCGGCGGTCGCGAAGCGCTTGCGCGGATCGACCACGAAGGCGCGCCAGCCGGCCAGCTTCGCCGCGGCGGCCAGCTGGGCGGCGAAGTCCACCGCGCCGAAGATGATCAACCGGGGCGGTGGCGCGACCACATCGACGAACAGGGTCTGCCCGTCCTGCTCGTAGAGCTCGCTGCGCTCAGACCACAACGCGGCTGCCGCCCTCTCGACGGCCGCCTCGTTCAGCTCGGGGTCCCCGAGGGAACCTTCGCGCGTCCCATCCTCCAGCAGCAGCAGCTTCGCGCCGACGTCGGCGCCCTCCACGATCGTTGTCAGGGCTCCGCGCCCACCCTGGAGACCCAACTCCCTGAAGCGGCCATCCAGACCACCGTCGTCATAGGTCTCCACCCAGATCGAGATCTCGCCGCCGCAGGGCAGCCCGACGTCCCAGGCGTCTTCGTCGGCGATCCCGTACTCGAGGAGCTGCGGGGCATCGCCCCTCAGGATGCCCTCCGCCACCTGGACGACCTGACCCTCCACGCATCCTCCGGAGACCGCCCCCGCCATCCTGCCGGCCTCATTGATCGCCATCTTTGTGCCGGGCGGCTGCGGCGCAGACTTCTTCGTGTCGACGACGGTCGCCAGGGCCACCGGATCGCCTGCGCCGACCCAATCCCCCACGACCTCCATCACGTTCTTCATCCGCGTTCAGCCTCCTCAGGCATCCGTGCCCACCAGCCGATCGAGTCCCTGCTCGGTGATCTGCTCCTGGTCGTCACGGTACTTGAGCACGGAGCCCAGGGTGAGTTCCGCGGCCGCGGGGTCGAGGTGGTCCACCCCGAGAAGCTCGAGGGCGGCGACCCAGTCGATGGTCTCCGCGATCCCCGGCGGCTTCTGCACGTCGCTCGAGCGCAGCCGACGCACTGCCTCAGCCGCCTCCCGAGCGAGACGCTCCGCCGTTCCGGGAACCCGGCGCCGGACGATTTCCACCTCGCGCTCCGGGCTCGGATACTCGATCCAGTGGTAGAGGCAGCGACGCTTGAGCGCGTCGTGGAGGTCGCGAGTGCGATTCGAGGTCAGGATCACCGCCGGCGGGTGCGACGCCCGGATGGTGCCGATCTCGGGGATCGTGACGCTGGACTCGGCCAGCATCTCGAACAGGAAGGCCTCGAAGTCGTCGTCGGCCCGGTCCAGCTCGTCCACCAGGAGGACGGCGGGGAGCGGGCCCTCGTGCTCGATCGCCCGGAGCAACGGGCGGGGGGTCAGGAACTCCCGGCCGAACAGCTCCTCCTCCTCGAACCGGTCGCCCGTCGCCTCCGAGGAGCGGATCCTGAGGAGCTGGCGCGGGTAGTTCCACTCGTACAGAGCCTCCGACGAGTCGATCCCCTCGTAGCACTGCAGGCGGATCAGCTCGGTGCCCAGGGCGGCCGCCAGCGCCTTGGCGGCCTCGGTCTTGCCCACCCCGGCCTCGCCCTCCAGCAGCAGCGGCTGGGGCAGACGGAGCGACAGGAAAAGCGCCGTGGCGAGCCCGTCGTCGGCCAGGTAGTCGACCTCCTCGAGCCGGCGCCCGAGGGACTCGATGTCGGGAACCGCGGCGCTCACCTGCGTCTCTGCGCCCGGCCGGGCGGCGCTTGTCACGACGAGGCCCCAGCCTCCGCCAGGACCGCCTCGTAGTCCTCACGCGTATCCACGTCGCGCGGGATCGGACCGGGCACCCGCACCTCGACCACCTCGTCCGACCGGCGATCCATCAGCTTCCAGACGGCCTTGTCACCGTGCAGCCCTCGCAGCTCGTCGAACATCCCCCTGCCGAAGGCGAGGGGGTGTCCGGGCCCATCGTCGTAGAGGCACGCCGCCAGGACCGCGCTCGCACCGCAGCCCTCGATCAGCGCGCGGACGCCGCCTGACGTCACCCCGGGTTGGTCCCCCAGCATGAGGACCATCAGCTCCGAGCGTGGGTCGATGGCGCCGAGAGCGGAGGCGATCGACGAGGAGCAGCCCTCCCCGTAGTCCGGGTTCTCCACCACCTCGACGCCAGAGAGATCGACCTCTCGCCGGACTTCCGCCGAGCTGCCGCCGAGCGCGACTATCAGCTGGTCGAAATCGCTCGCCCTGGCCGTCTCGAGGGTGTGGTCGAGCAGGGTCCCGGAGCCGTAGGGGAGTAGCTGCTTCGGCTCTCCGAGGCGGCGCGAACCGCCGGCCGCGAGCACGAGCCCCGTGACGAACCGGTCAGCGGGTTGCGGCATCGGGAACGCTCTGGGCGCTGAAGGTGTCGCGGCAGCCCTCCGAGCAGAAGTAGTTGAGCTCGCCGTCCCGCTCGAGTTGGATGCTCGCCTGGCTCACCGCGACCTCCATGCCGCAGACCGGGTCGACCGCGGTCTCGGTCGAGAGGGCGACTGGCGCCGGCTCGACTGGGACCGGCACGGGAGACTCGGCCGGTGCGGCCTCGATCCCGGCGGCTCGCGGCCTCGGGGCCCGGCCCGCTTCGTCCTTCGGCCTCAGGGCGACGATCTCCGCGAGGATCGCGAGCGCAATCTCCTCCGGCGTCTCCGCGCCGATCTCGAGTCCCGCCGGCGTGTGCAGGCGAGCGCGCTCCTGCTCGGGGAGATCGAGTGAGTCGCGCACGGCGAGGCCGCGAACCTCGCTGGCAACCAGGGCCACGTACGGGACTTCCGAGCGGAGCGCTTCGGTGAGCACCCGCTCCTCGTCGTGGCCGTGTGAGGCCACGATCACCGCCGCGTCGTCCGCGCTGGGCCGGGCAAGCTCCGCCGGCCCGGACTCGACCGCATAGCCCACCCGCCCCGCCAGGTCGGCGAGCGCGATCGCGATCGGCGCCGAGCCGACGACCCTGATCGTCGGCGCTGGCAGGTACGGCTCGAGGAAGACCTCGAGTGCGCCGCCGCTCAGGCAAGGGTTCTTGACCGTTACGGAACCCTCCCCGGCCTCGGGTTCCCCCTCGGCCGCGCCGGGCAGGATGCGCAGGAGAAGGGGCTCGCCGCTCTCCATTGCGCGCAGCGAATAGAGGCGCACCGAGGCCTCCGCGCAGGTCCCTCCGACGAAGCCCTCGATGGCGCCGTCCGGGCGCACGACCGCCGAGTCGCCTGCTCTCACACTCGTCGGGCTCTGTGCCCGCACCACAGTGGCCGCCACGTAGGGCACCTGCATCGTGCCTTCTCCTTCTCCTGCGGACATTTGGAATCCCTCCGTCAAAGGTACTCCGGGGACCCCTCCGCCCGGGGTCTATCCGGCCGCCTGCACGGCGTCGACCCGGTAGGTGGTCTGGGCGTCGAGGGAGCCCTCGATCCCCTCTGGAAGCTCGAAGCCCCCGAAGGTGTGGAGGCAGACCTCCTGAATCCTGACCCCCTCGGGGTCTCCCCCGTCCACCGTCCACCGTCCGTTCTCGAACCGGAGCGCATCGGGCGAAGCCCCCAGCATCGAGCCGGCCACGATCTGAGCCTTGTCACGGAGCCTCGCGGCCGTGATCGCCACGTTCTCCCCGACCGCATCGCTCGGCTCGCTGTTGAAGCTGTTCCCCTCACCGAAGCGATTGGCGTCCTCGTGGACCACCTTGATGTCCTCGGGCGGGATGCCGAGCTCGGCCGCCGCGATCCCGGCGAGCTTCGCCTCCTCCCCCTGGGATGCCTCACTCAGGCTGAGGACCACCTTTCCCGTGGGATGCATTCGAAGGAACACTGCCCGGTAGGTGCCACCGTCAGCCATTGCCGGTCCTTTCCTCGGAGTTGGTCACTGGGTGGTTCGTCCTCGCTTCGGCCCGTAGCCGCTCGGCATCGGCACGGGGCGCTGCGCGTCGGTTCGGTCGGCGCTGGGCCAGCCCGGCTCCGCGGGCGCGGCGGGTCTCTCGAGCTCCGCCGAGGCCATCCCCGCCGAGACGTCATCGGCCGCGATCGCCTCGGCCACCTCGTACATCGCCTCCAGCGAGTGGCCGCTGAGGAGGGCGTCGCAATGAGGCAGGGCGGCCGCCATCCCGCCCGTACCCGGCGAGAACCCGGTCGCCCCGGCTCGGGGATTCACCCACACGACCCGGTGGGCCAATCGCCCGAGGCGCTCCATCTCCCGTCCGAGCAGAGCTGGATCCGCGCGCTCCCAGCCGTCCGAGAGGATCACGACCACCGCACCCCTCGCCATCCCCCGGCGGCCGTGGCTGTCGTTGAAGTCCCGCAGGGCCTCGCCGATCCGGGTGCCGCTCGACCAGTCCGGCGCGGTGGCCACGGCCTGCTGGATCGCGGCTTCCGGGTTCCGCCCGCCGAGCGCGCGAGTCAGCCGGGTCAGCCGGGTTGCGAAGACGAACGCCTCGGCCGGAGCGCCGCTGGCCACCGCCGAGGTGAGGAGGTGGAGATACGCTCGCGCGTACGGCTCCATCGAGCCGGAGATATCACACAGGAGCACGAGCCGCCGCGGGCGCGTCTGCCTGGTCCGCCTGGCCAGCACCATCGGATCGCCTCCAGTCCGCAGGCTGCGCCGCAGGGTGCGCCGCAAGTCGAGTTGCTCACCCCGCCTGGCGCGCCGCCTCCTGCGGGCGCGACGACGGGGCGCGGCCACCTCCAGTGCCGCCATCAGCTGTCGGATTCTCTCCAGCTCGTCCGGGTCGAGGGATTCGAAGCTCCGCTCGTGCAGGCGCTCCTCCTCGCTGGCGGAAGCCAGCGGGACCTCGACCTCGAGTCCCGTCTCGTCCTCGGCCGGAGGCGAGGCCGCGGCACGCATGCCGCCGCTCGGCTCGTCGCGTGACTCGCCAGGCACCTCCCGCGCCTCCGGCAACGGCGGTCGTTCACTCGAACGCAAGCCGCTCAGCGTTGGTGAATAGGGATCGCCGCGTTCCTCATCCGGCTCCAGAGCCGGATCGAAGACGGCGGCGAAGACGCGGTCGAAGGTCGGCAGCTGGGACTGGGAGGAGACGAATACCGAGCGCGCTGTCCAGTACAGCTCGGATCGCCGGGCCGGCCCCACCAGTGCGACCGCCTCGACGAAGCGAGACGCGCGCTCCGGAGTGGTGGGCACGCCGGCCGCGCGCAGGCGCTGGCCCAGAGCGGTGGCCAGCGCGGGAAGGTCGATCGCAGCGAGCTCAGGCACGCCCGATCACTGCGGCGGCTCGGCCCTGCCCTGCATCGCCTCCCAGACGCGGGCCGGGTTCAGCGGCATGTCGATGTGCGCAACCCCGTGGCTCTGATAGAGCGCATCGCAGACGGCGTTGACGATCGCGGGGGGCGAGCCGTTGGTCGCGGACTCCCCGACCCCCTTGGCCCCGATCGGGTGGTGCGGCGAGGGGGTGACGGTGGCGCCCAGCTCCCAATCCGGGCATTCGAGCGCCGTCGGGATCAGGTAGTCCATCATCGACCCGTTCAGGCAGTTGCCCTGCTCGTCGAAGCTGATCAGCTCCATCAGGGCGATGCCGACGCCCTCGGCGAGACCGCCCATGATCTGGCCGTCGACGATCATCGGGTTGATCCGGGTGCCGCAGTCGTCCACCGCGATGAATCGCCTGACCTTTACCTCGGCGGTATCGGGGTCGACGTCGACCACGCAGATGTAGGCGCCGCATGGGTAGGTGAGGTTCGGGGGGTCATAAACCGATTGGCCGTCCAGGCCGCCCTCGACGCCTTCAGGGAGAGGTGCCTCGCCGTAAGCGGTCTCCGCGATTTCATCGATCGTGGCGCCCTTCTCCGGGTCGCCTCTCACCGACCAGCGGCCCTTCTCCCAAACGAGGTCTTCGGGTGTGGTCTCGAGCATCCCGGCCGCGATCAGCCGCGCCTTGTCCCGGACCCTGCGGGCGGCCACCGCGGCGGCCGCACCGGAGACCGGGGTCGAGCGGCTTCCGTAGGTTCCGAGGCCGTATGGGGTGCGGTCGGTGTCGCCGTGGCGGACCTGGATGTCGTCCGGCGAGATGCCGAGCTCCTCGGCGACGATCTGGGCGAAGGTCGTCTCGTGGCCCTGGCCCTGGGTCTGGGCGCTGATGCTGATCGTCGCCTTGCCGGTGCCGTGGACGCGCAGATCGCAGCCATCGGCCATGCCCTGTCCGAGGATGTCCATGTGCTTCTTCGGCCCGGCGCCGACCACCTCGGTGAAGAAGGAGACGCCGATACCCATCAGCTCGCCGCGCTCGCGCTTCTCGGCCTGCTCCCTGCGGAGGTCGTCGTAGCCGGCGATCCGCATCGCCTCGCGCATGGTCTTCTCGTACTCGCCGGAGTCGTAGGTCCAGCCTGTCTTGTTCTCGTAGGGGAACTGCTCGGGCTGGATGAAGCTCTTCATCCGCAGCTCGGTGGGGTCGACGTCCATCTCCAGCGCGAGCTCGCCGACGAGGCGCTCGATCAGGAAGATGGCCTCGGTGACCCGGAACGAGCAGCGGTAGGCCACGCCGCCGGGCGCCTTGTTCGTGTAGACGGCCTTGACGCTGCAGTGCGCCGCCTCCAGGTCATAGGAGCCGGCGAAGACGTGGAAGAAGCCCGCGGGGAACTTCGAGGGCTGCGCCGTGCTGTCGAAGGCGCCGTGATCGGCGATCACGTCGACCTCGGCGCCGGTGATCCTGCCGTCCTTGGCGCAGATCCGGCCGCTCATGATGTAGTCGCGCGCGAAGCCGGTGGACATCAGGTTCTCGGAGCGGTCCTCGACCCACTTGACCGGCTTGCCGGTGACGATCGAGCCGACGATCGCGCAGACGTAGCCGGGATAGACGGGCACCTTGTTCCCGAATCCGCCCCCGATGTCGTTGGTCATGATCCGGATCATCTGCTCGGGTAGTCCCGCGACCTGCGCGTAGACGGTCCGGTGCAGGTTGGGCGCCTGATTGCCGTTGTAGATGTCCAGCTGACCCGTCTCCGGGTTCATGTCGGCGATCATTCCGCAGGTCTCGAGGGGGGCCGGATGGCAGCGCGGATAGATCATGTCCCGCTCGAGGACGACGTCCGCCTCGGCGAAGACGCGCTCGCACTCCTCGGCGTCACCGGCCTCCCAGAGGGGTGTCGCCAGGTTGTCGGTCTGGTCGGGCTTGTCGTCCCTGATCACCGGCGCGTCCGGATCGAGAGCCTTTCGGGCGTTGACGACCGCGGGCAGCGGGTCGTATTCGACGTCGATCAGGGGCAGGGCGTCACGCGCCGAGTAGCGGTCCTCGGCGATCACGAACGCGACCTCCTGGCCCTGGAACCGGACCTTGTCCCCGGCCAGCACCGCCTGCGAGTCGTAGGAGAGCGTCGGCATCCAGGCGAGGCCGAGCGTCTCGAGGTCCTTGGCGGTGATCACCCGGTGAACCCTCGGGTGCGCGAGCGCGCGGGAGGTGTCGATCGAGACGATCCGGGCGTGCGCGTAGGGGCTGCGCAGTATCGCCCCATGGAGCATGCCCGGCAAGGACGATGTCGTCGAGGTACTTGCCCTGTCCCCTGATGAAGCGCGCGTCCTCCTTGCGCTTCATGTTCCCGTAGCCGATCGGCGTCTCTTTCGCCGCCATGGTCGCCATTCTCATCTCCTCGCTTCCACGGACTCGTGCTCTGCGGCCCAGCGCACGGCCCTGACGATGTTGGCATAGCCCGTGCACCGGCAAATCGCACCCGAGATCGCGGTCCTGATCTCCGCCTCGGACGGGTCCGGGTTCTCGTCCAGCAGCGCCCTGGCGGTCATGATCATGCCCGGGGTGCAGAAGCCGCACTGGAGGCCGTGTTCCTCGTGAAATCCCTCCTGGACGGGATCGAGCCGACCGTCCACCTCCATCGACTCGATCGTCCGGACCGCGTGCCCGTCACAGCTCGCCGCGAGTGTGGTGCAGGACTTGACCGGACGCCCGTCGAGGTGGACGACGCAGGCGCCGCAATTCGAGGTGTCGCAGCCCCAGTGGGTACCCGTCAGGCCGAGCGTGTCGCGCAGGAAGTGAACGAGGAGCAGGGCAGGCTCGATGTCCCGGGTGACCTGTTCGTCGTTGACGGTGACGGTGATCTCCATTCAGCCCTCCTGCTTCGATGCCCGTTCGGCGGCACGGCTCAGGGCGCGCCTGGTCAGTACGTCCGCGAGGTGGCGCTTGTAGTCCACCGGTCCCCTCCCATCGGCGATCGGCGAGCTGTCCTCCGCGGCGAGCTGGCCGGCCTCGGCGAAGAGCTCCTCGGAGGGCTCCTTGCCACGCAGGAGCTCCTCGGAGCGGGTGGCGTGGATCGTCGTCGGCCCGGCGGCGCTGAGCGCCGACCCCGGCGTCCGCGATCGCGGCCGCCCTCCAGCCAGAGCGCGGCGGAGACCGCGACGATGGCCCAGTCCCCCGCCCTTCGCTCGACCTTCTCGTGTGCGCTGCCGCCGCCGCGCCTCAGGGGCACGCGGATCTCGGTCAGGATCTGGCCGTCCTGGATCGCCGTCATGATAGGGGCCGACGTGGAAGTCCTCCATCGAGACGACCCGCTCCCCGTCCGAGCCGACGATCACGACCTTCGCCTTCAGCGCCGAGCAGACGGCCGACAGGTCCTCGGCGGCGTCCGCCTGTGCGAGCGAGCCCCCGATCGTGCCGCGGTTCCGGACCGGAGGATCGGCGATCACCCTCTCGGCATCGATGAACACCGGGAATGGCGGGCGATGAGCTCTGACTCGAGCAGCTCACGGTGCCGGGTCATCGCCCCGATTCGGACCTCGCCGTCCGCTTCCCTGATGTAGGAGAGCTCGCCGAGATCGTTGATGTCGATCAGGCGCTCGGGATTCGCCAGCCGCAGCTTCATCATCGGCAGCAGGCTGTGGCCGCCGGCGAGCAGCCGCGTCTCGGGCCCATACTTCTCGAGCAGCTCGATCGCGTTCCGGACGCTGGTCGCCCGCTCGTATTCGATCGGTCCGGGTGTCTGCACTAGTCCCCCGCCGCCTCCCTCCCGATAGTCGGGGAGGCGGGTCGGTACGCCGGCCCCTCCTCGTCGACGATCGGCCCGCTGGGATTGCGGTAGATCGAGCGCGCCGCGGCGCTCGAGTTGATCGTGTCCCTGAGCGCGGCGCCCGACATCGCCCCGACCCCGAGCGGGCTCTCCCGCCCCAGGCGCGCGAGCTGCACAGCGCCCCGCGTGTAGACCACGTCGATGTTCTTCACCTCGCCGCTCCTTCCCTGGCGCGCCAACACTGCGGCTCCCGCCCCCGGGTAGACCGACTCGATCAGCCCGGCGGCGTCATCCTGCCCGGCCTTCTTGTCGAGCAGGCCCTCGAGAAGGTCGGTTCCGGCCGAGAGGTCCTTGTTGATCGTCTCGACCACCCCGTTCACCGGCTCGGTCTTCGTGAGGATCTCGCCCACCGATCCGATCACGGCGTCGAGCCCGGCGGTGATCTTCCGCAGCTCCAGGATCACCGCCACGAGGTAGACGACCAGCGCCAGGATCACCAGCACGACCGCGATCAGGGTGACTACGGCAGCGGGCTCCATCTCAGGCGTCCTCGAGGATCGTGTCGAGCGACCCGCCGTAGTTCGCGACCACGCTGACGGTCTGACTCACCTGCTCCTGGGTCGTGCCCAGCAGCTCCACCGCATCGAGGTCCTTCGAGGCCGCCGCGGCGACGGGCTCCAGTCCGTCGACCGCCCGCGTGGTCGCCTTGGCGGCGTTCAGGACGCCGCGCAGCAGGACCACCACGACGGGCACGATCACCAGCAGCAGCAGGACGTTTCCGATCCACCAGAGAGTCATCGCCTCTCCGCGTGCTCGGCGATGACTGCGGCCTTCCTGGCCACCGACGGCATCAGCCCGATGATCCCGTCGAACTGCGCGTTGATCGCTTCAACCGCGGGCCGCAGCGGGCGCAGATGCTCCTCCTCGACGGTGGTCAGCGCCCCGCCCAGATCGTCGAGGTCGCTCGCGATCGAGGAGAGCCGACGGCGGATCTCGATCAGCGCAAGGGCCAGGACGACCACGAGCACGACGGCCTCCGCGATGCTGAGGACGATCAGCAGAGAGGTGCTCACTCGGGCTCTCCGTAGCCCTGTGAGAGCGCGTTCATGTAGCCGTCCTGCACGACTCCCTCGGCGGCTATCTGCTCGAGGACCGGCGCGGTCGCCTCGAGCTGGGGGATGTTCGACGTGTTCTCCGCGACCTTCCCCGCGTTGCCGAGCAGGCCGGTGACCGCGGCCTGGATCCTGCCGAGGAGGTTGAGCAGCGTGAGCAGCATCCCCGCCACCACCAGCGCGACGACCAGGCCCACCGCGAGCGTCACGTACCAGAGGGTGCGCTCCGAGCTGGCCAGGCCGATAACGACGTCCATCAGTGCCCGACCGCCGCCTTCCTGAGCGCCCGGGCGGCGTGCAGGATCCGGACGCCTGAATCGTTGATCTTGGAGACACCGCTCAAGCCGTCCGTCTGAGACCGGAGCGTCCCGACCGCCGCGTCAGCGGTTTCGGCCTGCCCGGCGATCCGGTTGGCGAGGATGAGAATCGTGCCGACGATGATCACGGCCACCACCACGACGACTGCACCGAGACCCAGGCCGATGTACCAGGAGGTCGTGTCGGCGCCGATCGGCACTCAGCGCCTCCTGCTGACGAGCTGTACCGCCATGTGCGACAGATTACAACCGGACTCAACTACTCAAAGTGCCGAGTTGGCACTCAGAGCTTGGCCAGGTTCTCCGCGAACTCCTTGATCATCCCCTGGGTCACGGCGACGATCACACCCTCCCCCATCTGCGCGGCCTTGCCCGTCACGTCGATCTGGGAATGAAGCGCGACCTCCGTCGCATCGCCCGAACCCGTCAGCTCCATCGTGACCCTGGCGTCGGCGTTGCCCTGCCCGCCCGCCTCCTTGGCGCGGGCGTTCATCACAGCCCGGTGCTCGGAGTCGTCCTGCTCGACGATCTCGGCCGGGCCCGAGTAGTTCATGTTCATCGCGCCGAGCTTGATCTTGACCTCCGCGTTGACAGCCCGGTCGCCCGTCTTCTCGATCACCCGAGCGCCGGGGACACAGGGCACGACCCGCTCGAGGTCGACCATCGTGTCCCAGACCTCGTCGAGTGGCTTCTGGACCGTGAACGAGTTGTCGAACTCCATTCCTGCTCTCCTCTCCGGCGCCGATAGCGTGTGCCCATGCCGATCATGCCAGGGACGCACGAGCTCGGGCCCGAGACCGGCAGCCTCCGGATCGAGACCAAGCGGCGTGGCGCCGCGGCCAAGGCAGGGCACGACCTCGTGATCGAGGTCCGCTCCTGGCGCGCCACGCTGGTCATCGGCGATGACCCTGGCGACAACAGCCTCGTGCTGAGCGCCGACAGCGGGTCGATGGAGGTGATCGAAGGGACCGGCGGGATCATGGCGCTGACCGATGAGGACAAGGGGGAGATCAAGAAGACGCTCGAGGAGGAGACGCTCGAGCCGGGCCCCGTCGAGTTCAAATCGACCCAGGTGACACCGGCGGAGGATGGGCGGCGCCTCGACGTGACGGGCGAGCTCGAAATGAACGGCGCGACGCACCCGCTCTCCTTCGAGCTCGAGGTCGGTTCCGACGGATCGCTCACGGGGGCCGCGACCGTGAAGCAGACCGACTGGGACATCGAGCCCTACTCCGGCCTCTTCGGCACGCTCAAGGTGCGCGACGAGGTGCGGGTCCTCGCGAGCGTTCATCCGCCGGACGCCGCCTAGGGAGACGCACGCAGGAGCGGCACCTCCTCGCGGGCGTCGGCGTACGGGACGATCGAGATCCCGAACGAGAGGCTACGGCCGGCCATCGGCGCCCAGCATCTCAGGGACCAGTTGAGCCAGCTGACGCCAGTGCCCCACCAGGCGCTCGCCGTTGAGGAAGAAGGTCGGCGTCCCCCCCACGCCGGCGGCACGGCCGCCCGCGATGTCCTCGAGCACCCGATCCCGATATCGGTGCTTTTCGAGCGCCGACTCCGCATCGGAGCGTTCCAGGCCCAACTTCTCAGCGACCGAGAGAAGTCCGTCCACCGAGAAGCTCTCGCGGCCGGCCAGTAGCAGCCCGTACGCCTCCCAGAACCTCTCCCGCGTGGCCGCGAGCTCCGAGAGCTCGGCGGCGAGGTCCGAGTGGGGATGAATCTCGGGGTCGGGAAAGTGGCGCCAGACCAACCGGATTCCCTCGTAGCGCCCCATCAATGACTCGAGCGGCCGGCTTGCCGCGAAGCAAAACGGGCAGCCGAAATCGCCGTACTCGATGATCGTCAGCTTCGGATCCTCCGAGCCGCGGGTGTGGTCGCGCGTGTCGACCGGCGGAACGGTTTTCGCGGCACTGGTCACGCCCGATCAATCTTGCCGCTTCGGCTCCATCGGGCCAAGGAAGCCAGACTCGAGCCGCTTCGAGCTGCTCGAGCCTGGTACGCACCATTGGGCCTCGGGCGCCGGATGTCGTCAGCCCCTGGTCGTCGTATCTGCGGTGTCAGCCCCTGGTCGTATCTAGCCCCACGAGCCCTCGCTCACGGGCCGGAAGCT
This sequence comes from uncultured Solirubrobacterales bacterium, assembly GCA_963804595.1. GTDB lineage: Bacteria > Actinomycetota > Thermoleophilia > Solirubrobacterales > 70-9 > DASUPK01. The sequence goes on from CAWDQZ010000003.1 coordinate 357,006, forward strand.
GGTCGTCAGGATCCGCATGCGGCGAGGACGGGTCACGGCGAAGAGGACGACGTCGGCAACCTCGTCGGCGCTCAGCATCTCCTCGAGCGCGGGGTCGCCCGCGGTGCGGCCGGTGCCGATCGCGAAGTTGGTGTTGACGCCGCCCGGGCAGATGCAGGTGGCGCGCACCCCGCGCTCGCGCAGCTCGTGGTCGAGCGAGCGTGTGAAGCCGAGCTGACCGAACTTCGAGGCGTTGTAGACAGACTCGCCGGGGAAGGCGCGCAGGCCCGCGACGCTCGCCATCGAGATGAAGTCGCCCTCGCCCGAATCGATCAGGTGGGGCAACGTCGTGGCGGCCGTGTAGAGCGTTCCCTTCAGGTTCACGTCGATCATCGCCTCGACCTGATCGGGGTCGAGATCCAGGAACGGGCCATAGGAAGCCACCCCGGCGTTCGCGACGACGATGTCGAGGCGGCCGAAGCGATCGAGCACCGCCTTGGTGGCGTTCTCGACGGCGCCGCGGTCCCGGACGTCGCAGGTGACGCCCAGCCCACGCTCGAGCCCGAGATCGTCCCCATGCCGCGAGAGCAATCCGACGGACGCCCCGGCGTCGTGCAGCTTGCGCGCCACCGATGCGCCGATGCCGGCGCTGGCGCCGGTGATCAGCGCGACCTTGCCTTCCAGTTCCATGGAGCCCTCCTCCGGTCGACGGTGCGGCGAGCCTACGCCGACTGCGCCGGCTCGGCCTCTCGCTGACCTCGGGCCCTGTTGCGCAGCAGCGTCGTGCGCCTGGCGGTCTCCACGGCTCGGCTGAGCGTGTCGATGTCGTAGGCGCCCGAGTGCCGGCGGCCATTGATGAAGAAGGTCGGCGTGCCGGCGACACCGCTCGCGTCGGCGCTCGAGACGTCGGCGGAGACCCGATCGGCGTATCTCCGTTGGCGAAGCTCGTCCCAGAAGCGGTCGGCGTCCAGGCCGAGCTCGTCCGCGTAGCGAGTCAGGTCCTCCGCGTCCAGTGCGTCCTGATGGGCGAGAAGCTTGTCGTTCATCGCCCAGAAGCCGCCCTGCGCGTCAGCGGCCTCCGAGGCCTCGGCCGCCATCTGGGCGTTCGGGTGGACGTCGCTCAGCGGAAGGTGGCGCCAGACGTAACGGACGTCGTCCCCGAACGATTCGAGGAGCTCGCGGACGACCGGCTCCGCCCTGCCGCAGTAAGGGCATTGATAGTCACCGTATTCGAGCAGGGTGACTGGTGCCTCCGGTGAGCCGCGGATGTGATCGCGCTCCGGATCTACATCCTCCGAGAGGTCGAGGAGCTCCTCGGCCGTCCCCGCGATCTGTCGCGCGCGGACCTCGGTCGGCAGTCTCCGAATGACGCTGAACACACCCCACGCAATCAGGGTCGAGGTGGTCGCGGCGGCCAGAACCCCGAGCTTCGCCTCCTCGAGCTGCTGGCCCTCGAAGGCCCGATCCGAGATCAGGACGGAGACGGTGAACCCGATTCCGGCGACCGTCCCGCCCCCGCCGATGACCGGCCAGCTCAGCGCGCGCTGAAGTCCCGCCAGCCAGGGTCGTGACGCGAGCCACGTCGCCCCGAGGACGCCGAGCGGCTTGCCGAACACGTACCCGAAGAAGATCCCGAGAGCCACCGACGAGGTCACGGTGTCGCCGAGGAGCCCCGAGTCGACGTGAACGCCGGCGTTGGCCAACGCGAACACCGGGACGATCACGTAGCTGGTCCAGGGATGGAGCTCGTACTGCAGCCGCTCGTTGGCGGAGATCACCGACGACACTCCCCGGCGGGCTGACCTGGCCAGCTCCGGGGTTGGTTGCTCCCGGAACTCCCGCGCCAGCTCAGTGACCCGTTCGAGCTCCTCCCGGGCAGGCCGGTACGCGGTCGTGACGAGCCCGATCGCGAGTCCCGCGACCACCGGATCTATCCCGGCCTCGTACAGAGCGGTCCAGAGTGCGATCCCCAGTAGGACTCTCGCCTGCCCGCGCCAGGGGGACTCCACGTAGCGAAGGGCCACGACGCCCACGAAGAAGACGATCGCGAGCAGCAGGGGCATCAACTCGATCGACTCGGAATAGACGGTGGCGATCACGACCAGCGCCACCAGGTCGTCGACCACCGCAAGCGTGAGCAACCGCAGCCGCAGCCGCGTCCCGCTAGGGGCGAGCAGCCCGAGGACTCCGAGAGCCAGCGCCGTGTCGGTGGACATCGCCGCTCCCCACCCATGCGACCCGTCGCCCCCGGCGTTGAAGATGAGGAAGATCGCGATCGGGACCGCCATCCCGCCCAGCGCCGCCGCCACGGGGATCGCGACCCGCTGCCGCTCGCGGAACTCCCCGGTGTCGAACTCGCGCTTCGCCTCGAGGCCGACCACGAGGAAGAAGAAGGTCATCAGACCCTCGTTGACCCATTCGCGCAGGGTCAGCGAGATGCCGTCCGTGCCGAGGGTGATCGAGAGCTTCGTCGTCCAGAACGACTCGTACGAGTCCGACCAGGGCGAGTTCGCCCAGAGCAGCGCGGCGGCGATGGCGCCGAGCAGGACGACGGCGCCGCCGGTCTCCTGGCTCAGGAAGTCGCGAACCGGAGCCGCGAGGTTCCGCGCCCAGGCGGTCTTGCCCGTGAAAGCGTCGCGTGCCGCCCGGCGGCGATCACCCGTGCTTCGCTGCGACTCGTCTGCCGCACTCACAATTCAACTTTCTCACGCCGGGCTCAGAGCCCGAGATGCGCCGGTCACCCCCGGCGGTGCCTGAACGGGTGCGTCCCGCAGCGGAAGAAGTACGGCAGCACGTCGAGGGGCGCCTGGACCACGCTGGACCTCGGGCCCCTGTGGCGCCGTCCCGAGCCCGGGTCCGTCCAGCAGCCGGCGGGGAAGTAGACGGGTCGTGAGGTTGCACCCTCTTCGACGACCGGCGCGACGAGCAGATCGGCGCCCAGCAGCCACTCCTGGTCCTGGGAGCGGGCCTTCGGGTCGTGCGGATAGGCGAGCCAGAGCGGCCTGGTCGGCGGCATTCCGTTGCGCACGCCCTTCTTCCACAACCGGAGGATCAGAGGCACGGCCTTCAGGTGGAGCTTCGAGAGCCGGTTGTAGATCCGGACCGTCGCGTCGTCGAAGCTCCATGGCGTATGGGTTCCCGTCGGCCCCGCTCCGTGGAGGCGGAAGACCGGGCTCAGCGCCGCCCACTCCGCCCAGCGGACGAAGAGCTCCTTCGTCGTCGGAGGGGTGGTCAGGTCGAAGTAGCCCCCGATGTCGGTGCCGAATCCAAAGGCGCCGCCGATCGCCCGATTGAGCATGTCGGGGGTGGACGAGGCCAGCCCTGACGAAGGGGTCCAGTCGGTCGTCTCGTCGCCGGGAAAGTTGGCGCTCTCGAAGGCGGCCGAGCCGGGCCTGCCCGTATATCCGGCACGGGTGAAGAACCAAAGGTGGCGCTTCGGGTGCTTCCGCTGATAGCGCCGGATCTCCTGGCGCGTGGCCTTGGCGTAGAGCACGAGGTAGCGGTTGTGCATCTTCAGGCCGGTATCGCCGTTGTGGAACCGCATCCCGAAGAGAACCTCCTCCCCGAAGTCCTGCATGAACCCGTCTGCCCCGAGATTGAACGCCTTGGCGACCTCCCGCTGCCAGAAGCGGACCGCGGCCGGATTCGTGAAGTCGAGCAGCGCGATCCGCTGGCCGCTGGTCCCCGTCGTGAAGTACGGGCTGCCATCGGGTTGCGTGGCGACCCAGCCGTTGGCGACGGCGGCCGAGTCCGCTTCCATCCACGGACGCAGGTAGACGAGCGGGTGAATTCCCCGAGACCGCAGGGTCCTGATCACCTGGGCCTGCTCGCTGGGACTCGTGTAGGAGTGCAGAAAGAAGCCGTCGTTGCCGCCGGGGAAGCCCCAGCCCTCGATCCTGTAGGCCTTCAGCGGCAGGCGGTAGCGCCCGATGTTGTCGAGGTCGGACTGGACGTTGCCCTGATAGTCCGCCTCCGTCTCACCGAAGTTCTTCACCAGCCGGTCGAGCATCGGGCCGAGGCCCCAGCGCGGCGGCACCTGCTGGCGGCCGGTGATCTCGGTGAGCGAACGAATTGCCCGCGGGCCCGGGCCCGGAGCCACCACGTAGCGGAGCTCCGGCGCGGAGGCGGTGACGTTCCAAGCGTTCGGCCGTTGGTCGTCGAGCTGGAAGCGAGCCAGCTGCGGCTGGTCCACCAGGAAGCCGTAGCGACGCGAGGAGATGAATGAGGGCTGGGGGTAGTAGGCGGCAGGAGGGCCGTTCGGATAGAGGGATCTGCCGTCTCCGCCCACCCCCAGCCCGGTCAGCCCGTCGAGGTTCTCCTCGTCGACGAAGCTGGAAAGGGTGTTGCCGTGCTGGTCCAGCGAGTTGTGGCGGCCACCGAAGCCGAAGAAGCCCTCTCCGCCCCGGGAGGCGAACGAGTCACCGACCATGGCCACGCCGGACCCTGGATGCGGCTCGGCGAAGACCCCGATCGAGCAGCAGCCGACCGGCTTCACCCGGACCACCAGGACGCGGCCGCTCGGGTCGTCGGTCGAGACGACCAGGCGCACGCCCCGTCCCTCCCGCTTCACCCGCCTCACCGCCACGGCCGAGTACTGGACTCCCGTTCGCCGGCCCGAGAGCAGGTTTCCGCCGAAGAAGCCGCCGTCGTATTGCGTCAGGGACTCACCCCCGGCGAGGAAGGACAGCGGCGCGTAGAGCGTCGGTGCGTTTCGGCTGTCGAGGCCGGGGGCGAAGGGATCGATGGTCGATGGGGTCTCGAGGGGCCGAGCTCCGCCCTTCACCTCACGCAGCACGCGATGGCCACGCGAATCCTCGATGCGCAGGTTGAATGGATGGCGCTCGATGACGGCACGCGCCTGCCCGCCGCTGACGACGATCCGCGCTCCCGGGTTCCGGGCGGCCGCGACGCCAGGAGCGCAGGCGAGGATCGCCGACAGCATGGCCAGGCAAATGCCGATGGAGATCGGCCGACTCTCGAGTGTTGGTCTCCTTCCCACCCTCAACTCCACCCGGTCGCCGAGGGACCCTAGCGGCGGAACTAAGATTGCCCGCTCCGCCGCATCCAGCGGCCTGTAGGTGTGTTCCTGATTCAGGCACAGAAATGCCGAATGCCCAAAGGAGTGGAGAGGCATGCGTAACCGCAAGTATCTGATCGGCGCCTTGGTGGGCGTGATCGGTGCTCTGGCCCTCTCGGGCGTCGCGAACGCGGCGGTCACCGGCCAGACGTTGCAGACGACGCTCTCACCGGCCAAGCAGGACAAGAAGGTCTTCGGCGGAGTCTCGCTGCACAACATCATCAGCACCACGATCGACAACCCGGCCACCACGCAGTCGCCGAAGACGACCGTGTTCTCGCTCGACCCGAACGTCAAGTACGTGAGCGGCAACATCCCGGCCTGTCCGCTGAGCGCGATCCAGGGCAAGTTCGACGCCCAGGCTCGGGCGGCGTGCCCGCAGAGCATCACGGGTCAGGGCACCGTCGAGGTCAACAACGGAGCGATCAAGGGCGTTGTGACCTTCTTCACCGGCGGTCCGAACACGATCTACGTGCAGACCGACATCGGACCGGGCGCGACGACCCTGACGATCATCGGGACGATCGCGAAAAAGACGATCACGTTCTCGAACATCCCGAACACGCCGGGCCTCGTCCTGACCAAGTTCGACACCACGTTCAACAAGCTCAAGTCGGGCAAGATGAAGGTCAAGGTCAACGGCAAGAAGAAGACGGTGCCGAGCTATTACGTGATGGCCCGCTGCAAGAAGGGCAAGTGGTCGACCACCGAGACCACGACCTTCTACAGCGGCGAGGTCTTCAGCGCCTCTTCGAGCGGCAAGTGCAAGGCGACGGGGTCCAAGAAGAAGTAGCTCAACGGACCATTCCTTGTTCCACGAAGGGGGCGGCCATCAGGCCGCCCCTTTTGCTTCGATCAGCCGGATGCCGCGGGCGCCGAGCCCCTCGTCCGAGCCCGCCACTGCCTCGCGATCTGCCGCATCATCGCCGGATAGACCACCAGGTGCCGGAAGGGCTTGATGGCCGCCATGTAGAGGTCGCCGAGCACTCCGTTCGGCTTCACCAGCACGGCCATCTGACCGCGATAGCCGCCCGCCCGATCGGGAACCCAACCGAGGTGCATGACCCCGTGGACGGTCCGGTTGGCGACCTCAGCGGCGAACTCGTCATCGAGCAGATACAGCGGTTTGAAGGGAAGCGATTCGAACTCCGGCCCCGAAGACTCCTGTAGGTCAGCCGGCAGGCGCTCGCGCAGCGAGGGAACCCGGGAACCGACCCCCGTGTCCTCCCGATCCCAACCGAACAGCTCTCCGAGCATCCAGCGGATCCTCCAGAGAGCGCGCACGGGTCGCGACGGGCTGCCAGAGGCGTCCCCCGAGGTGAATCCCCGGACGAGCAGTGGGAAATCGTCGCGGCCCCCGGGCGTGGGCAGCGCCCAAACGTCCTCGATTTCGAAGTCTCGGGTCAGCTCATGGATGCGCCACGGCCGCGAGGTGTGGTCTGCATCCGGGAGCCTGAAGACGGTCATCGATCGGCTTCTCACGATAACATACATGCATGAATGTAAGTACTGAGAGTGCCATGGATTCGGCGACCGGCAAGCCGATTAGCGCCCAACGCACCCAAGCGGAGCGTCGCGCCCGATCACGGAACGCCCTACTCGAGGCCGCCGCCAGGGGTCTCTCCCGCTACGGCTATGGCCACCTGCGGCTTGAGGAGGTCGCGCGGGAGGCCGGCTATACGCGCGGCGCCCTCTACCACCAGTTCAAGGACAAGGCCGATCTGGCGCTGGCGGTGATCGCCTGGGTGAACGAGAACTGGATCCGCGAGGTCGGCGAGCCCGCCTCACACGAGGACGATCCGGCTGCGGAGCTGCTCACTCTCGCCCGCGGCCACGCCGTCTTCTGCCGGCGCGACATCGCCCGCGTGGTGATGGCGCTCCGCGTCGAGTTCAGCGGCCACGTCCACCCGGTCGGCAGAGAGGTCGAGCGGATCTACGAGACCGGCGTCGAGCGGGTCGCTCGTCTGATCAGGGCGGGCCGCAGAAACGGCTCGATTCCGGATGGACCGCCCGCGAGGACCGTCGCCCTCGCGTTCCTGGGAGCGCTCGAAGGTACGGTGATCGCGCTGGCCGGCCAGGCGCCGAACGACAAGGAGCTGGCCGCGCGCGCGGTCAGCGGTGTGCTGGGGCTGGCGGTTCCGCGGCGTCCGCCGAGGACCTGAGGTTCCAGAGCCGCCGTCGCTCTGACATCGTCAGCGGGCGCCAGTCCTCCGCTCCCCGCTCCCAGACGAAGACGTTCACGTCTACGACGCTGCCAACTCCACGCAGCGCCTCTAGAGCCTCGGAGATGCCGACGTCATCGGCAAGGGTCTGGCGGGTGAGAACGCTGACGATCCTGAAGCGGCGCGGAGCGCGCTCCCCTTCCGGCTCGAAGACCGGCTCGTCACCCGGATCCGGCTTCGGGCGGATGACGCGAATGCGCTCGCGCCCGGTGCCGCGGCGCTTCCGCTCCTCGAGCCTGTCGAGCGGCACCATCTCGGCGCCGGTTCCCTTCGTCTCGGTATCCAGGACCCATGCTGTCCGCTTCTTGCTCATCCATTTGAGCTTAGAGCGGAGGCTGAAGTGGCTCTCAGGCCGGCTGCTTGCCGGCGGCGTCGGCGTCGGCGATACGAGAGCGCCGCCCGGCAGTCGTCTCGTCCAAGACGATCTCGATCGCAGCCGCGATCGGGACGCCGATGATCGCACCGACGATCCCGAAGAGCGATCCGAAGACGAGGACGCTGGCGATCACCGTGAAGCCGGACACACATCGACTCGGCCTCTGCCCTGGGAACGAATTGATCTCGAGGATGGACCGGCTTGGGCGGTTTGTCGTCGGCCGAGAGGCGACTCTTCTCCGTACCCCCCGGGCGTAGTGCGCTAACAAGCAGAAGGTCCCGGCAACGGAAAGGGCTTCACGGCCGGGCAGGACTCGAACCTGCGACCGACGGATCACGGTAAGGCCGGCGAAGCCCAGCTTCAGCGCTCCGAGGCCTCAGCGCCGAGCTTCAGCGGTGGTTCCTCGGCCGGGGCTGTGAGCCACCCCGACGCGACGGCGTCGGCAGTGCGACTGCTGCGCCGATGGCCCGCCACGGCCTCAATGAAGCGGTGCCGGGGGAGTGCCACCAACCGGGTCGGACGAGTGGCCCTGACGGTGGCGGTTCGGCGCACATCCCGGATCAGCGCAATCTCTCCGAAACACTGGCTCTCCCCCTGCCTGTGCTTGAACACGCCGTTCTCGAACACTTCCACCTCCCCGTCCTCGATCATGTAGAAGCGGTCTCCGTGGTCGCCCTGGGTAGTCACCTCCTGGCCCGCGTCGGCTTCGACCTCGACCAGCGCGTGGGTGACCCCTTCGAGGGTGTCGACAGGGAGCGGAGCGAAGATGGAGCTGCCCCGCAGTAGCTGGTAGTGGCGCTCCGAGACCGGAGCACCGATCTCGAAAACCCGCAGGGCCTGCCAGCGAACGAGGGCCACCGCCGCGACCAAGCTCCCGAAAGCGAGCAGGGCCGGGCGAATGCCGATCAGCTCGACCAGCGCGGGTGCGGCCAGCGAGCCGAGCGCCATCGCCGTCAGGCGGTTCGTCTCCAGGAACGCGATCGCGCGCGCGAGGGTCTCGGGATCGCCGAGGCGCTGCATCAGCGTCCTCCCGGTCACCTTGACCGAGGCATATCCGTAGCCGACGAGCGCGAAGGAGATGTAGGCGACGGCGAGTGAGGGCCAGAGGCCGGGCAGGGCGAAGGCGGCCCCGATGATCAGGCAGCCGGTGGCGATGGCGGCCGAGAGGTTGCCGCGCCGGACCAGCTCGGCGAGAGCGCCTCCCGCGATCAGCCCGCCGATCGCCCACGAGGCGTGCAGGTACCCAACCGTCCCCTCCCCCTCGCCGAGAAGGTCGAGAGCGATCATCACCACCATTACGTTGGCGGCGCCCTCGATGAAGTCGTTCACGCTCATGACGTTGTCGAGCAGGCGCAACTTCCGATCGCTGTGGACCGCCTTGAAGCCGAGCGCGAGCTCTCGGAGCATTCCCGAAGCCGTCTCATCGGACTCATATCTGGGCGGGGCGTCCTTGCGGAGGGTGAACAGCAGGACGCTCGCCAACGCCCCGGCTGTCACGGCGGCGAGGAATGCAGACTCGAGGCTGATCGCGCTCATCAACACCCCAGTGGCGAGCGAGGCCGCCAAGAACCCCAGGTTGCTCGCCTGGTTGTGAGCGACGTTCGCAGCCGAGAGCTCCTGGGGAGTGCGCGCGACCTGCGGCAGCAGGGCCCCCTCGGCCGGAATGTATGGCGAGACGGCCACCGTACTGAGGGCCCCGAGCGCGTAGACGATCCCGCTCGGCCAATGAGCGTCGACCGCGTAGGCGCAGATCCCGACGATGATGGTGCCCAGCAGGGCGCTCACGACCAGGACCAGACGCCTCGAGAAGCGGTCGCCGATCAGACCCGAAAAGGGAGAGGCGAGCGCACCCGCGAACTGCCTGGCGGCCGCGGCGATGCCGACCGCCCAGATCTCTCCATGGTGGAAGGCGTAAACCGACAGGGCGATCACGAAGGCCCAGCCCGCGAACGTGAACGCACCCCACGCGAGAACCAGGCGCGCCAGGTCCCGGTTGGCAAAGACGTCCGTCAGGCCCCGTAGCGAAAACCGGAACCTGCGCAGGGCACCATCCATGGTGCGGCCAGCCTACTGCTGAGGGTCACCCCAGTGCGAGCCGACGCGGCCTATCGATCCGACCTAGTCCCTCAACAGAATCCGACCAGAGCAAAACGCGGGCCTTCGCGCGGAAAGCAGGATCTTTGGCGAGATACTGCGTGGGGGCGATGTCGCAGCAGAACGTGGAGCTGAGGTACCGAGCCGCTGACGCCTTCAACCGAATAGCCCCCATGGACCAGACCAACTGGGACGTCGCGGTGAGGGCGCTCGTACTCGCCATCAGCTCACATGACCTCATCGAGTCGGCCGGTCTTCACGTCGTAGATGAAACCCCGCACCTCGTCCTTGTTCGGGATGAAGGGGCTTTCCAGGATGCGCTGGATAGAGTCGCGGACGTCAGTCTCCAGGTCAGGAAATGACCGTGGGCTCCATTCTGGCCGCCGGCCGGTCTCTTCCTCGAGCTTCTGCTCGAACTCTGCGTCGTTGAAGGTGAGCATCCCGCAGTCGGTGTGATGGATCAGCATGATCTCCTCCGTGCCGAGGAGATGCTGGGAGATCGCCAGGGAGCGGATCTCGTCCTCGGTGACCACGCCGCCGGCGTTGCGGATTACGTGCGCGTCCCCGATCGAAAGCCCGAGGATCGGATACGGATTCAGCCGCGCGTCCATGCAGGCAACGATCGCGACCTTCCTGGCCGGCGGGAGCGGCAGGTCGCCTTTGTCGAAACTCTCCGCGAAGGACTCGTTGTTCTTCAGGAACTCGTCGATGGCGCTCATTTGGGCCCCCTTCGAATTTGGCTCGTCCAAGCATGACACGGGCCATCTACTGGTCTTCGAGGAGCGCTACTTTCGATGCGAACCGCAACAGCGGCACCCGTCTCGCTACCGGCTTGGCAGCATGCAGGCAGCCCTTAGGCGCGCTGGGGCGCCTGAGCCATGCCGCCCGTGGCCGGCATCATGGGCAGCACCGCAGCAGCGGCGATCACCGCCAGGAACGCCGTGGACCTGGTGACCACGGTCAAGGGGTCTGACCCGAGCGGGTCGCCGTAGACGAGGATCCCGCCCGCGATCGCGGCGAGCGTGGCGGTGGCCGAGTAAGCGACAATCACGGCGACCGCGTCGCCGAGCTGGAGGCCCCGAGCGAGGGCCAGGAAGCCGCCGATTCCGCCGAGCGTCGCGACCGCCGTCCACGGGCTGACTATGTCGATCAGCGAGCCCGGCACCGTCTCGGCCAGGGCCTTGAGGGCGACGTCGGAGACGCCCAGGCAGGTGCCAGCGGCAGTTGCGAGCAGAAGCCAGCCCCGGCCGCTGAGCCGCCTATGGGCCGAGGCGAGCATCAGGAAGCCACCGAGAGCCAGCGCGCCGCCCTCGAACGCCATCATCTTCGACCCGGTGAAGCCGCCGCCCGCGTGGCCCTGGCCCGCGGTCAGCGCCAGGAACGCCAGGCCGGAGGCGCATAGAACCAGGCCGATGAGCTCTCGCCTGCCCACCGCGAGTCCGAACCAGCGCCGCGCGGGGAAGGCGAGCAGCGCGAGCCCACCCGCGATCACGGTCTGCACGACGGAGAGTGGCGCCATCGAGAGCGCGGCAAGGTACAGGCACCAGGCGAGGAAGGCGAGCCCGAAACCGATCAGCCACCAGCGGGAGCGAAAGAGCCCTGCCGCGCTGCGAAGAGGGCGGCGCATCGCGACGTCGGGCGCGGCGACCGCTCCCCGGTGCTTGCAGAGCAGCGCCACGCCGGAGAAGGCGGCACAACCCAATGCGAGTATCAGTCCGAGTTCGCTCATCAGGTGGAAGGTCGGGACTCGAGGGTCACGCCTATAGCTGAGTGCCGGGTGACGGCCACTTGAGTAAGTGGCGACGCGGCGCGCTTTTGGTTTGCCGGCTCGTTCATCTCCATGGCCTGCCGGGACGCGGGCGGGAACGCCGCCTTGAAGAGGTCCAAGGCCACCTACGCCGCCTTGACGCCCGCGGCGTCATATCGGGGTAGGCCGTCCCGCAGGTCGAGAGGTTCCGAATGTCTACGAGCGTGTCGTACCACTTACGACTGCTGTCGCCATCGGCGCAGTCAGCAATCATGCGAACGCTCGCGACCAGTTCGGCATCCTCTGGCGTGAGCGTCATAGCTGCACCAACTCCCCCTGGGCGTAGTGGCCGTTGCCGGTCGTGTGCTTCCACGAGACGAAGTAGCTGCCGTTCGTGTTCTTGCGCATGACCTCGCCCTCATCGTGGGGAACTACGCATATGACAAACGCGCTGGCATACCGTGAACTCGCGCGCCTGTATGCCTTCCTACTTGTCCAGCGAGGGGTTCTGGGGGGCCCCCGGCGGCGGAACCACGCGGGAGGTCACAGGTTGCATGTCGTAGCCGTCGGACGATCTCGACGTTCTCCTCCGACATCGCCCACGCAGTGTCGCTTGGCGGAGTAGTCGGGCATGCGGCGGGGCCATCGGCCGCGAGTTCACCGAACCGAAGCCCCGTGAACGCAGCCGGATTCGCTCGCAGGTCCCAGACTCATTACGGCGTTCCGAGCTCTGGCCGCGATCCGAAAGACGGGTGGAGCGCTTAGGTGCTTCGAGCTTCCTCAGGCTGTGCCACCGGGTCGTACTGCCCATATGCTCCCTCCCAGCGACCCGAACGGAGCCCGGTATGGCCGATGAAGGCAGCGAATGGGTCAAGCTCGATGATGTATCTGATCAGGTACGAGGCGAGAACTGGAGCCTTTACTGGGGCGAAGCCAAGAGTGATTCCGACTACTTCGCTCGGCTGTTGCGTGAACCTCTGGCGGTCCTTCAGGAGGAAATCGACGGGGTCGGCCCCGATTGGCGTGTCATCACCCAAATGGTCAACCACCATGTTCCCTATGTGTCGGACGCGGTATGTCGAGTGGCGTTGGTGATGCCCGAAGAGAAGACCGTCCTCCTGATCTTCTACAAGCACCGTCCAGGTACGTAAAACCTTCGTTCGGCTGACTTTCAGTCGATGGCAGGCCAGCGAGACTCAGTTACCACCGAAGGCGGAACAGGGCTCAGCCCGCGTGAACGATGAGGACCGGGACTGGGGACTGCTTCAGAACGGCCATTGAGACACTCCCCTCCAACCTTGCCCGGAGCCCGCTCAGTCGCCTCGAGCCGACGATGATGGCAGCCACGTCTCGCTTGCGGGCCACCGCGATAATCGTCTCGGCCACGGTGCCCTCGTTGGCCACCGCGCGTGCCTCGGTTTCAAGTCCAAGCGACCTCGCCAGCTCAGCCCCTTCCTCTGCGATGCGCTCGGCCGAAGCCTGAAGAGCGTCGTGAACCTCCTCTGCCTCTTCAACCTCGACCGGAGACGGCGCGATTGTCTGAGTGCCCCCTCGCGTCGCGGTGACCTCGTCTGCCGAAAGGCCCGGCTTCCACACCGTCAGCACTAGTGCGCGGCGTGAGCCGAGGAGCTCGGCGGTTTTGTGGATGGCCCGACGCGCCACGTCTGAGCCGTCATAAGCGATGAGGACCGGCGCGGTCGCGTTCATCGACGCGATCCTGCCACGTTGATGGGCTGGATGTCATCAGTCGGATCATCGGTTCTCGGCCACAGAAGACGCACCGGGCCTCGCCATCGGCTTCGTGGTCGAGCACCGGGGCCTCGCACTGGCAGCGCCTGGCAACGATCCGCTCACCTTCCGCACCAATCCGCCAGCTCTCTCCGAGTGGCTCCGATGACGCCACAGGTCCCGATCGTCCTCACACCGGAATCGCTTGACCTTGGCCAGTTGATTCGTTCGTAATTAGTCAGCAGTTCTCTTTGCATACTCCGTTGGTTCCTCAGGGAGCGGTCCCGGCCAATTGGACGAAACGGGGGCCGCTCCCTCTTCTCTTCGGAATCTCTTTGGGGCCTCATCGGATCGTTTAGTCCTGCCGGCCAAGTGGGGCTCCCGCTCAGCACGGCCCTCAGCGTCCCCGTCCCGCTGGCGTCGGCGAAGCGACCGGTGCCGCCGGTGATCGTGAAGATGGTCGATGCCTCGGTTCCGGTAGGCGTCCCCGTCGACGCGCCGGTCGTGAACAGCTTGTCGCCGTTCGCCGCGACATCGGTTGCCGTCCCCGTAAAGCTGAACGTGTCCGGACCGGTAAGCGTGAACGACGTGACGTCGACCGTGGAGGTGATCCTCCCGAGGTGCGAGAGCTGACCACTCGTCTCGCCGATCCCCGCCCCCGTGGCAAGGTCGAGGACCACGGTCCCTGTGCTTCTGCCGCTCACCGGGCGATCGGTGCCCTTTGCCGCCCCCAGCGTCGCTGCCGGGCTCCGGGCTTCTGCCTTCCGCCCGGCGCCGGGCTGTGTAACTAGGATTTCGGTCACTGCGACAGAAGGGGAGCGAGATGGGTCTGGGTGACGCAAAGGTTGAGCCGGCAGTACCCGTGTCTGACATGGCGAAGGCGAAGGAGTTCTACGAGGGCAAGCTCGGCCTCTCGGGAGGCAGGGATATCGGCGACGGCGGGATCACGTACCCGTGCGGCGGGGGCCGCGAGATTCACATCTACCCCTCGCCCGACAACGCGGGCAAGTCGGGCGGCACGATCGCCGGCTGGGAGGTGGATGACCTCGAGAAGACGGTGGACGAGCTCATCGCTAACGGCGTCAGCTTCGAGCAACACCACAGTGGTCCGATCAACACGAACGAGAAGGGGATTGCCGAGCTGGGCGACGATCGGGTGGCCTGGTTCAAGGACCCCGACGGCAACGTCCACGGTGTCGCCCAGATCTGACCGGCCGCGGACGAAGCCCTCGAAGCCGCCGGGCTGCGGGAGTACGCAATGTCGGAGGGGAACGCCGAGGCCGTGCGGCGGGTGTTCGACTACTTCAACGAGACCGGCGAGGCCGGGCCGCTTGAGCTGTATGACGCCGAGGTCACGTTCACGACCCGTGGCGATGTCGGTGGCCCGGAAACCTTCAGCGGTCACCGGGGTATGGCTGCCGCGGTCGCCAGCTTCGCTGAGGCCTGGGCGAAGACCGCCGCCCACATCATGGCGAGTTGATCGAGGGCGACAACGTCGCGGTCGCGGTGGTTCGGTTTGAACTGCTTAGCCAGACCGGGGTGGAACTGGAAGTCGAGGAGGCCTGGGCGTACTGGCTGCGTGATGGGAAGTTCACCCGGATCGAGCAGCACGGCAGCAGACGGAAGGCCCTCGAAGCCGCCGGCCTGTCGGAGTAGGCCAAGCATCAGCCAGTTGCAACTTCCTTTTCGGTAATAACGGCGCGGGTACGGCTTCCCGTTACGGATTATGAGTCCGCCCGGCTTCGTGATGGCGCGTATCGGCTCATGGCACGCTGTGCCGAGAGAGCAGGGATTTCGAAGCCACCGGCCGCGCTCTCGTGACACGTTCAGAAATCGAAAGGCCGTGCGCATGGACGTGTACCGCTCGAAGCAGGGCGATGTCGGAGGAGAATCTGGAGCTTTTTCACCGCGCTTACGCCGCATCTGGCGGATCCGCCTGGGATTGGAGAAGCCGCCCGTTTCGGCTAGTTGCACCAGACGCCGAGTTCGACATCTCAGCGTGCTACGGATACTGGCTCGCCTAGGCTGAAGGCGCTACCGTCGAGCAGTGGCCACGCGCCAGGCACCCGCTGCGGTGTCGGAGCCGCTTAGTTACGACGACCTCGCCATCCTGCAGATGGAGTCCGAGACCGTCGCCGGCCACACGCTCAAGGTCGCGATCCTCAATCCGCCCCCGAAGCAGCCCAGGCCAGATGTCCGGGCGCTTCGCGCGCGCATCGCCGCGAGGATCGGGCGGGCCCCGCGACTGCGGAGCAGGTTGCAGATGGGCTCCAAGCGCCGGGCGGCCTGGGTCGACGACCCGGGATTCGACGGGCGCGACCACGTGCGCGCCGTCCCAATCTCGGGGAGCCTCTCGGATGAGGACCTGCGGGGCATCTGCGCTCGCATGATGGAGGAGCGGCTCGATCGCTCGCGTCCACTGTGGACAATCGATCTGCTCGACCCGCTCGAGAACGGTGACATTGCCCTCGTGTGGAGGCTCCACCACAGCCTGGCTGACGGCGTGATGGCTATGCGGCTCGCCGAAGAGGTGCTCTGGGACTCGGGCGACGTCCCGTCGCGCGCAGACGCCGGCGGCGGGCAGTTGAATCCGCTTGCGGACCTCCGTGAGGCGCTCACGGCCCGACGGCCGGGACGTCTACCGGGGACGTTACGACGGGAGCTCAGCAGAACCCGAAATTCCTCACCGTTCAACGGTGTCGTCGGCACCCGCCGCACAGTGACGTTCGCCTCTGTACCGCTCGGCGAGCTCAGGCGAGCGACGAAGGCGCTCGTCCCCGGAGCCACCGTCAACGACGTCCTGCTGGCGCTCGTAGGCGCCGGGCTGCGCAATTGGGCTGAATTCCGGGGCGCCGCGCTCGGGAGCTGGCGGGTGAAGGTCCCGGTCAGCCTCCATCACCATGCTGAACACCCCGAGACAGCCAACCGCTACTCCTTCTTCTGCGTGGGGCTGCCGCTCTCGGAGCCGGACCCGGTCGTGCGCTTGCGCCGCATTAATGAGGACACGACCCTGCGCAAGGGGGCGGGTGACGCGCTTGTGCTTGACACCCTGTTGGGAGACCTCGCTCGCGTGGCGCCACCGCTCAGGCACATGCTGGACCGGCTCACTGTGCACCCCCGCGCCTTTGCGCTCAACGTGTCGAACCTGATCGGACCGAGGAACAGGCCGTCGGTGCTGGGCGCGCCCGTGCGCGCCTTGTACTCGATCGCGGACGTCGATCAGCGACATGGCCTGCGTGTAGCGGTCATCTCGATGAGCGACGAGCTTTACTTCGGCCTTTGCGCAGAGCCAGCGATCGTGGGCAAGCTCGACCCGCTCGTCGAGGGAATCCTGGCGGAGGCTGCCTTGCTCACCGACCGCTCAGCCGCTGACGGTCCCGACTCTGCCAAGTCGCGATCCAGACCTGTGGGCCTTGGGTGAAGCGGGTGCCATGGCGCTGGCGGACCTAATCGCCCTCGTCAAGCCGCCGGGCCGGCCGCTGCGCTGCGCGAGGATGTCGGTTGCAACGTGCTCGAAGCCAACGCGCTTGGCACGCGACTGGGATAGAACTGGGATGGTGAGCTGGATATGCCACTGCAGAGGAATCACGTGCGGGCGGTGATCGCGGGCGGGGGAGTCGCCGGGCTTGAGGCGTTGATTGCCATGCGCGACCTGGCTGGAGACCGTGTCGAGCTGACCCTTGTGGCGCCGGAGCCGGACTTCGTCTACCGGCCGCTCGCCGTCGAGGAACCGTTCTATCAGCAGCCGGCCGAGCGTCGGGTGCTAGCGCCCGTCGCGCGGGAGTTCGAAGCCAAGCTCATAGCACAGCCCCTGGTGGCAGTCGACGCCAATCGGCACGAGGCCCTGCTTGGCAACGGAAGCTCGCTTTTCTACGACGCATTGATCGTCTGCGTCGGCGGCCGCACCAAGCCCCCGTACGACAGCGCCGTCACCTTCACCGGCGAGGCGGAGCAGCTCGCAATCGACGAGGTGCTAGGCGGCGACGGTGAGCCAACGCGACACGTCGCCTTCATCGTCCCGCCCGGTGTCACCTGGTCATTGCCGGCCTACGAGCTCGCACTGATGACGCGCAGTCGCGCCGAGCGGCTCGGCCTGGCTGACGTCGCCATTAGTCTCCACTCGCCGGAGGACTCCCCCCTTGCTGTCTTCGGGGCCGCGCCCAGTGACCACGTCGCCCGCCTGCTCGCCGCCCGCCGCATCGGGTTCCACGGCGGTAACTACGTCACCGAGCGAGAGGGGATTCTGTACACCGCCCCGGCCGAGGAGCCGCTCGACGCGGACGTAGCCGTTGCGCTCCCGCTGATCGAGGGCCCCGGGGTCGAAGGGCTCCCATCCGATGAGGCAGGCTTCATCCCAATCGACGAGCACGCACGCGTGATTGGGACGGACGGTGTTTACGCGGCTGGCGACGGTACGAACTTCCCCGTGAAGCAGGGCGGGATTGCGACCCAGCAGGCAGACGCCGCCGCCGAGCACCTCGCCGCGCGCGCCGGCGCGGACGTCGAGCCGCAGCCATTCCTTCCGGTACTGCGCGGGAAGCTGCTCGTTGGCGAGGAGTCGATCAGCATGCGACAGAGGCTCGGGAGCGAAGAAGGAGACGGAATCGTCTCGCTCGATTACCTGTGGTGGCCGCCGCACAAGATCAGTGGCCGCTACCTCGCTCCGTGGCTGGGCGGGGAGGACCCCCGGATCGAGTCCGTGCTCCCGCTGCGACCGCTGGACGTCGAGATCTCCCTACCGACGGAGTGGCATTCCGAGTCCGGCGCGCTTGATCCCGAAAGGCCGTCGGACGCCGGCTGACGCAGCCGCGTTCGCAGGGTCGTTCGCGCCCCGCCTCGACCTGCGGCACCTGCCACACCCTGGCCGCGGCGGGAACGATGAGAACCGTCGGTCCGAACCTTGACGATCTCAAGCCCGATCAGGCAGCCGTCACGACCGGCGCTCGCGGCGACGAACGCAGCGACCTGCTGGGCCTGGGCTCCCGTGAGCAGGTTGGCGGGCATCGCGCCGGGGCCGTATTCGATCGCAGCCTGAAGCCGCCCCGGCGCCCCTGGCTATCCAGTCAAGACCACCGCTTTCCATCACGACAGTGGTCACGTATTCGTCTGGGAGGACGGCAGGCCGCTCCACCCCGGCTACGTTTCGAAGTCCTTTCAGGACGCCCTCAGCCGCGCCGAGCTCCCGCGTATCCGCCTTCACGATCTCCGCCACACCTGGGCCTCGCAGGCGCTCGCGGCCGGCGTCAGCCCGAAAGTCGTCTCAGAGAGGCTCGGCCACGCCTCGGTCAGCTTCACCTTGGACATCTACAGCCACGTGCTGCCAGGACTGCAAGAGGACGCGGCGGTGAAGGTCGCGGCGCTGATCACACCCTGACCGGTTGCAAAATGGTTGCAGTGGCGGTCGGTTACCGAACAGGGACTCCAAGAAAAAGGGCCTGCAAGCAGGACTTTTCTAGTGGGCCGGGCAGGACTCGAACCTGCGACCGACGGATTATGAGTCCGCTGCTCTGACCACCTGAGCTACCGGCCCTGATCGCATCCTAGAGCCGAATCTCGGCCCTCTCCCCCGGTCTCCGAGAGCCGGATTGCTAACCGATTGCTAACGCGCCGCCCAGTCGAGCAGCGCCGCGACCTTCGCCGCCGTCTCCTCTTCGAGCGCCGGCACGGAGGCGGCGTAGACGTCCATCGTGAACGAGGTGCTCGCATGGCCGAGCCTTTCGCTCACCGTCTTCACGTTGGCGCCGCTCTGCAGCATCAAGCTCGCCGCCGAATGCCTTAGGTCATGCAGCCTGACCCGCGGCAGGTCGAGCTTTGCAACCTGGCGGGTGAACATCTGGCTGAACGAGTCCGGTTTGAGCGGCTCGCCGAGCGGGTCGGTGAATATGAACCCGTCTGCAGCCGGGCGGCCGAGGCGCCCGAGAGCGATCCGCTCCTCGAGCTGGCGGCGCCGGTGCTCTTCGGGGCCGGGATAGCATCCTGCCCGCACGGAGGGTTCATCGCGCGACGCCTTCGTGGTGCGCCTGACGCCCGGAGCTATCAAGAACAGCTACCTGAGCGTCCGTAATCACCTTGGACTCCCATGACAGCCTCGGGGGAGGCATCGACGAAGCAGGTGTCCGAGGCGATCCGGGAGAAGTTCGGTGAGGAGTGGACCGTTGATGAGGCGTGGCAGGTGATCGCCGCGAGAGCGGAACACCGACACAGCTCGAAGCCGGCTCAGGTCGGGAGGAACCTGTGAGCGACTGGCGATCCGGTCCATCGGTTTCGGACGCTGCGGAGGAGACTCGGGCTGAGGCGGTTGGCGAGGATCCCGCCGAGGAAACCGCGAGAGAGCTCAGTCCCTGGGACGCGGCGGATTCGCTCCTCGGCCGAGAACCCGACGAGCAGGAGATCGCCCGACGCCAAGCCGAGGCCGCTTGGAACGCGCTCGAGGACGGTTCAGCGGTGAACCAGGTCGCGGAGGCTCAGGCCCAGTACAAGGGCACGATCGAGCGGCTCAAGGAGTCAAGCCCAGGGATCGACCGCCCTGAGTGCATCGAGGCCATGGCCCCAATCGTCCAGCAGATCGCCGCGCTCTATAGAGAGACGGCACTTGGCTGGAATCCTGAGCTGCTCCGTATGGCCTATGAAGCCGTGGGCGGTGCCGAGCGGTGGGCGCCGGATCCCGACGAGGAACGCTGGATGAAGGTGATCCCGCAGCAGCACGAACGGGACGCGTTCTCTCGCTAGCTCCCGCTAGAACTCTTTGACGCTCACCCAGGCCGTGACGAAGAAGGGGTAGAATGCCGCCCCGGTTTCATCGAGCTCTTGAACCCTCGAAGCCGGATGGCCCACCGCGTTCGCCATCGCGAGCGGTGAGGCCTGTGAGCTCGGCCATTGCCGCGAGCCCGGGGCCGACGGCGACGCGGAAGCGCTCTGCGGCGGCCGCCAGATCGTCATCAACCGCCTGTCCGGGGGGGACGCGCGCGGGGTTCAGCGCCACGCTGTCGGCCCACTCCTTGATGTCGGGCGCGGCGCTAAACGCGAGTGATGCACGGCCGCCCAGGACCTGCATCAGCGCCCAGTCGGTGGGTGTGTCCGAGAGCGGCGACGGGAAAACCAGCCGGTTCTTCTCAGCATCATCTTCTCGGGTTGCCTCCACGTACCCGATCAGTGCCGCCGCCAGGCAGGGGAAGCCCGCCCGGACGGGCTGAATCGTGATCGCCTCATCGCCCCAGATCGGGATCAACGGCGGGTACTGCAGCCCGGAAGCGGCGCAGTGGACGACCAATGCGTCCCTGTCGATCTCGGCATCGCCCTCCTCAAGTTCGATCCGCCCGGGCTCGATCCCACGGACGTGTCCGAGCCGGACCACGCGCTCGATGCCGCGCAACAGGTCGAGCTCCCACTGGGCAAGAGTCGGTGTCTTCGCCATGGTCGGCGTCAGCGAGCGGTCGATGCGGAGCATCACCCCGGCGGCTTCCATTCGCAGGAAGAGGTCATCCGGGGAGGAGGCCGCGCTTGCCGCCTCCATGACGTCGGCAGCCATCCCGATGAACACGGCGGGGTCGGGCTGGAGGACCGCGCGATCGAACGTCCACGGCTCGCGGGGACGAACCCAGCAGATGGAGTCCGGGTCGACACCGCTTTCGAGCAGCCAGACGCAGGCGTCGGTTGCCGTCTTCCCGGACCCGACGATGACGAACTCCCCTGGCGCGGTCTCCAGCATCGGTAGCTCGTTGACCGGCAGTACCCGGATCCCGTCGGCGACGCCGAATGGCGGCTCGGTGGTCGCGGGGATCTCGGGGGCGAGGTAGCGGGCGTCGACGATCCGGCAATCCGGACGGGCTTGGTAACGCTCCCCGGAGATGCGCGAGACGAACGAGCCGTCACCCAGGTACTCGCAGTTCGGGTGGAACTGCACCCTGCCCGAGGGCATCAGTTGCTCGTTCAATACCCGCTGGTAGTAGGCACAGATCTCCGCAGCACTCGCTCGTTCGTGCAGGCCGGCCTCGGGGCCCTCGCGCTGGATCGATCCGGAGCCCAGCATCGTCGAGGCCACTCCGTAGAACGAGGACGCCTGGTGTAGCCGCACGAACGGGTAGGCATCGAGCCAGTGGCCACCGGGCGCGTGCCGGCGATCGACCAAGGCGACCTGCACGTCGGCATGCCGGATTAGGGCGTCGGCGAAAGCCATGCCCGACGCCCCGGCTCCGACTACCAGGTACTCGGCGTCGAGCGCACGTGGCATTGAGGTCATTCAACCATGGGCCCGTTCATCGTCACCGGATCCGCATGCGTGCACACGTCCGCGCGGGCTAGATCGGGACGGGATGCACCTGTGCTGCGGTTGAACCGCTTCCTCGGGGGGTCACCGTGTCAGCGTTGCGAGAAGCTGGCTAGCGAACGGGAAGCTCCACACAAAGGCCGGGTAAAGGCCGTGCTCTCCGGCCCTATTTTCATCTGATTCTTCGGAAACCCTTCTCCGGTCTTTCAGGAACGGGCGGAGGATCGCTCCGACAATCCCCGACACCTGGAGACATCAGATGAACAGCAAGCAGACCGACCGAGATCACCACTACCTCGCCGCCCAGATCCGGCTGGACGCACATCGCGCCTGGCGGAGAGCGAGGCCACCCTTGCGAATGAGTGCCAGGGAACAGAGTCACGGCCCGGCCAGGAAAGGCGCAATCCCCCGCGGGCATCTCCCCCGAGGCGCGCTTGCCGCCTAACGGGTAAGAGCCGTCAACGCGTGCCGGCGCGAGAAGCGAGCGCCAGGTCGAAGAGGGCTCTTTCCATGCGGAGCAGGCGCGACGGTCGTGACTCCCTTCGCGTGAATGCGGGAGTCTCGTCTGCTGGGGACGAGGACTCTCGGAATAGCTGCTTTGGACGAGAAGCGGCTATCCGCTTTGCATGGAAAGCAGCGCTCTTCGACACGGCGCTCGCCTATCGCGGCGGCTCCGCCCACGCCAAGGAAGACAGCGAACTCGACAGGGGACGCGAGTGCCAAGGGGCCCGGCGGCTTTGCCGCCGGGCCTCCGCGTTTCAGCTCCAGGCGGCGGTCCAGGCCTCTTGGTCCACGTTGTTGTTGAACCGCTTGACCTTGCCAGCGTCGAAGTCCCAGACGTGCTCGAAGGGCGTGTCGAGGTCTGCGCCGCTCTTCGCCTTCCCCTGGAAGCGGCCGGTGACGACCACCGTTTCGCCCTGGTCCTCGAACTTCTCCGGGTTCACGGAGAACTCATCGAAGTTCGCCGGGATCGTGCTGAACACATCGGCTGCCACGCTCTCGGGCCCGCTGAACGTCCCGGAGGCCGAATTGCCTCCGCCGGGCTCGATCCACTCGACATCGGGCGCCATCAGGTCCAGCACGGTCTGTGGGTTGCCTGCGTTGAAGCTGTCATATGCGCCGCGAAGGTTCTCCACATCCTGCTCTGCCATGTACCACTCCTTCTCTCTCTTGGGCCCCAAAACAACTTCCGGGTCCACCCTATGCCGGATCGGGCGCCGTGGACAAGTCATCTCTGCCCGGAGAGTGGCGGGCATGCCTGGTCGCCGAGACGCTGGGGTGCGTCTGTACGGCGGACGACGGGAGGGTCGAGGCCCTCGAAGCCACCGGGCTGGCGGAGTAGCGCTTTGGACGAGAAGCGGCTATCCGCTTTGCATGGAAAGCAGCACCCCGCCGCGAGGTACGGCGTAGGCGATGTCAGAGGAGAACGTCGACATCGCTCCCACGTAGGAGTAATCTCAAGTCCAGGTGTGCCGGGAAGTCTGGTCGGCGTGAAACTCGTCGATCAAGGAGTGGAGCGAATGGCTTCCACCCTCGGTCCACTGGTGTGCCGGGAAGACTGGTCGGCGTTTTCTAGGTCGACCAAGGAGTACCCGGTTGGCACCGACAGTCCCTCTGAGGTTTCGTTCCACTCGCCCCGCGACGCGGCTCCTGTTTGGCTGGTCGCTGGACGGGAGACTCGCCGCAGGCGTCGACCTGGAGTCTGATCCGGCGCTTGTGTCCGGACGTCGCGACTTCGCACGCCCGCACATCGCCGCTGGTGCGCCACCAAGCCTCTCGGCCTCTCCCAATTCACCTGGAAGAAAGGAGTCCCGAAATGGCGGTAGATACCCCTGACGACCGCCCCGACGCCCCCGTCGCAATCGATCCACATGTCGGGGAGAAGGACCTCAGGATGGGAATCATCGTCGGCTGCGTGATGGCCTTCGCTGCGATCGCGCTCATGATCATTTTCAGCCTGACCTGATTCAGAAGGAACGACCGGGCCGTGAGCCTGGGGCTTGCGGCCCGGTTCCCCGTCGAAGCCGCCGGGCTGTCGGAAGTAGCTGCTTTGGACTGCCATGAAGAAGGGCCTCCCGGTGGCACGCTCCAGTGTCACCAGAAACGAGCACCAAGGAGGCCCGCTCAAATGTTGCACGCCGGACTCGATCTCAGTCGAAAGCGCCTCGACGTCTGCCTGTTGGCCGACGACGGAGAGCATCTCGATCAGCTCGCCGTCCCACCCGACGTCGACTCGCCTGAGGAGACTCGCCCGCCGAATCGAGGAGGTCCACCGCCAGCCCGTCTGCGCGGTGATCGAGTCGATGACCGGCGCCAGGATCGTCCACGACACCCTCGAACGGGCCGGCTGGTCGGTCGAGATCGCCGACGCCCAGAAGGTGAAGGGGCTGGCGCCGCTGGCGGTGAAGACCGACCGGATCGACTCCCGGGTGCTCGCCGTGCTCTCCCAGCGCGACCTGGTGCCGGCGATCTGGCTGCCGGACCCGGCCGTGCGGGAGGAGCGCGAGCTCGCCCGCTTTCGCCTCCACCTGGTGAAGCACCGCTCGGCGCTGAAGAACCGGATCCACTCGACCCTGATCAACTTCGGGCGGCCCTGCCCGGTCACCGATCTCTTCGGGGTCGAGGGCCGCGGAGCTGCTCGCCCGCCTCGAGGTCCCCGAGCCCTGGCGGGGCAACGTCGCCGCCTCGCTCGCCCTGATCGACGACCTCGAGGCGCCAGATCGCCGAGGTCAACGCGCGGCTCCGCGAGGGGCCACGCCGATCACCCCTACATCCCGCTGCTTGATGAGCGCCCCGGGGATCGGCTGGGTGCTCGCCTTCACGATCGCCGCCGAGATCGGCGAGATCGCCCGCTTCGCCATCGCCCGAGAAGCTGACCGGCTACACCGGGCTTTGCCCGCGGGTGGTGCAGTCGGGCGAGTCCGATCGCCGCGGCCCGCTCTACCAAGCACGGGCCCACCTACCTGCGCTGGGCCTTGATCGAGGCGACCATGCACGCGCTCAAGCACCCGGCCTACGCAGAGCGCTACCAGCGCACCAAGCGCCGGCTCGGCAAGCAGCGCGGCGCCAAGGTCGCCCAGATCGACATCGCCCGCCGGCTCGCCCACGCGATCTGGCACATGCTCACTCGCAACGAGGAGTTCGCTCCGAGAGGCGCCGCTTTTCGTCTGGCGGCCTGACCGCCCTTTTGGACTTGCGCCCGAGAGCGAAGCATCCGATTCCGCCTGATCCTCCCGACGAGGAGGCCATAGAGACATGAGCACCGCTCCCAACCCCCGAACGACGAGAGGACCCTGACCGAACCACCGACCGCTACTTGACAGCCGGCCCTTCTTCATAGAGACGAGAAGCGGCGGTGGGCGCTCCGTGGGCGAACTATCGTCCGACCGATGGAGTCCGATCGCACGGGTATCGCACCCATCTGAAAACGGTAGTGGCAACGAGCGCAGCGCCGTACGGATACACACTCACGATCTGGACATCGGGTGCAGTTGCCACGCATGCGCGTGGCATCCCGTCGGCCTGGGATGCGCTGCTCCTGTTGGCTGGCGCTGTCCTCGGCTTCGCGCTCGTGGCAGCACTTGCCTACGGGCATCCGAGCGAGCTTCTCGCCGCACGCGAACATGGATCAGTTCGCCTCTGGGGCGGCTTCCACCTCGTTTCCGTGGGACTGGCGATTGGTGCAGCGGCCTGGTAACGACCGTGGTCAAGGACCCGGTTGTCTGGATGATTGTTGGGCTCGCGCCACAGTCGTGTACCTGGTCGTGATCGCCCTCCAATTCACTGTGGCTGACGCTCACGCTGATGAGCCTGAGAAGTCTGGCCACGTTGAATAGCTGCTTTGGACGAGAAGCAGTAGTGCGCTTTGCATGGAAAGGAGCGCTTTTCGGCGAGATACTGCGTGGCGATGTCGGAGGAGAACATCGACACGGTGCGGGCTCTCTACGGTGCGCTAAACGGGGGGACATCGATGGCCTCGTGCAGCACTGCACCGGAAGTTGAGATACATCCGGCTACGGGGGCATCTTGGACATGGACACCGCGTATCGCGGTCGCGAGGGGATGAGGCAGTTCGCGGGAGACAGCCTGGAAGTCCTTTGACATGGCCGTCGAGACCGAGGAAATGACCACGGCCCCAGACGGCCGGATCCTCGCGACCGAGCGGTGGTACATGCGAGCACGAGACGGTATCGGAACCGGATTCCAGCTCACCGACATCTACACGTTTCGGGATGGGCGGATCATCCGCATCGATGGCTTTCGTGAGAGAGCGGAAGCCTCGAAGCCGCCGGGCTGTCGGAGTAGCGCTTTGGACGACGCATGAAAGTCAAGTCAACTCTGGACGTAGCACCCTCCAATTTGGGAGAGTTCGGCTCGGGCGCCGGTAGACGACCAGCTAAAGAGCAGGCCCGGGGGCTTGGACCTGCCGCGCTGCTTGACCGCTTGACGGTCCACGAGATGCGCGCCCCGGTGTCGCGCCGGCGCCCTTTCTCTTCGCCTGGGTCGCATGCCAGTCGCGGACGCTGCGCCGGTAGGCGGCCTCGGCCTGCTGAGCGAGCTGGCGCTCGGCGGCGCGCATCCTCTGCCGGGTCGCGAAGGTCCCGGTGGGGGCGCCCTTGCGCGTCTTTTGCACCGGCGCGGAGCTCGAGCAGGCGGAGCTTCTTGGCGGTCAAGCGAGGGCTGCGCGAAGGCGTAGTCCTCCTCCCGGGTGAGCAGGCACCAGAACAGGCAGGCGAGCTTTCGCGCGCAGGCGACGATCGCGACGCTGGTGGCCGCGTCGGGCCCGGATCCGCTCATAGAACGCGTGCAGCGGCCCCGGCTGGCGCACCGCCGACCAGCTCGCCTCGACCAGCGCATGGCGGCCGGCGACCGATCCCTGCTTCGAGACCCGCCCGTGGGCGGCGGGGCCCGAGCCCGACTGGCTCACCTTGGGATCGAGCCCGAGGTAGGCGACGAGCTTGCGGGTCGAGGGGAAGCGGTGGATCTCGCCGACCGCCGCCATGAAGGTCGCCGCGCAGATCACGTTCACCCCCGGCACCGTCATCAGCCGCCTGACCTCGGCGCTCTCGAGTGAGGCGGCGGCGATCAAGCGCTCGACCGCCTCGATCTCGGAGTCGAGGAACTCGACTGGCGCAGGGCGGAGTCGACCGACTCGCGCTCCTCCTCGGGCAGGGCGAGCCCGGCCAGCCAGCGCCGGCCCTTCGCCCCGAAGAGATCGGAGAACGGGGCGCGGCCGACGAGGCAGCGCATCAGGGTCGCGTGGATCTGGTTCTTTGAGCGCGAGCGCGCCGAGACGAGCTGGCCGCGGCGCTGGAGGCGCCGGCGCATCACCTGGGTGGCGCGGTCGGGCACCAGACCGGCTCGAGCTCACCCGCGGCCAAGAGCCTCGCCAGCGCTCGCGCGTCGAGCCGGTCGGTCTTCGCCCGCGCGGAGCGGATCCCGGTGTCTCCCGGCGAGACGACGATCACCTCGGCGACGTGCGGCTCGATCGAGCCGCTTGATCTCCCAGGCGTTGCCGGTGACCTCGAGCGCCACCCTGTCCTCGGCGCCGAGGCTTTGGGCGAAGAGCTCGATCTCTCGGGCTTGGTGGCGATCCGTCCGCCGAGCGGAGCTGAGCTCCCTCGGCGATCGCCACCTCGCAGAACTCGAGGTGGACGTCCAATCCGATTGCCCTCATCTGCTCCTCCTCTGCTCGAAAGTTTGGGAGAAGCGGTGGGCAAACGACAACGACGCATTCGCGCTCTAGGCGCACCCGGACAAGTCGCAGGGGCGGCCACTGAAAGCTCGGGCTCTGGGCCCATCGTCCAAGAATCGGCCTGCCCATCTCGCGTTCTCCCGGAAGCCCCTGTCCCGGTCAGCCGACCGTAGGTCGCGACCCGGACGTCAGCTTCCGGGGAGGATTTTCATCTCCCGAAAAGCGGCTATTCCACGATCAGGACAGATTTGGAGCAAATCAGGCCGACCCTGAAGGTTTCTGGCTACCTCGCCCTTGTTGGCAGGTTGAGCGTCTCCCTTTCGGGGACACCCTCGCCGAGTTCCTTGTGACGCTCGATCTCCGCATCGAGCTCGGCGCCGAACAGGAGGGCCACGTTGGTGAGCCACAGCCACGCCACCAGCACGATCGCGCCCGCGAAAGCCCCGTAGAGGGCGCCCACGTTGGCCACCTGCGAGATGTAGGCCGAGAAGCCGACCGAGGCGGCCAGCCAGATGAGCACGCCCACGAACGCCCCGGGCGTGACCCAGCGAAACGCCCGCTGCTTCACGTCGGGCGTGACGTAGTAAATCAGCGCGAATATCAGCATGGTGACGGCCAGGGCCCCCGGCCAGCGAGCGACGCTCCAGATCGACGCGGCGGTGGGACCAAGGCCGATGAAGCCGAAGAGGTCCTCGGCGAATCGGCCGCCGATGAAGAGCATGATGAGACTCGCCAGCACCAGGCCCATGAGCACGAAGGTGAAGATGATGTCGGTTGACTTGCGCCGCAGGAAGCTGCGGCCGCCACCCTCGAGCTCGAAGACCACGTTGAGAGCGCGGCGAGCAGCCTCGAGCACGCCGGTGGTGCCATAGAGAGTGAGCGCGATGCTGACCACGAAGGCCGTCACCGCCGATCCTTTGTGCTGGAGGGCTTGGCGCAGGGAGCTGTCCAGCGGCACGAGCGCCGAGTGGGGCACGACGTCGCGCAGGTAGTTGATGATCGCGTTGTAGGTGCTCGGGTACTCACCCAGGAGTCCCAGCAAGGAGAGGCCGAGCAGGATGGCGGGAAAGAGGGACATCAACGAGTAGTAGGTAAGCGCCGCTGCGTGCTGGGTCATCTGGTCGTCGTAAAACGACACCAGCGCCCGCTTAATCACTGCCACTGCTGACCGCATCCGGTACTTTCTACCCGGCGACCAGGGGTTCGGACTGCACTAAGACACCTGCGCGCCAGACTACCTGCTTCCCGAGCCGAGCTGGACCTCGAGAAAGAAGAAGCCCTCCGCAAAGGCGCGCCGGCCGAAACGTCAGAACCGCTGCTTTGCATGGAAAGCAGACCGCCGAGAGATACTGCGTGGGCGATGTCGCAGGAGAAGGTGGAGATCGTGCGTCAATCGGAGGAAGCCCTTTGCGGGCGACGGGAGCCTGGTTCGCGATCCACGATGAGGAGTTCGAAATCGTGCCAGTCCGCGATTGGCTCGAGGGTGCCGTACGCGGTCGCGAGGCTTCTGTTCTTCGCATGAGGACCGCGACAGCTTCGAGTGGGTTTCGATAGAGGTCGAGCACGTTGATGCCGGGGTGACAAGTCTTGGTGATATCCGCGGGCCGTCTTGCGCGGAGTGGGGAGCGGCGCCGAGGTCGAGTACGAACATGGTTCGTCGCCACGGTCCGTCGAGGGAGAGGATCCTTCGCATGCAGTGGTTCGCGGACCGTGTCGACGCCCTCGAAGCCGTCGGCCTTACGGAGTAGCCGATGTCGGAGGAGAACGTCGAATCGTGCGCGCGCTCCTACGACGCGTACGTAAGCGGCGACCTGGAATCTGCTCTTGCGGCTTTCGACCGGGAGATCGAGGTCTACGACCACGACATACCGGAGTCCGGTGAGCTACCGCGGGTTGGAAGGACTGTTTCGTTGGCAGGCCGATTGGGAGGGCAGCTGGGAAAGCTGGCGTTGGGATCCCGAGGAGTTCATCGAGGCTGGGGAGCGCGTCGTCGCGGTTCTCCGCGTTCATGCCAGGGGACGCGAGAGTGGCGTCGATGTCGAACGTGTCGATGGCGCGGTGTGGACGCTGCGAGAAGGAAGGTGCGTGCGACTCGACTATTACGGCAGCAGAGAGGAAGCCCTCGAAGCCGCCGGCCTTGAGGAGTAGGCGATGTCGCAGGAGAACTTGGAGACCCTCCGGCGAGCCCATGAGGCCTGGAAGGCCGAGGATCTGGACGCCTTCTTGGCCGAGGCTGATCCCGAGGTCGAGTGGCATACCGCGCTTGAGCAAGCCTTGGAGGGCAGAGGAGGCATCTACCGGGGCCACGACGGTGTGCGAAAGGCCTGGGAGAATATCGGGGCGAGGCGTGGGGAGGCTTCATGAGCCAGATTCAGGAGATTCGCGACCTCGAGAGAGTCGGTTCTGCTCCTCGGTCATCTCGACGTGGCCGGCCGGACGACTGGCATCGAGTTGAGCCAGGAATTCGGGCAGCTCGTCACCTTCCGAGGCGGGAAGATCCTCCGCTCGCAGGACTTCCTGAGCCACGCCGAAGCCCTCCAAGCCGCTGGGCTGCGGGAGTAGGCGATGTCGGAGGAGAACCTCGACGAGGTGAGACGCTCTAATAAGGCATTCAACGACGGTGACCTGGATGGAGCACTCGAGATTTACGATCCGCAGGTCGTCTATCACGAGCAGCTCGGGACCCCACTTGACACGGCCGAGGTCCTCTGGGGTCTCGATGACGTCCGGGCCTCGGTGATGTCCTACATCGCGGAGTTCCCGGACTTCCACTCGGAGATCGACGAGCTGTTGGACGCCGGCGACAAGGTCGTCTGCGTGCAACGCTGGACTGGCACGGGGCGCGGAGCGGCCTTTCGGTTGAGTTGGAAGAAGTGATCGTCTTAACGTTCGAGAACGGCAAGGTCATCGAGGTAAGGGTCTACCCGGATCGGGCAAGCGCCCTCGAAGCCGCCGGGCTGTCGGAGTAAGCGATGTCGGAGGAGAACGTCGAGATTCTCCGCCGCCACGTAGCCGCGTTCAACGATGGCGATCTCGATGCGATGGCGGATCTGGTGACCGAAGACTTCGAGTTCATTCCGTACTTGGCTGCGGTGGTTGAGAAGACGACTACTTACCGCGGGCTGAGACCGGCTCCGCCAGTATCGGGAGGACGCTGGCGCGGCATGGGATGACATTCAGGTGAGAATTGATGAGATCCGGGACCTTGGGGAACGCGCAGTCGCCTTCGGTGAGATACGCGGACGTGGCAGGGGCAGCGGGCTGGACATCCGGGTTCCGCTCGCATGGGTGGCGGACTTTCACCAGGGCAAGGTGAGCCGACTTCAGAGCTATGAGAACGCGGTCGAAGCCCTCGAAGCCGCCGGGCTGTCGGAGTAGGCGATGTCGGAGGAGAACGTGGAGATCGTGCGCCAGTTGTTCGAGACCTTTCAGGACGTATTTCAGCGCGATGATCCGGCGACGGCGGGCACACTGTTCGATTCGGAGCTCGTCGCTGAGGATGCCGAGTGGATACCGTTTCGCGGCTGGCCTGGGCCTCAGAGCTATCGCGGGCGCGACGGATTCGTGGAGTTCTGGAGTACATGGACTGAGGACTTCGAGGGCTGGTCGGTTGAGTTGGAGCGACTGGTCGACGGCGGCGATGGACGGGTTGTCGCACTGTTCCATCAGACAGCGACCGGCAGGGGGAGCGGCACGCCGGTCAAGCTCCATTTCGGCCTGGTCTATGAGCTGGAAGATGGACGGGTGATTCGGATGCAGAACTACATGGACCCGGCCGAAGCCCTCGAAGCCGCCGGGCTGTCGGAATAGCTGCTTTGGACGAGAAGCGGCGCTTTGCATGGAATGCGACCGCGCACCCAGGTCGGGGCGCGCCGCGATCTCGTTGCCAGAAGAATCGAAGTTGGCATCAGCGGGCTTGCTTCGTGATCCCGAGACCGTACGCCTCGACGGGCTCGCTGATTCCGCGGACGTGATAGCTGCCGAGAGGCTCCCAATCGAAGAGCCTCTCGGTGGCTCGCGCCACAGCCTCAGATGCCACGAGCTGATTGCGCCCGGCCAGATCTAGCAGGCGCGCGGCCAGATTGACAACCGTGCCAAAGTAGTCGCCCTCCCGGTACAGCGCCACACCGTGATGGACGCTTGCGTGGACGCCGGGCGAAATGTCGCCGCGCATTCGCTCGATGATCCGCGTGCAAGCGCTTACCGCCGCGGCGGGCTCGGGGTAGGTGAGCATGTAGCCGTCGCCGAGGGCTTTGAGGACGTGACCTTTCTCGCCGAGCTCGGCCGTCACGATGATCGCGAACCGCTCGATCGCCTCGACGGCGGCCTCATCGCCCTGGGCCTCGGCGTAGGCCGTGAAGTCCTTCAGATCGCAGAAGACAAGCGTCACCTCGACGGCACCGGGAAGCACGCCCTCTTCCGTCCGCCGCTCGGCCTCACGAACAGCCGCCTGCGCCAGCTCGTGCTCCACTCGGCGGCGATGGACCCCGAGCAGCATCGGATCCGCAAGGGGCAACAGCTGACCGAACGCCTCGTGCACTGCCGGAAGCGCCGGGAGGACCCCACCGCTCGCGTCCCGCAGCCTCCGCTCCACATACAGCCGGAAGACGTGAATCTCGGTCTGGGCTATGTGGGCGAGCGCCTGGCCGTAAACCCTTACGACCTGGAGGTAGAACTCGGGCGGCCAGATCTCACGCAACTCGCCGAACCGCTGCAGCACGGCGGCCTCCTCGGGCGTGAAGTAGGGCTCGTCCGGCTCCGGCGCCCGCAGGCCAAAGGCCAGAGCGATCAGCTGCGTCTCGGCCACCCGCAGGCCCCCGTCGGCCTCGATCTGGGAGGGCGAGACGGTTCGCTCGCTCTGGGCGGGATCGAGGACGGCGTCGAAGATCGCGTCCTCCACCCTGCCGCGCTCATGTGCGGAACGAATCGCCTCGGGGGAGACTCCCAGCTCGATCAGCTCGCCGATCATCCTCTCGAGCTCGGGGGCTGCTCCGATCTCCCGCGCGAGCGCCTGGCCGTCGACCCCCACGACGCGATCGTCTTCGGCTTCTGGGGGCATCCGCGTGATCATCGCGCCTCACGCCCGAGGAGGGAACTCTTGGGCCCACGCGAGGCGCTCCCCTCCTGCGCTTCCTGCCGCGTGAAAGCCGGAGCGACTAGTCGCCACTGCTTTGCATGGAAAGCAGCACTCGCCGCGAGATACCGCGCCAGCGATGTCGAACACGCCTTGACGGGCCGATCTGGCGAGGGAGACGGGGGCACCCCTGGGGAAAGGAGTCCCTGATGTCGAGTGTCCGTCCTCTGTCGTCCGCAGTCGAGTCGGTGAGCAGGAGGAGTAGGGGGCTCTCCTGGGTTCGGGGGTGACGCTTCATCGCGGCGAGCGTGATGGTAGCTGCGCGTCTGTTGGTGCCTGGCTACCTCGGCCAAGCGGCCCTAGCGGTGCCGGTTGTCCCTCACCTAGCGAGCCGGTCGCGCCGATCGTGGGGCGCTGGCAGCAGCTACATACCTGCCAGGAACTCGTGGATGCCCTGAACGCGCTGGGTCTGGGGGCGCTTGCGCCGGGAGTAGTAGGCGACTACTTCCCCGACCAGACCTTCGACGAGCTAGCCGCGAAGGACGACATCTGCGCAGGGGCCAAGCCCCAGCAGCACTCCCACTTCTTCACCGCTGACGGCCTCTTCGGGTCGTTGGACCAGTACGGGAACCAGGTGGATGACGACGCCTACATGATCGTGGACTCGAACACAATCAGATCGGCCCCGGGACGTTCGACTACAGCATCCAAGGCGGCACCCTTCAGCTGACCCCAATCATCACGGACAAGCAACGGCGGGAGGCGCTCAGGCACCCCGAGGAGTTCACAACAGCGGGATGGATGGTTGCCGTGTCGTACCCAGGGACGAAGTGGAAGAACGTGCCCTGCGCAGGTTGGTGTTAGTTCGGTCCTCTTAACCCCCCTAGGGAGTACCGCGTGCACGTATGAGGCGTTCTGCGGCCACCCCGCTATCGGCGTAGACGATGTCGGAGGAGAACGTCGAGATCGTGCGTGAGCGACTGATGCTTGGAACCGCGGCGAGCTCGACCCAGAGGAGGCGTATCACCCGATGTCGAATTTCTGCCGCTTCGGGCCGCCACGGAGGGTGGGTATCACGGGCTTTCGGGCATCGAAGCTTTCGTCTCTGACACCTTCGAGGTCTTCGACAAGTTCGACGTGAACTACCAGTTCACCGATCTCGGCGAGTGGGTGCTCGCCTGGGGCACCATCCATGTGCGAGCGAGAGGCAGCGGCTTGGAGACGGACATCCAAACCGGCGGCCTCGTCGAGTTCGGGACGGGAAGATCGTGCGCTGGGAGGACTTTGGGTCGAAAGACAAAGCCCTCGAAGCCGCCGGGCTGCAGGAGTAAGGCGATGTGCAGGAGAACGTCAAGATCGTTCGAAGGTTCTATCCCGGAAGCGTAGATTTGGTCGCCACGATCGCTGACCCAGAAGGGTTCGAGGCCGCTCGTGTCGCATGGGAGCCGCTCTTGCATCGCGACTTCGAGACCGTCGTTGCGGGGGAACTGCTGGGCGGTAGTGCTGAGATCCCAGGGGGATCTTCTTCGCGCCCGGTCACCCACGGTCTGAACGGCTTCGCGAGCGCCTTCCGTGACTGGCTTAGCGCCTGGGAGAGTTGGGTGCTAATGCCGCCCGACTTCATCGATGTGGACGAGACCCGAGTGCTCGCCCTGTTCGAAGTCCGGGCGCGCTCCAAGACGCATCAGGTCGAGATGCCCATTGAGGCCGCCAACCTCTGGACGCTGCGGGATCGAAAGGTCGCCCGCCTGGAGCTGTTCCTCGACCAGACCGAAGCCCTCGAAGCCGCCGGGCTGTCGGAGTAGGGCTACTGCTTTGGACGAGAAGCAGCTATCCGCTTTGCATGGAAAGCAGCACTCCGCCGAGAGCACCGAGGTGATCGGCTGCGGTCTGGCTTGAGCCGATCCTAAGAGGACTCTCACCAATCGAGGGCCGGGCCGGAAGTAGAGTGGCGGCGAGGGGAACCAAGGGCTAGCGGCGGAATGGAAGGCGACTCGCGTGACGCGCCGCGAGGAGGTCCGCAGTGAGAGAGGTTGCTGGTTTGTTCCGTCCTTTGAGGGGTGGTCTGGCGGCACCCGCGGTCTTTAATCTGAACGGGCCCGCGCATTACGTCCACTGGCATTTCTTTCAGATGTCGGTGGCGAACGTCGTGGTGATTGTCCTGATGATCGTCGTCTTCATCGCGGCGATCCTGATCCCCTTCCCCAAGCGGGAGATCGAGGAGTGAGCCCCGCAGAAGAGCGGCGGATGTGGACCGAGCGGCTGCGTTCCCGCGCCGTTGGCGCACTCCCGCCGGAGAAGCTCCTGCCCGATCGGCAGCCCGCCTACGTGTCGTCCTGGATCTACGTCTTCGGCGTCGCCACGATCGCGGCGCTCATCGTCGTCATCGGTTCCGGCGTGATTCTCGGTCTCAAGGGCCCAGCCTGGTGGCACGAGTCCGGCGTCGGGAAGTTCTTCAACAGCATCCACCTCTGGGGCGTGGAGGTCTTCTTCTTCACGATGGTCGTGCACCTATGGGGCAAGTTCTTCATGGGGGCGTGGCGCGGCGGGCGCTCCTGGGTCTGGGTGACCGGGGCGGTCGTCTTCCTGGTCTCGATCGGCACTGCGTTCACGGGATACCTCTCGCAGCAGAACTTCGACTCGCAGTGGATTGCCAGCGAGGGGAAGGATGGTCTCAACTCGGTTGGGATCGGCGCCTTCTTCAACGTCATTGACTTCGGCCAGATGTACACGTGGCATGTCGTTCTGCTGCCGGTCGCGGTGCTGGCGATCGTCGTGGGGCACGTGCTGCTCGTCCGCAAGCACGGCGTGGTGCCGCCCTACGCGGCGAAGGTTGCCGCCGCGCGGGCGGCAGAGGAGACCAGGTGAGTCCGCAGAAGCCCAGGCCCGCCCCACTCGAGTCGAAGGATTGGGAGGGCCCATACATCCGCTACGACCTGGTCAAGGAGTTCGTCGTGGCCCTAGCCGTGATCGTTGCGCTGGTCGTGCTGCTCGCGATCCTCTTCTCCTCGCCCGATGACAAGCCGGTCACGATCCAGCAGTGGGCGAGGACCGATCCCGGGGACTTTGTCGCCACCGCTGTGACCGAGCTCGACGGCTCGAGCGAGGTCGCAACATACGGCGCTCCGTATACCCACACGCCGGACACCGGACAGAAGATCGGCCCGCTCAACCTGCAGAACGCGGCCGGGGTCCATTTCCCGATCGACACAGCCCAGGACTTCGTGCTGAACCCGCTGCGCAGTATTCCGGGCGATGCGGCTCTGACCAAGGCGCTCAAGGAGTATCAGGCAGCGCCGCCGGCCCAGCAGAAGGCCTGGACGGATGCATATACGAAGGGGCTCGATGGAGCGACTTACCCCGGCGGGCTCCCCCTGCTGCCGCCCGGCGACTACGGGCCGGTCGCTCCAATGATGGCCTCGCTGGCTGGCCTCGCCGCCAGCGGCGGCCTCGACGGCGCGCTGCTCAACGCGAATCAGTTCTACCAGACGAACTACACCAAGCCGCTCCTCTTCCTCTCGGGCGGCGGCTACTTCGAGAGCCGAGCCGAGAATCAGCATCTGCTCGGCACGCAGTGGGGAATGATGAACGAGACGGGCAGCTATCCGGGTCAGGTCTGGCTCTGGCTCTACACGTTCTGGTACCAGATCGCCCCGTTCAACACCTCGGACAACGCGGACGCCCAGATCTGGGCGCTGATGATGCTTCTCTCGCTGGCTTTCATCTGCATCCCGGTGATCCCCGGCCTTCGAAGCCTGCCCCGCCACCTCGGCGTCCACCGCTTGATCTGGCGCGACCACTACCGGCGCCTCGAAGAAAACTCCTAGCTCTGGTCGCCTAGGGCGAGCGCCTCCCCGCCGCCGGATCCCCGTAGAGGACCTGGCTGCCCAGACTGCCCCCGAGCCGCTCGAAACAACCGCTTTCCATGCAAAGCGGATAGCCGCTTCTCGTCCAAAGCGGCTATCCCGACAGCCCGGCGGCTTCGAGGGCGTTGGGAACATGCCCGTGGCGCACTGTTCCCCACGACTCCCAGGTGATCCGCAGGATGACGAGGGTGATCGCGAGGCCGATCAACGGGTCCCCGACAGGAGCGCCGAGAGCAACGACGGCAGCACTCGCGACGACCGCCAGCGAGACGTAAGCGTCAGCGCGGGCGTGGTTGCCGTCGGCGATCAGCGCAGGGCTTCGGAGCGTTCGCCCGGCCCGGCGTCGGACGATGCTCGCGAGCCAGTTGCCGGCGAAGCCAATCCCCCCGGCGACCGCGAGCGCAACGAGGTGATCGGGAGCCTCGGGATTGATGAGTCGCCGCACCGCCTCGACTCCGGCGACGCAGGCGCTCACGAAGATCGCGGCTACCACCGCCAACCCCGCGTTCCTCTCCGCTCGCACGCTCCGCATGGCGAAGGCGACGCCGATCGGGATGGCGGTCAGCGCATCGCCGCCGTTGTGGATCAGGTCCGCGAGCAGGGCGATGCTGTTGGTCGCCACGAAGACAACGAGCTGCGCGACGGCGGTCAATCCCAGGATCGCGAGCGAAAGCGATACCGCTCGGATGCCCTTTCGGGACCGCTTGACCGACGCGTCGACGAGGCCGTGGCTATGGCTATGACCATGGCGGTGGTGAAACGCCTCGAGGTTCTCCTTCGACATCGCCTACTCCGAAAGGCCGGCGGCTTCGAGGGCCTCTTGCCAGGTGCGGAAGCCGTCGATTCGAACGATCTTGCCGCCTTCAAACAGGAAGCGGACCGCGAACTCCTGGTCGAGCTCCATGTGGCTGGCGCCGCCCTTCAGCTGGGCGCGTCCCAGCCACAGGATCGAGTCACCCAGATCACGAGCCTGGTGCCCCTCGAGGTGGAACACCTCCCATGCCTCCCAGGTCGCGACAAAGCCGTCCGCCACCTCGTCGCGGCCTCGATACACGGTGCGTTCGACGGCGGCGGGGCCGCCCGGCGTCCATTCGATCTCGGGATCGAAACTCTCGGTCATCGCCGCCAGGTCCCGGCGATTGAAGGCTTGAATCAATCGCCTCGCCGCCTCCACGTTCTCGTCCGACATCGCCTACTCCGCCAGACCGGCGGCTTCGAGGGCCTCGCCTTTGGTCTTGAACGCGTCGCATCGCACCACCTTCCCGTCGGGGAGGTGGAGGAGATGCACGAACGAGAAATCCACCTCGATCCCGGTGTGCCGGGCCCGTCCCCCAAACCGATAGGGAACTACCAGGCGGTCGCCGACCTCGATGAACTCGAGCGGTTCTATCCACATCTCCGTGAACGCCTCCATCTGGTTGGCGGTGAATCGCAGCACGCCGTCCCAGCCGCGATGCGGGCGAGCCGCACCGTCCGGGAGTGCTCCGGTTGGGTGGTAGACCACCTGCGGATCCCACAATTCCTCGAGAATCGGCAGAAGGTCGTTGACGTCGCCGCTGCGATATGCGGCGTTCCAGGCCGCGTAGCCTCGCTTGGCGTTCTCGATGTCCTGCTCCGACATCGCCCACGCAGTATCTCGCGATGGAGCGTGGGTTTTTGGCGGGCGCAGTCGAACAGCGAGCCGAGGGACGCGGCTCAAAAAACCCGGCTCAGCCCGCGAGCTTGCGCAATCAGCGGCATTGCGGTTAGGGTCGCCCTGGATGGCCGACGAACTAGAGAAGGGCGTCCCCTACGAACGCTCCGACACGCACACGCCGGAGTGGTTTCGGGACCAGCTCACCGCCCACATGGAGGATCGGCTCTCTCGGGCCGTCACGCTGCGGATCGAGCGCACGGATGAAGGGTCTCCGATCGAGGCTTCCCTCGTCGAGGTA
Source organism: uncultured Solirubrobacterales bacterium (assembly GCA_963804595.1). Classification (GTDB taxonomy): domain Bacteria; phylum Actinomycetota; class Thermoleophilia; order Solirubrobacterales; family 70-9; genus DASUPK01. Next base: position 395,064 of record CAWDQZ010000003.1, read on the forward strand.
TCCGGCGATCTGCTCGTCCTCGATTTCGGCGCCGGCGAGGAGCGGGACGTCCACTGTAAGAACATCGCGGTGCTGACTCTTCTCCCCGAGCGGTACGACCAGTCGGACGAGGTCGGACGCACCTAGTCAGCCAACGGGTCGGGCTCTGACTACCGCCGCAGCATTAGAGTGCGCCTGGGGGGCGAGGGCCGGAGCGTTCTGCTCCAGGTAGCCTCGAATTTCGGTAGCGGCTACCTCGGGTTGATCGTCCTTGACGAGGAAGACATAGCCACCACGGACAAGCGGGTTCTCTTCCCGACCTAGGCAGGCGGATCAGTTTGCTTGCCGGGCTGGCTGGCTTGGCGCCCGTTGTCGGAGTTCTGGCGGTGGCGGTGACTCGGCCAGCCGCGTTAGACCGGCGCGCCCGGGCGGACCCAGGGGGATGCAGCCTGCCCGCGGCGCACCAGCGGCTTATGAACGCCTCCGGTTCGTCATTTCTTGCGAATGGAGCACCGAGGCTGCCGAGGCAGCGAGGGACAACTAGGGCGATGGGCAGCAGCTGAAGCTTGGTCCCCGTAACCCTGCGCACGGCGTGTGCGCTTACCCGGTTAGCAGGACAAAGCCGGGGGCGGCGGGAACTCACAGCGCCGCTCCCGGCTTACCTCCGTCGGGTCATACGGCGGATGAAACGTTCTACCCGTATGTGGCAGTAGGTACTGAATACCGTTGTTCTAGAGAGGCGAGCCGCGTCCGTCCGGGGGATCGCCTCTCTGGATACACCGGGAGCGGCCCGATGCTCACCCATTGCCAGCACGGGTCGCTTCCACTTCCTATACGCGGTAAAGCGCCAGCTCGGATTGCAGGGTTACGGGGTGCAGGCCGTTTTTTGACTCAGCGGGTCAAAACAGCCGCCGGGTAGCGGGCTGAGCAAAAACGCCGACGAAGCCCCGGGTGTTGCGCGAGATACTGCGTAGGCGATATCGGAGGAGAACGTCGAGATCGTGCGTCGTCTCTACGAGACGGTGGCTCGCGGGGACACCGCAGCCGTCATCGACCTCTACGACCCAGAAGTCGATTGGGATATGTCGCGAGGACCCCTCGCGGGCCTCACGGGATTCGAAACTCAGTGCTAACGGACGCGGCAGAATCCCCGGAATAGGGACGCGACCGGGACACCCCCGGATAGCCTGGATTTTGCAGCCGATTCCCGGAATGGAGCTGAGTAGGCCGGACGAGCGCGATCGCATTATGAGTCCGCTGCTCTGACCAACTGAGCTACCGGCCCCGGTGGCCAGTGTAATGCGGGGCATCCGCCGGGATAGATTCGGGACATGGAGGAGCGGGAGCGCCTCGAGGAGCGCGAGCAGCCGGTGGATCAGACGTTCACCTGGCCGCTGCTCGGCGCGCTCTATGGATCGCTGGTGATCGTTGCCGTGGTTGCCGTGCTGGCCTCGAGCGCCGGGCGTGGGTTCGAGGACGAGGTCGATGCTCCCGCTCGGACGCTGGTCGCCGCGCCGGTGGTGTTATTCGCGGCGGTGCTCTTCGTCGCGAGCATCGTGGCGCTGATCGCACCCGCGGCCCGACGGGCCTCCATGCGGGTGGCGGAGATCGCCGGCTGGCTGATCCCGGCCTGGCTGGTGATGTGCGGGATGGGGATCGGCGCGGTGGCGTTCGCCCTTCACCACTCGAGCTGATCAGACCGCCGGGGAAGATTGACGCTCAGTGCTTGAGCGTCTCGAGTGAATCAGCGACGGAGGAGGGCTCCCCTACCCCCTCCGCCGCAGCCTGGGCGCCCTCGGTGAAGGCGCTGGTCGCCGTGATCACGGCGGCGGCGGCGGCGGGGTTGATTTCACCGGACTCGAGACATCCCCTCAGGAACTCCTCGATTCCTTTGGCGAGGTCGGCGAGCCGCTCCTGACCGACCACGAGAGCCGCGCCCTTGAGGCCATGGGCCTCGACGCGCAGGGCCTCTATCCGGCCTGGATCACTCTCCCCCGAGCCGGCGAGGTTCTCGACGCCGGCGATGATCGTTGGGCTGCGCCGCTCGGCCTCGGCCGCGAGCATCGTGAGGAGCTCCGGATCCGACATCCCGCTGAAACTACCCGGTCGGGCGGCCACGCGCTAAGAGTTCCTCAGGCGACCTTTTGGACGGCCGCCTCGAGCTCCTGGACGCTGAACGGGCCCTGGAGGACGGTGCTGACCTTGCCGTTGCGGTCGATGACGAAGCACCACGGCTCGGTCTGCAGGCCGTAGGCGGTCATCTGGGGTCGAGGGCCGTCCTGGATGCGATTGTTGTTGTAGACCTCTTGATGGATGAAGGCGACGCGGTCGCCAAACTCCTGCTTCACCTGCTCGGCCTCGTCGGTGACCGGGCCGCAGACCCGGCTCTGGCAAAGGGCCGGCGTCGCGAATAGCAGGACGACCGGCTTCTTGCCGAGCACGTTCGCGAGGTCGTCGTCGTGCATGTCGTCGGGCGGGACGCGGGTGTCGATCTGCGAGATGTTCGAGACCTGCCCGACGGTGAGTGTGTGGACATTCGGGGCCGGCTGGCCCACCTGGGGAGCGGGGTACTGCCCGACCGGGTGGGGTGTGGGCAGCAGGCTGTACTGATAGGAGCCGCCCGTCTTGATCAGGGCACCGAAGGTCCAGGGACCGCGCTTGTTGAGAAGGACGTCGGAGACGTAGGCGACTTGGGCCGCACTCGGGTCGTCGGCCGTGGTCTTCGCCCGGAAGGCCGGCTTGGTCGTGAGGTCGTCGATGCGGGCTGGGAACGGGCCGATCGCCTGACCTTTGGGACTGCTGCCGGGGGTGGCGTAGATCGCGACCTGCGCGTCCGTGATCTGGTCGCGGCCGGCGGTGAAGACGCCGAAGGGGAAACGGTTCACGCCGGGGTAGAACATCGCCGCGGCTGGCGCGACGACCGGGCCCTGCTGGCCCTTGGAAGCGGCGAGCAGGACCTGTTCCAGGCTGCGGCCGTGGGGGGCGGGGAAGTCGGCGGCGACCGGAGCCGGCTTGCTGCGGCTACCCGTCCCGTTGTCAGACCCTCCGCACCCTGCGACGAGCGCCACGGCGAGAATGGCCGCTGCGGCGGTGGTCTTCCTGATCACTGGCGGCATCGTAGAGGCGGCCCCGATAGGGTGCCGCCGGCGTCTTAGCGATAGGTAAGGGTGCGCTGCAGGCGCTCCCGTTGATGGAGGAGGAAAAGTGGCGGAGAAGGCGGCCCTGGTCACTGGCGGTTCTAGCGGGATCGGGCTTGCGATCGCCCGGGCCCTCGGCGAGGACGGATACGGCCTGACCGTGTCCGCTCGCCGGCCGGAGAAGCTGGAGGCGGCGGTCGAGGACCTGCGGTCGGAGGGGCTCGAGGTGCAGAGCGTGCCGGCCAACATGGCCGACGAAGAGGACCTGAAGAAACTGGTCGAGGCGCACCGGGAGCGGTACGGCAGGCTCGATGTGCTGATCAACAACGCGGGCGTCGGCATCGGCGAGGCCATGGACTCGCTGACCACCAAGTACGTGGACATGCAGCTGGGGGTCAATTTCCGGGCGTTGGTATTGATGACGCGGGAGTGCCTGCCGCTTCTGCGCGAGGCGGGCGCGGAGCACGGGAAGGCTCTGTTGGTCAACACTGCCTCGATCTCGGGCAAGGCGGGGCAGCCGTGGCTATCGGTCTACTCGGCAACCAAGGCGGCGGTGATCGGCTTCTCCCAGGCGACGCAGAAGGAGCACGCGGGCCAGGGCATCCAGGTGACCGCGCTCGCGCCGGCCTTCGTCGATACGCCGATGACCGAGTTCGTCAAGGGGCAGGTCGCGGCAGAGGCGATGATCCGACCCGAGGACATCGCGGAGAGCGTGCGCTTCCTGCTTCGGACATCGCCGAACTGCTTGGTTCCCGAGATCGTCTTCCTGCGGCCCGGGGACACCATGGACACGCCCGAGCTGGGCTAGCGGCCACCAGGCCGCACGATCTTGAGCGAGGGGCGCTAGCCCCGAGCGGTTGTCTTGGGCGGCCGGTTGTGGCCGCGATCTGATGGCGAAGCCGCCCAGATCCGGGCACCGCGGCGGAGACCGACGCGCGCGCCGATCCACCAGGCGAGTTGGCGGAGGAAGTCGAACCAGGCGTCCTCGATCCATTCGCGGCGGCCGCCCCCGCGGGCCTGGGCCCAGAGGACGATGCCGAGACCGTGGAGGGGGCGGGCCAGGTCCCGGATACGGGGCGGCTTGACCCGGTGGCCACCCATCGCCTCGAACTTGACGCCGACCAGTCCGGCTCCGTAGGCCCAGCCGAGCTGCTGGCGGAAGAAACCGCGCTGGGTGGAGCGGTGGCCGTGGCGGACGGTGGCGTGCTCTGCGTACACCAGGCGAAGGCCGCTGCGCTCCCGGAACCGAAGGCCGAGTTCGACGTCCTGGGCGCGGGTCATGTGCGGATCGAACGCGCCGATCCGCTCGAGCACACTCCGGCGGTACGCCGCGTTCGCGGTGATCGGGTACGCCGGATCGGAGGTGAAGGCGAAGCGCTGCCAGTTGCCGAGCAGGCGGATCGCCTGTCGCTCGGCAGCCGTTTTCGGCGCCACGTGCTGGAGATCGCCGCCGACCGCGCCGACCTCGGGATCCTCGAAGGGACGGACCAGCTCGGTGAGCCATTGGGACTCGACGACGCAGTCGGCGTCGACGAACGCGCAGATCTCGCCGTTGCATTCGGCGATGCCGCGGTTGCGCGCGTTCGAGACGCCCCTCTTCTGCTCGCGCAGGTAGGTGACGGGCCGAGAGGTGATCCGGGCTGCGGTGCCGTCGCTCGAGCCGTTGTCCACGACGAGGATCTCGCGGCGGTCCGGCGGATAGTTCGTGGCGAGGATGGAGTCCAGGCAGGCGGAGATGGTGGACTCCCCGTTGCGGACGGGGACGATCACGGAGACGTAGGGGGTCTGGTCGGAGGGCGCCCGGCTCACGGGCGCAACTTAGCCGCGGGACCTAGGCGTCCGCGCGCTCGACCTCGTCTCGGCCGGGGGGCGGGGCCTCGGCAGGACCCGGGGCGTGTTCCGAGTAGGTCGTGGTGAGGACGTCCTCGACCGAGACGTCGGATCCCTCGTGCGCGTCGGTCTCCGCCAGGCGGCGGCGGGTCGCCTGCACCTCGCGGACCTCCTCTGCGAGCGGGCGGTCCGGATGGATCTCGGTGCCTAGCTCGATGCCGTCGCGGACCAGCGACATCTCGAGGTGGCCCTCGAGGGTTCGGACCTCGCGGCGGGACGCGCGGCGGGGCTTGCGCTGGTTGGCGCCGGTGTACGCGTCCCAGGCGCGGGCGAAGGTGCCGAAGTTGGTCCGGCCGCCGTTGCGATGGGCGGCGAGCATCGGACAGACGCCGCCGCGCTTGTCGACGTATGCGCCGACGATCACGCGGTTGGTGCGGATGCCGCGGAGCATGGCGGCCTTGGTCTTGGCCGGCAGGGCGTAGACCGCGTTGCGTAGACGCTGTGCGTTGTTGCGGCGCTTGGCCATCGCACTCAAGGGATACCGCGTACCCCGTAGGGTCAGCGCAATGGCGCGTTCAGATGCACACCTGCGGCTGCTCGTCGCGGCGTTCGGCGATCCGGGACACGCCTTCCCGGCGATCGCGCTCGCCCGAGAGCTCGGACGCCGTGGACACGAGGTGCTGGTAGAGACGTGGGAGCGATGGCGGGAGGCTGTCGAGGGCGAGGGGTTGGCGTTCGCCGGGGCGCAGGAGTACACGGTTTATCCGCCCCCCGGACCGGACACGCCCGATGGGCAGACGGCCGCGGCAGCCGCTCGCGCTCTGGCGAGGTTGATGGAGGGCTTCGAGCCGGATCTGGTGGTTAGCGACATCCTGACCCTGGCGCCGACGCTGGCCGCGGAGGTCGCCGAAGTCCCGCACGCGACCCTGATTCCGCATGTCTATCCGGTGCAGCAGCCGGGGGTGCCGATGTACTCGCTCGGACTCCGGCCGCCGCGAACCGCGATCGGGCGGCTGGCGTGGCGGGCGACGGACCCGCTGTTGGCGATGGGGTTGCGGAAGGGGCGGGACGAGCTCAACGAGATCCGGGCCCGCCTCGGCCTTGGGCCGATCGAGCGGTTTCACGGCGGGATCAGCGAACTGCTGGCGATCGTCGGCACGTTCCCGCAACTGGAATACCCGCGCGAGTGGCCGTCGCACGTCCGCGTGACGGGGCCTCTGTTCTTCGAACTGGCCGACGAGAGCACCGAACTGCCGGCTGGCGAGGATCCCCTGGTGCTGATCGCGCCGAGCACGTCGCAGGACCCGCAGTGCGAGCTGGTGCGGGTGGCACTTGAGGGGCTGGCGGATGAGCCGGTGCGGGTGCTGGCGACGACCAACAGACATCGGCCGGAGCGGCCGATCGAGGTGCCCGAAAACGCCGTGCTGCTCGACTGGATCCTCTACTCGCAGGCTATGCCCGCGGCGGACGCGGTGATCTGCCACGGGGGGCATGGGACGGTGGCGCGGTCGCTGGCCGCCGGGACGCCGCTGCTCGTCTGCCCGTCCGTCGGCGACATGGGAGAGAACGCAGCGCGAGTGGCGTGGTCAGGAGCCGGTCTGTCGGTGCCGCGGTGGCTCATGTCTCAACGATCGATTCGGCTGGCCACGCGGCGGCTGCTGGCCGAGCCGAGGTTCACGGCGCGAGCCCGGGAGATCGCCGCCTGGTCGCAGTCGCACGACGGGGCCAGCGCCGCGGCGGACCTGGTCGAGGGCGCCGTCCGTGGTGCAACGAGCCGGCTCTCGCCGGCCCGCATCAAGTCGTCCTAACCAGCTCCGGGGGAGGGACTCGAACCCTCAACCTCTCGGTTAACAGCCGAGCGCTCCACCAAATTGAGCTACCCCGGATCACGTTAATCCACTTGAGCCACCTACGAATGCTCGGCGGCCGGCAACCTTAGCGGCAGGATCCCGCGAGGACAGATTGACAACTGCTGCCTCAACCTCGGCGTGGCAATTCGCGCACAGGAGCGCGCACTTGTCTGCCTCGGCGGCACAGTTCCGCCGAGGATCGCGTAATGTCCCGTTCCGGCTGAACGCGAATGACTTCGTCTCTGCGTCGACATGATGGAATTGAAGCGCCCCGTCGTATCGGTCATAGCCGCAGAGGTCGCAAGGCCGCCTCCCGCCCGTTCAACGAGCCGTCTCTTGACTCGGCGCCTCCAGTTGCTGACCGCGGCCATCCTGCACTTGCTGCAGCGGTACCCACCCTCCGAGCGCACCGCAAAGATCGTCTTCCCGTGCTTCGGGCAGACGCGCGTGACACCAAGCCTGCCGTTCACTCGCGCGCGTTTTCGTCGCGGCGACGCCGGACTGTTTCACGTCTCGAGATCAAGGCGCTTGAGCCAATAGCGAACGGTCGAATACCCGACGCCCAGTTCAGCCGCAGCTTCGCGAATGGTTGCACCAGCCTCGATCAACCGACGCAGTCGCTCGGGGTCTACCTTCCCGTTCGGCGAATGCCGATCATGTCCAACAGGCTTAAGATTGTGTCTTCTTCAGCCAATAGGTGACGGTCGATGGATGTCGGCCGATTCGCTCGGCGATCTGCTCCACGGACAAACCTTCCGCCAGAGTAATTCTCTAGATGCTTTTTCGATCATTAACAGGCATTTTCCGCCAGGAACCGGACAGGTGTGATCTGAGAAATGCTCGAAAATGCAGGGGATTTGTCGCGGAGGGGACAGCGAAGTGTGCCAAGAGTGGGATAAGCCGCCACTGGCGTGAGCGACCCGTCGCCGGCGTCAGTCGAGGTCCTTGACGAACCGCAGCGAGGTGTCCTCGAAGCCCCTGCCCCGGTAGAAGGCCGCCGCCCGCTCGCGCTCGTGGCGGGTCGTCAGATCGATCTTGTCGCACCCCTGCGACCGCGCCACCTCCTCGAGCCGGTCGATCAGGGCGGTTCCCACCCCGCCCTCGCGCACCGACTCATCCACCACCATCGCCGTCACCCGTGCGATCGGATCGTCGCGCTCCAGAATCGACATCACGTGCACCGCCGCCAACCCGACGACCCGCCCGTCCTCCACCGCGACGAACACCCAGCTTTTCCCATCGGCCGCCAGGCGGTCCAACCGTCCCGCCACCGCCGGCTCCGCGCTCGGATAGCCGAGCTGTCCGACCAGATCCGTGACCGCCGCGAGGTCCCCGGGCTCGGCCTCCCGAACCCGCAGGCTCAAGAGGAAACGACTCCCGCGTGCGCGATCCGGTCCGTGAGGGCGGCCCGCTCCTGTGAGAGGCGCGAGCTCACCTCGTAGTCGCCCGCCTTCTGCGCCGCCGAGATCCCGTCCTCCAGCCGCTGTTGCTCGAGCAGATCGAAGTTGAGCTGCATCGCCGGTTCGGAGGCCGGCTCGCTCTCGGCCCGCATGACCAGCTCCGTGACCAGCGAGGTGAGCGCCGGGTCGTCCCGGGGCAGACCGGACATCGGATCGTCGAGGTGAGTGCGCAACCACCTCAACGCTGGGGTGCCGGACTGCGACATGTGCTCGTCAGTCAGCTTCTCGATGAACTGGCGCCCGGCACCCGGGTCGACCAGGCACATCGCGAGCAGCGCCCTCTCCCGCGTCTCGCGCGGCGTCAGCGAGACGGCCACCGGCCGCGGGGCCGGCTCCCCAGTCCCATTGCGCTCCGCCGGGGTTTCCGGCGCCGACCGGACCCGCGCCAGCACCAGGCTCGGGTCCGTGTCCAGCCGATCCGCCACCTTCCGCACCAACTCGTCGAAGCCGAGGGCCGTCTCCCCCATCGCCTTCAGCACAGGCCCGACCTCATCGAGGACCCGCTCCCTGCCGGCCAGGCTGCTCAGCTCGCCGCGCCCGAGCGCGACATCGACCCTGAACGTGGGCAGGTCGATCGCCCCGTCCACGATCTGCATGAACCTGTCGACCGACTCTCCCTGCAGCATGTCGGCGGGATCCTCCCCCTCCGGCATCGCCGCCACCCGCAGCTCCAGCCCCCTCCCCCCGGCCACCTTCTGCGCGCGGATCATCGCGTCCGCACCCGCCCTGTCCGCGTCGAGCGCGAGCACCACGAGATCCGTCAACCCGGCGAGCATCGAGACCTGCTCCGGCGTGATCGCGGTTCCCATGATCGCCACGGTCTCCTCAACCCCGGCCTGATGCAGCGCCAGCACGTCTGTGTAGCCCTCGACGACGATCGCCCGTCGCGCCTTCGCGATCGGCCCCCGGGCCCGGTCGATCCCATACAGGGTATGACTCTTCCGATACAGCTCCCCCTCCGGCGAGTTCAGGTACTTCGGCTGCGCATCGCGGCTCAGCCCCCGCGCCCCGAAGCCCAGGACCCGCCCACGCTGATCCCGAATGGGGAACGTGATCCGGCTCCGAAAGCGGTCGTAGTGCCCACCCTGCCGCCCCTTCTGCACCAGCCCCGCGGCCAGCAGCTCCTCGACGGTGAAGCCCGCCCTCTGGCTCCCGGTCAGCACCTGATCCCACGGGCTCGGCGCCATCCCGACGCCGAAGCGCCGCAGCACCTCCTCCCCCAGACCGCGGTCGGCCAGGTAACTCCGCGCCTTCCCGGCCTTCGGCGACTCCCACAGATAGCGCTCGTAGAACTTCGCGGTCCGCTCGAGCAGCGCCCAGAGCTGCGCCCGCCGCCGCCGCCGCTCCTCCGCCCGCGGATCCTCGTTCTCCCGCTCGAGCTCGGTGCCGGTCCGCTCGGCGAGCGACTCGACCGCCGAGGCGAAGTCCAGCCCCTCCTTCTCCTCCACGAACCGGAACACGTCCCCGCTGGCCTCGCAGCCGAAGCAGTAATAGAGCTTGTCCCGCGGATTGACCTTGAACGAGGGAGTCCGCTCGTCGTGGAAGGGACAATTGCCCCAGTAGTCCTGGCCTCGCTGCTGCAGGTCGGTGTGCGCCGACACGATCTGGACGATGTCGACCGCCTCCTTCACGCGGTCGACGCTCTCGCGGGTGAACCTGGCCATCAATCCAGACTATTCGCGCCGACCAGCCGGCCGTAGGTGGCGAGGCAGAAACGGTCGGTCATACCGGCCAGATAGTCCGTCACCCGCTGCACCGGCCCGGCCGCCGGATCCGTCGCCGGCACCTCGTCGAGGTGATCGAGGTAGTGCTCGAACAGGGTCCGCAGCGCGAGCCTCGCCCGCTCCTGCTCTGCCCTCGCCTCCTCCCCGAGGTACACCCGGTCGAACATGAACTTGCGCAGCCTCAGCATCGCGCCGCCCACCTCCTCGCTCTGCGCGATGTCCCCCTCCACCCTCGACCGCTCGACCATGTCCTGCACCAGGAGGTCGATCCGCGCCGCACCCGTCTCCCCCAGCAGCGCGATCTCCTCGGCCGGGAGATCTCCCTCCGAGAGGATCCCGGCGCGCACCGCGTCGTCGATGTCGTGGTTGATGTAGGCGACGCGATCCACGATCCGCACCACCCGGCCCTCGAGTGTCTCCGGCTTTCCCGGACCCGTGTGGTTGAGGATTCCGTCCCTCACCTGCTCCGTCAGGTTCAGCCCGCGCCCGTCCCGCGCCAGCACATCGACGACGCGCAACGAGTGCTCGTTGTGCCGGAAGCGCATCCCGTGCCCGCGCAACTCGTCGTCGAGCACCTCCTCGCCGATGTGACCGAAGGGGGGATGCCCGAGGTCATGGCCGAGCCCGATCGCCTCCGTCAGATCCTCGTTCAGGCCGAGCGCCCGGGCCACGGTCCGCGAGATGAAGCATGCCTCGAGCGTGTGCGTGAGCCGGGTCCGGTAGTGGTCCCCCTCAGGCGCCACGAACACCTGGGTCTTGTGCTTGAGCCGCCTGAACGCCTTGGAGTGCACGATCCGGTCCCGGTCCCGCTGGAACGGCGTCCTCACCGGGCTGTCCGGCTCGGGCTCCTTCCGGTTCGCCGGATAGGAGGGCGTCGCGCGGTCCCATTGGTACTCCGACTCCCAGGAGCGGATCCGGCCCTCGAAGGTTTGTTCATGCGAGGGTGCGCCGCCAGGCGCAACCCGTTGTAGGTCGGTCATCAATCCGATGTTCGCACCCCGAACGGCGCGTCCGCATCGAACGTGGCCCCGTGTATCCGAATAGGCTCCGATCCGTGGCTGAAACGGCACTGATCACCGGGGCCTCCGCCGGCATCGGCGAGGAGTTCGCCCGCCAGCTCGCGGGTCGCGGCTACGACCAGATCCTGGTGGCGCGCCGCAAGGATCGCCTGGAGCAGCTCGCCGAGCAGCTGCCGACCACGGCCCACGTGGTCGAGTGCGACCTGGCCGCGGACGCGGCCAAGCTCCCCGGCGAGGTCGAGAAGCTCGGCGTCGACGTGGATCTCCTCGTCAACAACGCCGGCTTCGGCCTCCGAGGCGGCTTCCTGGAGCTCGATGCCCAGCGAGAGGCGGAGATGGTCCGCGTCAACTGCGAGGCCGTCGTGACCCTGACCCACGCCTTCCTCCCCGGAATGGTCGAGCGAAGGCGCGGCGGGGTCATCACCGTGGCCTCCACCGCGGGCATGCAGCCACTCCCCTACGAGGTCACCTACGGCGCCAGCAAGGCGTTCGCGATCTCCTTCATGGAGGCGCTCTGGATGGAGCTGCGCGGCACCGGCGTCAAGGCCACGGTGGTGAACCCCGGCCCAGTCAAGACCGAGTGGCAGGACGTCGCCGGCTACGACGAAAACACCGCGCTCCCGCCCGGCATGATCAGCGCCGAGCAGTGCGTCACGGATGCGCTGGGCGCCTACGACCGGGGCAAGCGCTCGACGATCACCGGCCGCTTCATGCCCTGGTTCATGCGCGCGAGCCACGCCCCGAAGGGCGTCAAGCTGCGCGTCGCAGAGCGCATGTACCGCCCCCGTGGCTGACTAGGCCGCCCGCCGCCCCGCGATCCGCCTCTCGATCTCCGACCGCCACTCCTCCGAGAGCCGCTCCGCAATGAGCAGCTCGGCGAGCCGATCCCGGTCCCCCAGGTACGCGTCGGCGAACCGCCCGATCGTGACGCCGTGATCGGGCCGCTCCATCACCTCGATCGCATCGCCCTCTCCCAGCTCGCCCTCCTCCACGATCCGGAGATAGGTCCCAGTCCGGCGCGCCTCCGCAAACCGCTTGACGAACCGCTGAGTACCCATCCTCACGCCGAGCTTGAAGCACGGAAACCGCGGCTCCGAGACCTCGAGCAAGGCGGTCCCGACCCGCCAGCGCTCCCCAACCAGCGCGTCGTTCAGCTCCAGGCCCGTCGTCGTGAGGTTCTCGCCGAACGTTCCCGGCTCCAGCGGCTGTGACAGCTCCGCTTCCCACCACTCATAATCCTCGCGTGCATAGGCGTACACCGCCTTGTCGAAGCCTCCGTGAACCTTCGGATTGCCCTGCTCGTCTCCCTCCAGCTTCGTCCCGCGCGCCGCGACACGGCCGCGAACCGGCTCCTTGAAGATGCCGGTCCTGACCTCCTTGCCGCGATATGGGATCGGTCTGAGGGGCCCGACGTTGACGGAGAGCAGGCTCGGCACGGACGTGAGATTAGCCCGGCGAAGCCGCTAGGCCGCGGGCCGCAGCCGCACGTGGGCGTGATGCTCGAGCGTCTCGGTGATCGCCCGGTCGGCCTGAGCCGCCACCCCGCGCCCCGCGTCCGGGGCCTCGGCGAGCGGCCGCGCCAGCGCCTCCACCATGAACCGGTGCGCCTCCTCCGTGAGGGGAAAGCCGCCCCCCTCACAGCTCGCGCAGACGACCCCGCCGGCCGCGCCCGAGAAGGCGGCGAGGTGCTCGGCCTCCCCGCAGCTGGCGCAGCTCGCCAGCTCGGGCGAGAACCCGGCGGCCAGGGCCAGCTTGAGCCGGAAGGCGAGCGCGGCACCCGGCGCGGTGGCAGCCTCAGAATCCGCATCCAGCAGCCCCAGGTAGTTGCAGAGCAGGTTGTAGGCCGCCCCGTTCGGCTCCCCCGAGTCGAGCAACCGCAGTACCGAGTCGCAGGCCCGGGCCGCCGCCCCCAGCGCCGGCCCGGACGAGCGCAGCCGCGCGTGACCGTCGACGGTGGACGCGCCGGTCACCGTGAGCAGATCGCCCCTGCCCTCGTAGAGCACCAGGTCGAGCCGGAAGAACGGCTCGAGCCGCCCCCCGAACCTGGACTTCGGCCGACGAGACCCCTTCGCAATCGCCCCGATCCGCCCCCGCGTCGCCGAGTACAGATGCACAACGCGATCGGCCTCGCCGTAGCGGATGCTGCGCAGCACCACAGCCTCCGTCTTCACGCTTCCGGGCATGGCCCACCCACGTTGCCGAAGACCCCGGACGAGATCAGGCGGACCGGCGCACGGCATCCCGGACCGCGGCGGCCGTCACCGTCGCAGCCGCCGCGCCGATCTGGAAGGGCGCGAACGGATCCGGCTCCTCCAGGCCTGAAGCGAGGCAGAAGACGACGTCGCCGTCCACCGGAGTGAACACCGGATCCACCGCCCGCCCCAGCCCGGCCGTGGCGGCGCGCGCCACCATCGAGCAGCCCCGCTTGTCCAGGGCGGCGTCGGTGCAGACGCAGACCGGCGTCGAGTTCCCCTCGGGCACCCGAAACTGCGGCGGGGCGTGCATCGACGCAATCAACTCAGCGCCGCGCAGGACCTCCCCCTCCTCCCCGCGCGGACCGGCGAGCACCGAGCCGTCCTCGTCGATCACATCCCCTGCCGCATTGACGGCCGCCACCGCGGCCACCGTGTGGCCGGTCCCGGTGACGAGCGCCGCGTAGCCGACGCCGCCCGGCTGGGCCCGATCGCGCCCCAGGATCTTCCCCACCGTCGCGCCGGTCCCCGCCCCGACGGCGCCCCGTACCGGCACCCCCGGCACGGCCGCCTCGCATGCCGCATACCCGGCCTCAGGGCCGGGGCGAGCATCAGGGCCCGAGCCGGATGGCAGGTCGTAGATCACCGCCGCGGGCACCAGCGGCACGCGGCCATACGGCGTGTCGTAGCCGCGCTCATGCTCCTCGAGCCAGCGAACGACGCCGTCCGCCGCAGCCAGCCCGAACGCGCTGCCTCCGGTGATCAGGATCGCGTTCGCCTCCTGGGCGTTTGCCAGTGGCCGCAGCGTGTCGGTCTCGCGGGTGCCGGGCCCGCCACCGTGCACGCAGACCCCACCCCGCGTCTCGGGTGGCGGGAGCACCACGGTGCAGCCCGTGCCGCCCTCCTGATCCGACCAGTGGCCGACGGCGAAGCCGTCCGGCAGCGGCGGCGGCTCGCTCACCTCGCCTCCGCCCTCCGCGGTGCCCGGCGGCGCACCTTCCTCCGCGGTCGCCGCCGCAGCCGCTCCTGGCAGTTCGGGCAGAAGTAGGTCGAGCGGCCGCTCACCACGATCCGCTGGATAACCGGCGGCGGAGCCGGGCGATGTGCTTCGTCGGGGCGCAGGCACGGCTTCCCCTCGCGCGTGTGGACGAGGAACTCCTCCTGCATCGAGCCCCGCTCGCCTCGCGCATCCAGGTAGTCGTCGATGCTGGCGCCCCCATACTCCAGCCCCGCCTCGAGCGCGCCGACGATCCCCTCCACCAGCCGTTCGGCGTGTTCGAGCTTCATCGAGCCCGCCGGGGAGAGCGGGTGGAGCCGGGCGCGCCAGAGAGCCTCGTCCGCGTAGATGTTTCCGATCCCGGCGATTCGCGACTGCGTCAGCAGAAACGACTTCAGGGGCGCCTTGCGACCCGCCGCAAGCTCGAGGAGACGTTCCGGGGTGAGCTCCCCGGAAAGCGGCTCGATGCCGAGCCGCGAACCGAAGAAGTCATCCAGCTGATCGCCGGCGTCGAGCACGACCGCCTGACCGAACCGGCGAACGTCCGTGAAGAGCAGGATCCGGCCGTCGTCGAGCTCGAACCGCGCACGGACGTGGCTCGGCTCGGGCCTCGACTCGTACCGCGGGGCGGCGCCGAGCTCGCTGTGCATCAGGTCCGCCGTGGCTCCCTCCTCGGGGTCCCGCAGCAGAAGGTTCCCGGTCATCCGCAGGTGCAGGGCGAGCGTCCGGCCTCCCTCGAGGCCGAGCAACAGGTACTTGCCGCGCCTCGCGACGGCCGTCACCTCCCGCCCGGCAACGCTCCGCGCGACGGCGTCCGGCGGCTCCGGCCGCGTCAGCCGGTCGTCGAGCACCTCCGCGGAGGTGATCCTCTTGCCGACCAACTCCGGCTCGAGCTGGCGACGGACCGTCTCCACCTCGGGTAGCTCGGGCATCTCGCCCGATGCTAGTGAGACAAATGAGCCCTTGGGTGGGCCTTGAAGTAGGCCTCCTTGAGCTCCTCGCCCGAGAGGTGCGTGTACAGCTGGGTGGTCGACAGGTCGGCGTGACCGAGCATCTCCTGGACCGAGCGCAGGTCGCAGCCGCCGCTGAGGAGGTGCGTCGCGAACGAGTGCCGCAGCGTGTGCGGGCTCATCCGGTTGCCGAGCCCCGCCGACTCCGCATGCCGAAGCACGATCTTGTAGAGCCCCTGGCGGGTCAGCGGTCCGCCGCGGAAGTTGAGGAACAGCTTGCGCTCCTCCGGCGAACTCACCAGCTTCGGTCGCCCGGAGCGCAGATAGACGCGGACGGCCGCGATCGCCTTGCCGCCGACGGGCACGAGCCGCTCCTTGGACCCCTTGCCCATCGCCCTGACGATCCCGTGGTCGACGTCGACATCGGAGACCTCGAGCGAGACCGTCTCCGAGGCGCGCAACCCGGACGCGTACATCAGCTCGAGCAGGGCGCGGTCCCGCACCGCGGTCGGTTCGTCGCCGCGGGGCTGGGCCAAGAGCCGCTGAACCTCCGCGTAGCTCAGGACCTCGGGCAGCTTGCGTCCTCGCCGGGGGGTCTCCAGCCGGGCGGCGGGGTCGTCGTCGATCGTCTCCTCCCGGCGCAGGTGCCGGTAGAAGGAGCGAAGGCAGGCTGCCTTGCGGTGGACGGTGGCCGTCGACGCCGGCGCACGTCCGTTGCCGTCGCCCTTCGCCAGATCCGCGAGGAAGTCGGAGAGATCACCGGCCTCCGCGGCGGTGGCATCGCGGCCGCGCTCGGCGAGGAAGCGGCCGAACTGGAGCAGGTCGGTTCGGTACGCCGCGAGTGTGTTGCGCGAGAGACCACGCTCGAACTCCAGGTGCCCCAGGAAGTCCAGCACGAGCGCCTCGTAGCGCTCGGATGGTTTCGGCGCCGCCGCATCCCGCGACGGCGCAATCGTGGCCATGCCGAGTACTTCCGCACGAAGCCCTCCGTCCCTGCTCGGAGGTGGCTCTAGAGCAGGTCCCTGAGCATCATCAGGCCGATCAGGGACTTCGCGTCGTCGCAGCGGCCGATGGCCGTGTCGAGATCGCCGAGTGGAAACTCGACGATCTCGATCCGTTCATCGGTCGTCTTCCGCTCCGGGGTGTCATAGAGCTCTGTGGCTAGGAACAGCCAAACCCGCTCGTTGGCGAACCCCGGGCTCGTGTAGAAGCTCTTCAGCTCCCGCCAATCGCCGGCGGACTTGCCGATCTCCTCGGCGAGCTCCCGCTGAGCGCACTCGAGAGGAGTCTCGCCCTCGACGTCGAGCTTTCCCGCAGGCAGCTCGAGTAGCGCAGGATCCTCGACCGCCTCGCGGGGCTGCTCGACCATGTACACCGAACGCCCATCGTGCGGAATCACGCAGACGGCGCCGGGATGTATGACGATCTCCCGCGTCGCCCGGCTTCCGTCCCCGTACTGGAAGGTCTCCCTGCGCACGGCGAAGATCTCACCGCGGTAGACGAGCTTGCTCCCCTCCTTCTCGAGAACCTCGCGGCGGCGGTCCTCGGTCACGCCGCCTCCTCCACCAAGGCGGTGGCGGCCAGCCCGTCACCGGCGGCGAGCGCGGCGGCGAAGAAGAGCGGATCGTCCCGTAGTGACCGGCCCATGTGAGCCGCGGGAAGGCCGGAGGCGGCATACCCCTCGAGGTCCGCCTCGCGCGGCCAGACCTCGTGACGGTCGCCGCACGC
The DNA here is from genome assembly GCA_963804595.1 of uncultured Solirubrobacterales bacterium. Taxonomy (GTDB): domain Bacteria; phylum Actinomycetota; class Thermoleophilia; order Solirubrobacterales; family 70-9; genus DASUPK01. The sequence goes on from CAWDQZ010000003.1 coordinate 411,930, forward strand.
TTCCCGGAGCGTCTCGAGCGCATCACCCGCAGCCGCCGGCGCGGGGACCCGAACCGGGGCGAGCAGCATCCGCAGCACGGTCTCGCCATGATGGCTCAGGCCACGGTGCCGCGGCCGCGGGTCGGCGTCCGACATCCGCGCCGCGAACAGGGTCTCCAGGCCGAGGGACAGGGAGGCGTGCGCGTTGTCGAGCGCGGCCATGCCGCCGTGCCCCAGCGCGCTGCCGGAGCCGCCGATGCCCGGGCCGGGCCCGACGATCGCCGCGTCCCAGCCGAGCCGGCCGGCCGCGGCCCAGAGCGCCCCGATCACCGAGATCGCCTCGCGCTCGCCCCCGTATGCCGGCGCCGAGGTGACGTGATCGCAGAGCAGGTCGCGACGGCGGAGCTCGGCGACGTCGGTGGAGAGCGAGCCCGGCAGGGCCCCGCCGCCCGTCTGGACGTAGCCCAGTCGCAACCCCCCGGCTGCGCTACCCGCGGCCCATACGGCTGGGGCGAGCTGGCCGTGGAGCGAGATGATCAGGACCGGAATGGCGCGCCCCGCTCCCACTTCCGCCAGGACCTCGACGGGCTCCACCGGATGTTGGAGGGAGGAGTAGTTGAGCTTCATCGCCGAGGCCCGCCCGAGCCGGCGCCTTCCAGCCCGCGGGTCAGGTTGACGTGCACGAGGTCGAACCCGCCCGACCCGAGCCCGAGATCGCGGGCCTCGACGTTGACGATCACCTCGTCGCCCTCGCTCACGTCGCCGACCAGCGGACGGTCGGCCCAGGCCGGCCGGTCCTCTCCCGCAACCCGCACCATCAGCGGGTCGGTCCCGGTCACCACCCCCCTACGCAGCTTCAGCATCTCCGACCAGCCCGATCGCCGCTTCGCAAACGCTCAGCATCTCAACGATGGCGTCCTCGGTGACCAGCTCATCCGGGGTGTGATTCGCCTCGGTCCCGTTGGCCAGCAGCACGGCGTCGTATCCGGACGCAACCAGCGCATTCGCGTCGCTTCCTCCGCCGGTGGCGATGAGCCGTGGCTCGTGGGCGGTGGACCGCAGTGCGTCCGACGCGATCCTCACCGCGTCGGACTTCGGGTCCAGTCGGTAACCGCGGAACATCTCGCTCACCTGAGCGTCGACGTCGCAGCCATTCTGGCTCGCGCCCCAGGTGCAGGCGTCGACCATCGCCCCGACGGTCGCGGCAGCCCGCTCCCCATCCACGCTGCGAGCCTCGCCGAGGATGCGGCAGTGCCCGGCGACGACGTTGGAGGCCGTCCCGCCCTCGATCATGCCGACGTTCGCGGTGGTCTCATCATCGAGCCGCCCGAGCTTCATCTCGGCGACCGCGACCGCAGCCGCGGTGATCGCGCTGTGCCCGTCCTCCGGGTTGATCCCGGCATGGGCCTCCCGGCCGTTGAACTCCGCGATCAGGCGCTTGTGGGTCGGCGCCGCCACGATCACCTCGCCGATCGGGCTCGCGTGATCGAGCACGTAGCCGAACGGCGCGCGCAGCGAGGCGATGTCGAGCTCCTTTGCGCCGCGGAGCCCATCCTCCTCGGCGACGGTGAAGATCAGCTCGAGCCCGACCGCCGCCGGGTCCGCCCGATGGCGCGCCGCCAGCTCCATCAGGACGGTGACCGCGGCCTTGTTGTCCGCGCCGAGGATCGTGTCGCCCGCGCTGCGGAACGTCCCGTTCTCGCGGACCACCGAGATCCGGCCGTCGTGCGGAACCGTGTCGAGGTGGGCGAAGAACGAGAGCCAGCGATCGCTGCGGCCCGGAACCCGCGCGATCATGTTGCCGGCCCCGGCTCGGGCGGGGGTCGCCGAGGCGTCTTCGGCCACGTCCACGCCGAGCTCCCGCAGCTCATCGATCACCGCGTCGGCCGCCTCGCGTTCCTCGCCCGTCGGACTCGCGATCTCGCAGAGGCGAGCGAAGCGGTCCAGCATCCGCTGATCGTCTGGGGCGTTCACCGCGCGCAGGCTACGCGAGCCCGGCACTTGACTCCCGTCCCGAGCCAGAAATAATCCGGGTGCATGGAGTCCGCAACCCTACGGCGTGTCCCGCCGCTGTCGCTCACCGTCCAGCTCGGGCTGGTCTTCGCCCTCGTCCTGCTCGCAGCGGTCGCCTGGGCCGTGACCGGCGATCGCATGGGCGGCATGGATGCCGGTCCGGGAACGGACCTCGGGGGGCTCGGCTTCTGGGTCACGGCGTGGGTGGTGATGATGGCCGCGATGATGTTCCCTTCGATCGCGCCGATGGTGGTGATGCAGGCGCGTTTCGAGGAAGGCAGGCGGCAGGAGGGTGATTCCACCAGCGGCACGACCACGCTGTTCGTCTCGGGCTACCTGATCACCTGGGCGGCGGCAGGCCTGGTCAGCTACGCGATCTTCGAGGCCGGCCGCTCTCTCGACCTCGGCTTTCTCGCCTGGGACAGCGGCGGCCCCTACGTCGCCGGAGCCGTGATCGTGGCCGCAGGGATCTACCAGCTCACGCCGATGAAGGACGCCTGCCTGCGGCGCTGCCGCAGCCCGCTGGGATTCCTGCTCACGGCGTGGCGGCCCGGCCGCCTCGGCTCGCTTCAGATGGGGATCGAGCACGGTGGCTGGTGCGTGGGCTGCTGCTGGGGGCTGATGGCGGCGCTGTTCGCGCTGGGGGTGATGAGCATCGGCTGGATGGTCATGGTCGCCGCTCTGATCGCGACCGAGAAGCTGCTGCCGTGGAAGGCGGTGGCGAACCGGGGCATCGCCGTCCTGCTGGTCGTCCTCGGCATCGGCGTCGCCTTCTTCGCCGCCGACGTCCCGGGTCTGACCCTGCCCGACTCGCCCGAGGCTCAGGCGGCGATGGACTCCATGGGGATGGGCGGCGGATCCATGAACCAGGGCCAGGACCAGTCGATGCCGGGACAGATGAACGACCAGGCCAACCCCATGCCGGATCAGGCCAAGCCCATGGAGGGCAAGGGCACCGAGATGCAGGGCAAGATGCCCACCCAGACACAGCCGATGCCCCAGGGCGGCTCGATGGGGATGAAGTAGCCGGACGTATCGCCCCGCTCGGCGGCCGAACCTATCCGCGGCGCGCTGTAGAAGTCCGAAATCGAGATCATCATCGCGATCGCCCTCGGTCTGGCGGCGATCGTCACCGCCGGCTCCGTCTACCTGAACGAGCGCCAGGAGCACAAGGCCGCCTCGATTTCCACCGGGCCACACACGAGCTGCTGGCGGCCACGGCCGCGGGGCTCAGGTCACCGCCGGGACGAGCACTCGAAGCGACCTCCGCGAACGAGGTCGAGGACGCGGAAGACCACCGCGTGGGCCAGCGCGTCAGGCCGAGCGGCGGACGGTGACGTCCTCGGAGGCCTCGGCCGCAGCCTCTGCCTCGGCGGCGGGCTCAGCCTCGGCCGGCCGCTCCGCCGCCCGCTTGGCGGCGGCGCCGACGAAGTCGCGGAAGAGGGGCTCCGGCCGAGTTGGCCTCGAGTTGAACTCGGGGTGGAACTGAGAGGCGACGAAGAACGGGTGGTCCGGCAGCTCGATGATCTCGACCAGCCGGTCGTCGGGGGAGGTTCCGCTCGCCACGAGCCCCTCGTCCTCGAGGCGGCGGCGGAGCATGTTGTTGACCTCGTAGCGGTGGCGGTGCCGCTTGTAGATCACGGCCTCGCCGAAGATCTCGCGCGCCTGCGTCTCCTCGTGGAGCTTCACCGGGTCGGCGCCCAACCGCATCGTGCCCCCGAGATCCGAGACCTCCTTCTGCTCCGGGAGCAGGTCGACGACCGGGTAGGGCGTCTCGGGGTCGAACTCGGCCGAGTTGGCGCCATCCATCCCGCAGACGTGGCGGGCGAACTCGACCACTGCGATCTGCATGCCGAGGCAGATGCCGAGATACGGAATGCCCTTCTCGCGAGCGATCCGCGCAGCCTCGACCTTGCCCTCGATGCCGCGCTCGCCGAAGCCGCCCGGAATCAGGATCCCGTCGACGTCGTCGAGCGGCGACTCCTCGATGTCCTCGGCCGAGACCAGCTGGGTCTCCACCTCCACCCCATGCGCCCAGCCACCGTGGGTGAGCGCCTCGATCACCGACTTGTAGGCGTCCTCGAGCTGCACGTACTTGCCGACCAGCGCGATCTTCACTCTGCGCTCCCGCGAGGCGTCGGCTCGCTTGATCAGCTCCTCCCACTCGGAGAGATCGGGCGCGGGGCCGTCCATGCCGAAGTGGTCAAGGATCTGGTCGTCCATGCCCTCGGCCCGCAGAACCAGCGGCACCTTGTAGACGTTGTCCACGTCGCGGGCCGAGATCACCGCTTCCTCGGGCAGGCTCGCGAAGAGGGCGATCTTGCGGCGGATCTCGCGATCGAGACCTTGCTCCGAGCGGCAGAGCAGCGCGTGCGGCTGAATCCCGATGCGGCGCAGCTCGTTGACCGAGTGCTGCGTCGGCTTGGTCTTCATCTCGCCGGCGTGGCCGACGTACGGCACCAGCGTGAGGTGGACGAACATGCAGCGCTTCGGCCCGAGGTCGGTGTAGAGCTGGCGGATCGCCTCGAGAAACGGCAGCGACTCGATGTCACCGACGGTCCCGCCGATCTCGGTGATCACGAAATCGACCGCCTGCGACTCGGCCACGATCAGGACCCGGTTCTTGATCTCGTCGGTGATGTGCGGGATCACCTGGACCGTCGCGCCCAGATAGTCGCCGCGCCGCTCGCGCCGGATCACCGAGTTGTAGACGCCACCCGCCGTGAAGTTGGACGCGCGCGAGGTGTTCTCGTCCGTGAAGCGCTCGTAGTGGCCCAGGTCGAGGTCCGTCTCGGCGCCGTCCTCGGTGACGAAGACCTCGCCGTGCTGGAACGGGCTCATCGTCCCCGGGTCGACGTTGATGTAGGGGTCGAGCTTCTGCAGCTGGACGCGGAAACCGCGGGAAACGAGCAGACGACCGACCGAGGCGGAGGCGATGCCCTTCCCGAGAGACGAGACGACACCGCCTGTCACGAAGAGAAATCTGGTGTCGGCAGGCTTCGGTTGGGTCAATTGACTCTGCCGAGCGAGTCTAGCCGCTGCAGTGGCGGAATCCGCTCGACTGTCGCGGAGATCGAGTGGAATTCCCCATACAGCGAGATCGCGATCAGGGCGGCGAGCACCAGCGACGTCCCGAGCGGCGAGAGCGCGGTGACGAGCAGCACGCCGATCATGCCGCCGATCATGCTCGCACCGGTGTCGCCCCACATCGCCCGCTCCCGCAGCGTCAACCAGGCGCCTGCTGCGACCACGGGCAGCAGCGCCGCGATCGGCTCGAGCGCCACGAGGCTCCAGGACGCCAGGCAGACGACTGCGGCGGTCAGGGCCAGCCCCTTCTCGGATCGCCCGGGACGGGTGTCGAGGAGGTTGCCGAGGTGGGCAGCCAGTGCCAGGACGAGGACGTCAAGGACCAGCTCGCCGCCGCTCACCCCCCCTCCCGCGACCGCATACGCCGCGAGCGCGACCGTGCCCACGGCCTTGATCGCCCCGGTGGAGGGCTCGCCCCGTGCCAGCGACCGGCCATGCTCCCGCCAGCCCCGCGCTGGGCTCCCGGCGAGGTCGTCGATCAGGCCGAGGTACCCGACGCCGCAGAGGAACACCAACCAGCGATTGAGCCCCGCCGTGAGCGCGAGGCCCGCAGTCGCGACCAGGATCACGCCCAGCGGGAAGAGGACCTTCCGGCCGCGGTAGTTGGCCCTCCTCGGCACTAGGGGGGCGGATAGAGGTGGCTGACGCCCTTGGCGTCCACCAGCGTCTCGCCGATGCGAAGCCTGGTGAGGAACGTCGACGACATCCCTCCCCGGCGCCGCTCGAGGAACTCGACCAGGTTGAAGTGAGCGCCGACGCTGACGATCAGAGAGGCCCCCTTCTCGTACGCGAGGAGCATCGCGACGTCCTGGCTCGTGCCGGCGGAGGGAACGACGGTGTGGGGCAGCGCGAGTCGGCGCAGGCGCTCCGCGCCTGGCGCCTCACCGTCTGGATAGGCATGGACGATCAGCTCGGCGCCGCTGCGAAGGGCGGTCTCGCCTGCCGAATCCATGTCGCCCAGGACGACGTCCGGGCGCAGACCCTCGCGGATCATCGCGTCGGCCCCGCCGTCCACGCCCACCAGGATCGGGTTGACGTCCTCGATGTAGGCGCGGAGCGCCCTCAGGTCGCGGACGTGATCGGTCCCCCGCACGACGATCAGGACGTGTCGGTCCCGGAACCGGGTCCGGGTCTCCGGAAGGTCGATCGCGCCGTACAGCAGTCCCGCCTCCTCGCGGAGGTGCGCCAGCGTGTTCTCCGTGAAGTCGCGCAGCGCCCGGTCGATGCGGGCGCGCTGTGCGTCCAGGTCCCGCTCGAGCTGCCTGGCCCGGAGCGGCGCCCCCTCTGCGACCGGCCTCCCCTCCGAGGAGATCCGGCCCCCGGCGATCTCGAGCGGATCGCCGTCCTCGAGCAGCTCGAACAGCTCGGGCCCGGCGTCGATCACGGGCAGGCCCGCGCGGACGAGAGCGAGCGGTCCGGTGTTCGGATAGGAGCCGTCCGACGACGGCGAGGCGTTCAGGATCGCTCGCACGCCGCAGGCGATCAGCTCCTCGGCCGCCAGCCGGTCGAGGTTGCGGTGATCGATGACCGCGATGTCGGTCGGCCCGAGGCGCTTGACCAGCTCCTTCGTGCGACGGCCGAGCCGTGCGGTCCCGCGGATCGCAGTGGCGGTGGCGATCGCCATCCGCGAGAGCCTATGAGGTCCGGGAGAAGCGGCCGGTCAGGCCGCCTCGAGAAGCTCGCGCGCGTGGCGGTCGGCGGCCTCGTCGCCATCGGACCCCCCGAGCATGCGGACGATCTCGGCGACCAGCTCGTCACCGTCGACACGCTCGACGGTCGCCGTCGCCGGTCCGCCGCCGAGGCTCTTCTCGATGCGGAAGTGGCTCTGGGCCATGGACGCGACCTGCGGCAGATGGGTGATGCAGAGAACCTGGCGCTCCGCGCCCAGCGTTCGGAGCCGCTCCCCCACGGCCTTCGCGGTCTTGCCCCCGACGCCGGCGTCGATCTCGTCGAAGACATAGGTGGCGGCACCGCCGGGCGCACCCTGCCCTGCCAGGGCGAGCATCAGCCGCGAGAGCTCTCCGCCGGAGGCTGCGTCTCGGAGAGGCGACGTCGGCATCCCCGGGTTCGTGGCGACCTGGAACGTGACCCGCTCCTGGCCGAGCGGGCCGAAGCCGTCCGGATGCGGCTCCAGAGAGATCTCCAGCGTTGCGCCACTCATCCCCAGCTGGTCGAGCTCCTTCGCGATCCGGCTCTGCAGGCGTCTCGCGGACTTCGCGCGCACCTCGCTCAGCCCCCCGGCCAGATCGGTACGGACCCGCATCGCCTGATCGAGCTCGGCCTGCAGGCGCTCGGTCGCCTCGCCGGCGCCCTCGATCAAATCGATCTCCGCGCGGCAGTGCTCGGCGTGGGCGAGGACTGACTCGATCGAGCCGCCGTGCTTGCGCTTCAGCCGGTCGAGCACCTCCAGGCCCTCCTCGACCTGCTCGAGCCCGCCCGGGTCGCCCTCGATGCCCTCGGCGTAGCCGCGCAGCTCACCGGCCAGCTCCTGCAGCTCAACCCGGAGCCCCCTGGCCGTCTCGGCAAGCCTGTCGAGCGCCGGGTCCACCCCCTCTTGGGCCCCGAGCACGGCCTCGGCCGAACCCATCGCCTCCGCCGCTCCGCCGGCCTCGCCATCCCCGGAAACGGCCGCGAGCGCCTCGGCGGCTGCGGCGCGGAGAGACTCGGCGTGGCGCAGCCGGTCGCGCTCGGTCGCGAGATCTGCCTCCTCGTCGGCGTCGGGTTGCGCCTCGACGATCTCATCGAGCTCGAAGCGCAGCAGGTCGAGATCGCGGACCCGCGCTCCCTCGCGCTCGCGGATCCGCTCCAGCTCGCGCTCCAAGCGGGTCACCTCGGAGTGGGCCCCGCGGTACGCACGGCGTCGCTCGATGTGCCGCCCGCCGGCGAATCCGTCGAGGGTCTCGAGCTGGGCGCTCGCGAGCGTCAGCTTGCGGTGCTCGTGCTGCCCATAGAAGGCGAGCAGCCGGGAGCCGAGCGCCTGCAGATCGGGCGCCGCGGCCGAGCGACCGCCCAGGAAGGCACTGGTGCGGCCGGAGCCGGACACCCGCCTGCCGATCACCAGCTCCGTGCTGCCCTCGGGCAGCCGTTCCGCGAGCTCCGCCAGCTCGGGGTCGTCGAAGAGGCCCTCTGGGAGATCGAAAACTCCCTCCACGTAGGCCTCGGTCGCGCCGGGCCGGACGATCCCGGACCGCGCCCGGCCTCCCATCAGCAGGTCGAAGGAGTGCGCCAGGATCGTCTTGCCGGCGCCAGTCTCCCCCGTGATCGCGTTGAGGCCGGGCCCGAGCCGTAGCTCGGCACGCTCGATCAGGAGCAGGTTCTCGATCCGAAGCTCAAGCAGCATTCACCTCCCGTTCTAACGGGAGCACACGACAGAATCGCCCCACGGCTTCGCCACCAGATCGCCGCCACAAGCGGCCCGGTGGCGGCTAAGCGGCGCGGGCCGGCTCCTGCGCCGGAGTCTCGGCCGGCGCCGACGGGGCGTGCGGGACGAAGTCGCGTTGACGCACCAGGGCAAATACGGCGAGCGCGCCGCTGAACAGGATGAGCGCGCCGATCAGGAGGATGTCGTTGAAGGCGTCGGTGAACGCCACCCCCGCCGCCTGGAAGGCCTGGTCGTGGAACTGGGGCGGCGCCTGGTTGGCGGCCTGGGTGCCGCTGGCGGCAACCCCATCCGCGAACCCGCTCGGAGCCTGCGGCAGCAGTGTGTGGAGCGAGTCGGTGATCTTGCTCTGGAACACCGCGCCGAGAGCCGCGATCCCGGTCGCGACGCCCGCGATCCGCATCGTGTTGTTGATCCCCGAGGCCATGCCGGAGCGCGCCGCCGGCACGACCCCAAGTGCGGTCGAGGCGATCGACGGATTGGAGAGACCGATCCCAAATCCACTGACGATGAACCCGGCGAGCAGGGTGGTCCACTCCGAGTCGGGCTTGGCCCCGCGCATCAGGAGCAGCCCCACGCCGACCAGCGTCAGCCCGATCGTCAGGGGCACCCGCGCCGGTACCTTCGCGACCAGGTTGCGGGTGACGAGCGGCACGATGAACGCGAACAGGGTGAGCGGCAGGAAGCGGACGCCGGCTTCGAGCGGGGTCATCCCGATCACGCTCTGCATGTAGATCGTGATGTAGAGAAACATCGCGAACATTCCGGCGCCGATCGCGAAAGTGCCGTAGGAGACGCCGGAGAACGCCGGCTTGCGGAACAGGCTGAGGTCGAACATCGCATTGTCCTGGCGCCATTCGACGAAGACGAACGCGGCAAGCAGAACGACGGCCCCAGCGAGCGACGCGACGATGATCCCGCTCGACCAGCCCTCGGCGTTGCCGCGAAGCAGCCCGTAGATCAGCGCGAAGAGCCCGACGGAGAAGGTGATCAGCCCTGCGTAATCGAGGCGCTTGGCGTCCGGGTCGCGCGACTCGCCGGCCTGGGTCTGGGCGAGGATCACGGTGCCGACGCCAATCGGGACGTTGACGAAGAAGATCCATTCCCAGCCGAAGCCGTCGGTGAGCGCCCCGCCCACCAGCGGCCCGATCGCCACGGCGCCGCCGATCGTCGCGCCCCAGGCGGCGATCGCCGTGCCGCGCTCGGGGCCCTGGAACTCCTGGGCGATCAGCGCCAGCGAGGTCGCGAACATCGCCGCGCCCCCGATCCCCTGGAGCCCGCGCGCGAGGTGCAGGAAGGTCGCGCTGCTCGCCAGCCCGCAGAGCAGCGATGCAAGAGTGAAGAGGCCGACCCCGATCACGAACAGCCGGCGGCGGCCGAAACGGTCGGCGAGCGCCCCCATCGTCAGGGTGAAGGCGGCGAGGGTCAGCGTGTAGGCGTCGACCACCCACTGCAGCCCGGTCAGGTCGGTGTGCAGCTCCTTCTGGATGTCGGGCAGCGCGACGTTGACGACGGTGATGTCGAGGAGCAACATGAACGTCGCCAGACAGACCGCGAGCAGGCTCCACCACTTGCGCTCCATACCGGCAGACTAGCTAGGCGAGCTGGCCGAACTTCTCGCGGATCCGGTGGTAGAAGTTCGACCCTGGGAGCTGCGCGAGGTTGCTCACCGATTCCTCGAAACGCATCTCCAGCTCGGCGCCCGGCTCGAGCTCCCCGGCGGCGGCGCCATCGAGGGAGATCTCGACCGGCTCGCGCCCGGCGGCGTTTCGCACCAAGAGCGCGTCGTCCGGGGCCACGACCAGCGCCCGCGCCGCGAGCGTGTGAGGCGCGATGAAGCTGACCACGTAGCCCTTCACTCCCCACGCCAGGATCGGGCCGTTGTTGGCGAGGTTGTAGCCCGTGGAGCCGGCCGGGGTGGCCGCCACCAGCCCGTCGCAGCGGACGCTGCCCACCTCTTCGTCCCCGATCGTGTACGAGAGCTCCGCGACCCTGCCGTGCGGCTGGCGCAGGAAGCTGACGTCGTTGAGCGCCACCGGATGGTCGAGCGGCAGATCGACCTTCAGAGCCGGCATGTCCATCACCTCGTAGTCGCCGCTGAAGGCCCGCTCGAGCCCCTCCGAGAGCTGATCCCGCTCGACCGTCGCCAGGAAGCCGACGGTGCCGAAGTTGATACCGAACACGGGCACGCCGGTGTGGGCGAAGTGACGCATCGCGTAGAGAATGCTCCCGTCACCGCCGAGCACGAGGCAGACGTCCGGGCGCTCGCCGTCGGCGACTCTCTCGATGTGCGTCGCCGCGCTGAGGTGCTTCTGGTGCTCGTCCGGGGTGGAGATCAGCTGGACACCCGCCTCCCTGGCCACGTCCGAGGCCGTCGCCACCGCCTGCGTGGCGCGCGCCGGGTTCCCGGGGGTGATCAGCATCGCGCGCTTCACTGTCATGGCTCGACCACCTCGAGTGCGGCGTCGAGGTCGATCGAGTCGCCGGCTCGAGCTGCCCAGACGAAGGTCTCACGGTTTCCCTTTGGTCCGGGCAGTCCAGACGAGGCCAGGCCCCGGACGACGAGTCCCTCGGTCCGGGCGGCGTCGGCGACCTTGCGGATCGCCTCCCGGCGGTCGGCGGCGTCCCGTACCACCCCGCCCTTCCCCACCTTCTCCTTGCCGAGCTCGAACTGCGGCTTGACGAGCCCGAGCAGGTCGAACTCCTCGGCCGCCGTCGCGACGATCGAGGGCATCAGCATCGCCAGCGAGATGAAGGCGACGTCCACGGTGATCACCTCGGGCCGGAAGGGCAGATGCGAATCCCCCAGGTATCGGGCGTTGAGACGTTCCATGACGAGGACCCGGGAATCCTGTCGCAGACGCCAGTCGAGCTGGCCGTAGCCGACGTCGACCGCGAGCACCAGCCGGGCTCCGCGTTGGAGCAGGCAGTCGGTGAAGCCCCCGGTGGACGCGCCTACGTCGAGAGCCAGGCGATCGTCGACGTCCACGGGCAGCTCGCTGAGGGCGTTCTTGAGCTTGATCCCGCCCCGTGAGACGAACTCGTCCCCCTCCTCGACGACGAGGTCGGCGTCCTCGGGCACGAGCTCACTCGGCTTGTCGATCGCGGAACCGTCCTTCCCGAGTCGCACGCGCCCCGCGCGCACCGTTGCGGCGGCCGCGGTCCGCGACGGGGCGAGGCCGCGCTCGGCCAGCAGGGTGTCGGCGCGACGACGGGTCACGCGGCGAACCGTACAAAGGCCGGTTCCCCCGAGCGGTAGTCCGGTCGCAGCTGGACTGTGACCGCCCTCACAGACCAATCGCACATACGTTCGTACCCTGGTTCCTCTGATGAGTATGTTCAGAGCCATATCGATCAACGCCCACGCCGCGCTCGAGGTGGCTGCGGCCCCGCTGCTGATCGTGGCGCCCTTCGCGCTGGGATTCGACTATCTGGCGGGTGCACTGAGCATCGCGCTCGGCGTCCTGCTGATCGGGCTCGCGACATCCGTATACGGCGACACCACCCGCGGGTACCTGCCACTGAGCGCCCACGCGGGATTCGACTACATCTTGGCCGGGGCGACGATCGCGGCCGGCGTGATCGCCGGCATCGCGGGCGACTACGTCGCAACAGTCTTTTTGGCCGGGTTCGGCTTCGCACATATGGCGCTGACCGCCTCAACGCGGTTCAGTCGTCCACTCGGAGCCTGATACCGGCTACCTCCCACAGATAACACAGCAGCACACATATCTCTCCTCCCTGTAGTACCCCAGAAACGGCCCTCTTCGGAGGGCCGTTTCTATTTTGTAGAAGCTCCTACCGGAGCGGCTTGGTGCTCCTGAGCCAGTGGATCGCCGTGGTGGTCCAAATGACGCCGAGGAGGAGGGCGCCAATGAGGATGACCGGCAGCACTATGATCTCGAGTGATTCCATCGTGTGTCCCATGATGGAGCGAGGTCTTAAGCGGAAAATCAAGGAGCGCCTGCCGCGGCCGCTTTTCCATCCAAAGCACCGCTTCTCGTCTAAAGCAGAGCCTTTCGAAATCACCGTCCTATGCGACGCAACAGTTGCTTCTAGGTGGAAAACCCCTAGACAGATCCAGTGGTACTAGCCGATGCCTGGTTCCTCGGCCAAGCGGAAGGTAGGCACGGCATCCGACGGCGATGGAGACTGATTTGAACCAGCGAGAGACGGACAGACTGGAAGGGCGGAGGGAGGGCGACCGCAGGTTTTTCGTCCGCCTATTCGGATTCCTCGCGGTCCTCTTGAGTCTGGGTCTGATCGCCATCGCCTACGCGATCGGCTTCAGCAACGGCAAGGACGAGGGGCGCAAGGTGCAGCCGGCCGCTGCACAGATCTCAACCACCGAGACTCAGGCCGCTCAGCCGCCCTCAACCACCCCGGCGAGCGCCTCCGTGGGCAACGCGCTTCAGATTTCGATGAGCGATGACTTCTTCACTCCTAAGGATGCGACCGCCAAGGCTGGGTCGGTGACGATCAGTACTCCGAACACGGGGCAGCTCGTGCATGAGCTGGTGTTGGCGAAGACCGAAGCCGACCCCTCGAAGCTGCCCACAACGTCAGACGGCGGCGTCGATGAGGCGAAACTCGAATCTGCCGGACGGGACGCGGGAGAGATTGCTGACGTGGCGCCCGGAGGTACGAAGAAAGGGACGTTCAAGCTCACGCCTGGCAGGTACGTGATGTTCTGCAACGTCCCCGGCCATTACGCGGCGGGCATGTACGGAACGATCACCGCCAAATAGGGCCGGCCATCGCCCGCAGCAGGGGACTGAGTTGAGAAGCGTCGCTTTCCACGCAAAGCGACCCACGCGGCTGGCTCTATATCCGCCCACCCCGCCCCCTGATCGTCGACGAGGTCATCGATGCCGCCGAGCGGATCCTCACGCGGTTGTCAAGGAAAGCTGCGTGCCCTTACCCTCCATCTGGAGACAGGAGGAGCAATGCCACGACTCACGCGCGGATGGGCGCGCTGCGACCGGCGGTCCGGGCCTTGACCGAGAACGCGCTCACGGATGAGCGTCTCGAGCAGCTACTCGAGGTCGGCCGGGCGATCGTCTCCGAGCTCGACCCGGAGGTCGTGCTCCTGCGGGTGCTCGATGCCGCCCGCGATCTGACCGGCGCGAAATACGCCGCGGTCGGGATCCTGAACGAGGACAAGACCGGCCTCGAGCGCTTCCTGCATTCCGGAATCGACGAGCAGACCCGGCGCGAGATCGGCCCTCTCCCCAGGGGCCGAGGAGTGCTCGGGGAGCTGATCCGGGATCCTCGGCCCTTGCGCCTGCCGGACGTCGGTGCGCATCCTCGTTCGTATGGGTTTCCGCCAGCGCATCCGGAGATGAGGACCTTCCTGGGGACCCCGCTTCTGGTGCGCGGAGAGGCCTGGGGCAACCTGTACCTGACGGAGAAGGAGGGCGGTGCGGAGTTCGACAATGCCGATGAACAGCTCATCGTCGTGCTCGCCGCCTGGTCGGCCGTGGCAATCGAGAACGCGCGCCTGTACGAGAACACGGACCGTCGTGCCGCCGAACTGGAGAAGGCCCTGCGCGGGCTGGAGGCGGCCTCGGATGTGGCTCGCACCGTGTCGAGCGGAATCTCCCTGGACGACCTGCTGGAGCTGATCGTCAAGCGCGGGCGCGGTGTGGTCGCGGCACGTCGCTCGATGGTCCTTCTTTCCGATGGGTCGGAGCTCGAGGTCGTGGCGGCCGCCGGCGAGCAGCCGGAACCGGTGCTGGGCCGACGGGTGCCCGATCAGGAGACCTGGCTCAACGACCTGCAGGCAGCGGTTCCGGAGCTTCGCGGGTTGGAGGCGCTCGTCTCACCTCTCGAGTTGCGCAGGCGCCCCCGGGGCCTGCTGCTCGCTGTGGGCCCACGCGACGGCGACTTCGATGCCGACGACGACCGCGTCTTCAGCTCGTTCGCGGCCAGCGCAGCGAGCACGATCGTCACGGTGCAGGCCGTCGAAGACGAGCGGCTCAAGCTCTCGATAGAGGCCTCCGAGCGAGAGCGGCACCGCTGGGCTCGCGAGCTCCACGACGAGACCCTCCAGGAGCTCGGGGCGCTGCGAGTGCTGCTCGACACCAGGGCGGGAGAGGAGCGGGCGGATCTCTCGCCGGAGGCTCACGTGCTTGCAATCGAGCATGTCGACCGAGGCATCCGCAACCTCCAGGGACTGATCACCGAGTTGCGCCCGGCGGCCCTCGATGACCTCGGTGTCGGCCCGGCCATCGAGGCGCTGGCCCACCAGTCGAGCGAGAGATGCGACGTTGAGATCGACGTCGACGTCGATCTGGCACCTGCCGGCGGCGAGGAGCCGGTGCGCCTCTCGCCGGAATTGGAGGCCACGATCTACCGGCTTGTCCAAGAGGCGATGAACAACGCGATCAGGCACGCCGATCCGACCCGGATTTCGGTCACGGTGAGCCGTGACGACTCGAGCGTGGAGGTGACGGTCGCCGATGATGGCGCCGGGTTCGAGACGAGGTCGGCCGAGCGGGGCTTCGGCCTGATCGGCATGGAAGAGCGGGCGGCGCTCTCAGGCGGGACGTTCGAGATTGAATCGGAACCCGGTCGCGGCACGCAGGTGCGCGCCGAGCTGCCGCTATCGCGGCCGAGGCAGGCGGCCGGTCAGGCCGACACCTCCCTCAGCGACTCGTCGCGCGCCTAGCGCCCTTTACGGACCCTCCAGCAGCCCATGATCGCGGGCGAACGCAACCGCCTCAGCCCGGCTGTTTGTATCGAGCTTGCGATGGATCGCGGCACGATGGGTCTCGACGGTCCGGATGCTGATCACCAGCTGCTCGGCGATCTCGGGGTTCGTATAGCCGGCAGCCACCAACCGAAGCACTTCCACTTCGCGAGGGGTAAGCCCGCCCGGTGGTCCCTCGGGCTCCATCGCGAGTCGCGCTCCGAGGACCGGGTTGACGTAGGTCTCGCCGCGCGTCGCCGCACGAATGGCGTCGACCAGCTCGGCGCCGGCGGCGTGCTTCACGACGAACGCGCTGGCTCCGAGCCGGAACGCCTCTCGAGCGAAGGCGGGGTCGTCCTGCATGGTCAGCACGACCACCGCCGTGTCCGGCGATCCCTCGCGGATCGCCGGAATGGTGGCGAGGCTCGGGTCGCCCGGCATGTTCAGGTCGAGTACGAGCACGCTCGGCTTCAGTCCCGAGGAGCGACGACGGGCGGTGTCGGCGTCTCCGGCCTCGGCGATCACCTCCATGTCGCCCTCGGCCTCGACGATGCGCCGGAGTCCATCGCGGACGATCTCGTGATCGTCCGCGAGGATGATCGTGATCGTGCCGGATTCCTCGGTGCTCTTCGCGTCAGCGGCCATCAGGCTTGTATCGGACACGGTATTCACCTGTAGGCCCCGTCGCCCGATCCGAGATCAGGCCTTCACGCTCCTCTCGCGCTCCTTGATCTCGTCGGCCATTGCGTCGAGTGCGTCCCGCGTGCGCTGGGCGCGGACGGCCCGGACTCCAAGCTCGCGCCGGGCGTCCTCGGTCGCGTCCTCGAGAGCGCGCTGCCAGTCCTTTGCCCGCTCCTCGGCACCGGAGCGCAGGCCCTCCGCGCGCTCCTCGGTGTCGGACCGCAGATCGTCGAGCGCCTCTCGGGCCCGCGTCGTCGCAGAATCAATTCGCGTGCGAAGCTCGTCCTGGGCGCTCTGGCGGGCCTTGTTCAGATCCGCGAGCGCATCCTCCAGATGGTCGGCTGCGCTGATCTGGCGCTCCTCAGTCTCCGTTGCCATGGTCGTCCTCCGTTCATCGTTCTCAGAACGATCCGAGTGTCGGGCGTGCTCCGCCCGCGCGTATCCGTGGGGAGCACGTATCGGGTCCCAGCGCCGGGCACGGATTCACGTGTGGTGCCGGGCTGCTTGGCTTCCAAGGGCTTCTCCACTGACGTCGAGTTGAGCAGACGATGGCCGCCTTCGCGATACGCCGAGTAACGCCCACGCCCGAGGCGGAAGAGCTGATCGAGCGTCTCGTCGAAAGGCACGGTCCCGTCGCGTTCTTCCAGTTCGGCGGCTGCGAGGAGGGCGGCGTCACGGCGTGCCTCACCCGGGCGGAGCTCCTGCCGAGCGACGACGACGTGAAGATCGGCGAGGTCGCCGGGGCGCCGTTCTACGTGAACGCGGAGCTCTATACCCGGGCCGACCGCCCGACCTGTGTGCTCGACATTGAGCCCGGCGCCGCCGAGGGCCTGCCCCTCGACGGGCTCGATGAGTTCCATTTCGTCACTCGCGCCTCCGAAGCGGACGACGCGGCGCAGTCGGCCCGAAACTCGGCTCAGGAGCGGCCGTAGGCCAGCGCCAGCGTCAGATCTCTGGCCGAAATCATCCCCGCCGGCTGTTCTTCCTGGTCGGGCTGTACCGCGATCAGGTGCGAGATGCCGTGCTCGGCCATCAGGTTCGCCGCCTCTTCGAGCGGCGCGTCCGACTTGATGGTGACGAGGCCCTGGCTCGCGACGTCCCCGGCCGTGAGGGAATCCAGCTCGTCGGGGAACCGGGCGAGATCGAGACTGGTGACGATCCCCCACGGGCTCGCCTCGCCGACCTGGGCCACCACGACTGAGTGGATGTCGTATCCCACCATCATCCGAGCCACGTCGGAGAGCTTGGTCTGCGGTCGACAAGTGACCACGCCTACCCGCATCACGTTGTGGACCCGCGCATCTTTGAAAGCCGGCCCGAAGTAGCCGCGTTCCATGTGCCAACCCTATGACGCGGCTACACGGCAGAGATCCGTACTGAGCACGGACCCTGATCGCCGCCCCGGCCGCATATGGGAGCTTCAGCCCTGCGCAGCACAGCAGCAAGTAGGTGTTCCCCACGGAGGTTGGGACGGTCGGCAACACGGATCTCAGAGGCCACCGCGCCAAATAGCCTGGCTCGCGTTCCCATGTACGTCCTGATATTCGACTTTGGCGAGCCGCGCGCCGCCTTGGTGAGCCGCGGTGGTTGCGGCGGCTTCAGCGCTGTCGGCTATCTGATCGGCGGCGCTCTGAAGCTCGGCAAGCCCGCCGAGAACGGCGGGCCGACGAAGACGGTCGCGCTCAAGTCCGTGCGGCGGGACAATCGACCCGACATCGGTGCCTACGAGCGGCGCAAGAAGAAGAACAAGAAGAAGTAGTCGGAGATGGCCGAGGAACGACGTACCAGCACCGAGGAGGCCCGACGGGTCGGGGACCAGATCGGGGTCGACTGGGAGCGCTTCGACCTCGAGCAGTTCCGGGCGGGGATGGACGTCGAGTTCGAGCATGGCAGCCACGATCCGCAGACCGATGTCACCCACGACGACCCGATCGTGACCGGCAAGATCGCCCTCGCCCACATGAAGGAGTTCCCGGACTACTACGAGCGCCTCGAGCGGATGGAGGCCGAGGCCGAGCGGGACTGGGCCGACAAGCGCTGAGATTGGCGCGAAAGGCCTATGGCTATTTCCAGGTTCGCGGCCACGGTCGGCGTGGCGGTGAGCTCTGCAGTCTGATCCGGTAATCCACTGCGACGGCTCCTCCGGGGCCGGCGACCACCGGATTCAGATCCATCTCGGCGATCTCGTGATGGGCGTCGACCATCGCGCTCACCCGCAGGAGGAGATCCTCGAGCCTCCCCAGGTCCACCGGCGGCGCGCCTCGATAGCCGGTCAGGAGAGGAAAGGTTCTGAGCGAGCGCAGCATCCGGCTGACGTCGCTGCACGTGACCGGGCAGATCCGGACGGTGACGTCCTTGAGCAGTTCGGCCTGGGTGCCGCCCGCTCCGCAGGCAAGCACCGGGCCGAAGGTGACGTCCTCGACGACGCCCACGAGCAGCTCTGGCCCGGGCTCGGCCATCGTCTGGACAATGAAGGACTCCCGCTCGCCGCCTGCCTCGGCGACTGCGGCGTCCATCTCCCCGGCCGCTCGCTTCACCTCTTCTGCACTGGAGATGCCCGCCCGGACAGCGCCCATCTCACTCTTGTGGAGGAGGCCGGGCCCCTGCGCCTTGAGGGCGACCGAGCCGCCGAGTTCTTCCGCCGCAGCTCCCGCGGCGGCCGCGTCCCCCGCGATCCGCCAGTCGGGGATGGCGATCCCGTAACAGTCGAGCAGGCGCGAGGCATCCTCCATCGCCATCCACTCTTCCCCGCCGTCCAGCGACTCGGCGATCAGCGCCGCGGCGCTTTCACGGTCCACGTCCTCGAGCTCCGGTGGCTCCTCGGTTGGCCGCCCCCTCCACTCGACGTGACGCATCACCCTCCCCAGCGCCCGAGCGGCGTCCTCGGGGTAGCTGTGGATCGGCAGCGAGCTCACCTCGCGGATGGCCCGATGGTCCTGGGGCGACATGAACACCGCCTGAATCGGGATGTCGCGCGAGATCTGCCCGGCCGCCTCCTCGATCGCTCCGGCCACGTCCACTGCGCGAGTCAGCAGCGGCCGGATGAAGATCACGATCAGCGCGTCGACCCCCTCCCACCGCGCCACTGCCCGGATCGTCTCGCGGTAGTGCTCGGCGGTCGCGGTCGCGATCATGTCGACCGGGTTGAGCAGACCGGCCTCGGCGGGAAGAACCCGGCGCAGCGATTCACGCACCTCCTCCGGCAGCTCGGGAACCTCGAGGCCCGCCGCCTCGCAGGCGTCCGCGCACATGATCCCGGGGCCGCCCGCGTTGGTGACGATGCCGACCCGGGAGCCCTTGGGCATCGGCTGGCTCGAGAGCAGGGAGCTCACGTCCAGCAGTTCCGAGAGGGTCTCGGTGCGGATCACCCCGGCCTGCTCGAAGAGCGCGTCGACGGTCACGTCGGACGCCGCGAGCAGGGCGCCGGTGTGGGAGTTGGTCGCGCGCTGGCCGGCGGCCGAGCGGCCGCTCTTCACCACCACGACCGGCATGTCGTGCCCGACCCGCCGTGCCACACGCGAGAAGCGCCGCGGGTCGCTGAACGACTCGATGTAGAGCAGGGCCACCCGGGTCTCGTCGTCGCTCTCCCAGTACTCGAGGAAGTCGTTTGCGGTGATATCGGCGCGGTTGCCGATCGACCCGAACGAGGAGACCCCCAGCCCGCGGTCTCCTGCGAGGTCGATCAGGGCGAGCCCGAGAGCGCCGCTCTGGCTGACGAACCCGACCTGACCGGGGGGCGGGGTGTTCGGTGCGAAGGTGGCGTTGAGGTGGTGGCCGGGAGCGGTGTTCAGGATGCCCAAGCAATTCGGGCCGATCAGTCGCATGCCGGCGGCCCGGCAGACCTCGACCAGCTCGCGCTCGAGCTCGATCCCCTGCGGCCCGGCTTCGGCGAAACCGGCCGAGATCACGACCAGCGCCCGCACGCCCCGCTCGCCGCACTCCCGCGCGACGTCGATCACGCTCGTCGCCGGCACAGCGATCACGGCCATCTCGACGTCCTCGGGAAGGTCCGCGACGCTCCGGTACGCCTTCACGGCTTGGACCACGTCCGCGCTCGGGTTGACCGGATGGACGACGCCCTCGAAGCCGGACTCGAGTGCGTTGTGGAAGAGCTGGCCGCCGACGGTGTCGCGGCTGCGAGAGGCTCCGATGACCGCGACCGCCCCCGGCTCGAGGAAGGAGCGAAGGGCCGCGATAGCCGCGAGCCGGTCACGGTCCTCGAACCGGGTGATCGCCTCCTCGGCAAAGGAGGTGGGCAGCTCCACGCGGATCGCGCCGGGCTCGGATGACGTCTCCACCGGGAAGCCGCTCTCGCGGAAGACCTCGAGCATCCGGTGGTTCTGGGGCATGACCTCGGCCCAGAAGACCGAGATCCCGTTCTCTGAGGCGACCTCCGCGAGGTGGGCGAGCAGCAGCGTGCCGAGGCCCTTTCCCTGGAGGCGGTCCGCCACCGCGAAAGCGACCTCGGCATTGTCCGGGCCGTCTCCGAAGTAGAGCCCCTGTCCGACCACCGTCTCGTCACGGATCGCCACGAGCCCGTAGCGACGCGAGTAGTCGACGTCCACCATCGAGCGGGCCACCGCCCGAAGGTCCGTGGCTATGGAGAAGAACCTGAACATCCGGGACTCCGGGTGGAGGCTCTCGAGGAATTCGTGGATGGCCTCCTCGTCCGCAGCGCCTACCGGGCGGACATGGACCGTGGAGCCGTCGCGGAGCACCACCTCGGCCTCGCGCTCAGTTGGGTAGGCGGCTCCCGCTCCGGGCATTCCGGTGTCAGCCTAAGCTCTCGCGGCCGCTCCCCGCTAGGCCTCGAGCGGAGTGATCCCGGCGCCACGGGGAACAACGATCACCGGGCAGGCCGCCGCGGCCATGACGCGGGCCGAGACACTGCCGAGGAGGGTTCCCTTCACCGGGCCATAGCCACGGGAGCCGAGCACCAGGAGATCGAGATCGCTGGTCGCCTCCAGCAGGGCCTCGGCGGGGTCACCGTGGAGCAGCAGCGGCTCCGCGGCGACGCCGTCGGGCACACGGCCCGCGGCGTCTTTGTGGACACGCTCCCACTCCTTCTCCTTGTACTCCCGGTACTCGTCGGGTCCCAGCGGTGAGAGCAGGCCCCCGAGGACGTAGTGGGGTTGACCCATCACGCTGAGAACACGCAATCCTGCGTTCGAGCGCCGCGCGAGCAGCGAGGCGGCCGTGAGTGCGCGCCACGACTCCGAGGCGCCGTCGATCGCAACGCCGATTCGCTCGAGGCCGACATCGGCATCGGCGTAGCCGCGCGGTGCAACCGCCACGGTGCTGTGCACCCCCGAGAGCAACGAGCCGCCGACGGTGCCCACCTGCACGCGCCTCGACGTGCCGTGCCGAGTCGATCCGATCACGATCGCGGTCGGCTTGAGCCAATCGGTCAGCTCGTAGATCCCGGCTGCCGGTGAGTCGTTGATCATCGGCTTGGCCTGAACGTCAAGGCCGTCCAGGCGCTCAAGAGCCTTGGCGAACAATGGCTCGCAGTATGTCCGGACCGCCTCGTCGAACTCGCCGCCCTCCGTGCCGCTCCGCGGATGCGAGATCACCGTCGTGACAAGGGGCCTCGCATCGAGGGTCTCGCTGAGCAGCCGGCCGAGTCCAAGCGCGTCATCGCCCTCGGGAGTGCCGTCGTAGCCGATCAGGACTTTTTGCTGCATTCGGCTTCGTCTCGTCAGATCTTCTCGGGGACCATCTCGATCGCGCCGCAGGGGCACTCCTCGACGCACAGGCCGCAGCCCTTGCAGAAATCGAGGTCGATCGCGTACCCGTTCACGTTCGGGTTCGCGGCCGTGTCGGCCAGCTTGATCACAGCGTTGTCGGGGCAGACGCCGAAGCAGTTGTCGCAGGAGAAGCAGTTGCCGCAGGACATGCAGCGCCGGGCCTCGTAGAGGGCGTTCGACCCGTCGAGCCCGCCGACCACCTCGTCGAAGGTGGACCGGCGCCGCTCGATCTCGAGCGCGGGCTGGATCGCCTTGGGTGCATCGGCGTAGTACCAGGTGTTGAGCTGGTCGAAGCTGATGACCTCGTGCTTGGGGGGCGTCTCGAGACTCTGGCCGCGCAGCCAGCCGTCGATATTGCGCGCGGCCTTCTTGCCATGGCCAACGCCGACCGTGACGGTCCTCTCGGCCGGGACCATGTCGCCGCCGGCGAAGACGCCCTCGTGCCCGGTCATCATGTTCGGCCCGACCTGGACGACACCATCCTCAACCTCGATGCCGGAGACGTCGTCGAGCAGCGAGAGGTCGGCCTCCTGGCCCAGGGCGAGGATCACGGAGTCCGCCTCGAGCTGGTCGAGCTCGCCGGTCGGCTGGGGAAAGCCGGTCTCGTCGAGCTCCATCTTCTCGACGGTGATGGTGCCACCGTCGACCTGCTTGATGGTCTCGAGCCAGCGCATCATCACGCCCTCCTCCTCGGCCTCGGCGACCTCGAACTCGTGGGCGGGCATCTTGTCACGGCTTCGCCGGTAGACGACCACGGCGTCGGTGGCACCGAGGCGCTTGGCGGTGCGGGCCGCGTCCATCGCAGTGTTGCCACCGCCGTAGACGACGACCTTGCGACCGAGCAGCGGCTTTTCGTCAGACTCCATCGACTCGAGCAGCGAGACGGCGTCGAGGATGCGCGCAGCCTCGCCGGCCGGGATGTCGGCGTGCTTGCCTATGTGGGCACCGACGGCGAGGAAGGCCGCGTCGAAGCCGCCGCCGGTCATCGCTTCCTCGATGTTTGCGACCTTCTTGTTCAGCTCGAGCTCGACACCCATCGCCAGGATCCGGTCGACCTCGGCGTCGAGCACGTCACGCGGCAGCCGGTAGGTCGGGATGCCGAAGCGCATCATGCCGCCGGCCATGGGACCGGCCTCGAAGATCGTCACCTCGTGGCCGAGGCGGCGCAGGTGATATGCGGCCGAGAGCCCGGAGGGCCCAGCGCCGACCACCAACACCCGCTTGCCGGTTGACCCAGCGGGGGGATCGAACGACCAGCCTTGCTTGATCGCCTCGTCACCGATGAAGCGCTCGACCGAGTGGATGCCGACGGCCTCGTCGAGCTCGCCGCGGTTGCAGGAGGTCTCGCACGGGTGGTAACAGACGCGACCCATGATCGCCGGGAAGGGGTTGTCCTCGACGATCTTGTGCCAGGCCCGCTCGTAGCCTCCGTCGCCGTCCTCGGCCTCGTACAACCACGCCTGGCAGTTCTCGCCGGCGGGGCAGGCGTGGTTGCAGGGCGGCAGTCGGTCGATGTACTGGGCGCGCTCGGTCCGCCAGTTGCCCGTTTTGTTGGCGAGACTTGAGCCGACGTCGAGCGTGATGGCGAAAGGGAGGTTTTTCTCGGTGGCTTCCATCACTGTGGCCCGTGGGGAGTGTCGGCGAGCAGATCCCGGCGGCCTTCGTGGAGCAGGTCGGGGAGGGAGCCGTAGCCCCCGTTCAGCCCGAATCGCCTGACGTTGGCGTCGGCGCGCGCCTGGATGGCGTCAATCACATCGGTGCGCGGTGGGTCCTTGAAGAGATGGGCGTAGCGCTTCTGCAGCTTCAGGTATTCGGTGACCGGCACCTGCTCGCGGATCTTCGAGACACCGACCACCTCACCGTCCTCGGCCTCGAAGACGGGAAAGATGCCGGTCTCCTTGGCGAGGCGGGCGATCTTGATTGTGTCCTCGGAAGCAGACCCCCAGCCCAGCGGGCAGGGCACGAAGACATGCAGGTAGCGGGCACCGCGGAACTTCATGGCCCGCTCGACCTTGTACTCGAGGTCGCGGAGCTCGGCCACGGTGGCGGTCGCCACGTAGGGAATCTCGTGCGCCATCGCGATCAGCGGGGCGTTCTTGCCTTGGCCGAAGACGTTGCCGGGCTCGTCGCCAACCGGCTTGGTGTTGGCGGTGCGCGCTCCGGGCGGGGTGGCGCCAGAGCGCTGCACGCCGGTGTTCATATAGGCCTCGTTGTCGTAACAGACGAAGAGCACGTCGTCGTTGCGTTCGAACATCCCGGAGAGACAGCCGAAGCCGATGTCGAGCGTGCCGCCGTCGCCGCCCTGGCCGATCACCCTGACCTCCTCGCGGCCTTTGGCCTTCAGTGCCGCAGCGATTCCGGTGCTCACCGCCGGGGCGTTGCCGAAGAGCGAGTGGATCCAGGGGAGCTGCCAGGAGCTTTCGGGGTAGGGCGTAGAGAAGACCTCGAGGCATCCGGTCGCGTTGGCGGCGATCAGTTTGCCCTGTGTCGCTCGCATCGCCGAGTCGAGCACGAAGCGCGCGCCGAGCGCCTCGCCGCAGCCCTGACAGGCTCGGTGTCCGCAGGTGAGAGTGTTGGAGCGCTCCGTCCTGGACTGGACGGCGCGCTTCTCGGGATCGAGCAGTCGACCACCAACGGCATACGTGCCGGTCTGGTAGAGCTTGACGTCCTGGTAGGGCATGTTTCGTGATCCTCAGTGGGGTTCGGCCGCGACCACTCCGAGGTCGCGGAGCATGTTCTCGGCGTGTGGACCCGCGGGTCGGCCATTACCCTCGCGGGCTAGCTCACGCGCGACCAACTCGGTATCAAGGTCGAGGAAGTTGAGGTCCTCGAGCTCGTCGCGCCCAGCCTGCTCGAGGAGCTGCCGAAGCGATTCGCGGGTGATCGACCGGCCGCCGAGCCCCGCGATCACGGTGCTGCAGCGGATGTGTCTGTGGTGCAGTGCCTCGTGGATGTTCGTCGAGACGATCCCGCCCCTCCCGACGGCCAACGCCTTCTCCAGGATCACGACGCGGGAGGCGCCGGCGAGCGCATCGCTGACTTCCTTCAGCGGGAAGGGCCGGAAGGACTTGATGCCCAGGGCACCCACTCTGATACCCGCTTCGCGCATTTCATCGACGACTTCCTCGATGGTGCCGAGCACGGAGCCGAGGGCGACGATGATTGTCTCAGCGCCCTCCGTCCGGTACTCGCGCACCAGGCCCCCGGAGGGCCGCCCGAAGTCGATCGCAAAGCGCTGAGCCACCTCCGGAATAACGTCGAGCGCCTGCATCTGCTTCGCGTGCGCGAGGTACTTGACCTCGAAGAACGCCTCCGGGCCGACCATCGCGCCGATCGTCACCGGGTCAGCCGGGTCGAGCAGCTGCCGTGGCTCGAACGGAGGCAGGAACGCATCGACGGTCTCCTGCTCGGGGATGTCGACCTCGTCGTATGCGTGGGTGAGGATGAAGCCGTCCATGCAGACCATCACCGGCAGCGAGAGCTGCTCGGCGATCCGGAACGCCTGGATGTGCAGGTCGAGCGCCTCCTGATTGGACTCGGCATAGAGCTGGATCCAGCCGGAGTCGCGCATCGACATGGAGTCGGAATGGTCGTTCCAGATGTTGATCGGGGCCCCGATCGCCCGGTTGGCGATCGTCATCACGATCGGCAGGCCCAGGCCGGACGCGTTGTAGACCGCCTCCGCCATGAAAAGGATGCCCTGGGAGGCCGTCGCGGTATAGGTGCGGGCGCCGGTGGCGGATGCCCCGATGGCGGCGGAGAGGGCGCCGAACTCAGACTCGACCATCAGGTACTCGCAGGGCGAGAGGTCGCCGGTCCTGACCATGTCGGAGAGGTGCTCCACGATGTGGGTCTGCGGTGAGATCGGATATGCGCTGATCACCTCGGGGCGGCTGAGGGCAACGGCCTCGGCGACGGCACGGGATCCCTCCTCCTGTCTAAGCATGGGACAGCTCCCTGATTTCGCGCTGGACGAAGTCATGGGCCTCGGTGGCCGCGAGCATGTTGCGGTCTGCGACGTCCCCGGAGAACTTCTCCCCGATTGCCTGGACGACCGCCTCCACCGTGACTACGCCCGTCATCGCCGCGAAGCCACCGAGTAGGGCAGTGTTAGGGAGTGGACGACCGAGCCGCCGGGTCGCGATCTCGCTCGCCGGCACGGCGAGCAGGCGACCGGGGCGGAAGCCGGAGGCGAACTCGCTGAGCCCGAGATCCTCTGGACTCCGCGAGGTGTTGATCAGCACATAGCCGTCCTCCCGCAGCCCAGCGAAGACCTTGACCTGGTGAAGCAGGGTCGGGTCCTGGATGATCAGGGTGTCGGGCTCCGAGACGGGCTCGCGAGCGCGGATCGGCCATTCGTCGATCCGGCAGAACGAGGTGACGGGGGCGCCGGCGCGCTCAGAGCCAAAGGTGGGGAAGGCCTGGGCGTGCTTGCCGTCCTCGAAGGCGGCCACCGAGAGCATCTCCGCTGCGCTGACGACTCCCTGGCCGCCACGTCCGTGGATCCGGACCTGGAACATCAGGCCGCCGCTTTGGCCGCTGCCAGTTCGCTCAGCTCGCTGATCGAGCTCTCGATTCCGTCCCTGAGGACCTCGACGTCGCGGCAGGAATCGCGGTCGACGTTGAGGCAGAAGTACAGGGTCCCGTCATAGCTGAACACCGCGAGTCCGATGGCGTGGGCGGCAGCGATCGGCACCAGCGGCCAGATCTCGTCGATGTGGGAGCCGAAGTAATAGAGGGGCGTCTGCGGTCCGGGAACGTTCGTAACCGTCACGTTGAAGAGGCGCGTCGCGAACAGGGAGCGTGCGACGAAGCTGTGCAGCACCGGCGGCATGTGGTTGCCGAGATCGAGAAGGAAGCTCGAGCCCTCGTGCTGCGTCCCGGCCTTCAGAGCCTCGGCCTCCTCGACCTGGAGCCGATAGCGCTCGGACGGGTCTGACGCCGCGACCGGGAGGTGCACGAACAGCGACGAGATCTTGTTCCCCATCGCCAGGTGATCGCCGGCGGTGCGCACGTTCATCGGGACCATCGCCCGCAGGCCCGGAACGGGCGGCTCCTCGCCGCGGTGCTCGAGCAGCCGGCGGAGGCCGCCGGCGGCGGAGGCGAGAACGACGTCGTTCACTGTGCCGCCGAGGGCGCGCTTGATCTGCTTCAGCTCACCGAGCTCGACGGTGAGCACTGAGAGGGTGCGCTTCGCGCCGATCGGTTCGTTCAGGCTGGTGTGGGGCGCCGCAATCAACTCGTCGCGGACGATCAACTCCGCGAAAGCCTTCGAGCGCCGGAAGGCATCCCGGGCGCGGGAGGGGTGGGAAGCGAAGCCGACGGCGGCCTCGGCCGCCTGCAGGCCGGACTGGCCCGCACTCACGGCCGCATGCCCAAGCCGCAGGGCGGGGCGGGCGAGACGCGCGACCCCACGCTGCAGGGAAGTGGGTTCAGGCTCGGTGACGGTCTCGATCTGGGCGCTGGCCCCGAGCCGAACCGTGCTGTTTGAAGTCCCGTTGACCGCCCGTTCGGGCCTCTCGCGCTCGGTATCCAGCATGATCGTCGCCAGGTCGACGGAGCCGACCCCGTCGATCATGCAGTGATGGGTTTTGGTCACCAGAGCCCAGCGGCCGTCGGCGAGTTCGAGGACCGCGATCTCCCAGAGCGGCTTGGTGCGATCGAGCCGCTGCGAGTAGTACTCCCCC
Organism: uncultured Solirubrobacterales bacterium; assembly: GCA_963804595.1. Classification (GTDB taxonomy): domain Bacteria; phylum Actinomycetota; class Thermoleophilia; order Solirubrobacterales; family 70-9; genus DASUPK01. Next base: position 439,194 of record CAWDQZ010000003.1, read on the forward strand.
GCCCACTCCATGAGCTCGTCCCGCCCGCCGGGGGCGTGCAGGCCGGCCGCGAAGACATGACGCTCGACCTGGAAGTCGGGATCCTCCTCCCAGGTGGGCCAGTGCAGGCCACCCGTCCTTGGATGGGAGAGTCGCTGGGTGTAGCGGGGGAGGTCGGGCAGCCGCCTGAGCACGTCGCGGCGGATCTGGTCGAGGGGCGGCGCGCCATCGGGCTGAGGCTCGAGCAGCATGACCCCACCGATGTGCATGTGGGCGCTCTGGTCGATCTCCTCCAGCTCGAGGAATGTTGCGTCCAGGGCGGAGAGCTGTTCACCCATGGCTCGAGTGCCGGGAGAGCTCCTCGAACCTAGGGAGCAATGCTGTCGAAACGGTCATCGGATCCCCTTCGAGATGGCGAACGGTCTGTGCGCCGAACCTACGCTCACCCGTGCGGGGTTCCATCCGCGCGCCACACCGGGATCGCGCACCGTGATAACTACGTAGTCGGGCCGGTGCTCAGCACCGATGGGCCTCGGCCCGAGTCCCGCGACGCTGCCATGAGATGACTGGCGAAACGAAAAACGGGTCTGCTCGCGTGGTCATCGCGGGCGGGGGCGTCGCTGGAATCGAAACACTCCTTGCGCTCGCCGACCTCGGCGGCGACCGCGTGTCGCAGACCCTCGTCTCGCCGACGCCCGACTTTCTCTACAAGCCGCTGCTGGTCGAGGAGCCGTTCGACATCGGCCCGGCGGAGCGGTACGAGCTGCAGCCGCTTGCCGAGGAAAAGGGCGCAGGTTTCACCCAGCGCGCGGTCAGTGGTGTGCGGCCGGCGGACCACCAGGTGGAGCTCGACGACGGCTCCACGTTGGGATACGACTTCCTCGTCGTCTGTGCAGGGGGGCGCTTCGTCCCGGCGCTCGACGGCGCCATCACCTTTCCATATCCGGGCGAGGCCTTCCGCGTCGATTCCCTGCTCGACCGGGCGGTCGAGCAGAACCATCGGGTCGTCTTCATCGTCCCAGGTGGCGTGACCTGGTCACTGCCGCTCTATGAGATCGCGCTGATGACCCAGCGTCGCGCAGTCCAGAGAGACCTGGACGTGAAGATCGCGGTCATCACGCCCGAGTCGGCCCCCCTGGCCGTCTTCGGTCCGACCGCCAGCGCCGCCATCGCCGAGTTGCTTGGCGGCCGGCGGATCGAGGTCATCGCTTCTTCGACGGTACGGGAGATCGCGGAGAACGGGATCAGGCTCAGCCCGGGAAGCCGAGTCCTGGGGCCTGCTGTAGCGGTGGCACTCCCCGTCATGGAGGGTCCCTCCATCGAGGGCTTGCCTGCGGACGACCGAGGGTTCATCCCGATCGACGAACTGGCCCGTGTCAAGGGAGCGGAGGATGTCTACGCAGCCGGTGATGGCACCACATTTCCGATCAAGCAGGGCGGCATTGCGACCCAGGAGGCTGATACCGCCGCCGAGGACATCGCACACCGCCTCGGCGCGGGTCCCCCGGCCCGGCCGTTCAGGCCGATCCTCCGCGGCAAGCTGCTGACCGGTGACGAGTCGGTCAATCTTCGCGCCGAGGTGGCCGGAGGCGGCGGAGAGGGAGAGGCATCCCTGGACACGCTCTGGTGGCCGCCGCAGAAGATCAGCGCCCGATATCTCGCCCCGCTTCTCTACCACGGCCACGTCCGCGAGGATCTTGAACCCCCCCGTCACTCGCTGGACGTCGAGGTGGCGCTGCCGATGGAATGGCACGAGGAGCCCATGGCGATCGACCCCCTCGAGCCGCCGCGGGTCGACTGAGGCGGTATGGCGTTTTCCTCCACCTACCGCAACGTGGTCGTTGCCTACGACGGGAGTGACGGCGCGCGGGCGGCATTGGCCCGCGCCGCCGAGATCGCCGACAAGGACGATTCCTCCCTCACCCTTGTGGAAGCGGTCCCCGGCAAAGTGCCGTCACCGGCACCCGGCGGCCCGCCGCTGGCGAAACCTGAGAAGCGGGCGATGGTCCGCGATGACCTGAACCGCGCGATCGAGACGCTGAGCCGGGACCTCCTGGCCGCCGGCTGGGTGATCGGTGGACCGCCTGCGTCGGGAGTCGTGACCGTGGCCGAGGACATCGGGGCCGACCTGATCGTCACGGGCTCGCGCCGGCGCGGCGCCCTCACGAGCGCCGTGCTCGGCAGCGTCTCCAGCGAGATCCTCCATAACGCCCCATGCGACGTGCTCGTCGTGCATCCGCCCTCCGACGGGTCGAGCTAGACGTGGAGATCAGTCGTCGCCTGGCTCGGGCTTCGTGGAGGTGCCCGAGCGACCGGAGGGCGGAGGCGTTGCGGGAGGCGAGGTGTCCTCAGCGGGGGAAAGGTTGCCGCCCGACGCCGTCGGTTTCGACTTCGCCGCGCCATCGTCCGACTCGCCTGAGTCGCTGGGGCTCGAGCTCGCCGCTGGAGCGGGAGCGGGTGCGGTCGAGGCGCCCGTCGTCGTGGGCGTCGGGCGGCTCGAATGACGCCGACCGGGCCGCGCCGGGTGGTCCGCGCGCTGCGGAACGAGCGACTCCCCGGCGCTGACTGGCTCAGCCGAAATGCCGATCTTCTCGCTCACCAGGTGCGTTGCGAGCAGTGCCACCACCACGGCGACGAGCAGCCCGACAACCGCGAAGACTGCCCAGCGAACGGAGGTGGCCGTCATACCGAGCCAACCTCTGCCGGTACCGGCGCCGTCCTCCGCGGCAGCGAGAGGATCGCGCGGGTGCCACCGCCGGGGCGGTTCTCGAGCCGCACCTGGCCGTTCCACTCCTCCGCGAGCTCGCGCGCGATTGACAGGCCGAGGCCGGTGCCGGGAGGCCCTTGCCGGCCCGCGCGACCGCGATGGAACCGCTCGAACACCATCTCCTCCTCGCCCGGCTCGAGCCCAGGGCCTCGATCGAGCACCTCGATGCGGCCAGGCGCGGTGATCAGGACCACCTCGGACCCCCCGGGCGAATACCGAATCGCGTTCTCGAGCAGGCAATCGAGGACGCGCTCGAAATCCGGCCGGGCGCAGTGGCAGCTCCCGGCTTCACCTTCTCGATCCCTCGTCAGGCCGATGTCGGCCTCCGCGGCCGCCTTCTCCCATCTGTCGAGTGCGTCGTCGACCGAATCGGCGACGTCGATTTGCTCCGCCGGTACCTGGCGCTCACCGGCGCGGCTCAGGATCAGCAGCTCGTTGACGATCCCCGCCAGACGATCGACCTCCCGGATGCCAGCGTCCAGCTCTGCGACCCTCGGGTCATCCGGCGGAAGCTCGTCCCGAAGCTCCTCCAGGTGGAGCCGGATGCCGGTGAGCGGTGTCCGCAGCTGGTGGGAGGCGTCAGCCACGAAGTCCTGCTGGCTTCGCAGCAGCCGGCCCAGCCGGCGGGTCATGCTGTTGAACGAGCGCGCGAGCGCGCGCTGTTCGCTGCTCCCCTCGACTGGTGCCACAACGGAGAGGTCGCCGCTCTCGACCTGTCGCGCCGCGTCCTCCAGCCGGCCGATCGGCCGCGAGGTCTCACGGGCGATCAGCCCGCCGGCGAGCATGCCGAGCAACAGCACGACGCCTCCGAGCACCGCCAGCCGGAGGATCGCCGCGTTGGTGGCGTGCGTTACCGCCGCGTTGCTCTGCGTGACCCGCACAGCGCCGATCGGCCGGCCGGCGCGCAGTACCGGCACAGCCGTCGCAAGCAAGTCCTCATTCAGGGTGGCGCTGTGCCGGATCTCCTGTGTGCTCCGCCCGCGAAGCGCGGAGGCGATCTCGGGTCTCGAGGCGTAGTCGGCTCCGATCTCGCCGGGTCCGCCGCTGTCCGCGATCACCCGGCCGGTCGCGTCGACGACGAGAACCCGACCGCGCTGTGCCTCGGCCGATCGGGTTACCAGCCGTTGCAGCGTTGCGATCTGCGAGTGCTCGATGAGCTCGGGGGCGCTCGCGGCCACGACCTCGGCCTGGCTCTTGGCCTGGGCCCGGACCTCGGAATCCACCCGCTTTCCAAGGCTGACGCCGAGCGGCACCCCGAAGGCGATCAGGGAGAGCAGCAGCACGTACGCGACCGCAAGCGTGAGTCGGAGCCGGAGGCTTACTGGGAACCGTCCTGAGCAGCGATCAGGCGGAAGCCGACGCCCCGCACGGTCTCGATGAAGCGCGGATTCGCGCTGTCGTCACCGAGCTTGCGGCGCAGCGTCTTGATGTGGACGTCGAGCGTCTTGGTGGACCCGAACCAGTTGACGTCCCAGACCCGGGACATCAGGTCCTCGCGAGTGACCACCTGGCCCGCGTTCCGAGCGAGCTCCGCGAGCAGGTCGAACTCCTTGCGGGCCAGGGCGATCGGTTCACCGTCGACCTCTACTGAGCGCGCCCCCGGGTCGATCTCGAGGTCGCCGACGGTGATCGAGCTCGGCTCGGGCCTGTCGTCCTTGCGCGGCCGACGGAGGACGGCCCGAATCCGCGAGATCAGCTCGCGGGAGCTGAATGGCTTGACCACGTAGTCGTCCGCGCCCAGCTCGAGTCCGACGACCCGGTCCATCTCGGTGCCTCGCGCGGTGAGCATCACGATCGGCACGTCCGAGTCCCGGCGGAGGGAGCGGCAGACGTCCGAGCCGTCCCCGTCCGGCAGGTTGAGGTCGAGCAGGACGAGGTCGGGTTCGACCCGCCCCGCGGACTCGAGTGCCTCGGCCACGGTGCGGGCGACGACCGGCTCAAAGCCGTTTCGTCTCAGCGCCCTGGAAAAGGGCTCGAATATCGCCGCCTCGTCTTCGACGAACAGAATCCGCCGTGAAGGTTGTGAGCCGGGCATTTGCGGCCAATGTAGCGCCGGTGAGGCTGCTCGCCGCGTCCACGGTCGATTCCTTCTCCCTCTCTTTACCTGCCCTTCTCAGGCCCTTCCCTAAGCGCCGCTGAGAATCGCCCCCGTCACCCGACCCAAGGAGTGCAAAGTGAATGACCTGAGGACGAAGATCGCTGCGATCACGGTTGCTCTGGGCCTGGGCGGCCTCGGGGGATACGCGATCAGCTCGAGCAAGAGCTCCAAGGAAGTCGCGGTCGCCCCCGTCGCGGAGGGGACCAAGGTGGTCCGGCGGACGATCCATGCCAAGCGTCACCGGACCAAGGCCGCCGGCCCCCGGCACGCGGCCGCCGGGAGGGCCCTCGCCAGTGAATCGGTCTCCACCGGTTCCAGCGGTTCGGGCTCGGGTTACTCCGGGTCGAGCGGAAGCCCGGTGCGCACCGGCAGCAGCGGCTCGTCGCAGAGCGGCTCGAGCCACTCGCCGGTCACCACGGGCTCGAGCGGAGGCGGCGGTGGCGCCACCGGCGGTGGCGACGACGGCGGCGAAGTCGACCACGAGGGTGGTGACTGAGCCGGGGCAGAGAGCTTCCCGAAAGCTTTACCCGCCCTTCCCCGGCTGCTTGCCGCTCGTTTCGAAGAATGGCCAAGTACCAACGAGCAAGGAGCGGATCCCGTGAAGGACTTCAGAAGCAAGATCGCGGTCGGGGCGGTGATCTTCGGCCTGGGTGGCCTGGGTGGTTTTGCGATCGCCTCGAACCCCGGCCAGGGAGCGGCTCCGGCGGCGAAGATCGCCGCCGGGACCACCCAGAGCGCCCAGACGGGACAGCGGATCTCGACCGGCACGAGCGGCGCGATGAGCGCGCCCGTCCTCAACACCGCCGGCACCCAGCTGCTGCCCCGCCAGGCGGTGCCCGGAGGAGTGGGTGCAGATGACTGAGCGGCCGGACCAGGCTGCGCCCGCGGGCCAGCGTGCGCCGCGGCCGCGCGGGCCCAAGCCGGCCCCCCTGCCGACGATCCTCGCCGCGCTGGCGATCTTCGCGGTCGCCTTCGAGTTCCTCGCCTTCCAGTTGAGTGCCGGGAAGGACCCGGCGCTCGGTCCCGCGACTCCGACCACCCCGGTTGTCGCGAAGTCCAGGCCGGCCAAGAAGATCGTGATCACGAAGGTGATCCCAGCCGGCGGAGGCACCGCCGGGGGCTCGACCTCGACCTACTCGTCGTCCGGGGCGGTCGCGCCATCCCCACCCGTGGCCACTTCATCGTCATGAGCGTCCACGACCTCACCTTCGATGCCATGGGCTGCGAGGTCCGCCTGATCATCGGGGAGCCTCTGCCGGGTTCGCCGCCGGCCTCGTTCGCCGCCGATCAGGGGCGCCTGTTCATCGCCGGGTTCGACGCTGCGCTCTCACGCTTCCGGTCGGACAGCGAGCTGACCGCGCTCAACGAGGATCCCCGGCCCGAGGTCCCCTCGTCCGAGCTCCTCCGGCGCGCGGTGCGGGCCGGCCTCTGGGCGGCGGAGAGGACCTGTGGGCTCGTGGACCCCACCCTGCTCGGCGCGATCGTCGCGGCGGGGTACGGCGAGTCCCGGGCAGGCATGAATCCGGTGCCCCTTGCCGATGCGCTCGCGCTCGCCCCGCCGCGCCGCCCCGCACGGCCGCGCGCCGAGGGGGAGTGGCGGCGGATCGAGGTCGACGACGAGGCGGGAACCATCAAGCGCCCACCAGGCGTGGGGTTCGACACCGGAGGCAGCGGCAAGGGACTGGCGGCCGACATGCTGGCCGAGCGCCTCCGCGGCTATTCGAGCTACGTCGTCGACTGCGGGGGCGACGTTCGGATCGGAGGCTTCGCGGGCCAGCTCGATCCCTTCGCGGTTCATGCCCGGCATCCGATCGACGGCGAGGCTGCGGCGATCTTCTACGTCGCCGCCGGCGGAATAGCCAGCTCCGGGGTGGACACGCGCGTTTGGCGCCGCGACGACGGCGGCTTCGCTCACCACCTTCTGGATCCGAGTACCGGAGAGCCCGCCTGGACCGGGCTGGTCGGCGTCACCGCGCTCGGGCGGGACGCCCTCGAGGCGGAGACTCTCTCCAAGGCAGCGCTTCTCAGCGGCCCGGAACGCGCGCGCCGCCTGCTCGCGGCGTGCGGCGGAATGCTGGTCGGCGAGACGGGCGAGGTGGAGCTGCTCGGCCCGGTCAGCGCGAAGCTGATCGGCCGGCGAAGCGTGTACGTCCCGCAGGGCCCCACGCCCGTCGCCGAGGTGGGGCGATGAGCTCGGGCGTTGCTCAGCACCTCTGGTGGTTGGTCAGCCGCGCCTCGGGTGTGGTCGCTCTCGGGCTGGTGACGATCTCGGTCGTCCTGGGCCTCACCATGGCGGGCAAGCTCTCGCGCCGACCCGGAATCGGACGTACGCTCAGCGCGATCCACGAGCAGACGGCGGTCACCGGCCTCGTCGCGATCGCCGTCCATGGCCTCAGCCTGCTGGGCGACCCCTGGCTCAACCCGGGGCCGGCGGGCATCTCGATCCCCTTCCTGATGGCCTACAAGACCATCTGGGTTGGCCTCGGAATCACCGCCGGCTGGCTTGCGGCGCTGCTCGGACTGAGCTTCTACGTCCGCCGTCGGATCGGCCCCCGCCTCTGGCGGCGTGCGCACAGGGCGACCATCCTGGTCTACGCCCTCGGGGTCGCCCACACCCTGGGGGCCGGCACCGATGCGTCGAGTCCCTGGCTCTTCTGGCCGGTCGTCGCCAGTGTCCCCGTCATCGCAGGGCTCTTCGTCGCCCGCGTGGTCGCCGGAATCCAAAAGGGCCGCGCCCGGGCACGGTCAGCGGCTGAGCGGCGTGAGTCGGGCCGGCTCGAGCTGCCGCCCGACGTCGAGATCCCGCCGCGGCACCGCCGTGCCGAGATTCCCCGCGAGATCGAGGAGCCAGCGGCCGCATGACCGGCGATGGCGTCCTGATCGTCGGCGGCGGCCTGGCCTCTCAGCGGGCCATCGAGACGCTGCGCGCCCGTGGATATGAGGGCCGGATCCAGCTGGTCTGCGGTGAGGCCGAGCTGCCTTATGACCGGCCGCCGCTCTCGAAGGGACTGCTCTCCGGGAAGACGCATGAGTCGGAGATCGGCTTCCAGCCCGCGCGTTGGTACGCCGACCAGCGGGTGGAGCTGATCTTCGGCCACCGCGCCACCGGCCTCGACGAGAAGCAGCGCAGAGTCCGCGTGGACGACGGGCGGGAGCTCGCCTACCGCGCCCTGCTGATCGCGACTGGGAGCGCCCCGCGGATCCTCCCGTCGCTGGCGAGGTACTCGAACGTTCACTTCCTGCGGACGCTGGCCGACGCGCGCCGGCT
>CAWDQZ010000004.1:0-228731 GCA_963804595.1 uncultured Solirubrobacterales bacterium
GGGTCACGTTGATGAGCTTGCCCATCTCCCTGTTGGCCGACTCCTCGTCGAACCTGCTGGCGGCCCGCACCCAGATGGGGTTCACCCTCGGCTTCCACATCGTGCTCGCCTGCCTCGGCGTGGCCTTCCCGGCCGTGATGCTGATCGCCGAGTGGCACGGCCATCGGAAGAAGGACCCGGAGGCGCTTCGCCTGGCGCGCAACTGGTCGAAGGCTGTCGCGGTCCTCTTCGCCGTCGGCGCGGTGACCGGCACCGTCCTCTCCTTCGAGTTCGGCCTGCTCTGGCCGCGGTTCACGGGCCGCTTCGGTGACGCCTTCGGAGTCGGCTTCGCGATCGAGGGGATCTTCTTCTTCCTCGAGGCGATCTTCATCGCCATCTACATCTACGGCTGGGACCGGCTCTCGCCCCGAGCGCACATGCTCGCCGCGGTGCCAATCGTCATCTCCGGGGTCGGTGGCGCCTTCTCCGTGATCGCGGTGAACGCCTGGATGAACCAGCCCCAGGGATTCGACCTCGACTCGGCGGGCAACGTCACCAACGTCAGGCCCCTCGAGGTGCTCTTCAACCCGGCGACGGGCTACGAGTTCTTCCACATGTTCCTGGCGGCCTACATCGTCACCGGCTTTCTGATCGCCTCCGTGTACGCGGTGGGGATGCTCCGTGGCCGCCGTGACCGCTACCACCGGCTCGGCTTGGTGATCCCGTTCACTCTGGCGGCGATCGCCACGCCGATCCAGCTCTTCGTCGGGGACACGGCGGCTCGCTCGATCGCCGACGACCAGCCTGCCAAGTTCGCGGCGATGGAGTGCATCTACAAGGGAGGGCCGGACCAGACCGAATACCTGGGCGGCCGCTGCGTCGACGGCCAGGTCAAGGGTGGGATCGGGATCCCGGGGCTCGACTCGTTCCTGGTCGGGCTTCAGCAAGAACACGGACGTCACCGGCCTCAACCAGATCCCCAAGAACGACCAGCCGCCCGCGCTGACGATGCTGCACCTCTCCTTCGACCTCATGGTTGGGATCGCCACGGCACTCTTCCTGCTCGCGGTCTGGTTCGCGATCTCCTGGTGGCGGCGACGCGATCTGCCGGCCACACGATGGTTCCTGCGGATCTGCGCCGATCGCCGGGGTGGCGGCGGTGGTCGCGCTCTGGTGCGGCTGGATCGTCACCGAGGTCGGCCGCCAGCCATGGATCGTGAACGGCTACATGCGCACGGCCGACGCGGTGACCCCGGCCCAGGGAATCTGGTGGGTGTTCGGCGTGACGATGGCCCTCTATGCCGCGCTGGCGGTGATCGCGATCACCGTGCTGCGCGGCCTCTCCCGCCGCTGGCGTGAGGGTGCGCCTGAGACCGAGATCCCATACGGACCTCCGCCGGGCGAGCGATCGGGGGCATCCGCATGAGCAGCGCGGACGTCTGCGCGGCGATCCTCTGGATCGGGGTGACGCTCTACGCGATCTTCGGCGGAGCGGACTTCGGCGCGGGAGTATGGGATCTGCTCGCGGGGTCGGGCGACCGCGCGAAGCGGATCCGGACCCAGATCGACCGTTCGATCGGCCCCGTCTGGGAGGCCAACCACGTCTGGCTGATCTTCATCCTCGTCATTCTCTGGACCGCGTTCTCGCAGGCCTTCTCGGCGATCTTCACCACGCTCTACATCCCGCTGGCCCTCGCCGCGCTCGGCATCGTCCTGCGCGGCTCCGGCTTCGCCTTCCGCCACGCTCTGCCCGGGCCCGTGGAGCGACCCGCCAGCCGGGTCTTCGGGTTCGCGTCCGTGCTGACACCTTTCTTCATGGGCACGGTGGTCGGGGCGATCGCTTCCGGTGAGGTACCCGCCGGCGGCGACGGCGATCCCACGAGCAGCTGGACGGGCTTCCTGCCCCTGGTCACCGGTGTCCTCTTCGTGCTGCTCACCGCGTACACCGCCGCAGTCTTCCTGGTGCGCGATTCGGGAGCGGCGGGCGACACCGAGCTCCGCGACTACTTCGAGCGTCGCGCCTTGGCCGCGGCGGTGATCGCGGGTGCCGCCGCGGTCGTAGGGGTGATCGCGCTCCACGCCGACGGCCGCTACGTCTACGACGGGCTCACCTCGTGGCCCGGCATCGCCCTGGTCATCCTCTCCGGGATCTGTGGCCTGGTCGCCCTCGGCCTGCTGGTCAGCGGGCGGAACTACGGCCTGCGGGCGGCGGCGGTGGGGGCCGGAGCGGCCGTCATCTGGGGGTACTTCGCCGCCGCCTTCCCCTACATCCTGCCGACGTCCCTGAAGATCTCGGACGCCGCCGGGGCCTCCACGACGCTGACGTGGGTGATCGTCATCTTTGGGGTCGCGGCGGTCACGGTGATCCCCTCGCTGATCCTGCTCTACGCGCTCTCCCAGCGGCAGACGCTCGAGGCCTATTCCACGAGCAGTGAGGCGACCTCGCCGCGCCAGTAGGTGAACGGTCCATCCGGCAGCTCCCAGCGCACCTCGGCCGTGCCCGGGACGCGGATCCCGCCGAGCTCGATGTAGTCGCCGAACTCGCCGACCCACGGCGTGTCGACGAAGGCCCGGCCGGCCACCCGGGGCCTCATCGCGGATGCCCTTCTGATCAGGCCCGACTCGCCGAATGCCAGTCGCACGCTGGCCGCGACTCCGCCGACCAGGGTGGAGACCTCGACCTCGCCGTCGTCGAGCTCTCGCCAGGACAGCTCACGGTTCGCTCGTCATCGCGAACGGGACCCACGGCAGCTCGGCGAGGTAGCGCATGGCCTCTCCCCGGTCGGTCTCCGGCCCGGTGTTCCTGGTGGCGGGGACGAGACCCCAGACGCGGGCGATCAGCAGCCCCTTGCCATCGCGGTAGCGATCCGTGACTCTCACGCGGACGAAGGGGTTCGTTCCGAAGGAGGCCCGCCATTCGAACTCGACGCGGTCGGTGGCGTATTGCTGCACGGCCGTGAACTCCAGGCGACGGCCGCCGGGCTTCTGGACCATCTCTCCGCTCTGCCCGAGCCGGACGCGCTGGGGTTCCGGGGCTCCCTCCGGGAGCGCCCGATCGAGATGCCGGGCGATGGCATCGGGCAGGGGTCGCTCGCTCACGGCGTCAGTTTCCAGCCTCTGGGACGCGGATAGAGTGGCCGCCGATGAAGTGGAAGCCGGGCAAGCGCAGCGGCGACATCGAGGATCGCCGCGGCGCGGGGGGAGGATTCGGCGCCGGCGGCGGCACGCCGATCCCGATGGGGCGCCTCGGGCGGCGGCGGGATCGGGACGCTGATCGTCCTGGCCATCGTCTATTTCCTCTTCATCCAGGGCGGGGGTGGCGGCGGCGGTTTCAACGTCCCCGATCCGACCAGCTCCTTCCCACAGGTGCCGCAGAGCGGGACGGGGAACGACTCGGTGCCCGGAAGCCCGAGCGAGGAGAAGGAGGTCCAGTTCGTCGATTTCGTCCAGGGGGACGCGCAGGACTTCTGGACGCAGCAGTTCCAGGGGGCCGGCAGGTCCTATCAGCGCGCGAAGGTGGTGCTCTTCAGCAACCAGGTGCAATCCGGCTGCGGGCTCGCCAGCTCCGCGACCGGGCCGTTCTACTGCCCGCTCGACCAGAGGGTCTACCTCGACCTCGGCTTCTTCAACGAGCTCAATCAGCGGTTCAAGGCCCCCGGCGATTTCGCGCAGGCCTACGTGATCGCCCACGAGCTCGGGCACCACGTCCAGCAGCAGCTCGGCATCGAGCAGAAGGTTCGCCAGCAGAGCCAGGCGAACCCGGACGACGCGAACGCGCTGTCGGTTCGCCTCGAGCTGCAGGCCGACTGCCTCGCCGGCGTCTGGGCCCGCTCGACCTACGACCGCGGCATCCTCGAGAGCGGCGACCTCCAGGAGGGGCTGACCGCGGCGGCGGCGGTGGGGGACGACCGCATCCAGCAGCAGACACAGGGAAGGATCGACCCGGAGTCCTTCACTCACGGCACCTCGGAGCAGCGCGACCACTGGCTCCAAACCGGCTTCGACTCGGGCAGGCTCGAGGCCTGCGACACGTTCTCAGGGGATATCTAGTGGCCGGGGGCCGGAGGCCGTAGCAGGCTCTTGGGATACTTGGTCAGGACATGCGGTGTCCGTCCTGTGGGAACGAGAATCGTGAGGGTGCCCGGTTCTGCGACTTCTGCGGAACCGAGTTGGTCGAGCGTGCTCCGGCCGAGGCGTCCCCGGTCGAAGTCCCTCCCAGCCGACGTTCCGACCGAGATCGCAGGCCGCTACCGGGTGCGGCGATTCCTCGGGCAGGGCGGCCGAAAGCGCGTCTATCTCTCGACCGACACCGTCAGCGGAGACGAGGTGGCCCTCGCGCTCTACGACACGGAGGGTGTGGGCGCGGCGATCCTGGCCCGGGCGCGACGAGAGGCCGAGGCGATGCGCAAGCTCGGCGATCACCCGCACGTCGTCCCGGTCCTCGACACCGGCGAGGACGACGGCAATCCGTTCATCGTCAGCCGCTACATGCCCGGTGGGGACGTCCAGGGCCTGCTGGCGGCGGCGGGCGGCCACCTCGAGGTCTCGCGCGCGGTCGAGATCGCGGCGGACGTCACCCGGGCCCTCGAGCACGCGCACTCCCGCGGGATCGTTCATCGTGACCTGAAGCCCGCGAACGTCTGGATCGACGACGACGGCCACGCCCGCCTGGGCGACTTCGGGCTGGCCACGACCGAGGCCCGCTCGAGGGTGAGCGGCGGGACGCTGGTCGGGACGGTGGCCTATCTGCCGCCCGAGCAGGCCGTCGGCGACAACGCCAGTCCGTCCAGCGACCTCTACTCGCTCGGAGCTCTCTTCTACGAGATGCTCACGGGCCAGCCGCCGTTCCCGGGCGACGATGCGGTCTCGATCATCAGCCAGCACCTGCACGCCGACCCGGTGCCGCCGTCCAGGCACAACGCCGACATCCCTGAGGCGCTCGACCGGGCCGTGCTGGCCCTGCTCGCCAAGCGCCCCGAGGATCGGCCGGCCAATGCGAGCGAGGCGCGCGGGCTGATCGTCGCCGCTCTCGAGGAGAGGCCGGACGAGGCCGCGGAGGCGCGGCCGTCCAACCCCCTGGAGAGCCTCGCGGGCGGGGTCTTCGTCGGCCGCGAGCGCGAGCTCGACCGGATGCGCGAGGCGGTCGACTCGGCCCTCGCCGGGCGGGGCTCGCTCCAGCTGCTGGTGGGAGAGCCGGGCATCGGCAAGACGAGGGCGGCCGAAGAGCTCGCGACCTACGCACGCGTCAGCGGCGCCCGCGTCTACTGGGGGCGCTGCCGCGAGGACGAGGGCGCGCCGGCGTACTGGCCCTGGGTGCAGGCGGTTCGCTCCTACGCCCGGGATGCCGACCCCGTCGCCTTGGCCTGGCAGCTCGGCGGAGGGGCGGCCGAGGTCGCGCAGCTGATCCCCGAGGTCGCGGAGAAACTGGACATCGAGGCCGCCGCGGGGTCCGACAGCGAGGAGGCCCGCTTCCGCCTCTTCGACTCCGTCACCAGCCTGCTGCTCGCCGCCGCGCGGGATCGGCCGCTCGTCATCGTGCTGGACGACCTGCACTGGGCCGATGAGCCCTCCCTGCTCTTGCTCCGCTTTGCGGCGCGGGAGGTCGCGTCGAGCGGTCTCCTGATCCTCGGCACATACCGCGACGTGGAGCTCGGCCGCCACCACCCGCTCGCGCGGGTGCTCGGCGAGATCTCGGGCATCGAGGGGGACGCCCGGATCCCGCTCCGTGGCCTCGGAATCGGAGCCGTCGAGCGCTATATCGAGATGACCTCCGGCGCGCCCTCGCCGGCGGGCCTCGCGGAGGCGGTGCAGGAGCAGACCGACGGCAATCCCTTCTTCGTCGGCGAGGTCGTTCGCCTGCTCGCCAGCGAGGGCAAGCTGATCGGCGGGAGCAGCGTCGCCGAGCTGGAGATCCCGCAGGGCGTGCGTGAAGTGATCGGGCGCCGTCTCGACCGGCTCAGCGAGGAGACCAACGAGGGCGCTTCGGGTGGCGGCGGTGATCGGCCGCGACTTCGACGAGGAGCTGGTCGCGCGGGTCGTCGAGCAGCCGCCCCAGGTGCTTATGCAGGTCGCGGAGGAGGCGATCGCCGAGCGCCTGGTCACAGATCTCGGCGACGGCCGTTACTCCTTCGCGCACGCGCTGGTCCGCGACACCCTCTACGAGGAGCTCAGCCCGGCGAAGCGCTCGGCGCTGCACGAGCGGACCGGTCGCGCCATCGAGAAGATCTGCGGCGGCAACGTCGAGGAGCGTCTCGGCGAGCTCGCCCATCACTTCCTCGCCGCCGCACCGCGCGGCGATCTCGCCAAGGCGATCGACTACGCCCAGCAGGCCGGCGCCCAGGACATGGAGCAGGTCGCCTACGAGGACGCTGTCGACGTCTACAGCCGGGCCCTCGAGGTTCTCGAGCTGATGGATGAGCCGGACGAGGCTCTGCGCTGCCGTCTGCTCTTGCTGCTCGGCGGCGCCGAGGCGAAGTCCGCGCGGGTGGCCGATGCGCGGGATGCGTTCGAGCGAGCGGCGGAGTCGGCCCGGCGGCTCGACGACACCGACAGCCTCGTGGGCGCCGCGATCGGCATTGCGCTGATGAGCGACGCCGGCCGGCTCGACGAGAACCTCCTCGCCCTGCTCGACGAGGCGCTCGAGCGGATCGGGCCGGAGCGCACTGCCCGGAGGGCGGCGCTGTTGACCGCCAAGTCGGCCGAGATGTACTGGGTCGAAAACGACGTGACGGAGTCCGCGCGGCTGGTGAACGAGGCGGTGGAGATCGCGCGCGAGATCGACTCGCCCAGCGCTCTCGCGGCGGCCCTGCAGCGCAAGATCTTCATCCCGGCCGGTCCGGACGCCCCTCGCATCCGGCTCTCCCTCGCCGACGAGATGGTGGAGCTGGGGGAGGCGCTCAGGGGACCGGGACGCGGTGGTCCGCGGTCATGCCTATCGGCTCTGGTCGCTGCTCGAGCTCGGCGACATCTCGGCCGCCGATCGAGAGCTCGAGACCTACATCAGGCTGGCCGACGAGCTGCGGATGCCGGAGCACACCTGGTACACGGCCGCCCTGCGCGGCATGCGGGCGCTCCTCGATGGCGACATCGAGGAGGCCGAGCGCCTCGCGGAGGAGGGGAGGCGGGCCGGCAACCGAGCCGAGCAGGCGATCGCCGAGCAGTGGTACGGCATCCAGATGATCCAGATCCGCAGCATGCAGGGACGCGCCGCCGAGCTGCTGCCGGCGGTGCGGGATCTCGCCGAGCGCTTCCCCGGCATTCCGGCCTGGCGGGGTGGCCAGGTCACCCTTGCCGCGAGGTCGGGCGACGTCGAGTTGGCCCGCCGCGAGCTCGAGCGTTTCGGCGGCCGATGACTTCCGGGTGTTCCCGAGGGACGTCAACTGGTTCTCAGCTATGAGCCTCGTCGGCGAGGCGATTGCGCTCGCGGACGACACGAAGCACGCCGAGCGCGCTTACGAGCTCCTCCTCCCGTACGAGGGGCTGGTGATCATCGTGGCCCGGGCCGCCGCCTGCAACGGCTCGGTCGACCGTGTCCTCGGCCTGCTCGCCAAGGTGATGGGCCGCCTGGACGACGCGGAGCGGCACCTCCGCAATGCCGTTGAGATCTCGACGCGGATGAACGATCGCCCCGGGATGGCGCTGTCCGGTGTCGCCCTCGCCGAGGTGCTCCTGGAGCGCGATCGGGACAACGATCGAGAGGCCGCCCTCGACCTCCTCGCCGATGTCCTCGGGACGGCGCGGGAGATGGGCGCGCGCTGGATCGCCGACCGTGCACTGGAGGACAGGCTCGAGGCGCAAGGGCTCGCGGGCGTGGACGTGACCACTTCGATCGACGACATGGTCTCCGCCCTCGAGGAGGAGCAACCCGACATGCGCGCCCACATGGCGCCCGATGGCACCGTCGCGATCCTGTTCAGCGACATCGAGGACTCGACGGTGCTCACGGAGCGCCTCGGCGATGAGCGCTGGCTCCAGCTGCTGCGGGAGCACAACGCGATCTTCCGCGAGCAGCTCGACCGCCACGACGGCTATGAGGTGAAGAGCCAGGGCGACGGCTTCATGCTCGCCTTCCCGGACCCGTGCGAGGCGCTGGATTGCGCAATCGAGGTGCAGCGCGCCTTCGCCGAGCGTGAGCGGGACGATTCGGCCGAGCCCCTCCGGATTCGGATGGGGCTGCACACGGGGGAGGTGATCTCGGAGGAGGGCGACTACTTCGGCAAGAACGTGATCCTCGCCGCCCGGATTGCTGCGCAGGCGCTGGGCGGCGAGATCCTCGTCTCGGAGGAGCTGCGGCAGGCGGCCTCGAGCGGAAACGGCGACGGACTGCGCTTCGACGCGGGCCGCGAGCTCGAGCTCAAGGGCCTGGCCGGCAGCCATCGCGTCTACCGGGCCGAGTGGGCGGAGTCGGACGCGGCGCCATCCCTTGCCTGAGAGCGGCTCGCCCGAGCCGCTCGCGCAGGCTCATCATGAGGGTGCCGCGGACGAAGCCGAAGTGCCGGCCTACCTCTACACCTCGAACTCCGACAACCTGCCCTACTACCGCTCGCACGGCTACGAGGTCACCGGCGAGTCGACGCTCCCCGGCGGCGGCCCGAACTGGTTCATGGAGCGCCCGGCTGCGGTTTGACCCTCGACCAGCGCGGGCATTCGGGTTCGCGCTTAGAGTTTGAGCGCCAATGGAGGGCGCTCGAGCGGTGATCAGAGGGCGGCGGATCGGCCGTCGCCCCCGAATCTGGGTTCCTGTGATCGCGATCGTCGCGATTGCGGCGGCGGCGCTGTTCGCCGTGCCGAAGCTGACCGGAGGCTCGGAGAGCACGGGCAGGCTCGCCTCCGTGCAGCTTGCTCCCGAGCCCTGGGAGGGGCGTGCCAAGCCGAAGTACCAATCCGAGGAGGCGCTGCAGAAGAGGGCGCCCTGGGACACCCCGTCGACGCGGACGGCGCCCGGCGCGGTCGACCCCAAGACCGGAATGCCGGCGGCGTCGGCCGGCAGCAACGGCTCCTACACGCCGCCCTCGCCGGCGGAGCGCAAGCGGGTCTACACGGCAACGCATCCCGTGAACGGCGTCGAGTCGGCGCTGCTGCTGAACCGGACCGCCCTCGCGCCGGCGTCCGCGCCTGACCCGATCAGGCAGATGATCAGCGCGGCGAACCAGATCGTGGGCCAGCCCTATGTGTGGGGAGGCGGCCACGCCTCCTTCCAGTCGAAGGGATACGACTGCTCGGGGGCGGTCAGCTACGCGCTGGCGGGCGCCGGTCTGGTGCAGACGCCGATGACGTCCGGGCAGTTCATGGGCTACGGCATTCCGGGCCCGGGCCGCTGGCTGACCATCTACGCGAGCCCGACCCACGTCTACGCCGTGATCGCCGGCCTTCGCTGGGACACGGTCGGGGACGCCCGCGGTTCCGGCCCGCGCTGGCACCCGTACGACGCCTATCCCGACGGGTTCGCGGCCCGGCACCTGCCCGGGCTCTAAAGCCGGCCTGACCGTTCCTATCTAGGCTTCCGCGATGTTCTCGGCTCTGCTGGCGGGAGCGCTGATCGTCGGCGCCTCACTGCTCCTCGGCGCGGCGATCATGGCGATCGCCGGCCTGCCGCGCCATTCGGCCGCGGTTCCGGCGACGGGAATCTCGGCTCTCTTGGTGATCTGCGGCCTGGCGGTAAAGCTCCCCGGCCACGCGGTCACGGCGGCCATCGCGGTGGGGGTCGCCCTGATCGCCTGCCTCATCGTCTTCGGGCGCACCGGGTCGCCGGGGGGAGCCGTCCGGATCGGCGCGATCGTGGTGGTCGTCGGGACGGCGCTGGTCGCCGCGATCCCATTCGCCGCGAGCGGCCGGGTGGGCATCCTCGGCCAGGGGCTGGTCAACGACGACATGGCCTCGCACCTGCTGTTCACGGAGTGGGTCAGCTCCCACGCCGGGCCGACGCCGGACCTGATCAAGGGCGGCTATCCGCTCGGCCCGCACGCGATCGTCGCCGCCACGGCGAAGGTGAGCGGCGCGAGCCTGATCGAGGGCTTCGCCGGCCTGACCGGAGCGATCGCCGTGCTGCTCGGGCTGACGGCGTACGGGGCGCTCCGGGGCGTGCGCGGCTGGCTCCGCGTCCCGGGCGCCGTGCTCGCGGCGAGCCCCTACCTCGCCGCCGCCTACCTGGCGCAGGGCGCCTTCAAGGAGCCGCTGCTCGCCCTCACCCTCCTCGGCTTCGCCCTGGCGCTGCCCTACCTGCTCCCGGAGTGGTCTCTCGATTCCGGTCGAACGTCCCGCAGCCCCTCCGATAGGGGCCGGCCCGGGACGTTCGGTGGGGGGGCGACGGCGGTCATCCCGGTCGGCGTGATCCTCGCGGGGGCGATCTTCAACTACAGCTTCCCCGGCCTCGCCTGGCTGCTCGGGTCCGCGCTGATCTGGATGGTCGTCATCGCGCTGCGCGAGCGAGACCGGGCGGCGTCCTTCATCGCCGGCCTCCGCCTCGGCGAGCGCCTGCGCCGAGCTCGCTCGGCGCTTCTCCTGGGAATCGGGATCCCTGTCGTCTGCGCTCTGCCGGAGCTATTCCGGCTGGCGAGCTTCTCGAGCTTCAAGGCTTTCAACCCTTCCGGCACGGGCCCCACCGTCGGCTTCGGCAACCTGCGCCAGCCGCTCAACCCGCTGGAGGCCTTCGGGATCTGGCCCTCAGGCGAGTTCCGGATCACGCCCGCGAACTCGACCACGCCCGAGATCGCCTTCTACCTCGGCGGCCTGCTGGCCCTGGCCGCCTTCGCCTGGGGACTGGGACGGGCGCTGTCACGGCGCGAGTCGGCGCTGCCGTCGGCTCTGCTCGCGGCGACGCTCATCTACCTGGGTGCGCTGGCCGTCGGCACGCCGTACACCCAGGCCAAGTGCCTCGCCATCGCGGCGCCGCTGATCATGGTGATAGCCCTGCGCGGCCTCCTCTCGGCCGATGCCATCGAGGGCGAGGAGGGTGCAGTCCCCGAGGGTGGCGGCGCGAGCTGGTGGCCGCCGCGGCCGCTGCGCTCCCTCGCGCCGATCGGCGTTCCCCTGCTCACGCTCGCGTTCGCGGCTGCCGCCGCCTTCTCGACCCTGCTGCCGCTGCGCCAAGCCGCGGTCGGCCCGGACTACCACCTCCAGGAGATGCTGGCGATGCGCCCGATCGTCGACGGGCAGAACGTGCTCTTCCTCGGCCGCGACAACTTCGTCTCCTGGGAGCTGATCGGCTCGGAGGTCTACGCCCCGATCACCAACCACTACGACGTGGAGGAGACGCACGCCCTCTACCGGGCGACCGACCTGAACGCGAAGTTCGACTGGGACAACGTCCCGGTCTTCGTGATGAACAAGTTCAGGTGGGTGGTGACGACCAGCGCCGCCATGCAGAGCCAGGCGCCCCCGGGCTTCTCCGCGCGGCTGCGGACCAACGACTTCATCCTCTGGCAGCGGGATCACCCGGTCGGGCAGCGACGGACGCTCTACGAGCCGATCAACCCGGGCGCCCCCCTCGACTGCGGCGATCCGGGCGAGGCGAAGCTCCGCGGCGTGCGGGGGACGGCGACCGCGTTCACCGTCCAGCCCGTCGTCGGCCGGGTCTGGCATCCGAGCCCCGAGCTGACCCAGTCCAAGCCGGCGCAGCAGCGCCTCTACCTGACGCCCGGCCGCTGGGACATCTCGCTCCAGTACGCGAGCACGCAGGCGCTTCGGGTCACGGCGACCGGCGGCCCTCTCGCCGCGCCCTTCGACGCGACTCTGCGCGCCAACCTTCTCTTCCGGGGACCGTCGCCGTTCTATCCCGTGGGGACGCTCGAGGTGACCAGGCCGGGCGAGGTCGTCTTCGGGGTGAGCGTCGATGACCCGCCGCTGATCGGCCGCCTGCTGCACGCCGAGAGCAAGGCGTATCTGACCGGCATCGCGGCGACCCGCGCCGACCCGCCCCGCGAGACCGTGCCGCTTCGCCGGGCCTGCGGCCGCTACGTCGACTGGTACGAGGTGGCGCCCGGCACTCCGCCGAGCGCGCTGCAGGGCGTCCCGGCGCCTCAGGTTCAGCCGATCGAGGCCGACTGAACGCGGCTACGATCGGCTCATGCCGCGCCTCTGGATAGCCAGCATGGTGATCATCGTGGCCTGCCTGATCGCCTCGATGGTGATCGCGATCGTCAAGCTCAGCTAGGGCGCGCGGGATAGACTCAGCGCGCAATTGTGGGAGGGTGCGCGGCAGCGCAACCCGTCTGATGTTGGTCGAGGAGGATCGATGTTCGAGCGCATAGTCGTAGGAACCGACGGCTCGGAGACCGCCGCGCACGCGGTGAAGACCGCCGTCGAGCTCGCCAAGCTCTCCAACGCGAAGTTGGAGATCGTGAGCGCCTACGAGCCGGTGCCGCAATCTCGTCTCAGGGAGGAGGAGTCGGGCATCTCCGGCGACATCTCGCACACGATCAATCCCCGTGAGGACGTTCAGTTCGTGCTCGACAGGGCCGCCGCCGAGGCGAAGAAGGAGAACGTCGAGGTGGTCACGCATCCACGCGAGGGCGATCCCGCGGATGCGATCCTCGACGTCGCCGAGGAGAATGACGCCGACCTGGTCCTGGTCGGCAACAAGGGGATGACGGGAGCACGGCGATTCCTGCTGGGCAGCGTGCCGAACAAGATCTCGCATCACGCGCCCTGCGACGTCTGGATCGTCAAGACGACCTAGCCTCATGCGCCGCTCGCCCGTAGCGCTCGGGGCCGCGGCAATCGTCATCGCGCTCGCCCTGGCGGTCGCTGACCAGGCGACGGCATTCAGATACAGCGTCCCCGTCCAGGCCAAATCGCCATGGCCGGAGATGCGACGTGACAGCCGCAACACGGGCTCCAGCCCCATCCGGGCGGTCTACCGCGGCGATCGACCCTGGTCGTTCGCAACGGCGAGGGGAATATTCAGCACGCCGGTGATCGACGGGAACGGGACGGTCTACGTCGGATCGGCGGACCGGACGTTCTACGCCCTCGGCCCCGACGGCCGCGTCGTCTGGCGATTCCGCACCGGCGGGATCATCGACAGCGCGGCCGCACTGGCAAGCCGTGCCAAGAAGGGCCGGAGCGCCCCGATCACCTTCGGGTCCGGGGACGAGCGGCTCTACCGCCTGCGCACCACGGCGCACCTGCCCCGCAAGCGAAGGATCGCCTGGACCTTCGAGCCGACCCTGCCGCCGGTCGGGGGCCAGCAGGTGAGCTGGTGGGAGGGGAACCCGGCGATCGGGCCGGGAGGGACCATCTACGTCGGCAACACCGGCGGCGCCGCCTACGCGATCAATCCCGATGGCACCCAGCGCTGGGCGACCGAGCGCGGCCAGTCGGTGTGGACGACCCCCGCCTTCGGGCAGGGGAGCGAGTCGGGCAATACGTTCTGGGGCTCGGTCGACCTGTACGCCTTCTCGCTCGACCAGAACGGCGGCCTTCGCTGGCAGACCTTCACCCCGGGTTACGTCACCTCTTCGCCGGCGCTCGGGTCAGACGGCACCGTCTACGTCGCCTCCTTCGATCACCGCCTCTACGCGCTCGACCCGGACACCGGGCAGGTGCGCTGGTCGTTCCTCACCGATGCCCACATCTACGGCTCGCCGGCGCTGCGCCCGGGGCCCCAGGGCGAGACTTCGGCGATCTACATCGGGTCGGCCGACGGCTCGGTCTATGCGCTCGATCCGGCGGGCCGCCTGCTCTGGCGGTATGACACCGGCGATCCGATCCGCTCGTCACCCGTGGTGGGGCGGAAGCCGCGCGGCGGTGGCGAGGTCGTCTACGTCGGCTCCTCGAACGGCAGGCTCTACGCGCTCGACGCCGCAACGGGCAAGCGCAGGTGGTCCTTCGACACCACCCCCCGCAACCCGGCGCTCCGGGATCGCAACGACCTGAACGGGTCACCCGCCCTCGGCAGGCGCGGCGTCTACATCGGCGGCGAGCACGGCCGGGTCTGGTTCGTCCCGTACGACTTCTGTCTGCACCGGCGCAACGCACGCTGCGATCGGCACCCGGGCCAGGACTTCGGCAAGAACGTGAACCGGATGTTCTTCGTCACCCCGGGCGGGACCACGGTTCCAGCCCGATCCGACCTGAAGATTCCGCCGGCGACCGTTCTGGCAACCCGCCTGATCGTCCGCAAGCGGGGTCTCACCGAGGACGCCGCGCTGCAGCCACCGGCATCTCCCGCGAGCCTGGTCAGCGCCAAGCCGCGCTTCGCTTTCACCACCCAGCTCTCCGGGGATGGCCACTACCTCTTCGTCCGGCCCACCGGACTGCTCCGCCCCAACGCCCGCTACCGGGTTCGCATCCGGGGAGATTGGCGGGTGGGATCGGCGCCGGGCACCGACGCGGGCAGCGTCGACACCACGCTCGGCTTCCGAACGCCACGATCGAGGGGGAAGCTGGCGCTGCGGGTGGGCAAGGAGGGCGTGAGCGCGTTCACCATCAGCCGGCTCGCGATTCCGCTCCCGCCGCTGCTCCCGAGCGTCAACCAGATCGGCTTCGACAGCTACGACATGATCGCCGGAACGATCGCCAGATCGAAGGCGAAGCGGCGCGGTCAGGGAAGGCTGCTGCTCTGGGTGATCGGCGCAAGGCGCGGCCGGGACGGCCTCCTGCGGCCCGACCCGAACGGCAACTTCCAGTTCCCGCTCTCCGGGGCCTACCGGCGAAACACGCTCGAGCTCGGCTCGACGGATCTGAGCCTGCAGTTCAGCTTCGGGTCCGTTCCGCTGGGCCTCTTCGACGTCCGCGGTCAGATGGGCCCGGGCCTGGCGATGCGGCCCGGCGCGGGCATCTACTCGGAGACGAACTGCGCCGACGTCCCCAACTACAGCGCGCAGCTCCGAATCGCCGGGGTCTGCAACGCACAGGACACGCTCGCCGCAAGCGGGACGCTCCTCACCGGCGCGTACGGAAGCCACGCGGCGAATCGCCGCCCCGCCGGCCTGCGGCTGGCGTCACTGCAGCTCACCCGGCCGGGTCCGAACGCGCCGGGCGCGGCGGTGGCGACGCTGAAGCTGGCCCGGGGGAAGCGCTACCCGGCGAGCAAGCACGTCGGCTCGATCCTGCTCACCGGTCCCGGCGGCGAGGTCGTCCCGCTCGATTACCGCGGCGCCACCTCTCCGATCACCGATTCGAAAGGGAACCTGCGAGGGATCCAGCTCGACATCCCAGCCGGAACCGCGCTGCCGAGCCCGCTCCGGGCCTACGCGATCCTCGACGTGTTCCCGCTCGGCTCTCGCTCGCTCCCTTAAAGGGAGCCGGTTCATCGCTTAAAGGTCTGACTCCAGACCATTGCTTTGCATGGAAAGCGGCGGTTTAGCGAGCGGCTTAGGGAGATACTGCGTGGCCGACATCGCCCTTGGGCCGCCGACGGAGGCGGCCAGGCGAAAAGGAGGAATCCCCAATATGAGAGGTCTAGGCCGCGTCGCTTTCGTCGCCTTCTTGCTGGTCCTGGTAGGGATCCTGAACATCATCTACGGCATCGGCGCCGTCGCTGACGCGAATTTCTACGTCAACGACACGAGGCAGATCTTCACCAATCTGCACACGATGGGTTGGGTGTTGATCATTCTCGGGGTGATTCAGCTGACCGGTGGTTTCTCGCTGATCGCGGGAAACGCCTACGGTCGCGTGATCGGCATCATCGCCGGCAGCCTCGGAGCGATCGGTGCCCTGCTCTCGATGGGCGACCATCATCCCTTCTGGGAGCTGGCGATCTTCGTCCTCTGCGTCTGGATCGTCTACGGGCTGATCGTCTTCGATCCCAGTGAGTCCATGGACTGAACCAGGGTTACCGCTTGCTGGAAAGCTCGGTCTTGATCTGCTCGAGCTGGGCGCTCATCGCCTGGAGCCTCTGCATCACCGGGTCATCCCCTTCCTTCCGGCGGTCGGCCTCTGCCTTGGCGATGAAGGCGCTCGTGATCGCTCCCGTCACCACGGCGAGCAGCGATAGCCCACCTAGCATCAGGAAAACCGCGATCAGCTTGCCGGCGACGTTTTGGGGAACGACGTCTCCGTAGCCAACCGTGGTCACCGTCTCTACCCCCGACCACATGCCCAGCCAGACCGTGTCGTAGGTATCCGGGTCCACCAGGTGCTCGACCACGCCGAAGACGACGACGAAGAAGACCCAGACCACCACGATCAGAGACGCTGCGTCCCGTGGGCGTAGCCCCCGGCGCGAGATGCGCTGCGCCGTCCGCCTGACGAAGCGGCGCGATTGAGGCTGGTTGGACACGGCGTTGAGTTCGCTGACTCGCTCGCCGTCCCTCTAACCACCTTTCCTCAGGAACGGCCGAAATCGCTCCCGCTTTGGCCGAGAACTCTTGGGCGGTGGCCGTTCGAGCCCGGGCGCTCTACTCCGAGAGCCCGGCGGCTTCGAGGGCTTCGTTCCTGGTTCTGAAGCCAAGGACCGCTCGGACGACACGTCCGTCGCGGAACTCGTAGAGGTCGAACTGGTGGACATCGACCGAGATGCCGCTCGCCTTGCCCTGCCCCTGCCAATGCGCCGAGCAGATCACGGCGTTCGGGCCGTGGATGTATTCCTCGATGTCAACGTGCAGCTCGTCGAAGGCGGCGGCCCACAACTTCAGGTTCTGTCGAATCGCTTGTGCGCCCTCGGCGGTGACCGGCTGATCAGGAGCGTTCTGCAGGTCTTGAAGCACAGCATCCTCCGTGTAGAGCTCCTCGACGCCATCGAAATCTCCCCGGTTGAGCGCTGCAACTGCGCGTTTCGTCGCCTCGACGTTCTCCTCCGACATCGCCTACGCAGTATCCCCCGGCGTAGCGGAGGCTGCGAGACGAGAACTGCCCGCCCAAATAACCGCTGGATGCGAGGCGAAGCCGACTACGCCGCCGCCTCTTGGCGCGGCGGCATCAGAGCCCCGATCACCCAAAACAGGGGGAAGATGATCCCAATGATGAACATGACCCAGTGGCCTTTGCGGATGGACATAAGGCCCAAGGTGACGAGCAGGATGAAGTAGAGAATGCCGCCGAGAACGAAAAGCATCTGGATTCAGCCTCCAGGTTGTGGGCGGTCGGTGGTGTCACCCTAAACGGTCGGGGCATTACGTCGCGTGGAGCGAAATCTGTACTGGGTCATCGAACGGCTTGGACCGAGGGGGCGGCCGACCAGGCGAGCGCCATAAAAGGGGATACTCCGCTCGAGGTATTAGGCATCGCCCCTGAGGATCAAATGACCGTGGTGTCGCCCGCGCACCGGTCGGAGTCCCCAGAGCTGGGGCGTGGCGGTCCGGCGATCCGGGTCGAGGGCGTCGCGAAGCGCTTCGGCGAAACCCAGGCGCTGGCGGGAGTCGATCTCGAGGTTCCGGAAGGAGCCGTCTTCGGGCTGCTCGGCCCGAACGGCGCGGGCAAGACCACCCTGGTCCGGATCCTTTCCACGCTCGTCCCGCCGGATTCGGGCCGAGCCGAGATCCTCGGCCACGACGTCGCACAGGAGCCGGCGGCCATCCGCGAGCAGATCGCTCTGACCGGCCAGTTCGCTGCCGTCGACGAGCTGCTGACCGGGCGGGAGAACCTCGAGATGTTCGGGCGACTCTTCGACCTCTCCCGGGAGGAGGCAGCCGCACGCGCCGATCGGCTGCTCCGGGACTTCGATCTGGCCGATGCGGCCGACCGCCCGGCCCGGACCTACTCCGGGGGGATGCGACGGCGGCTCGACCTGTGCTCGAGCCTGCTGACGCAGCCCCGGATCCTGTTCCTCGACGAGCCGACCACCGGGCTCGACCCGCGAAGCCGCAACCAGATCTGGGCTGCGATCCGGGACCTCCAGCGCGGGGGCACCACGCTTCTCTTGACCACCCAGTACCTGGAGGAGGCCGACCAGCTCGCTGAGCGAATCGCGGTGATCGACCATGGCAGGGTGATCGCCGCGGGCACGGGGAACGAGCTCAAGGAGCAGGTCGGCGGTCAGATCCTCGAGGTCGAGCTTGCGGACGCGGCCCAGCGCGAGCTCGCTCGGGAGGCACTCACACGGGTCGGCTGTGGGGATCCCGAGCCGGACGAGCGTCCCGACCGGCTGACGATGCCCGCCCCACGGGATGGCCTCGAGCTGATCGAGGACGCCGCCGCGGAGCTCCGCCGTGAAGGGATCCGGGTCAGCGACCTCGCGCTGCGCGGGCCGACCCTCGACGACGTCTTCCTGCAGCTCACGGGGGCGCCTCCCGGGGAGGACGGTGACCCGTCCGCCCGCGCCGCGGTCGATGGGGCGGGCGCGTTCCAGGCGCGGCGGCCGCACCTGCGCGTCCCATCACTGGAGAGCATGCGTGGAACGGTCACGGATGCGGTCGTAGTCACCGTCCGGAACCTGCGCCACTTCATCCGCGAGCCGGGCCTGCTCCTCTTCTCGACCATCCAGCCGGTCATGTTCGTGCTGCTGTTCGTCTACGTGTTCGGCGGCGCGATCCAGGGCTCGCTGCCGGCCGGCGTCTCCTACGTCGACTTCCTGCTGCCGGGAATCTTCGTCCAGTCGGTGGTCTTTCGGGCGACCCAGACCTCCGTCGGGCTCTCCCAGGACCTGCAGCGAGGGGTGATCGACCGCTTCCGCTCGATGCCGATGGCGCGGTCGGCCGTCCTCATCGGGCGAACAGCGGCGGACCTGGTGCGCAACGTCCTGATCATCATGCTGATGATCGTCGTCGGCTACATCGTCGGCTTCCGGTTCGGGGGGGGCCTGGGGGGCGCGCTGGGCTGCATCGCGGTCGTCGCGCTCTTCGGCTTCGCGCTCAGCTGGATCTTCGCCTTCGTGGCGCTGACGGTCCGGGGCGCAGAGGCTGCGCAGTCGGCCGGCTTCGTCGTCACCTTCCCGCTCGTCTTCGCGAGCTCGATCTTCGTCCCCCTCGCCACCCTGCCCAGCTGGCTCGAGGCGATTGCCAGGGTGAGCCCGGTGACGCTGACCGCGAATGCCGCCCGCTCTCTGGCCCTGACCGGGACACCGGTATCCCTCGGAGGGGCGCTGGCCTGGACCTTCGGGCTGCTCGCGGTGTTCGTGCCGCTCTGCGTCTGGCGCTATCGCCGGATGAGCTAGAGAGGGGCCGGCAGCTAGCAGCCGGGCGCGCGCGCCGTGACCGCGGCCGCGGCGTCGACCAACCCCGCCCCGAACAGTCGAGGGTCATACGGCTGCCCGAGCTGCGAGTCGTTGTGCCGCGCCGTGGCCTCGAGCTGACACTCGACGGCGGTCGGTGAGCTGCCCACGAGATGGCTCCCGATCACCAGCGCCGCCACCCCGGAGACGTGCGCCGCCGCCATCGAGGTCCCCTCGTAGCCGCCCGGGTAGCCGAAGTTGGTGAAGCCGGCGCCGACGAGGGTGAGCTGGAAGACCGGGACGCCGCGGCTGAACAGGCCGTCGTCCGATCCGCAGGTGGCGAGCAGCGGGAAGCCGCCGCCCGGCGCCACGAGGTCGAGGCCCGCCCCGGTGCGGGAATCGCTCGCGAGACAGGCGTCCTTGGTGGTTCGGCCGACGCCGAGGACGTGGGGGGCGCCGGCGGGGTAGGCGACGGGCTCGCCGTTCTCGTTCCCGGCCGCGGCGACCACCAGCGCGCCCCTCTTGAACGCGTACTTGACCGCCGAGCAGATTCCCTTGATCTTGCCGCAGCTGTTCACGCCCAGCGAGAACTCGAAGCTCATGTTGATCACCTGGGCCTTGTGGTTGGCGGCCCAGCGGATCCCCTTCGCGATGTTGCGAGCCGTGCCGAAGCCCTCGGAGTCGAGCACCCGGACGGGAATGATCTTCGCCCGCGAGGCGAGGCCGGTGAGGCCGAAGTGGTTGCCGGTGCGTTCCGCGATCGTCCCGGTGACGTGAGTCCCGTGCCCGTCCTCGTCGAGCGGCACGCGGTCCTTGTCCACGAAGTCGTAGCCGGGGAGGAACTGCTTGCGCGAGAAGTCCGGGCTGCGCCGGAACTTCGGCTTCCGGGTCATATAAGCGGCGCCGGTGTCGAGGACGGCCACTCTCGCGCCCTTGCCGGCCGGCGTCCCTCGCTGCTTGAGGATGTCCCAGGCCCCAACAGCATTGAGGCCACCGCGCTCCTGGAAGGGAAGCGGGGTGGAGGACTCGCCGCAGAGCGACCCACAGGGAAGGAAGTTCCACTGCATGCGCTCCCAGCCGCCGGCGACTCCGGCGATGCCGGGGTCGTCGGGGACGGCCGATGCATGGGCGACATAGTTGGGGACGGCGTAGTCGACCGCCGGGTTGGCCTCCAGCGCTCGCTCGGCGGTGGGGACGTCGACCGCGGACGGGAGCTTCAGGAGATGCTCGCCCCCTCCGTCGAACCGGACGAGCAGCTGGCCGGGAACGTAGCCCGGGTGGGCGGTCGTGTCGGCAGCCTCAGCGACCCCGCCCGCCAGGGCGAAGGTGAGGCCGAGGGTGATTGTGGCGATCAGCTTTCGCATGGTCCCCTGACGTGCTGCCCTGAGAGGTCCGGCATCCTGCCCGGCGTGCCTTTCACAAACACCGGCTCGGGGAAAAAGTTCCTGGTGGCGCCGTCGGTCCGCCGCCCTGCATACTGCCTCAGCGATGTCTCGGCCGGAGTTCAGCGAGACCGACGAGCGGCACATGCGGTTGGCCCTCAGGCTCGCCGAGGAGGCCGCCCGCAAGGGCGACGTGCCGATCGGCGCGGTCGTCGCGCGAGGCGACGAGGTGCTCGCCTCCGCAGGCAACGCGCGGGAGTTGCGTGGCGATCCCACGGCACACGCCGAGGTGCTCGCCCTGCGAGAGGCGTCCGAGCGGCTCGGCGGCTGGCGGCTGCTCGAGACGACGCTCTACGTCACGCTCGAGCCCTGCCCGATGTGCGCCGGGGCGATCACCCTGGCGCGGGTGCCGCGGCTGGTCTACGGGGCGGCGGATCCGAAGGGCGGGGCGGTCGGCAGCGTCATCGACCTCTTCGACGCGCGGGTGGTCAACCATCGCCCGGTGGTCGAGGCCGGCCTGCTCGGGGTGGATTCGGCCCGTCTGCTCGAGGGCTTCTTCGCCACGAAGCGTTAGGCGGCCAAAGGCGATCCTGGGCACGGCCTATGAGTTCGCCACAGGCAAGCGCCTTGCCTCCGGCGATTTCGAGGGCGGAAAGAGCGGCGCGGTAAAGGTGCTCGGAGAGCTCGGATTCAGCATCCAGAAGAAGTAACCAGCCGGGTTGAGCTCACGCTCTGACCGGGTGACACGAGGCCTAACTGGACGCGAGGGAGCGAGCGGCCTCGGTCAGCGCGTCCGACTGGCGCACCGGATAGCGCGGCTTCTGGCCGGTGCTGCGCAGCGCGATCGGCAGCGCATCGAGGCTGCGCCCGGTCCGTTCCCGCATCTGCTCGAGCGTCTCCTCGTGGATGATCTCGCCGTCTCTCATCGCGGGGACGAGCAGGGGCTCGCCCTCCAGCTGCTCCTCGGCCCCTCCGACCACGTCCTCGACCATCGTGCCCCCCTCGAAGCGCCTGAAGACCTGCTTGGCGCCCGGCACCGTCTCCTTCCCCTCTGAGCGCTTCGCGACGCCGCGCCAGGCCTCGCCGTCGAGCTCGGCGACAAGCTTGTAGACGCCGTTCACCACCGGCGAGTCGCGGCTGGTGCCGAGCTCGGTGCCCACGCCCCAGAGGTCGATCGGCGTCCCGGCTCGGCACAGCTCGGCGATCCGGTGCTCCTCGAGGTCGCCGGAGGCGACGATCACCGCCTCGTTCATCCCTGCCTCGTCGAGCAGGCGCCGGGCCTCGCTGGCCAGGCCCGCAAGGTCGCCCGAGTCGATACGGATTCCCGTCAGCGGGATCCCGGTACGGTGCGACGCCTCGATCGCGTGACGAACCCCGTCGAGCGTCTCATAGGTGTCGACCAGGAGGAGCGCGTTGTCGGGGTTCTCCCGCATGAAGGCCTCGAAGGCCTGCTCCTCGCTCTCGAAGCTGAGCACGTAGGAGTGGGCCATGGTGCCTACCGGCACGAGCCCGTACCGCATCGCGGCGGCCAGGTTCGACGTCCCGCCGAGTCCCGCGACGGCGGATGCCCGGGCCACCTTCATCGCCGCATCGATACCGTGGTCCCGCCTTGGGGAGAAGTCCACGACGGAGTCGCCCTTGCCGTCCGCGGCGAGCACCAACCGAGCCGACTTGGTGGCGATCATCGTCTGGAAGTTGATCTGGTTGAGCAGCAGGGTCTCGAGGAGCTGGGCGTCGATCAGCGGCGCGGTCACGCGGACCAGTGGCTCGTCGGGAAAGGCCATCGTTCCCTCCGGCATCGCGTCGATGTCGCCGGAGAACCGGAAATCCCCCAGGTAGTGCAGGAAGTCGTCCTTGCACCCGAGCGTGCCCAGGTACTCGAGCTCGGCCGTCCCGAAGCGCATCTCCGTGATCAGCCGGAGCGTCGGACCCAGCCCGCAGGCGACCAGCCAGTGGCGGTGGGGCGGGAGCTTCCGGACGAAGAGCTCGAAGACGGCGGGCCCGTTGCGGCCAAGGCCGTAATAGCTCGCCGCCATCGTGATCTCGTAGCGGTCGATCAGCAACGAGCTCTCGGCCGGGGTGAGCAGCCCGGGATCGTTCGGATCCGCCTTCGGCACGAGCGGAACAGTAAGCGGCTTCGCCATGAACGGCCGCCACAAAAACCGCGGCCGGATCTACGCGGGCGCTACGCGCCCGCGAGCCAGCGAACTGGGTTCTCGACCATCATCGTCCGCTCCTGCTCCTCGGTCATGCCCCATTCGCGGAGCTCGGGCAGCACCCTCTCGTGGATGATCCGGATGGTCCAGTCGTGGGCGGCACCCGCGGCGATCAGGCCGTCGATGACGTTGACGGGGAACCAGTCTGTGGTCGCGACCGAGTCGGCCGAGAGAAAGATTCGGTCCGCATAGCCGCGCTCGAGCAGGGCCTTCGCGGTCGCCTGGCGCCTGTCGTACGGAAGGAAGATGTCCAGGCCGTAGCGGTCGAGGCCGATCCAGACGCCGGTCTCGAGCAGCCCCTCGATGTAGTCGAGGTCGTCGGAGTCCCCCGTGTGAGCGATCTGGATCTTCGCCGGCTCCACGCCCTCATCGAGGAAGATCTCCACCTGCCGGGGGCCCGTGTTGCTCGCCGGTCGGGAGTGGGCCATGATCGGTGTGCCTGTGCGCACGCTTGCTCGGGCAGCCGCCCGGTGCACCTTCTCGATGTTCTCGTTCACCCCGGGCTCGTCGGCGGCGCACTTGATGAAGGCCGCCCTGATGTCGGTCCCCTGGATCCCCTCCTCGATGTCGTGGACGAAGAGGTCGGCGATCTGGTCGGGATCCCGGTTCATGAAGAACTGCGGCAGGTAGTCGTAGGTGTAGATCCCGGTGCAGGGGATCACCTGCAGGCCGGTCTCCTCCGAGACGCGCCGCATGAACTCGACATCCCGGCCGAGAAACATCGCCGTGGGCTCACCGATCGTCTTGACCCCGAGGTCGACTGCGGCCTTCGCCTCGCGCACGGCGATCTCGTAGACCTGATCGGCTGTGACCTCGCGGGGCTCGTCCTCCTTGACGGCGCCCACGTGCGGCCATTGGTTGCGGACCGCCTCGTCGGCGTTGCGCAGGTGCTCGTGGATCAGCGTCGTGCCGAGTTCCTCGGCATCGACCATTCCGGTCACCGTCGGCACCTGCGCCATGCGCGGGAACCCTATTGGAGGGCCAAACCAGGGGCGCTAAGAGGTCGTTTGTCTCTCGACCGACGGCGCTGGAATACTCGTGCGCGCTGCCACGAGCCGTGGCCGCAATCCCCAAAAGAACGCCTTGGGAGAGGCGTCCGAATAGAGGAGGAACGCGCATGGAGAGGACCGACAAGCCCTGGGTGCCCCTGCTCACAGGCCTCGGCTTCGCGGTGCTGCTGATCATCAGCATCATCGTCACCGGTTCGCCGAAGAGCGCGGATGACGGGCCCGCTGCGGTCGCCCAGTGGTACAGCGACAACAAGGACGCCGCCGAGATCGGCTCGTTCATCGGCGCCGTGGCCGGAGGCTTCCTGATTTTCTTCGGGGCCTACCTGCGCAAGGTGCTCGAGCCCGGCGCCGGGCTGATGCTCTCGATTCTGCCCTTGATCGGCATTGCGATCGTCGCGACCGGCGCTGCGATCGACGGCATGCTGATGTTCGCGGCCGCCGAGGCGGTCGGCGACATCCCGGCGCCCGAGGTTCAGACGATCCAGGCGATCTGGGACAACGATTTCTTGCCGTTCCTGCTCGGCGTGATCGTGTTCAACTGGTCCGTCGGGCTCGCGGTGCTAAGAGCGGGGCCCTGCCGAAGTGGATGGGCTGGTGCGCGGATCGTCTTCGGCGTGATCTGGCTCGCCGGGCCGATCGGGTTCTTCGGAGCGCTCGGGGCCGGCTCTTTGGATCATCATCGCCAGCATCTTCTCTCGATGCGGGCAAGCGGAGGGGCGCCGGCTCAGCCCGCCACCACCTAGGGTCCGCTCTTTGTTTCGACGGGGCCGTGCGCGGAAGACCGCGCGCGGCCCTGGGTGCACCATGGAGCCACTTCCCCATCAGCGGAGAGGGTGGGATTCGAACCCACGAGGCGGTTAACCCGCCCACTCGCTTTCCAAGCGAGCTCCTTAAGCCACTCGGACACCTCTCCGTGTGTGGTGCCGGAGTCTAGAAGCCGGGCCGCCTCAATAAGATCGGCGCATGGCATGGAACGTCTACCTGGCGGGGGAGATCCACTCCGATTGGCGTGAGCGGATCGCATCGGGCGCGGAGCACGCCGGGCTCGACGTCGCCTTCACCTCGCCGGTCACCGACCATGACGCCTCCGACGACGTCGGGGTGGCGATCCTGGGCGACGAGTCGCAGGGCTTCTGGAAGGACCACAAAGGGGCCGGCGTCAACGCGATCCGCACCCAGACGCTGATTCGCCAGGCCGACGTGGTGGTGGTCCGCTTCGGCGACCGCTACAAGCAGTGGAATGCGGCATTCGACGCCGGCTTCGCCGCGGCACTAGGCAAGCCGATCGTCACCCTGCACGACGCCGACACCACCCACGCCCTGAAGGAGATCGACCGCGCGGCGATGGCGACGGCCGACACCCCTGAGCAGGTGGTCGACGTGCTGCGCTACGTGCTCGAGGGCAAGCTGCCCGCCGGCGCCTAGAGAGGAGAGGAACGATGGCGACGACCAGATCGCTTCGTTCAGGGACCCTGACGGCAACACCCTCGCGGTCGGGTCCGCATAGCGCCGCTAGCCTTGGGACCGCCCCGGAGGGGTGCCGGAGTGGTTGAACGGGACGGTCTCGAAAACCGTTAAGGGCCGTTTGGTCCTTCGTGGGTTCGAATCCCACCCCCTCCGCTAATAGAGCCAAATCCCCCGCAAACGGATTGGTTTGGCTCTGCTCTGGCTGGCTCTCCGAAAGCTGCTCGGAATCGCTGGAAGCCGGCTGAGAGGGCTGGTGCTTGGTACACACTTGGTACGCACCCGCACGGGCCTGACTCTCCGCATTCGCTAGAAGCGCGTCGAGTCGGCTTGCTGCTTCGCTCTCGGCCCCTGGCATCAGGTGGCCGTAGAGGTCGAGCGTCACTTGAATCGAGCTATGGCCCATGAACTCGCTGAGGGCCTTGGCGTTGACGCCTGCCGCGATCATCAGCGAGGCGTAGGTGTGGCGGGCTTCGTGGAGAGTGATGCGATCTAGCTCGGCGTCCTTCCATGCCCGGTCTGCGCGTTCGGTGAGACTCGTTGCCGCGAACACTTCCTCCGGGCTCCTGCCGAGCACGTAGCCCTCGGGCCAGGTCGCCATTCGATGCTCCGTCAGAACGTCACGGAGGCCGGCAGGGACCGGGACCGACGCCGCCCCTTGCGGGACTTCGGATCAATGCGGCCTTCCTGCGTGTCCCAACTGTCCTCTACATGGATCACGCCAGCCGCAAGGTCAACCCGCTCCCAACGCAGGGCGCGGAGCTCAGAGCGCCGCAGACCCGCGTAAAACGCCGTTGACCAAACCGCTCGCAGGTCCGAAGGAACGGCGGCAATGAGCGCAGCCGCTTCCTCGGGGGGAGCGATTCGTCTGGACTTGCTCCGAACCGCAGCCAGCTCCAGATTGTGAGTCGGGTTGACCGCAACGTCGCCGCGCTGAATCGCTCGGCGGTAGATCACCCGCAATGGCATGAGCGCGTTCCGAACCGTGGAGGCGTTGAAGCCCTCCGCGAGCAATGAGTCCGCTAGATCCTGAACGTGATTGCGCGTCAGATCAGAGACGCGGACATTGCCGAGTTCGGGCAGCACATACCGGCGCAGCGAGCCCCGATAGCTACGGACCACAGACGGCTTGTAGTTGTCGCCGCTCCGATTCCGTATCTGCCCGGACTCAGCGGCGTCCAACATTTCCTCAGCCGCTTGCTCGATGGTCTGTTTCGTCGGGACGGCCAGGGTCTTTCGATTGAGCGCCCTGAGCGCGTCCACCCTTCAAGCCTTTGCTTCGGCCTGGTTCCTGGTGGTCTTGCCATAGACCTTGTTGCCCTTCCCTGGATGCGAGACCCAAGGGATGTAGCTCGGCTGGCAAGAACACCGCTCGCCGCCGCGCTTCTTCGCGCAAGAGCGAGAGTGTCGCGTTGTGATTCCCTCAGCCATCAGGAACTCCTCTCGATTGAGTTGAGGACGGTGGCGGCAGTACGCTCCCCGGGCTCCGAGCCTGTATGTCTGGGGCACGAAAACGCTGGCTGTAGCTGACGAAATCCGGCTCAGAATCGACGCTAGGCCGCTTCCCCGGACTACTGCTTTGCATGGAAAGGGAGTATCCGCTTCGACCTCCACCAGCCCTTCATCCGAGGGTCCGCTGATCGACTATGCTCGCGCGCGTTGAAAGCAGGCTTTCGCATAACGCTGATCGTCCCTGCGGCGCTGGCAGCCGTGGCGTTGGTAGCCGCCGGCTGTGGGAGTAGCAGCAAGCCGGCCTACTGCTCGGACGTCACCAATCTGCAGAACTCGGTCAACAGCCTCAAGAGCGTCCAACTCCAAAGCGGTGCCGTCTCCACCCTGAAGACGGACGTTCAGAAGGTGCAGAGCAACGCAAACGCGGTCGTGAGCTCGGCGAAGCAGGACTTCCCGAGCCAAACCAGCGCGCTGCAGTCATCCGTATCGAGCCTCTCCACCTCGGTCCAGGCGCTGCCCCCGGACCCGACGGCCCAGCAGCTGGTTCCGATCGCGGCTGAGGTGGCCAGCACTGTCTCAGCTGCGGATAGCTTGAAGAGCGCCACCAGCTCGGCCTGCGACTGAGCCGCGCTTCCGAACCTGCCGCGCGCTTCTCGCGCGACGGAGGAGTGGGTGTGGTTGTCCGGTAGCCCTTTGGGTCCGATAGTTTCCGGACCCGAGCACACGAGCAGATCACACATACGGGCCGATAGAAGGCTTGAGAAGGGAGTTCCGATGCTGCTCCTAGCCGATTTCACCCTGGGCGATCTCCTGGTCTCGATGATTGCCTTGTTCTTCCTGATCCTTGCGGTCTGGCTGTTCATCGCGGTGTTCGCTGACATCTTCACTCGCCCCGATCTTTCTGGATGGGGAAAGGCGGGCTGGGTCCTGCTGATCTTCATCCTCCCGGTGATCGGGGTCCTGATCTACCTGATTGCACGTCCGCCGGAGGCGGAGGTCGCGGCGCGGGGGATACTCCGGAGGGACTAGGGGGCCTGCCTGGCCTTGACGCCGCCCGTTCGCCTCACACCGATTCGACGTGACGCGGGCCGCCGCAACGGCGGCAGCGGAAGCTGATCTGGATCACCGACCGAAATAGCCGCTTTGGACGAAAAGCGGCTATCCGCTTTGCATGGAAAGGCGCGGTCCTGGCTGGGCAGCATCCAGAGCGGAGACCGACACTCAGTAGTTCTCACCGAGGAGGGCTAGGCGGCGAACACCGATCCGCGGGGCGATTCTGCGGGTTAGCGTGATACAGGCCATGGAGGGGGCTGCGTTGAAACTTTCAATCCGTCGGCCAGCAGAGGGTCGCGGTGGCTCGCGCTGCTGCTCGCCGCGTGCCGCGATGCTGCTATCGACTTCAGGGGCCCAGGCAGCCGTAAACCGCGGGGCCGTGCTGGTCAAGGACATCAGATCCGGGTTCGCTCCGCCCAGCGTCACCGCCATCGACAGCAGTTGTGGGGTGCCTCCTACAACGGGGGCGACCTCACAAACGTCCGCGGGACCCTGTACTTCAGCGCCGAGGACGACGCGGCAAGCACGGCTACGAGCTCTGGCGAAGCGACGGCACGGCGCGGGGAACGAGGATGGTCAAGGACATCAACCCTGGGGCGCGGCTCGAGCAATATCGACGGGATCACGGCCGTCGGCCGCATCCTCTACTTCAGAGCCGATGACGGGGTCCACGGGGCCGAGCTGTGGCGAAGCGACGGCACGGCGCGGGGCACGCGGATGGTCAAGGACATCAACACCGGGATCGGCTGCAGCGGAGCCGGCGGCGCGTTCATCAAGGTCACACGGCAGCCTCTACTTCGACGCCGCCGAGGGCACCGACGCGAGCGAGCTGTGGCGAAGCGACGGCACCGAGGCGGGGACGAGCCTGGTGAAGGGTTAGGATCACTTGGCGTCGGCTCGCAGCTCATCGACGTCAGCGGCACCCTCTACTTCGCCGGCTACGACGCCAGTGCTCATTAAGGGGCTATGGCGAAGCGACGGCACTGCGGCGGGCACGATTTTGGTCAAACAAGGGTTCGCCGGCAACCTTGGAGCTCACCGACTTCAGCGGCACCCTGTACTTCGCGCGCCGACGACGGTGTCCACGGGCCCGCACGCTGTGGCGAAGCGACGGGACCGGTGCGAGCACGATGATGGTCAAGGAGATCATTCCGCACTCCAGCTACCTGCCCTGCTGCTTCACGGCCCTTCAACGACATTCTCTACTTCCTCGGTCGCCTGGCCGACTGCCGGCCTCGACCCGAACGAGCTGTGGCGAAGCGACGGCACCGGGGCCGGCACGACCCTGGTGGCACGCAGCCACCGGCATCAGTCCGCTCCGTCAGAACCTCTCCGTCGCAGCCGCGGGATTCGGCCTCGGCCCCAGGGAAGCACTGTGGCGAAGCGACGGCACTCGGCGAGGAACGAAGCTCATCAGAGGAGGAATCGGCGTCTACTACGTACCCACATGCTGACCGCCGTCAAGAGGACGCTCTATTTCGCCGGGAACCGACAAGAGACACGGCCAGGAGCTCTGGCGAAGCAACGGCACCCGCACGGGGACGACAGATGGTCAGAGACATCCGCCACAGCCCCCAGGACATCCGCTGCCACAACCAGCAGCAACCCGCGGAACCTCACCGCAGTCGGCGACATCCTCTTCTTCACCGCCAAGAACGGCGAGACACGGCAAGGGAGCTCTGGAGGGCCGGGCCAAGGCCGTGCAAGAAGGCCAAGGGGAAGTGCAAGAAGAAGGGGTAGGACTCCTCGGGTGGTTGCCTGTAGGCGCGTGGTCGAAGGACGATCGCAGAACAAGGTGCTGCTTTGGACGAGAAGCAGCGGTCCTGCTTTGCATGGAAAGCAGTACTCCGGCGAGAGATACTGCGTAGGCGATGTCGGAGGAGAACGTGGAGATCGTGCGCCAGTTGTTCGAGACCTTTCAGGACGTATTTCAGCGCGATGATCCGGCGACGGCGGGCACACTGTTCGATTCGGAGCTCGTTGCTGAGGATGCCGAGTGGATACCGTTTCGCGGCTGGCCTGGGCCTCAGAGCTATCGCGGGCGCGACGGATTCGTGGAGTTCTGGAGTACATGGACTGAGGACTTCGAGGGCTGGTCGGTTGAGTTGGAGCGACTGGTCGACGGCGGCGATGAACGGGTCGTCGCACTGTTCCATCAGACAGCGACCGGCAGGGGGAGCGGCACGCCGGTCAAGCTCCATTTCGGCCTGGTCTATGAGCTGGAAGATGGACGGGTGATTCGGATGCAGAACTACATGGACCCGGCCGAAGCCCTCGAAGCCGCCGGGCTGTCGGAATAGCCGCTTTGGACGAGAAGCAGCTACCGCTGCGTTGCATGGAAAGCGGTACTTTCGGAGCCTCTGTCTAGCTCTGCGAAAACTCGATTAGCCGAAGCAGGCGTCCACGGATCCGAGATGCTGCACGGCGAAGGAGCTAAAAGATGCCCCAGGGGTGGTTCCCCCGTCTCGGGCCTCTTGGATGAACTCGTGCGAGATCTCCGCCCGAGCTCCCGGGCCGCCGAGGGCGGTCTCGGTCGAGCCGCCGATGCCGAGGCAGCTCGCCTGTGGGTTGGCGATGCCGAGAGCCGGTGTGGCACCGACCGTGAGCATCAGCGCCAGAATCGCGCCTACCACGAACAGCACTACGGTGCGCCTCATGTCGTCAAACCTCCTGCTTGACGAGAATCTGGATGCGAGCCTACACCCGGCGGGCGGTGACGGCAAAGACGGCTACCCGGTGTTGGGGTCTGCCACTTTGGACGAGAAGCGGCGCTTTCCAGGTCACAGCAAGCGCCCCTAGCCAGACCAGGGCAGTACGGTGAGCCGATGCCGTACGGGCTGAGCGCCGAGGAGATCGAGTGGATCCGCGAGGGCTATCGCATGTTCCGCGAGGGCGATCCGGCGTTCATGGAACGCTACGCACCGGACGCCAGATTCAGCATCCCTACGACGCTGCCCGCGGGCGGCACCTATGAGGGCCCGTTCGAGGCGATGGAATATTTCACGACCCTCGCGGAGCAGTTCGAGGGTGCGTCTCCCACCCCCGAGGAGTTCCTGCGGGTCGAGGATTACCTGATCGTGTACGGGACCTTTCGGGGGCGCTCGCGCCAGACCGGGGAAGAGATCGCTGCGCGCTTCATCCATTCGCTCCGAATGAGCGGTGAAGGAGGCACACTGAGCGAGCAGAAGGTCGTCTCCTTCGAGCTCTTCATAGACACCGCCGCGGTCCTTCGCGCTCTCGGGCGTTCCGCCTCCGGCGAGTAGCTGCGTACGCTGATTTGCGCCCGCCTTCCAAACCGCCGTTTTGGACGAAAAGCAGCACCCGTCCGAGAGATACTGCGTAGGCGATGTCGGAGGAGAACGTCGAGATCGTCGAGAGGGCGATTGCGGCAGTCAATGAGCGGGACATCGATGGTTACCTCGCATGCTGCACCGAGGACATCCAGTTGCAAACGCCAGTGTCGCCAGTCGCGGGCGTGTACGAAGGAGCGGATGGCATCC
This sequence comes from uncultured Solirubrobacterales bacterium, assembly GCA_963804595.1. Classification (GTDB taxonomy): domain Bacteria; phylum Actinomycetota; class Thermoleophilia; order Solirubrobacterales; family 70-9; genus DASUPK01. Next base: position 31,090 of record CAWDQZ010000004.1, read on the forward strand.
GGCGGTTCTTCGCCGACATCGAGGACGCGGGTCCCGACTTCCGGCTTGACCTCGAACGCCTAGAGGCCGTGGACGGGGAAAGAGTCCTTGCCTTCGTGCGTATAGCCGTTCACGCGCGCGCCAGCGGCCTGCCCCTCCCCGCCGAGACCGGGAACGTCTATGAGTTCAAGGAGGGCAAGATCAGGCGCATTCAAATCTTCCTCGATCGTGGAGAGGCCCTCGAAGCCGCCGGACTTGAGGAGTAGGAGATGTCGGAGGAGAACGTCGAGGTCGTACCGCGCGTATTCGAGAACTCCCAGACGGCCTACAAGCAACGGCCATTTCAGGAATCTCTCTCGTCAGGCGGCGACTCTGACCCCGCCGAGTTCGTTTCGCCGCGGACGACGGCGGGCGATCGGTGCAGATTGGACCGAGAGCTTGAACAGTTCGTTCGAGCTTGAGCAGCTCGTCGACGCCGGGCATGACCGCGTCGTAGCGATTGCGCGTCAGAGAGGCATCGGGAAGGAAAGCGGCGTCCCCGTCGACTTGGAGTTTGGAATGCTCTACGAGCTGAACGCTGGCCGGGTGATTCGGGTGCGCGTTTTCCTGGACCCCGCCAGCGCCCTCGACGCCGCCGGGCTGTCGGAATAGCTGCTTTGGACGAAAAGCGGCTATCCGCTTTGCTTGGAAAGCGGTGGTTTCGCGCGCACTCTCAGGCGAGCCGTTGGACGACAAGCGGCTACATGTGAGATGGAAGGGATGGAGCCACCCTTTTCCGCCGTTGAGGTGGCCGCGCCGGCTGGCCGAAGTACGGAGAGGCCCTCGCGCTTCAAGCCGGGGGCCTTCTTCGGGTCACTTCCTCGAAGACAGTCGGTGTCCGACGACGACCGAGACTGGACACGGTCAGCCCATTAGACGCGGATGTCGTGAACCAGCTCGACTGGAAGAGGTGGCTGCGAGATCCAACGTCCGTGTGCTTCCTGCATCTGCTGCACGAACCACCGATCGGCATAAGACGAGATAAAGCGGTGGAGAGCATCAGGATCGATTGCCTCCATGTAAATGATGGCGAGGGTGCCGCCATCCGGCGTCTGCTGATGCCAGACGGCTTGGCGCGTGATTCCGACATCCTTCAGCGCGGCCAAGTATTCATCCCGCCCAGCGCCCGCCATCTCGTCCCGCGTTTCCCGCTCAAGATCCTCCTTCCCAGACACGATGGGAGTCGCGAACACGATCTCGGCCATAGCTCTTCCTTCCGTCAAGATGGTCGTTGTCGGCTGAACCTACTGTCAGCGGAGGCTCCCATGCCGGGGCGTTTTCGCTCTGATTCGACTTCGGTCGTGTTCGAATGAGCGATGAACCCAGGCACGATCATGCGCCAGGGCGTTCGGTTCCGGGGACCTTCGCTCACCCACCGGACGCGGGATGCGCTCTCGACCGCGGGCATCTCGCTACTTGAGCGAAGCCCACTTCCTGGCTGGAACGGCCAGGTCATCGAGTACGTAGTGATGCTCGGGGCCAGGGATGAGGAGGACGCAATAGCTCGGGTTCGAGACGTTGTGTCGCGGGACGGGTCCTACAGCGAGTTTGCGCCCGATCCGCCGTAATTCGTCGAACCGTAGTGCTGAATCAGGGAGGAAGTTGACGTACGAGAAGGGCGGCCCGAAAGCCGCCCTTGCTCTACCTGGAGTGCTGCGCGTATTTCGAACATCGCCGAAAGCGGCGCGGGAAAGTCCGCTCGGCACGAACGGGCAGGAGAGAGAGGAGCCCGCTCAGGGACGGCATGCTCCCGCACGTCGCTGCGGCCCGTGTTACGGCGCTGTAATGCAGTTGCGAGAGATACTGCGTGGGCGATGTCGAAGGAGAACGTCACCGACCACGCTGCGACCGTCCACCGCTACGACGAGGTATGGGCCGAGCCGGATCAAGCGGCTCGCCTCGCGGTTCTCTCCGAGATCTGGGCCGAGGACGGCGTGTACGTCGATCCTGAGGTCCCGGACGGTGTGCGCGGCCCAGCCGCGCTCTCGGACCTCATCACCACCTCGCTCGACGAAATGCCTGGGCTCGAAATCAAGGCCACCACGGCGCTCGTCCTCCTCGGCGACCGAGGTTGGTATCGATGGGAAGCGACCACTGCGGATGGGGAGGCGTTCGACGGCATCGACTTCGTCGAGTTCGACGCCGAGGGACGCATCGAACGGCTGACGAACTTCTACGACGCCTGAATCCTCCACAGCCTGCTTTGGACGAGAAGCAGCGGTTCTGCTTTGCATGGAAAGCAGCGGTTGCCACGCTGGCGGGGAGTAGGCGACTCAGACTTCGAGCCGCCTACGCCCTGCCGTCGACCTAGCTAGGTGTGGCCGCCAGTTCGTCAGCCTTTTTCCGCGCAAGCGCGGCATCGAGCACCGCGTACTCGGCTTCGTCGATCGCGGCATTCGCATAGTCAACCGCGAACGACGCGTCAGCTTCGGCCTGATCGGCGTTCATCTCAGCTCGCTCGGCGTCGTCCTCTGCCCGCTTGCGGTCGAAGTCCTCGCGAATTGCGGCGAGGTGTTCGTGCCACGAACGCTGCACGTCGTGCCACCAGGCAGAAACCTTCCCCTTGCCTTCCTCGACGTCCTTGTGAAGCTGATCGGCATCGGCCTGCGCCGTTTCACGCGCCCGCTGAACGTCCTGCTCCAGAGTGGCCTGGTCCTTGGCCTGCGCGGCTGCCGCCCGGTCTTCTGCTTCCTTGGCCCGAGCTGCCAACTTGCTCAATTGGTCTGATACGGCCATTTCATCTTCTCCATTTCTCCTGGCTCCCGCCGACCATACTTTTCAGCGGTTCGCGTGAACTCGGTGCTTAACGCGGATCTATTCCTGCGGGGCACCACGGACAAATTTGGGCTGCGCCCTTCCTAAGGTCCGGATCGCTGTTTTGGACGAAAAGCAGTAGTTCTGCTTTGCATGGAAAGGGGCGGTTCGCACCAACTTGGCTGGTCGTCCCGGGTCAATCTGCGCGGGGCACTACGGATGAATTTGCGTTGAGCGCCTACCCGGGCTTCCGCGTACTCCGCGATCAATGGGGTGTGCGAGCCTGCGACCCTCCGCCGATGGCGCCGACGTCACAGGTTCGGGAGGAAGAAAGGCGCGAGACCCCCTCGCTGCCCAGAGGCCGCGCGCTGCTCCTGTTGATCCTGGGGGTGGTGGCTGCGATCAGCCTGCTGTACGTCGTGCTACCTGCCATCGCGGGACTGAAGGACACCACCGGCAAGCTTTCGGACGCCGACCCCCTGTTGCTGGTCTGCGCGGCGCTGCTGGAATGCCTCTCCTTCGTCTCCTACGTCATCCTCTTTCGAGGCGTCTTCGCCGGCCCGATTGCCCTCGGCTGGCGTGAGAGCTACCTGATCACGATGGCCGGGGTCGCTGCGACGAGGCTGCTGGCGGCCGCCGGGGCCGGGGGAGTCGTCCTCACCGTCTGGGCGCTCAACCGCCTCGGCATGCGACGCAGGGAGATCACCTCGCGCGAGTCCACCTTCCTCGTGCTGCTGTACGGGATCTACATGGCAGTGCTGGTCGTCGGCGGGGTCGGCCTGCGGACCGGCCTGCTTCCCGGCCCCGCGCCATTCGGCCTGACCGTGGTCCCCGCGATCTTCGGCGCCCTGGTGATCGCCCTCTCGCTCCTGGCGGCGCGATTCGCCCCGGACGTGGGACGTGCGGCCAAGCAGGTGAGCCGCTCCAAGGGCTTTCTGTCGAGGATCTCGAGCGCGATCGCGACAGCGCCCGCGGCGCTGGCCACCGGTGTCCGGGGCGCGATCCTGATGACGCGGGCACGACGTCCCGAGCTGCTGGGGGCCTTCGGTTGGTGGGGGTTCGACATCGCCGTCCTCTACCTCTCCCTCCGCGCCTTCGGAGGGGATCCCGAGGTCACGATCGTCGTCATGGCCTACTTCGTCGGCTTGCTGGCGAACACCCTCCCGGTCCCGGGTGGCATCGGTGCGGTCGACGGGGGCATGATCGGCGCGCTGATCGGCTTCGGGGTCGACTCGAGTCTGGCGGTCGTGGGTGTCCTCACCTACCGGCTGCTGTCCTTCTGGCTGCCGGTCATCCCCGGCGTGATTGCCTACCTGCAGCTGCTCCGCCGTCCGGGCGCCGAGGCGACCCAGCCCGCCGGTGCCCCTGTGCGAGCTCGAACCTAGTCAGCCCGCAAGCAGAGCCACGCCGCGTCGGCACGGGTCACCTGCGCAGCGACGAAGCGGCCGCGGCCGTCGCCGACGAGCGCCTCGCGCTGATCTAGTCGGCCGGCCACGCAACCGTCGCAGCCGCGAGAATGCCCGCCGGTGCGCCTGGCGGTCGTGGGACACACGGAATGGATCGAGTTCGTGCAAGGCGATCACGTGCCCACGCCCGGAGAGATCGTGCACACGCAGCACAGCTTTGAGGAGCCGGCGGGGGGCGGCGCGGTCGCCGCCGTCCAGCTCGCACGCCTGGCCGGCGACGCAGCCTTTCTCACTGCGCTCGGCGATGACGAGCTCGCGAGGCGCACCCGTGCGCGACTGGCCGAGCTGGGCGTCACCGTCCGTGACGCGACCCGCGCGGGACCCACCCGGCGCGGATTGACCTTCCTCGATGGGAATGGGGAGCGCACCATCATCACGATCGGCGATCGACTCGTGCCGCGCGGACATGACGATCTCGATTGGGACGACGTGGGCCGCGCCGACGGCGTCTACCTGACCGCTGCCGACGCAGAGGCTCTGCACGCCGCCCGCGCGGCGGGTGTTCTCGTCGCCTCTCCGCGAGCCGGCCGGGTGCTCCATGAGGAGGGCGTCCGCCTGGACGCCCTGGTCTACAGCGACGACGACGAGCTCGAGACCGCCTTCGCGCGGGCGCTCGAGCCGACCCCCACGCTTCTCGTCGCAACCCGCGGCGCCGATGGAGGCCGATACGAGACCGCCCAGGGGCAGCTGGGCACGTGGGTCGCCGCGGCGCTCCCCGGCCCGATCGCGGACAGCTATGGCGCCGGGGATTCGTTCGCGGCCGCCCTCACTTTCGCACTCGCCCGGGGCATGGATCCGGACCCGGCGCTCGCCCTCGCCGCCCGGGCCGGCGCGGTCTGCCTCACCGGCCATGGTCCGTACGAGCATCAGCTCACTGCGGACGCTCTCTGACGACGTCTTCAGCGCGCTTGTCGTCGCGCAGCCCGAGGTAGCGCGGGTGGCGCAGGCGTCCGTCGCGGGTCCACTCGCTGAACGCGAACTGCCCGACCAGCTTCGGCTCGATCCAGTGGGTGCCCTTCGGAATGGGGTGGACGTCGGCGAAGGGCGGATCCGGGCGCTCCAGCTTGACGCATCGCCGCGACCGAGGTCCATCAGCGTCCTCTCGTCGAATCCGGTGCCGACCTTCCCGGCGTAGCGGAGCCCGCCGTCCTCGTAGTAGCCGACGAGCAGCGCCCCGAAGTCCGTGCGCTTGCCGTGCGGCGCCGTGAAGCCGCCGATGACCAGCTCCTGCTCATGCGAGCACTTGAGCTTCAGCCAGTCCTTGGACCGCTTTCCGCTGTAGGTGCTCTCGGCTCGCTTCGCGATCAGTCCCTCCAGTCCCCGCCGGCAGGCCTCCAGGAAGAGCCTCTGCCCGTCCCGGTTGCGGTGCGGGAGGAAGCGGACGTGCCCGTGGAAGTCGAGCGCGTCCCGCAGCACCCGCTTCCGCGTCCGCTCCGGGAGCCCGGTGGTGTCATAGCCCTCGAGGTGGGGGATGTCGAACAGGTAGTAGTAGACGGCGATGCCCGTACGCCGCGCGCGTTCCGGGTCGGCGATGCCCAGCCGCCCCTGCAGCCTGGAGAAGCTCGGGATGCCGTTTCTGAGGGCGACGATCTCGCCATCCGCCACGAACTCCGGCGACGCCTCCCGCTCCAGGGCTTCGACGAGCTCGGGGTAGGTGTTGTTGAGCAGCTTGTCGGTGCGGGAGCGCAGGCGCACGCCGTCGGGCGTCCGGTAGGCGAGGCAGCGCTCACCGTCCAGCTTGCGCTCGTAGATCCAGTCGGGATCGGAGAAAGGACTGCCGTGGAGGACGGCCTTCATCGGCTCCACCCTGCGTGGCGGGGCGCTCCGCTTGAGCCGGTCCCGCTCCTCGTCGCTCAGCCGAGCGAGCGCCGAACTCCGCTCGCGCGTGCTCACCGGGCCGCGGCGGCGATCTCGGCGGAGGTGGTCAGCCTGGCACCCGCCCGCATCATGTCCTTCAGGGCGCGTTCGCCGTCGCCCGGCTCGACCTCGACGGCGCGGATCGCGTCGGTGGCGACGCTCGTCTCGAAGCCCTCGCGGCAGGCGTCGATCGCCGAGGCCCGCACGCAGTAGTCGGTCGCGAGTCCCACCACCGTGACCTCGTCGACCCCTTCCTCGTGAAGCAGGTCCGCGAGCTTCGACTTCTCGAATCCCGAGTAGCCCTCGTCGTCGCGCTCGACGCCGACGTCGACGATCGCCTCGACCTCGATCTCCCGCATCACGGGGTGGAGCTCCGCCCCGTGTGTCCCCTGGACGCAGTGCACGGGCCAGGGCCCACCCTGGGTCTCGAAGGAGGCGTGGTCGGGCGGATGCCAGTCCCGGGTGGCGAAGACGTGGTCGAACTCGCCGGCGAGGCGCTTGACCGGCTCCGCGATCTGATCCCCGCACGGCACCTCGAGCGCGCCACCGGAGGTGAAGTCGTTCTGGAAGTCGATGATCAACAGTGCCCTGGACATCAGCTCTCCGGCTTGGGCGGCGGGAATTGAGAGCTCACCACGCGATCCCACATCCGGTCGCTGACCAGCTGGCGGGTCCCCATCATCACCCGGGCGGACGCCGTGACCTTGTAGCGAGTGCTCGGCCGATTGGCCGAGAGCGCCTTGGCGATCTTCTGGGCGACGGCCTCTGGGCCGGCGCCGAGCCTCGCCATCGGGCCCGAGTAGGCATCGGCGGTCAGCTTGGCGACGGTCGCGTTGAACTGCGTGTAGGGGCCGTGCTCCTCGACGTCGTTCACGCTGGCCGCCGCGGTTTCGCCGAAGTCGGTGACGATCAGGCCCGGCTCGATGATCACGACGTCGACGCCGAACCCCTTCACCTCGAACCGGAGGGCATCGGAGAGCGCCTCGACCGCGTGTTTGGTCGCGTGGTAGATGCCCCCACCGGGGAAGGTGAGCTTGCCGCCCATGGAGCTCATGTTCACGATCCGGCCCGAGCCCGCGCCGCGCATCCCGGGGAGCACCAACTGGCACATCCGGATCAACCCGAACACGTTGGTCTCGAACTGCCTGCGCACGCTCGACATCGGGATCGTTTCGATGGCGCCGCTCTGGCTGTACCCGGCGTTGTTGACGAGCGCGCCGACCGGCCCCTCCTCCTCGACCTCGGCGACCGCCGCCTCCATCGAGGACTCGTCGGTCACGTCCAGCGCGTGGGTCTTCATGCCCTTCTCGGCGAGGTCCTGGATGGACTCGGGCCGGCGCGCGGTCGCGTGGACGTTGTAGCCCTCGTCCGCCAGGCGCTCCGCAGTGGCCCGCCCGATCCCGGTCGAGCAACCCGTGATCAGCACCGGCCGTGACTTCTCGATCCCCATCGCATCCTCTCCTCTGGTTGGGGTCCTAACCCTCTCAGACCGAGACCGCCGGCGCGAGCGCTCCCGTAGGCTCCAGCGACCATGAGGGCGGTCACCTTCCAGGCGCCGGGCGAGGTCCAGATCGACGAGGTCGCGGACCCCGAGCTGCTCGCGCCCGACGATGCGATCGTCCGGGTCCAGGCGAGCGGCATCTGTGGTTCCGACCTCCACATCTACCACGGGCGGGTGCAGATCGAGCCCGGCTTCGTGATCGGCCACGAGTTCGTCGGCGAGGTGGTCGCCGCCGGCGACGATGTCAGCCGGGCTGCGGTGGGTGACCGCGTCCTTGGCACCTACGGCACCGCCTGCGGGGAGTGCTTCTTCTGCAGGCGCGAGGAGTTCCACAAGTGCGACGAGGCGCGGGTCTTCGGCCATGGGAAGGCGCTCGGTTCCCTGCAGGGAGCGCAGGCGGAGCTGCTCCTGGTGCCCCACGCGAACCTCACGCTCCGCAGGGTCCCCGACGGCCTGACCGACGACGTCGCCCTATTCGCCGGAGACGTGATGGGGACGGCCTACCACGCGGTCGCCTCACGCCCGCTGGCCGAGGGCGAGACCGCGGCCATCCTCGGATTGGGCCCGGTGGGGCTCTGCGCGGTGCAGGCGGCGAAGGCGGCCGGCGCCTCGGAGGTGATCGCGATCGACACGGTCGAGGATCGCCTCCGGATGGCCGAGTCCTTCGGGGCGACGCCGGTCCACCTCACCGAGGAGGACCCCCGGGCTGAGGTCAAAAAGCTGACCGAGGGCCGCGGGGTGGACCTGGCAATCGATGCCGTCGGTCATCCGGATGCGCTGGACCTCGCCCTGCGCCTCGCCCGCAAGGCCGGGACCGTTTCGGTCACCGGCGTCTACACCGAGAGGACGGAGGTGCACATGGGCGTCCTCTGGATCAAGGCGCTCACCCTGACCAGCGGCCATGCCAACGTGATCAAGCACGTCGATCCGGTGCTCGAGCTGCTCGCCGCCGGCGATCTCGACCCGGCGCCGTTGGTCACCCACCACATGAAGCTGGACGAGGCGCCCGACGCCTACCGCGTCTACGACAACCGCGAGGCGCTCAAGATCGTTCTCACTCCCTAGACCCGACGGCGAACGTCCCGCACTGTCCCCCATGGGGGGTATTGCGGGACGTTGGCGGAGAGGCAGCCCGCCGAACGTCCCTCGCTGCCCCCTGCAGGGCACATCCCGGGACGTTCGCGCGGCTCAGGTGGCGGTGCCCGGCGCCCGGAGCTGTGACAGCCACTCCTCCGGGAGCAACCCGGGCGGGAAGTCGGTGCCGAACTCGGGGAGGAGCCGCATCGCCAGCTCGCTCGCAGGCCGACCCTGCGTCACCGGGTCGAGATCCTTGACGTTGAGCAGGGCCCGCACCGAGCTCGCGATCTGAAAGTCGGCGGCGTTCGGCTCGTCCCCGCCGATCACCCTCTCCGCGATCAGCTCGTCGACATGGTCGAGCACCTCGGGGACCTGGGCGATCGCCCGCTGAATCTGGCCGTCGGCGTCCACCTTGTTCGCCAGGTGGCGGGCCGACGGCGTATTGATCCAGGCGGCGAAGCGCGGGAAGGGGATCCCAACGTCCTCGGCGATCATCACCTTGGTCTCCGGGCGGTGCACCGACAGCCAGCGGACGATGCGGCGCGGGACGTCCTGAAGAACCTGGTCGCCCCAGCGCTCGGCTTCCTCGACGGCGGCTCGCTGCTCGGCGTCGGCGGGGAAGAGACGCGGCTCCGGCTGGAGCTCCTCCAGGGCCCTCGAGATCAGAACCGATCCCTGAATCCGGCGGCCGTCGAGCTTCATCGCCGGAACGGTCCCGCCCCGGAAGCCTCGCGTCCGCAGCAGCACGGGCCACATCCCGGGCAGCAGCCAGATCACCTTGTGCTCGAGCCCCTTGCGCTCGAGCATCAGGCGAGCGCTGTGCGAGGGGGGCGAAGGAGGCGTCCCGTACAGCTTTATCCCCATTGGCGCAGCCTATTGTGGGAAGGGTGACCGAGAGCCTCAGCGGCAAGCTGCTCATCGCCTCGCCGAGCATGCCGGACGACTTCCACCGGGCCGTGATCCTGGTGGTGGAGCACTCCGATCAGGGCGCCTTCGGGCTCGTCCTCAACCGTCCGTCCGAGACGACCGTCGGAGAGGCCTCGCCGGAGCTGGCGGAGCTGATCGGCGACGACCACCTGATCCACGTCGGCGGCCCCGTTCAGCCGAACGCGGTGACGGCGGTCGGCGACCACCTCGATCCCAGCACGGCGACCAAGTTGATCGTGGGCTCGGTCGGCATGGTCGACCTCGACGACCCTCCCGAGGTCAACAGGCTCCGGGTATACGTGGGCTATGCGGGCTGGGCCGCGTCACAGCTCGACGATGAGCTCGAGCGGGAAGCCTGGATCGTCGAGGACGCGCACCCGGACGACCCGTTCCGCGCTGGCGATCTCTGGTCCGAGGTGCTCGCGCGCAAGGGCGGCGAGTTCGCGCTCCTGGCCCGGCTGCCGGCGGACCCCTCCGTGAACTGACTGGCGCTACTCGGTCGCCTCGTAGGCGACCTGCACGTGGTCGCGCGCCACGGCGATGAACGGCCGGTGCTCTGGAGGCTCGCCGTTGCGGCCGGTGACCGTGGCGTCGACCAGTGCGATGAAACGCATGCCCTCGCGGTTGAGGAGGTCGGAGAGGCGGCTGTGGAACCCCTCGGCAGGGAGCGTGACGTCGCCGACGATCCGGTACCGCTCCGTCTCGACCGCGATGCGCTCCCGCCTGATTTCGGCGTTCATGCAGGAGCTATCGGGCCGATCGATCCGCACCTTGAGCGCGGGCCGTCATCAGTCGAGCAGCCCCGCGGCCCCCCTGATCGTCAGATAGGCCGCCGCCGCGCCGCAGGCAGACTAGGGTCCAGTGGAGATGGCCGCGCTTGCCGAGGTACCGGTCGCCTCCCTCTCCCCCGAGCGCTTCGAGTCGCTGCTAGCGGATCGCTGGAAGGAGGTGGACGAGGCGATCGACGAATCGCGGCGGCTGCTCAAGGGCAGGGTCGTCTGGCACGTCAACTCGACGGCGCGGGGAGGCGGTGTGGCCGAGCTGCTCCAGTCACTGCTCGCATACGCGCGAGGCGCGGGTGTGGACGTGCGCTGGCTGACGATCTCCGGAAACCCCGAGTTCTTCCGCGTGACGAAGCGGATCCACAACCACCTCCACGAGTCCGCCGGAGACGGTGGGCCACTGGGGCCGGATGAGCGCGAGGTGTACGAGGCCGCCCTGGCCGAGGCGGCAGACGAGCTGGGCCAGCTCGTCCGGCCCGGGGACATCGTCTACATCCACGATCCGCAGCCCGCGGGTCTTGTGCCCCATGTGATCTCCCCCGACGTCAAGGTGATCTGGCGCTGCCACGTCGGCGTCGATCGGCCCGGCGAGCTGGCGCGGGGGGCGTGGGACTTCATGCGCCGTTACATCAAGGACGCCGACGCTTACGTCTTCTCACGGGAGCAGTTCGTCTGGGAGGGTCTCGACCCGGCGCGGATCTGGATCGTCCCGCCCTCCATCGACGCCTTCTCGCCGAAGAACCAGGACCTGGATCCGGATGCCGTGCGCTCCATCCTCGCGGTGATCGGCGCCGGGCCGACCGATCACCACAGCAAGGCAATGTTCCGGCGGTTCGACGGCACCGAGGCCCGCGTTACGCGCCCCGCCGATCTGGTGCAGGATGGACCGGTCCCCGAGGACGTGCCACTCGTGACCCAGGTCTCGCGCTGGGACCAGCTCAAGGATCCGGTTGGGGTGCAGCGCTGCTTCGCCGAGTACGTCGAGTCCGAGGCCTGTCATCTGCTGCTTGCCGGGCCTTCAGTCGCGGGGGTGTCCGACGACCCCGAGGGCGCCGAGGTACTCGATGAGGTCACGGCTCACCGCCAGGAGTTGCCATCGGAGAAGCGCGCTCGCGTTCATCTTGCGTCGCTGCCCACCGACGACATCGAGGAGAACGCCGCGATGGTCAACGCGATCCAGCGGCGCTCGAACGTGGTGCTTCAGAAGAGCCTCGCCGAGGGCTTCGGCCTGACCGTCGCCGAGGCGATGTGGAAGGCGACGGCCCGTGGTGGCGAGCCGGGTCGGCGGGATCCAGGATCAGATCGAAGATGGTGTCTCGGGCGTCCTCATTGATGCCCCCACCGACCTTCAGGCGGTGGCCGAGGCGATCGACGGCTTCATCGCGGACCCGGCCCGCGCAGCCGAAGTCGGAAAGGCCGCCCGCGAGCGCGTCGTCGAACACTTCCTCGGCACCCGCAGCCTGCTCCAATACATGGACCTGATCGCGAAGCTGCTCGCGTCCGAGGACGCCTAGCGCTCCCCGCGTCCCTCGTTCCAGCCGCGGAACGCCGCCAGCAGCTCCTCGCGGGCGTGCGGCTCGATGTCCGCCTCGGTGAGCCGCCCGGTCAACTCGATCGTCTCGCGCATCTGCTCGACGTAGGTGGTGCAGTGGTCGCAGCCGCTGATGTGCGCTTCGAAGCGGCGCCGATCGCGACGGGAGAGACCGCCCTCGAAATAGGCGGTGACCAGCTCGACGAGCTCCTGACATGGGATCTCTCCTGTGAAGAGCCTCACGACGCCACCCCCCCGATCTCGGGGTCCATATACCGCTCGAGCGCGGCGCGCACCTTGGAGCGGGCACGATGCAGAAGGACCCGCTGGTTTCCGTCGGTGATGCCGAGGACGTCCGAGACCTCCATCGGCGTCCAGCCGTCGACGTCTCGGAGCAGAATCACGTCGCGCTGGGCCTCCGGGAGGTCGTCGATCGCCATCTCGATCACGCCGAGGGTCTCCCTCTCGAGCAGTCGCTCCTCCGGCCAGGCGACGGGTGGGGCGGCCCAGGCTCCGGGATGTGGAGAGTCAGGGCCGAGGAAGCGGTCCGGGTCGACGGACGGCTCGTCGCCCTCCAGATCGGCGCCGGCAAGCGCCGAGAACGGGACCATCCGCCCGTCGCGCTGCCCGCGGGTCTTGGCACGGTTGGTGAGAATCCGGAAGAGCCACGTCTTCAGGCTCGAGCGCTCCTCGAAGCGGTCGATCCCGTTGAGCACCGCGAGCCACGTCTCCTGGACGACCTCCTCGGCGGTCGCACGGTCCCGAACGTACATCTGGGCGACCCGGAGCATCATCGCTCCGTAGCGGTCGATGAGTTCCGCAAAGGCCATCTCGTCGCCCTCGCGAAGTCGCTGAACCAGCTCATGGTCTTCGGTCATCCGGCTGCCCGTACGGTTACAGCCGGCCGCCGTTCATGCTCACTCGCGGGATGGGGCCGCTCGGCTTAGTTGAGCTTCAGCCCGGGGCGGGACCCTGGCCCGATGGTTGCTGATCCTGAGGGTGGTCGGCTGCGCGCGGCGATCCTGCTCGCCTCGATTGCCGGCCTCCTCGTGCTCGGGGTCAAGACCGTCGGCGGAACGCAGGGCGCATCCGCCAGCCGCCGCGCCGCCGCGCGGGACCGGTCCCCCGGCAAGGTCGTCGCGATCGCCGCCCGCCGGGCGCTTCCGCTCAGCGTGCGCCGTCAGATCTCGGCGTCCAGCCCGCCGGGGGTCGCGACCGTGAGGACCTCTCGCGCCACCTATCTGCTCGGCGGCAGCCGGCCTGGCGCGAGGGGAGCCGCAGTTCCCGTCGCCTCCGTCCTCCGAACCACCGGCCACGGCCCGGCTGAGCGAGTCGCGAAGCTCCCAGTCGCGGTGACCGGCGCCGCGGGCGCGGTTGTCGGCGACAAGGTGTTCGCCCTCGGCGGAATGCTCGCCGGAGACAGGCCGAGCGACCTGATCCAGGAGTACGACGTCGCCACCGAGCGCTCGGTGATCGCCGCGAAGCTGCCTGCACCCGTGACGGATAGCGCGGCCCTCACTCTGAACGGCTTCGTCTACCTGGTCGGCGGCCTCGTTGGCGGGGCGCCCTCTCGAGCAATCGTCCGCTTCGATCCGCTGCGCGGGACCGCGGCGGTGGCAGGCCGGTTACCCGTTCCCGCGAGCGGGGGCGTAGCGGCCGCCTCCCGCCGGCACCGCGGCTATCTAGTCGGCGCGGACGTCCCGGGGACTTCGCCACTCGACTTCGAGATCACCGTCGGGCGGCACGGGCACTGAAGCTCAGGCGCTGACCCGGCTCGCGCCGGCGGCGTTGACGGCCGCATCGACGGTCGAGGCGAGCGCGGGGGCGATCACGGCCACCACCCGCTCGCGGTCGATGCCGTCCGCCAGCGCGCTCTCGACGACGGTCTCCACGTAGGCGAGGAACCCGTCCAGCGCGGTGTGCACGATCGGTGGCGGCTTGGCGTTGCCGAGCTGGTTCAGGGCGATGTTCGAGATCACCCGCTCCCGATATCCCGACGCGATCTCCGTCAGCCGGGGATCGACCAGGCCGCGGCTCTGCCGGTAGAGCATCCACGCGTCGGTGGGCTCGGCCGCGTGGTCCATCATCCGATTGAGGTTCGAGACGAGCCGTTCCGGGAGCGGAATCTCCGGGTCGGTGACCCAGTCGCTGGAGAGCAGCTCACCGGCGCGATGGACCGCGGCCTCGACGAGCTCCTGGGGCCCACCGGGGAAGTAGTGGTAGACGAGGTTCCGCGTCACCCCGGCCTGCTTCGCGACGGCCTCGAAGGTGAGTCGGTCGTGGCCGTCCCGGGCAGCGACCGCCAGCGCTGAGTCGATCAGCTGTTCGCGACGCTGAGCGGGAGGCAGCCTCCGCGGTGCCGAACCTGACTCCACGGGACCCACGTTACAGCGTATTTACGATGTGCCCAAGTTGTGCAATTTGTGCAATAAGTCGCGAGTGCGCGCTGCGCGAGATGGGCGCGGTTGGGATCGAACCAACGACCTCTCCCGTGTGAGGGGAGCGCTCTCCCGCTGAGCTACGCGCCCGGGCGGCCGATGATACGCGCGGTCGGCTCAGGCGGTCGCCCGTGCGGTCGGCGTCTCGGCCTCCATCTCGGGATCGCCCTCGACCTTCAGGTCGGGCAGCGCGCGGTCGAGCCAGCGGGGCATGTACCAGTTCCGCTCCCCGGTCAGCTCCAGGATCCCCGGCATGATCAGGAGGACGACGAGGGCGTCGATCGCCACCGACACGGCCAGGCCGATCCCGAACTGCTTGACGACCGGGTCGCCGTTGAGCACGAAGCTGAAGAAGACGGCGAACATGATCGTCGCGGCGGCGGCGATCACGCGCCCGGCGTTCACCAGCCCCGCTCTCACCGCCTCGCTGTTGTCCGCGCCGCCCTGATGCCGTTCGGTGACGCGTGAGACGAGGAACACCTGATAGTCCATCGAGAGGCCGAAGAGGATCGCGAACATCATCAGCGGGACGTAGCTGACCACCGGCATCTCGTGGTCCACGCCGATCAATGACAGCGCGAACCCCTTCTCGAAGACCGCGGTCAGAACCCCGTATGAGGCCGCGACGGCCAGCAGGTTGATCAGCGCGGAGATGAGCGGCACGAGCACCGTGCGGAAGGCCAGCGTCAGCAGGAGGAAGCTGAGCACCACGACGATCCCGATCACCAGGAAGAGCTTGTCGCTGATCTTCGTTGCCAGATCGATGTAGCTGGCGGTGGTTCCGCCGACGTATGCCGTCAGCCCGGTTCCCTGGGTCGCATCCGGGATGGTCTTGTCCCGCAGGTGGTTGATCAGGTCCTGCGTCGCGTAGGCCGAGGGCGAGGTCTTCGGGAGTGGCCGAGAAGACGGCGGCGTTTCCGCTCTTGTCGGTCGCGGCGGGAGTTACCGACTGGACGTTGTTCTCCTTGGAGATCTCCTGCTGGAGGTTGACCAGGCGCGGGTCGCCCGCCGGCGTCTCCGCGATCTGCAGCTGCTGGCCCAGTTGCTGTTCCTGAGCCTGCTGCTGCGGGGTCGGGGTTCCGCCTTCCGCCGCCACCTGCTGCTGCAGAGCCGCCTGCTGCTGTTGGATGCTGGCGACCTGGCTGGGATCGGAGGCGAACGGCTTGCCGTCGTTCTTGACCGCGATCAACAGCGGCCCGTTGGTGCCCGCGCCGAAGCCCTTGGTGAGAGCGTCGTAGGCCTGGCGGTCGGTGGTGTCCTTCGGCAGCTGGCCGTAATCCTCGGCGCCCAGGCGCAGGTCGAGTGCTGGAAGCGCGATCAGGCCCAGAAAGACGATGCCCACCAGCGCGGCGATCAGGGGGTGATTCCGGATCCCGCCGGCCCACTTGAACCAGCCACCCGGGTGATCCGCGTCGCGCTTGCGCTCGCCGAAGCGGAACGGCAGCTTGAGGATCCGCCTCCCGATCAGCGCGAGGACCGCGGGCAGGAAGGTGATCGCGGCGAGGACCGCCGTGGCGACCACCATCGCCGTGGTGTAGCCCAGCGAGCGGATCAGGGGGATGCCGCTGAAGTAGAGGCAGAGCAGGGCGATGATCACGGTGCATCCCGCGAAGACCACGGCCGACCCCGAGGTGCCGACGAGCCCGAGCGATCGATTCGTCGGGCTCAACCCCCTGCTCCAGGAAGCGCAGGTGCCTGCTGATGATGAACAGGGAGTAATCCGTCCCCACCGCGAGCCCGAGCATGATCGCCAGGGTCGGTGCGATGGACGGAACGTCGATCACATGTCCCGCCAGCCCGACGATGGCCAGACCACACGCCAGGGCGACGATCGCCGTGGTCACCGGCAGCGGCGCGGCGACGAAGGTGCGGAAGGCGAAGAGCAGGATGATCAGGGCGGCGAGCACGCCGATGATCACGCTGAGGCCGGTGCTGGGACTGGAGAGCTGCTGGCCGAGGTAGCCGCCGGCCGAGACCTTGATCCCTGCATCGCGGGCCGGCTGTGCCGCGTCGAGGACGCTGTTCCCCTCGTCGTCGTCGAGGTCGCCCGAGGAGACCTTCAGGGCCACCGCGATGTAGGCGATCGTCCCGTCCTTGGTGATGTTCGCGGCCCCCTGCTCGCTGAATGGGCTGACCACCGACTGGACGTACTGGTTGCTCGACAGGGACTTCACGGTCGAGTCGACGGCCTGCTTGTTCTGTCCCTCGGCGAGGGAGGTGCTCGACTCGAGGACGATCGGGACGCTGCCGTTGGCTTGCTCCGGCAGGTACTTGTCGAGCAGATCGGTGGCGGACTGGGAGCCCGTTCCGGGCAGCGTCACGTTGTCGTTCTCCGGGCGGCCGGCGGAATTCGCGATCACCACAAGCCCGATCGCGAGCACCACCCACGCAGCGACCACCCATGGGGCTCTGCGAGCAGCGAACGCTCCGACCTTGTGCATAGCGGCACTCATTGCGCACCTTCTCCCTCGATTGCGATCCTTGCGTACAGGGACGCGCCGACCGGCACGCCCGGCATCCTCTCAGGTTCATTGCACCGAAATTCCCGATGAGCCCACGTCGCCCGGACAGCCCGCCGCTCGAGCCCGGGCTGGTGGCATCCGATCCGATTGCGCAGTTCGAGTCTTGGTTCGCGGAGGCCGAGCGGGTCGTGCCGCTGGCAGAGGCGATGGCCCTTGCCACCGTCGATGCCGATGGGGCCCCGAACGCGCGCATGGTGCTGCTCAAAGGCTTCGGGCCCGACGGCTTCCGCTTCTTCACCAACTACGAGAGCGTGAAGGGCGAGGAGCTGGCGGCGAACCGCCGAGCGGCTCTGGTGATCTACTGGCGCGAGCTCGACCGTCAGGTCCGGATCAGGGGAGAGGTCGAGCGGCTTCCGGCCGGCGATTCGGACGCCTACTTCGCCAGCAGGCCGCGCGACAGCCAGATCGCCGCCGCGATCTCGCCGCAGAGCCGGCCGATCGAGCGGGAGGAGCTCGATCGCCGCTATCTGGAGCTCGCGGCGGACCTCGGCGAGTCGGATCCGCAAAGGCCCGAGCACTGGGGCGGCTACCTGCTGCGTCCGGAAGCGATCGAGTTCTGGCAGGGGAGAGAGAGCCGCATGCATGACCGCCTCGTCTACCAGCGCGGGTCGGTCGGCTGGGAGGTTCAACGCCTGGCCCCGTAGCGTGTCGGCATACCCATATCGCATATGGTTTCAACACGGTACCATATTGCATATGGATTCGTCGAAACGGCAGGAGCTCATCGATCAAGCGTTGGTCGGGTATGCGGCGGGGGACGCCCGCCCCGCGCGATTGCCGGCTCCGCCGACCCAGACCCGTGGATTCGAGAAGCGAGACCGAATCTACGAGGCCGCGATCGCACGATTTCAATCCGATGGAGTCGCCGGTACGAAGGTCGACGACGTGATCGCGGACGCCGACGTCAGCTGGGCGACGTTCTTCCGCTACTTCCCCCGGAAGGACGACGTTCTGATCGAGGCCGCTGCGCGTCACTTTCGCGATCATGTGCGGCCGTCAGTCGCGGCCTCGCTGGCGGACCGGCGGCTGAAGATCAGCACCGTAATCCAGCGCCTGCTGGTCAGTCTCCTCCGGCCGGCTGATCTCCCGCCCTCACTTCACGGGGCCGCGTTGCTCGAGATCTTCGCCAACCCGGACAGGTTCGCCGCCCTGGTCGGTGAGGGGACTGCGCCGCCCGCCACCGTCCTGCTCGAGGAGGTGATCGCCGAGGGTCAGAGGCGCGACGAGATTCGCCGCGATCTCGACACGGCGGTCGCCGCCTTAACCGTCATCGCCGGAATTGCCCTGATCGGAGCACAGGCAGTCGCCGTCGGCGTCGACCCCAGCGAGCCGGTGGCGGCTTCGTTCGAGATCAGCTGGCGAGGCATCGCGGCTGACTAGTCCAGCTCGGCGAGCCGCCGCTCGATGAACCGGCGCTCGACCGGATTCGTCGTGAGCTCCAGCGCCTGCGTATACGCGTTGCGCGCCTCGTCGGTGCGCCCGGCCCGGCGAAGCAGATCGGCCCGAGCGGACCAGAAGGGCTGGTAGCCCGAGAGTGGCTCGGCCAGCTCGGGATCCTCCATGAGCTCGAGGCCTCGCTCCGGCCCCTCCGCCATCGCCACCGCGGCCGCCCGGTTGAGCTCGATCACCGGCGAGGGCTGCGCGCGAACGAGCAGCTCGTAGAGCGTTGCGATTCGCCGCCAGTCGGTCTCCGGCGCGCTGACCGCCCGAGCGTGCTCGGCCGCGACGGCCGCCTGGAGGGCATAGGGCCCGGGCGGGCCGAGGCGGGTCGCGCGCTCCAGCACCCCGAGGCCTGTCTCGATCTCTCGTCTGTCCCAGAGCGAGCGATCCTGCTCCTCGAGCAGGACCAGGTTGCCGGCCGCGTCCACTCGCGCCTCGCCGCGGGAGTCCTGGAGCAGCATCAGCGCGAGCAGGCCGAGCGCCTCGGGCTCGTCCGGCATCAGGCGGGCGAGGGTGCCCGCCAGGCGAATCGCCTCACCGGCGAGCTCGCGCCGGACCAGCGCCTCGTCGGAGGTGGCCAGGTAACCCTCGTTGAAGATCAGATAGAGCGAGGCGAGAACGGACTGCAGCCGGTCCGGCAGGTCAGGGTCGGCCGGCACCTCGTAGGGGATCTTGGCCGCCTTGATCTTGCGCTTGGCACGGACCAGGCGCTGGGCCATCGTCGGCTCGCTGACCAGGAACGCCCGGGCGATCTCGGGCGTCGCGAGGCCGCCAAGCGTCCGCAGGGTGAGCGCGACCCGTGCCTCCGGCGCGAGCGCCGGGTGACAGCAGGTGAAGATCAGCCGCAGGCGGTCGTCGGGGATCACAGGTGCCTCATCTGGCTCGTCGTCCTCGATCGGCGGGGGCTCGAGCGACTGCAGCTTCTCCAGCTTCTCGGCGCCGCGGCGCTCGCGCCGCAGCCGGTCGATCGCCTTGTTGCGAGCGGTCGTGGTTATCCACGCCCCGGGGTTGTCCGGGATGCCGCGGTCGGGCCAGACCTCGAGGGCGACGATGAATGCCTCCTGGACCGCGTCCTCGGCGAGGTTGAAGTCGCCGAGTACGCGGATCAGGGAGGCCGTCGCCCGTCCCGACTCGTGCCGGAAGAGGCGATCGACCAGCTCCGGCGATGCCTCCAGCTCTACTGGGCGGTCGCTTCCTCGACGAGGTTCCCGGCCTCGTCGAAGACCATCACCGGCCGGATCTCGATCGATCCGAACTGGGCACCCGGGATCTTGCCGGCCCAGTCGATGGCGTCATCGAGGTCCTTGCAGTCGAGCACGTAGAAGCCGCCCAGCTGCTCCTTGGTCTCGGCGAAGGGCCCGTCGGTCACGGAGCGCTCGCCGTCACGGACGCGGACGGTCGTCGCGGTCTGGGTCGGGTAGAGGCCCTCGCCGGCGACCAGCACTCCCTTGTCCTGCATCTCCTGGGTGAGGGCGCCGTATGCCTGCGCCATCGCGTCGCGGTCCTCTTCGCTCGCCGCCTCGCGGCCGGCCTCGTCCCCGTAGATCGTGAATGCGTACTTCATCGCTCAGCTCCTTCTGTCGGGCAGCGCAATCGCGCCGCATTCACCCTAACGACGAACCGCAGCGGGGCAAATCGACAGTGTGGGCTGAGCTAGCCGGCGGAGTTGCCCAGAACCCGAAGGATCTCGGCGAGCGAGGTGATGCCCTGCTTGACCTTCTCCATCCCGTCGTCGCGGAGGCGGTGCATCCCCGCCGCCACGGCGGCCGCCTCGATCTCGCTGTTCGAGGCCTTGCCGAGCATCATCGAACGGATCTCGTCGTTCACCATCAGCACCTCGTAGAGCCCGATCCGGCCGGCGAAGCCGGTGGCATTGCAGGTGACGCAGCCGACGGGCTCGTAGATGTCCGCCCCTCCCTGCTCGATGCCCAGCGCCCGAAGCTCGGGATCGCTGAGCTTCGCCGGCTGCTTGCAGGCATCGCAGAGCCGGCGGGCCAGCCGCTGGGCGACGATGCACTCCATCGCCGAGGCGATCAGGAAGGGCTCGACGCCCATGTCGACGAGCCGGGCGGCCGCGAGGGAGGCGTGGTTGGCGTGCAGGGTGGAGAGGACGAGGTGGCCGGTGAGCGCTGCCTCCATCGCGATCTGGGCGGTCTCGCTGTCCCGGATCTCTCCGATCATCAGGGTGTCCGGGTCCGAGCGGACCATCGAGCGGAGGCCGGAGGCGAAGGTGAGGCCGGCGTTCGGGTTGACGTGGATCTGCTTGATCCCCTCGATCTCGTACTCGACCGGGTCCTCGATCGAGATCAGGGTCTTCTCGGGCGAATTGACCGCGTTCAGCAGCGCGTAGAGCGTGGTCGTCTTGCCCGCCCCGGTCGGGCCCGTGGCGAGGATGGCGCCCTGGGTGCCCCCGACGGCGCGCGAGAGCAACTCGCGGTCCTGGGGGCGCATTCCGAGTGTCCCGAGGTCGAGGAGGACGCGGTCCTTGTCGAGGATTCGCATGACCACCGACTCCCCGCGGATGACCGGGAGGGTGGAGACGCGGATGTCGATGTGGCGGCCGTCGACGACCAGTGCAACACGGCCGTCCTGGGGAGCCCGGCGTTCTGCGATGTCGAGCTCGGCCATGATCTTGATCCGGGAGATGAGGCCCGCGACCAGGTTCTTCGGGACCGTGGTGGTGTCGATCATCACGCCGTCCACCCGATAGCGAATGTGCATCGCTCCCTTGTGAGGGTCGAAGTGGATGTCCGAGGCGCCGCGATTGACGGCGTCCGCGATCACGGAATGGACGAGCTTGACGACCGGGGCGTCATCCGCCGAGGCGCGCAGCTCGAGCAGCTCGCCTCCGACCTCCTCCGCATCGGCCTCCTCCTCGCTGAGCGTCTCGACCGATCCGCTCAGCTTCGAGAACCTGTTTATCAGCGCCTCGATGCCCTCCGGAGTGGCGATCGCGCGTCGAACCTCGTGGCCGGTCGACATCGCGATGTCGTCCGCGCCGAGGACATTCGCGGGGTCGCCGGTGGCCACCAGCAACACCCCGTCCTCGAGGAACGCGATCGGGACCGCGCGGTAGCGTCGCGCCTCGGTCGCGTCGATCAGGCTCGCGGCACCCTGGTCGACCTCGAACACGTTCAGGTCGACGTAGTCGAGAGTGTTGCGCTCGGCGAGCATCCGGGCCAGCTGGGCGGAGTCGATCAGGCCGCTCTCGATCAGGAGAGCGCCCATGGGGACGTGCGCCTCGCGCTCCTTGGCCATCACCTGCTCCATCAGCTCGCGATCGACGAAGCCGAGCTCGACAGCGACATCGCCGAGGCGCCGGCGCGGGTCCTTGTTGCCCGAGGGAGGGGTGAGGCCGGGAATCGGTTTGGGCGATACAACCGCGCCCGAGAGGGGGGAAGCGGGCCCGTTCGAGGCAGGCGTGTTCGTAGGGTCGGTCACCTCAGCCTTATCGGCTCGATCCGGCCAGAAATGAAGTCGCCGGTCGGGTCGGCCCCGTATAGGCTCACCGCGCCATGTCACCCGAGACCAGGACGGTCGTCTTCTTCCCTGAGGGAGCGTTCGGGCCGACGAACAACTGCGTGGGCATCGGCGAGGTGCTGCGGCAGCGCGGACACCGCGTGATCTTCGTGATCGAGGAGTCGTTCGCCGGGACCCTCGAGGAGAAGGGTTTCGAGGAGCGGCTGATGCGGCTCGCGCCGCCGCCCGAGGTGGCGGAGGAGCCGGGTCAATTCTGGAAGGACTTCATCCGGGACACCGCGCCGGTCTTCCGCAAGTCCACCTACGACCAGCTCGAGGAGTTCATGGCCCCGACGTGGCAGGCACTGCTCGACGGCGCCCGCTACGTCGACGAGAGATTGGTCGAGATCTTCGATGAGGTTCAGCCCGACGCGATCGTGGAGGACAACGTCTGCGCCTTCCCCGCGATCCCGGCGAGCGGCCGGCCTTGGGTGCGGATCGTCTCCTGCAACCCGCTCGAGCTCAAGGATCCCGACCTGCCGCCGCCCTACACCGGGCTGCCGCTCGACGACCCGTCGGAGTGGGAGAGGTATCGAGACGAGTACCGGCGCGCCATCGACGACATGCAGGGCGACTTCAGCGAGTTCTGCGTCGAGCGCGGCGCCCCGCCGCTGCCGCCCGGCGAGATGATCCACGAGTCGCCCTGGCTCAACCTCTATCTCTATCCGCGGGAGGTCGACTATCCGCGCTCGATGCGGCTGGCCCCCACCTGGCACAACCTGGAGTCGAGCGTTCGCACCACCGACGCCGACTGGAGCGTCCCGCCCGAGATCGCGGACCGCGAGAGCTCGCTGGTCTACGTCAGCCTCGGATCCCTGGGTTCCGGGGACGTGCCGTTGATGAAGGAGCTGGTAGCGGCCCTGGCGGAGACCCCGCAACGCTACGTCGTCTCAAAGGGCCCGCAGCATTCCGAGTACGAGCTCGCGGACAACATGGTGGGGGAGGAGTTCCTGCCGCAGGTCTCGGTGCTGCCGCAGGTGGACCTCGTGATCACGCACGGCGGCAACAACACCACCACCGAGAGCCTCCACTTCGGCAAGCCGATGATCCTGCTGCCGATCTTCTGGGATCAGCACGACAACGCCCAGCGGATGCACGAGACGGGCTTCGGGATCCGCCTGCCGACCTACTCGTTCGACCGCGGGGACCTGTGGGAGTCGATCGACCGGCTGCTCGCGGATTCCGATCTCCGGGATCGCCTCGCGACGGTGTCCGAGCGGCTCCGGGCGAGTCCCGGGAACGAGCTCGCCGCCGAGCTGATCGAGCGGGTGGCGGTCTCGGCCGAGCCGGTCACCAGCCGCTAGCATCACCCGCGGACCGTGCTAGGCGGGGAATTAGCGGTGCCCTGTAATCCGCAACCCGCTCAAGCGGAGCTGAATTCCCTTACGAGGGACTGGCCCTTGGGGCCAGTGCCGCCGCAGGCGGCGTTGACGGCCAGGTCCTGCGCAGTGTCGGCCTGCGAACCAGGTCAGGTCCGGAAGGAAGCAGCCTTAAGCGGTAGCCGACATGTGATGCAGGCAAGCCTGGCCCGAGCCAAAAGCAGCGGACACGCCCGAGAGCTTCGTCTCGAGGACGGGTGCACGGTCCGCTATTCAGCGCGCGCGACGGCGTGATCCGCCGGGCCCCGCTCCCCCGTCGCGTCCTGGGCGCCAGACGACGTCGCCTCCGCCCAGGTTTGCTTCGAAACCTTCCGCAGTTCCTCCAGGGTGTGCTCGAGGCGATGCAGATCGGCGGGGTCGACCCCGTCGGTCCAGAGAGCGCGAGCCATGGCGTCGCGCTCGGCCACGGGCGAATCGGAGAACAGGTACTCGGCGATGCGTTGATCCTCGTCCGTAGGCCGGGTCCCTCCGACGCTGCGTAGCGATCGGACCAGCCGAATCTCGAGTTCGTCGACCGTCGTGCCCAGGCGGTCGGCGATACCTGCCATCGAGGACCCCTGGACCGCCACCATCTGCAGGGCGCGCGCGGCGTCGGGATCCAAGGACCGGACGCGATCGTCGACCTGCGGCGACTTCTTCGAGCGCCGGGGGAGCAGTTGTCGGATCACCCGACCGACCGACCGGCGATCGTCGCTCGAGATGATCCCCAGGCGCAGAATGGCGATCGGGAAGATCGCCAGCGCCACCAACTCGACCGCCGGCCGCAACGATCCCGCCAGAGGCCCCAGGACGCGGGCCAATGCCACGCAAGCGCCACCGATCGCCACCGCGGCGGCGATCTTGCCCCACTCGATCTTCAGGGGATCGGGCCCGTGCTGATAGACGTAGGTGAGCCCCGCCGCGCCGGTCAGGAAGCCCGTGATCACGGAGAGTCCGGCCCCGTAGGCACCCAGCCAAGGCACGAGCAGGAGCGCCGAGCCCAGGAAGACGCCCGCCGAGGTGATCGCGGCCCCGACGTAGACGGGGTATTTCTTCGGATAGGTCGAGAGGCGGTAGACGGCGACCAGCACGCCGTAGCAGAGGAAGGCCGTGCCCATCAGCGGAATCAGCGGGGCGGCCGCCGAGTAGGCCGGTGGGGCGATCCGCACCAGCGTGTCGGCAGTGACCGTCATCAAGAGGACCAGCAGTGCGCCGGCGATGACGAAATAGGTCAGCAGCCTTCCCCCAAGCTCCTCCCTGGTTCGCTCGGCGACCGCCGCTTCGTACGTTGCGGATCTGCGCAGCGGCGACCAGGCCATCCACAGGGCGGCCGTGAAGTAGTCCAGGAACGCTCCCAATCGGCCCGCCAGGCGATAGAGGCCGACCTGATCCTTGTTGGCGAACCAGGAGAGCGAGTAGATGTCGACGTTCTGCGCGATCCAGACCGAGATCACGATCGGCACCAGGACGCGCCCGCGGCGCAGGATCATCCGGGCGTCGAAGGCGCTGAACGAGAGCTCGAAGCTCCGACGGGTCACCACGAGGCCGACCAGAACCGCGACCACCCCCCCGATCGCCGTGCCGAGGACCGCCCCCCCACGCCGCCGCCGGCCGCCACCAGAGGGATCACGCAGCCCACCACCAGGACCGGCCTGACCGCGTGGAGCTGCACGTAGCCACGCGGCTTTCGCTCCATCCGCAGGATGTTCGAAACCATCCGCCACCACGCTCCGGACGCCCCCGAGATCGCGGCGAGCACGATCAGATCCGACTTCCCGCTGTCGCCCACGATCCGGTCGGCGAACCAGGGCGCGAACGCGACGATCACCAAGGTGCCGACCGTCGTGAGGAGGAAGGTCGTGATCAGGCCAGTCCCCAGGGCCCGCCGCTTGGTCCCGGTCGCAGCCGCATCCACGGGCTCGTCGTCCAGCTCCTCCTCGCCGGCTGAGCCGAACACGTAGGAGAAGGTCCCCTGCAGGATGCCGACGTTGTAGATGACCGTGAGAAAGGCAGCGAAGGTCAGCAACAGCGCCAGCTCCCCGAACTGGGCCGGGGTCATGAAGCGAGTCGTGACGATGATGCTGGCCAGGGCGAGGACGAAGGTGATGACCGCACCCATCAGGTAGGTGGTGGCGTCGCGACTGAGCCGCAGTCCGAACGCCTCCTGCATTCCCGGCTCGTCGTCCGGGGGCGCAAGGGGGGTGCCCCCCGGGTCGCTCGAGGGGGGGAACGGCGTCGTTCCCGGCTCGCCCGTCGGGATGACGGGATCCCCTCTGTCCACACCCTCGGTCAACTCGGGCTCCGTGCGGTCGGTCAACTCGACCTCCGCGCGATCAGATGCTGGTAGCGAGCGAACGGCTTCATCGCCGGCGGCCACCTGCTGGCCGGCGAGGCGACATGTGCGACATCGATGAAGCCGGCCCGGCGCAGTTCCCTGGTCGCCTCCAGGGGTGAGGTCAGACGGACCTCCGAGCGTGACCGTCCCAGCAGGCCCGCCACACGCGCAGTCTGGCTGGGCGGCAGCAGCTGGATCAGCGGCAGCCCGGTGAACTGGTCGAGTGGGTTCCAGCGGTTGGGGTTCCTGATCACCAGCGACGCGCCCGGCTTCAGCACCCGGCGGGTCTCGGTGAGCGCGGCTCTGCGGTCCGCCCGGGAGACCACGTAGCAGAGGCTGTTGTTCTGAACGGCGAGATCGAAGGCCTCGTCGTCCAGATCGAGATGCTCCATCCAGCCATGCCTGAACTCCGCGGCGAGGCCGTGTGCGGCCGCCACCGAGCGCCCCACCTCGAGGCGCTCTTCTATTGGATCGACTCCCGTGACCACGGCTCCCTGCGCGGCGAAGAAGACGGAGAGGGCGCCGAAGCCGCAGCCCAGATCGAGCAGGCGCATTCCCTCGATCGAGCCCCGCTCCGTGCTCTCGCGGATGATCTGCACCAATGGCGCGGCCCGGCGCTCGACGAACCCGGAATTCGTCTCCAGCGTGTTGACGCCCGCGGCGCCGTCGAGGCTCTCGCCCTGGTCGTCGTAGAACTCGACCACACGGCGTCGAAGCGCATCCGCGATTGGGGCGAAGTCGTTGGCTCTCATGGCACCGGCCGGTCCGATCCTGTTCGAATCGGCCTGTTGCGGGCGCCGTTTGAGTCCGGCATCACCGTCGGCAGGACGGCCCGCAGCATCCGATCCATCCACAGGCTGAGCCCAGACGCCCAATTGTTCGGGTGCGTGACGCAGAGAACGGGCGTCGCCCGCGAGGCGAAGAGCTCGGCCGGGTCGACGCCCTCCCGCCAGCCACCCTCGACCGAACTGCGGTCGGTCAGCCAGTAGCCCAGGTTCCGCCCGTTCATGGCCTCGTTCCCATCGAATTCGATCCCATAATCCCCGCAATCGCGGTTCTGCAACAACTCCCCGTTGTGGACCCCGGGAACGCGGCTGTCCCCGTGCGGGACCGCACTTCTGATGGGGCCGAACAGCCGGTCGAAGGCCGCGATCTCGGCCCGCAGGTCCCCTCGGCTCTCGTCCAGAAGCCTCTCGTCCACTCCACCCAACGCTGTTCGCTCGAGCGCCTTGCGCGTCAGAGTCTCGTAGTGGAGGCCCACGTCGAAGCCGCGATCCTTGACCGCGGCGATCACCACCGGATGCGCCGTCCGCCAGCGGAAGTACCAAGAGGAACGGACTCCCAGCTCTTCTTCGATCCCCGCCATCGTAAGGGCCGAACGGGGATGCTGATCGACGTCGTGACGCAGGATCAGGGTCAGGTCCGTGACCTCGCGATCGCCCTCCAGGACCCAGTCCTCCAGCGCAACCAGGCGGTAGCCGTGCTCGCGGGCCAGCTGCAGGAATCGCCGGTACTCGTCCCAGCGCCCTCGAGATAGGGTCCGCGACAGGCGTGGCTTGATGCGCAGTCCTGAGGCACTCATGGGCTCAAACGGGCTCTCGCGGCCGCGCGCGTCCGGCCGCTTCGACGTAGATGTCGGCCAGCAGCCTCGACTCACTTTCCCAGCGCAGATGCTCAGCCGCGGCGCGGACGGCCCGCCGGAACTCCTCGTTGTTGGCCGGTTCCAAGATGGCGGTCAGCTTCGCGGCGACATCCGCCGTCTCGTGGGGTTGAGCGACCAGGCCGATCCGATGCTCCTTGATGAGTCGGCCGATCGAGGGTAGGTCGCTGCCGAGCACCGGGAGTCCCGCCGTGACGTACTCGAACAGCTTGTTTGGGAGGCTCATCCGGTAGGAGAGGCAGACCGGCTGGATCAGCGCCAGTCCGACGCTGGCCTCGCGGATCGCGTCGACCAGCTGCTCGGGGGCGACGGGTGGGACCAGCTCGACGCGGTCGGCAACCCCCTCACGGCGGGCTAGCTCGCCAAGCTCGGCTCGATAGCGATCATGGCCCGGTCCGACCAACCGCAGCCGCGCCCCCGGGACCTGCGCCAGCGCCCGGATCGAGATCTCGAGCCCGCGACCGCTGGTCAGCGCTCCCACGTAGACGGCGATCGGCTCAACTCCGTCCGGAGAGGGATCTGTCGAAGTCGCCTCGCTGCGGCCAATCGCCGAGCGGTCCCGGGGACCGTTGGCGGGGATGTTGCGGATCACCTTGGGTTGCGGGATCGTGTAGCGGCGGGCCATGATCTCGGCATAGCCCGGGCTTGCCGTGATCGTCTGATGTGCGCAGCGTACGAACAGGGACTCGCAGGCAAGCAGCCACCAGCGTGGCTCCGGCCGTCCGTTCCTGTCGGCCCAGAGCTCGTGAGCGTCATAGACGACGGCCGTGCCTCCCATGAGCCGCGCGGCGACGCCCACCCACATCGTGTTGTAGTCATTGCAGTGGATCAGGGCGGGCCGCAGGGCGCGAACCGTGGCGATCGCCCGGCGGTAGAAGTCGATCGTCCGAAACCAGCGGTGTACTCGAACTGCGATCGACCCCGGCGCCCCGCTGCCGGAGCCTTCGGACGAGGCCCCGGAGCCAGGCCCGGCGGGGCCCGTACTCCGTGATCCACCCAGACGCTTCCTCAGCCAGGAGAGCGGCGAAGCCGGAGCCAGACGGGTGACGGGGAATCCCTGGATCGTCCCGTGACGGTCGGGTACCTGCTCGGAGACCACCCCGAGGATCTGAGGCCGGTAACCGAGCGCCTGCAGGGTGTGGGCCTCCCGAAGCTCCCTCGAGTTGTGGGTCGCGGGCGTGCGGACGATGATCAGGGCGGTAGCACCTGCCCCCACCGGCACGCTCCCTCTCCTCTCGGTTCCCCTCGGCATCGGCACCTCTGGCTCGCCGGTGGGCGGTCAGCGATCGCCGAACGCGCCCCGAGCGGCAGCTCAAAGTCTAGGTCCTGCTCTCGATTCCCCATGAACTAGCCTTGCCGCCCCCAGTGAGAGGGTTCAGTTCGTGACTGTGAGAAGTGCGTCCGAGTCGATCGGCAGCCAACACTTGAGGCTGACGTCGTGTCCGATCTGCGGCGATCCAATCGAGACGGTGGTCGACAGTGAGAATTGCCCGGGCTGCGACCAGCGCGCCCGAACCCGCAGCCTCGGGCCAGTCATGGAGGAGATCGTCTGGCCCGCGATGGACAAGTCGCTCGCCGCCAGCGCTCCGATTCTCGCCTTCGCCACGAGCCCCAGCGAGCGCAAGCTGATCGACCATGGAATCGGGATCGAAGCCGTCTCCCTGTACGGGAGTTACGGCGCGGATAACCAGCAGGGTGTGGACGTGCGAGACCTCCACGAGTTCGAGAGCGCATCGTTCTGCGGGGCGTACGCGATCCTCCTTTTCGATTACTTCCTGGAGCACGAGCAGGCCCTGAGCGAACTTGCCCGGGTGATCGCGCCGGGGGGGATGTTCTTCACTCACATCGGCCCGGACCGGATCGAGGACGGCGCGGCGTCTCCTTGGTCGCACAGCGGGATTGACGCCCGCCCCGGGTACTTCGACTATCTGCCCGAGAGCCACGGATTGCTGGACATCAGAGTCGGCCGGCGATGGCTGGTCGAGGCGATCGGGCGAACCGGTTTCGATCCCACGCACGTCTACGTCGACGACGTGCCGACCGGCATGGTCCACGAATGGTTCGTTGGCCGCCGAAAGCCCGTTGGAGGGACAGGAGGCTCGCGCGGCCTTCGACGCCTTGGCCGCGCTGCGACCTCGTTGCAGTTGCGCATGCGACGGTCAAGACATCGTCCCGGCGCGGGATCCGACCCGCCCAAGGCGCGGACCGCGACCCGCCGTCGGGACGACGAGGTCGTCCAATCGGTTCCTGTTGATTCAGCCTTCGGTTTCTCGCGCGTGGTGGTCCGCTGGACGCTCCCGAGCGCTGCCAAGACCGGTCGGTTCGGCGAGCACGTCTGGGACGAACTCAATCAGGAGAGCACACCGACGGTGATCGTCGTCTACTCGGACGGTGTCGCCGTCTCCGAGGACAACGGCTTCGAGTGGCGGCACGTCTCCCTCCCGGACGTCAAGGGACTGAACGTCCGGAGCTGCTTCACCACTTCGCGAGGAACCCACCTGTTGCACGCCATCGATGAACCCGGCGAGAACCTGGTGCTTCTGCGCTTCTCCGGTGACTGGAGCCTCCTCGACCGCCAGGAGCTGGCCCGGTCGAGTTGGCACGCCCGAGGCGCGATCGGCGAGAGGAACGGCGTGATCATGTTCGCCGAGTACCCCGACAACGTCAACAAGTACAGGCTCGCTCGGGGAGAGGAGCTGGGTCCGGATGACGAGCTGCCGTTGAGCGCCCGCGTCTACCGCTCCACCGATGACGGCGAGACCTGGAACATCGCCTTCGAGAAGGGCTGGGACGAGATCCGGCACTTCCACACCCTGGTCCCGGATCCCTACGAGGCAGGTCTGTGGTGGCTGAGCTCGGGCGATCGCCAGAACGAGTGCCGGGTCTGGCGCTCGGCGGACGACGGACTCAACTGGCAGGAGGCGACGAATCCAGAGCCGAGCGTCGAGCTCGGGCCTGCCCAGCACCTGGCGCGGGCCTGTCATCGCCAGACAGACGTCTACATCACCAAGGACGCCCTCTTCTGGGGAGCTGACGACTGGCTCGGCGGGGCGTCGGGCGAGCTTGAGGACCTGCTCGGTCGGCGGACTGGTGCGCGCTTCTTCGTCAGTCCGAAGGGGGAGAGGCTCGATCCGAAGTTGGTGGGATGGGCCGGCAACCCCGTCCGCACGATCACCGACGTGGGCGAGGCGCTGATCGCGACGACCGAGGCCAAGCACGTGAGCCGGATCGGGAACCCACAGGTGTTCCTGATCAGCAAGGCCGATTTCGGTCTTTCGACCGAGCTCTTCCGTGCTCCCAACTTTCGCGACAACGGCTCCGGCTTCACCTACTCGCGCGCCAGCAGGGCGGCGCTCGACGGTGTCTTCTATTCGCATCGCAGCGAGAAGGACGTCTTCGATCGCCCCGGCGGCATCCTTCGCTGGCAGGTGGAGTTCTTCTAGCCGGCGGCCCGCTCGGCGGCGATCGACTCATCCAGCGCTCGCTGCCGTTCGAGGTAGCCCAGTTCGGGCAGTTCGCGCTGTGCTCGCCCCTTGCCTCTCCGCCCCCGGCGCTCCTTCTCGAGCACCAGGGTGGCGAAGTCGGTCTCGAGGTCCAGCGCCGGATAGCGCCCGAGCACGTCCTCGAAGCGCAGGTAGAAGCCGGCGTCGATCGGAACCACGCGCCGGTTGAGCCGGACGACCCGAAGGCCGACCTCGTCCGCGCTCTGTACGTAGCCGCCGATCGTCATCCGGTTCACCCAGGCGAAGGGGACGTTGCCGCGGCCCTGCGCCCGCTTGTAGTAGGCCTTGCAGACCGCGTCGTCGAAGAGCAGATGCGGCCAGGGGAAGGGAACCTCGTTGTAGCGGTGGGACGCGGAGGGGCCCCGGTAGAGGTTGAAGTAGAGCCAGGCGCGGCCTCCCGGCACCAGCACGCGGTGGATCGCCGCCAGCATCTGGATCGGGCGCGAGACGTGCTCCAGGACCGCGCCCGAGATCACGAAGTCGACGCTCTCGGCGTCGACCACGTCGTCGACCGACATGTCCGCCTCGATCAGCTTGACCCGCGGGTCGGTGTGCTCGGACCAGGTTTCGTAGCGCCTCGGGTCCACACCGATCGCCTGGCGGGCGCCGCCGAGCTCCGGCAGCAGGGCCGGAAGCCAGCCGTGCCCACAACCGAGGTCGAGGACCACCATGTCCTGGAAATCCCGATGGAGTTGGCCCTGGATCACCCTGATCCGTGCCTCGGCCTTCTCGCGCTGGCTCTTCTGATCGCGCTGGATCGGCTTGGTCCGCAGCGGCCGCTCCCGATACTCGGACACCAGCTGCTCGAACAGCTCCAGATCGAAAGGACTGCTGTAACCAGCCGCTGCAGCGGACGACGCCACGTTCTCAGCTGCCTGCTCGGCGGCCATCGGGGGCAGACAGGGTACAAGCGTCCGTTAACCTCGCCGCGAATGGGCCTGTTCCGTCGTTCCGGCACCTCGACTCTCGGGGAATTCGAGGTGGAGGCCTTCCGCGCAGAACGCCTGCAGCAGCCGCTGCGCCAATACGAGGCCCTGCTTTCGAGCGATCGCTGGGCCGACCGATTCGTGGATGAGGTCGAGCGGACCTTGACGGAGGGCTGGAAGCGCGGCGGCCTTCCGCGAGTGAAGGTGGAGCCGCCGGTCGCCTGGGGCGAGCTCTGCGCGTCGAACCGCAGCTGGCAGTTCCACCTGCAGGCCTGGGAGCCGATGTCCCTGGTGCTGTCCGCCTACGACCACCTGGGCGAGCAGCGCTACATCGACTACTGCCTGGGGCTCGCCCTGGACTGGATCACCCAGTACCCCGACCCGAGCGTCGACGGCGACTTCGCCTGGTACGACATGGCGATCGGCCTGCGGGCCTACCGCCTCGGCTACCTGCTCGATGTGGTCAGTCGCGACCCGGAGGTCGAGGACTCATCGATCGAGGCGCTGGCGAAGGCCGCGGTGGTCCACGCGCAGGCTCTGGCGCCGGAGGAAGGGTTCAGGGCGCACAACAACCACGGGCTCTACCAGGCGGCGGGTCAGGTCGCCCTGGCGCGCCGCTTCCCCGAGCTGCCGACGATGGGAGCGGCGTTGGACCAGGGACAGGAGCGGCTGGGGCGCATGATCCGCGCCCAATTCGCCGAGGACGGCGTCCACCGCGAGCACTCGCCCGGCTACCACTACCTGCTGCTCGACACGCTCGAGCGGCTGCTCGTCTGCGATCTGATCGAGGACCCCCAGGTGAGAGAGCTCGGTGGGAGGGCGGAGGAGGTGATGGCCTGGTTCGCGATGCCGAACCGCCGGATTCCGATGATCGGCGATACGTCCGTGCGGATCATTCACCACGAGCCCTTCGACACCTCCTCCAACGACGCGCTCCGCTTCGTCGCCACCGGTGGCGAGTCGGGCGCACCGCCGAAGAACCGGCTTCAGGCCTATCCGATCTCGGGTTACGTCGTGATGCGCGACCGCTGGCCCGAGGGGCCGGACGACTTCGCCGACTGCTCGTATCTGATGCAGATCGCCGCCTTCGAGTCATACGCCCACAAGCACGCGGATGACTTCTCGTTCGTCTGGTACGACCGGCGGATGGAGCTGGTGGCCGATTCCGGGCGCTACGGCTACCTCGGCCAGACGGAGCCGAACTCGGAGCTCGCCCGGCAGGGGTTCATGTACTCCGACCCGAACCGGGTCTACGTGGAGACGACTCGAGCTCACAACACGGTGGAGATCGACGGCCTCAGCCACCCACGCCGCAACGTGGATCCGTATGGCTCGGGTCTGATCGCCTGGGGCGAGCAGGGGGAGCTGATGTGGAGCGAGTGTTGTGCTCGATTCCACGACACCGTCGAGCATCGCCGGCTGCTCGTCTTCCGCCCCGGGCACTGGCTGGTGGTGGTAGATGCGCTCCAGGACGTCGAGGGCGAACCCCACGAGTACAGCCAGCGTTTTCACTTCCCACCGGAGCTGACCGGCACCGAGCACGGAGCGCGGGTCGAGCTCGAGCTTCGCAAGAGGTCCGATCGCCTCCACCTGTTGCCTCTGCTCGAGGCCGAGCGCGCGCCGCTGGTGGTGGGCCAGCGCGAGCCGGAGCTGCTCGGGTTCGTCTCGCGGGCGGCATACGAGATGCTTCCAGCCGCCACGACTGGCTATCTGGCGCGCGATGTCCCCGAGACGGTCTTCGCGACGCTTCTGCTGCTCGGTGCCGAGGCACCGACGGCCGACACTGGCGGCAATCGCGTGGGCCGCGACGGGCGGGGCGGCGAGCTGACCTGGCGAACAGGGGCAGTGCGCCACGAGCTCAGCTTCGAGCGAAGGGACGACGACGCCGGCCTGCGGTATCTGGAGGTCGAGGACTGAGGGTCTCCATCATCTTCAGCCCGACCGAGGGGGCACGGTCCAGGGCGGCTCGAGTCGGGGCGAGCTTGGAGGGGGTAGGGCACAGGATCACCCTACGGTCCGTGACACGGGCTCCATCCACCCTCTACCGGGTGATTCGCGACTCGCCCGAGGTCGTTCATGCGTGCGGGCGGCGCTCCTGGCGCGTCGCCCGCGTGGCCGCACGCCTGACCGGCGCCGCTGTGGTCCTCGACGTCCCGTCTGGCGCCCGGGACGGCGATCGCCGGGCCCGCCGTCTCGTTCGCGCCGGGCCGCTCGGCGTCCGCGGTGGTGCGGTGCTGGTCGAAGACGAGCGCCAGGCACACGCGGTCAGATCCGCCCTCGGGCTTCCCTACCTGCCCCCCGTGGTCAGGGGCCCCGACTCAGGAGGTGACGCTGCGGCCGTTCTCGCCGCCGTCTACGAGCGGCTCCCTCGCATTTCTCCCACTCTCGGTACGCAGGGCCGTGGCGGGCCACTCGCGAGAGTCACGACGCTGTTGCCGGCTCTCGGCAACGTTGTTCGCCCAAGCGACCTGCGCCACCCGGCCGCGCTGGCGGCCTACCTGCGCGGGCGGTTGCTGCGGGCCGCGGGGCGCAGTCGCGAGGCGGTCCTGGCCCTGGCCCGCGCGCGCCGGCGGGACTCCGAGAACGACCGGTACGCGCTCTATCTGGCCCGAGCGATGCGCGAAGCGGGGTCGGGAAGCGATGCAGGTCAGGTGCTGACTCCGCTGGTCGACCAGCTCGGCGACGTCCACCCCCGTGTGTTGGGGGAGGTGGGGCTGGAGCTCGCCCGGCTGGGCGAACGTGAGGAGGCGCGCAAGGCGGCGGATGCGCTGCGCGCGGTCGGGGAGCGGGGCGGAGAGTCGGCGCCCGATGCGCTCGCCCAGGCGGCCCTCGTCGGCCTCGCCTGCGGGGACCTTGCGGGGGGCAGGCGGCTCGCTGCCGCCGCCGCGGAGGGGGCGCCGCGGGGCAGTCCAGCCCAGCGGGCCGCCGCGCTGGCACTGGAGCGGGCCGGAGAGCCGTCGCGGGCACTCAAGCTTGCGGAGGAGTCGGGCGCCGGGGATCAGGTGAGCCGGGTGACCGGTCTGCTTCGCCAGCTCGGCAAAGGCTGGGCCCCATCCCTGCCGGCGATCCGGCGCTCGGATCGGGGTACTGGTGGATGTGTGCTCTACCTGCTCGAGGTCTCGATGCCCCAGGTACCGTCGGGTTACGCCTACCGATCGCGCGACGTGCTCGGGGCCCTGGCCACCGCGGGCCTGGAGCCGGTTGCGGCGACCAGGCTCGGGTTTCCGGCGAGCCGCGGCATCGCGGACTACTCCCCCGTGGAGAGCGTCTACGGGGTCGTCCACCATCGTTTCAACTTCGACAACGTTCGCCAGTACAGCGGTATCCCGGTCGACCGTCTGGCCACGGTGAATGCGGAGAGGCTGCTCGAGCTGATCGAGCGAATTCGCCCGTCACTGCTCCTTGTCGGGACCCCGAGCCTCAACGGGTCGGTGGGGCGCGCGCTGTCCTCCGCGGCGGAGATCCCCTTCGTCTACGACGTCCGCGGCTTCCCGGAGATGACCTGGGCGGCCCGCAGGGGCGGCGCTGAAAGCGAGCTCTACCGCCTGCGCCGTGAGGCCGAAACGGGTTGCTGCGCCGAGGCCGACGCAGTGATCACCACGAGCGAGACGATGAAGTCAGAGCTGGTCGGGCGCGGGATCGATCCGCGGAAGGTGACCGTTGTGCCGCACGTCGTGGACACGGATCGATACTCGCCCCGGCCGCGCGACGAGGCGCTGGCGCGCTCCTACGGCCTCGATCGCGGCTTCGTGGTCGGCTCCGTCACATCGCTCACCGACTATGAGGGAATCGACGAGCTCCTGCGGGCGGTGGCGCGGGCGCGTACAGAGGTAGATGTCAAGGCGCTGATCGTCGGAGACGGGCCCGCCATGGCCGCCCTCCGGAGCCAAGCGCGCGAACTTGAGATCGAGGACGCCGTCGTGTTCACGGGACGCGTCGCTCAGGAGCGGGTGATTCAGCACTATGCGCTGCTGGACGTCTTCGCTCTGCCCCGTCGCGACCTCGAGGTCTGTCGCGCGGTCACGCCGCTGAAGCCGTTCGAGGCGATGGCGATGGGCGTCCCCGTGATCGCCAGCGATCTGCCCGCGCTCTCCGAGCCCGTGGTGCGGTCCGGCGGGGGCCTGCTGGTCCCGCCGGAATCCGACGAGGCGCTGGCGACGGCCATCCTCCAGCTCGCGGATGATGTCAAGACGCGGGAGCGGCTCGGGTCGAACGCGCGGACGTATCTGGTCGCCCACCACGCTCCCGTCGTGGCGGCTGACGCGATTGGGTCAGCTCTGAGAGCTTTGCTGGGCTAGTCTGGGGCGCGGGAAGAGGGCTGAGGCGTGAGCGACGATCGCGGCACTGACACTCCGAGGACGGGGGCGCGCAATCCAGGCGAGGAGGGCGAGGAGCGCGATGACCGGGCCTTCGCACTCGCCCATCGCATCGCCACCCTGGAGGCGCGAGAACGTGATCTCGCCGAGTCGATCATCGGCTACCGCGAGCAGATCGCGCGATTGAGCGCGGAACGTGGGGCGTTGGAGGAGCGGCTCGCCGAGCACGTGGAGCGGGTGGAGCAGCTCGAATGGCGTGCCAGCGATGCCGAGGCCGCGATCGCGGATCGCGATCTTCGCACCCGGGAGCTGGAGGAGAAGCTCGGCCGCGCCCAGAAGCAGGAGCAGCGCCTGAGGGCACTCCAGTCAAGCCGCTCCTACAGGCTCATGCGACTGTTTTGGCGGGCCAGGACCGCTGTGCAGAATTCCTTCAGCCGATCTCGCAGGCCGGGGCGTGAGGCACCACCGGCGTCGACCTCCGCGAAACCGCCAGAGGCCGGCAAGTCCACGAATGCGCGACCGCTGTCAAGTGCCGACGGCGACGTGCGAGTCCAGTCGGAGCGAGAGATCTCTCGCACACAATCCCCGCCGACCGATCCGCGTGACCTCCGGGTAGCCGCCGTGCTCGACGAGATGTCGGCCAACTGCTTCGGCCCGGAGTGCGACCTGCTCACCTTCGATTCCGAGCACTGGCAGCAGCAGCTGGATGAGCATCAGCCGCACCTCCTCCTGGTGGAATCCGCATGGCGCGGGAACGGGGAGTCGTGGCGCTACATGGTGGGCAGCTATCCGCGACCGGATCAGCAGGGACTTCCGAAGCTGAGGGCCCTCGTCGACTGGTGCAGGAAGCGAGACATACCCACGGCTTTCTGGGGCAAGGAGGATCCCATTCACTTCGACCGCTTCAAGGAGGCGGCGGCGCTGTTCGACTACGTCTTCACCACGGACGAGAACTGCGTGCCCCACTACGAGCAGCTCCAGCGGGAGGGAAGCGGTCCGGTCAGGGCACTGCCGTTCGCGGCCCAGCCGCGGCTACACAACCCGATCGCGATCGACGGGGAACGCAGCGATACCCCCTGCTTCGCCGGGACGTACTACCGAAACCGCCATCCGGACCGGCGACAGAGCCTCGAGATGCTGCTGGATGCCGCCCGGCCGTTCGGGCTGGTCATCTACGACCGCACCCTCGACTGGGACAACGCCTCCTTCGGCTTTCCCGAGCGCTTCCTCCCTCACGTCGTGGGCTCCCTTCCCTATTCGGAGGTCGTGCGCGAATACAAGAGCCACAAGGTTTTCCTGAACGTCAACTCCGTCATCGACTCACCGACCATGTTCTCGCGACGTGTCTTCGAGCTCCTAGCATGCGACGCGGCCGTGATCAGCACCGAGAGCGCAGGCATCGAGCGCATCTTCGGCGATCTGGTCCCGGTGGTGACGACGATGGAGGAGGCGACGGCGGCGCTGACCCGTCTGATCGGGGACGACGACCACCGGCGGAAGACCGTCACCCGGGCACGACGCCTGGTGATGACTGAGCACACGTACAGACAGCGTCTGGCGCTGATCGCGCAGACGATGGGATACTCGGTTTCGCCTGATCTCGGGGACGGCATCGCCGCCCTGGCGCTGATCGATGACGCGGAGCAGGCACGCAAGGTCAGCGACCTGGTGGCGGCGATTTCCTCCCAGCGATCGGTGCCGGCGGAGCTCCTGATCGGCCTGGGCCTGGACATGTCAGTCGCGGGCGACCTTCACCAGCTCTCGCATGCCGGGAGCGACGTCCGGGTCCAGATCGTGCAGCAGGATCACGAGGAAGAGCGACATCAACGATTCAGAGAGCTCGCCGGGCTTGCCTCATCTCCATGGGTGGGGATAGTCGATCCGGCGCACGATTACGGCGAGTACCACTTCATGGACCTGCTCGTCTGCACGCGCTTCACGGAGGCGGGAGTGATTGGGAGCGCCGGGTTCGACGCGACCTCGGAGGCGGACCCGGCCAAGGGAAGCCTGGAGCTCCGGTACGTCGACTGCGTGCATCCGCACTCGGCGATCGCACAGCGCAGGCTGGTTGTCAGCCGAGGCTGGCCCGACCGCATGCCCGGCGCGGGCGAGATCCTGCGCGACTGGTCGCGCCAGGGCGTTCTCTTCTTCTCGGGGAGCGCGACCAACTTCCGGGCCGATCCCGCCCTGGGCTTGCCGCCTCGGGCCACGGTCACCACCGCCGGCTCGGCCGTCGCCCGCTAGGCCATGTCCCAGTCGTCGTCCGGCGTTCGCAACGGGCTGCATGTTGCCCTCTACGCCGAGGTCGACATGAACTTGATCGACGGCTCGTCGGTCTGGGTGCAGTCCGTGGCCCAGATGCTGACCACGCTCCCGTGGGTCAACGTCTCGGTGTTGCTGCGGTCGGCGGAGAAGCGCGACCTCCTCACGGGCCCGCTCAGGGAGCACCCCCGAATCGAGTTGGTCGAGCCCGAGTCTCTCGGCCGCCAAGGAGCGCTTGATCCGGGTGCCGCGATGGACTGCCTGAGGTCCCTCGACTCCGAGCATGGGTTCGACCTGGTGATGCTGCGAGGGCGAGGGGTGAGCGCGGAGATCTGCCGGGCCAACGCCTTTCCGGGGCGCCTCTGGGTCTACTACCTGACCCCACACGACTACGAGCCCGGCAACGAGGTCGAGCACCTGCGGCTGATCGCACCGGCCAGCGCGCGCATCCTCTGTCAGACCGAAGCGATCGAGGCAATGGCGGAGGCCGCGGTGGCGGACAACCGGCACAAGCTGATGCTGCTGCCTCCGATGATCCCATCGCCCACCTCGCCGCCGCCCAAACGCGCAGAGACCGGGTCCCTGAAGCTGCTCTACGCCGGCAAGATCGCCCCCGAGTACTACTTCCTCGAGATGGTGGAGACGTTTCGTCGCCTCCGCCGAACCCATCCGGACGCGGAGCTGCACGTCGTAGGGGACAAGCTGCACAACCCACCCGTCGATCCGGGCTTCAGACCGGCCGCGCAGGCCGAGCTCGACGAGACCGAGAACCTCGTCTGGCACGGCGGCCTTTCCCGGGACGCCACCCTCGAGCTGATGCGTGAGGCCGACGTCGCTCTCTCGGTTCGCCACCCGATGATGGACAAGGAGCTCGCCACGAAGCTTCTCGAGTACGGCGCCGCGGGCTGCGCGGTGATCCTCAACCGGACTCCGATCTACGACCAGCTGCTGGGACCCGACTACCCGCTGTTCGCCACCGATCCCGGCGAGGTCCTCGAGCTGCTTCGCCGGCTCGCGGATGAGCCTTCACTCCGCGACAGGGGGGCCGAGCGCTGTCTCGGGGTGAGCCGCGAGTACACGTTCGAACGGGTCGCCGCACGGGTTGAACCTCAGCTGCGCGATCTGGTCGGCACGTTCCCGCGATCGTCAAGGGGCGACACCAGGCCTCATCTGGTGATCGCGGGGCACGACTTCAGGTTCCTGGGCTCGATCCGTGCTCATGCGGAAGCCAGCGGGGCGCACCTGCGCTGGGACGTCTGGCCAGGGCACGACCAAACGAACAAATCGGCCGGCGAACAGCTCGGCAGGTGGGCCGACACCGTGTTCTGCGAGTGGTGCCTGGGGAACGCCGTCTTCTACAGCAGGAACCTGAAGCCGAAGCAGCGGCTGGTGGTCCGCTATCACAGGCAGGAACGCGAGACCGACTATCCGGCCTCCGTCGAGATCGACCGGGTGCACCGCATGGTCTTCGTGGGGCGCCATCTGCTCGACGAGGCAGCGGAGTGGTTCGGATGGCCCGAGGAAAAGCTGCTGGTCGTCCCGAACGCGATCGACGTCGAAGCGCTGCGGCGCCCCAAGGTTCCCTGGAGCTCCTTCAACCTGGCGCTGGTGGGCTACGTGCCGGAACGCAAGCGGCTGGACCGGGCGCTGGACCTGCTCGAGCGGCTTCGCAGCCACGATGGCCGGTTCCGCCTGCTCCTCAAGGGACGGCACCCCGAGGAGCATGGCTGGCTTTGGAAACGCGAGGACGAGAGGCGCTACTTCCAGGAGCAGTTCCGGCGCATTCGCGGCTCGCCCCTCCTACGTCAGGGGGTGTCGTTCGAGCCCTACAGGGAGGGCATCGGGGGCTTCCTACAGAAGGCGGCCTTCGTCGTCTCGACCAGCGATCACGAAGGCCACCAGGTTTCGATCGCGGAGGGAATGGCCTCCGGCTGCGTTCCCGTCATCCTGGAGCGACCCGGCGCCTCGGAGCAATACGACGAACGCTGGGTCCATCAGACGCCCGAGGGCGCGGCGAGGGCCATCATCGAGCTCGTCGAAGACGACCTCCTGAGGGCGGAGCAGATTCGGGCCCGTGAGAACGTCCGGCGCTGGAGCCTCGAAGCGATCATGCCCGTCTGGGATGAGCTCCTCTCTCTGCCGTCACCGAGACCGGATGGGACTCGGCGGCGAGCGGCCGAGGTGCTCGGCTAGCAGGTCAGGTGCTTCAGCTTTCGCCGCAGCTTCCGAACCTTGCCCGTCTCGCCCCGCTTCTTGGCCTTCTTCAGCTTCCTGTGCAGGGCCGCTCGCTTCTTCTGCAGGGCTCCGCATCCCTGGGTGTAGCCGGCGCCCGTGGGCTGCCCGGCCGGCGGGCCGGGCGGGGGTGGGGAAGTCGGTGCCGGGAAGGGCTGGAACGAGAAGGCCTCGTTCACCCCTGAGAACGAGGTCAGCGACTCCGGTCCACCGCCGACGACATAGACGATGTCGCCGATGGTCCCCGCCGTTGCGCCGTGCCGGGGCGTGGGCATGGAGTGCAGCTCTCGCCAGCTGTCCGTGTCGGGGTCGTACTCCTCATTCGCTGCGAAGGTTCCGGGCGGGGCCGGGTTGACCTCACCGCCCATCACCTGAGCGCGTCCGTTCAGCGTCCCCACGATCATCGATTGGCGGCCTGTGGGCATCGGGGCGCGAGCTGTCCAGCTGTCGCTACCCGGGTCGTACGCCTCGACCGTGTCCAGGGTCCGGTCCACGTAGCTGCCGTCGGAGTTGCGGGTGCTTCCGCCGAACACGTAGAGCTTCCCGTCGAGAACCGCCGAGCCGGCGTTGTCGCGGCGGCTAGCCATGTTCGCAGCACTGCTCCAGGCGCCGGCGCCACCGCCCGCCGTGGGATCGAAGACCTCGACCGAATCCAGCGATGCGCCATCGCCGCCCATTCCCCCCGCCACATAGATCTTGCCCCCGATCGCCTTCGCCATCCCCCCACTTCGCGCGGTCGTCATCTGCGGGAGACTCGTCCAGGTGTTGGACGCGGGATCGAAGACCGCTGCGTTCTGAACGGCGCCCGAGAAGGAATGAGTCGAACCGCCGAAGACGTAGAGCTTTCCGCCGTCCGTGGCCACGACCGGGTTCTCCACCCCCGGTCCGGGTAGCGGGGGTCCAGCGCTCCAGGAGTCGGTGTCAGGGTCATAGATCCAGAGGGAGGACAGATGGCCCCCGTCGTCCTCACCGGCAACGAGGTACAGCTTGCCGCCCAGGGCGGCCCCTCCGGCGTCCAGCAGCTGGTTCGGCAGAGGCGCCCGGTTCGCCCAGCATCCGATGTTCACCGGCGAAAGGGCGGTCACCTGGTTGGTGCCGAACTCGCCGACGTAGATCGTGCCGTCAGGCCCCTGGGCGAGAGGAACAGGATTGCTCAAGCCCCCAATCAGGCTCTCTGAGCGGGTCACGGCCGTGCCGTCATCTTTCAGCTCGACGCGCCTGATGTCGTCGCCGATCCCGTACTCGGCAAGCAGCAGGTCGCCCTTGAGCGAGCCGCAGAAGGTGTCGGATCGATATTCGATGATCCCGTCCGCCGAGCGGTGGTCGCCGAGCGAGTAGAAGGGTGGCTGATAATTCGGCAGCGGCGGGACGCCCTGGAACCGGCCGTCATAGAAGACGCACTCGTCGCGGTAGGGGTCGGGATGTCCGTAGTACTTGCCCTGAATCAGGCGATTGAGAGGATCCTGGAGGACGTTCACCAAATCGCCGGGAGGGTTGGCGTCCCACCTGGCGGGGTTGGAGAGACCGAGGCATGGAGGGGTCGGGGAGGGAGGGAAGGTCGAGTCGCTCCCCACGGAGTTGTCAGCCCCGTAGATCGAGCCATTGGAGTGGAAGACGAAGTCGTAGGTGTTGCGAAGGCCGGTTGCAAAGGTGTGTACGTCGCAGGGAGGGGGGCCGAAGATGTCGCTTGCGTTGTTGCACGACCCGTCGAAGTTCGGATTGCGCACGTCGGCGACCAAGATCGCCGCCGATAGGGGCTGCTCCTGCATGTCGCCGAACTCGGAGCCGGCTATCTCGTTGGGTCCACCGGCGCCCGTGTTCCCCCCCTGAGCGATGTAGAGCTTGCCGTCGGCTCCGAAGTGCAGAGCGTTCGTCCCGTGGTTCGCCTTCGCTCGCGGAAGCCCGGTGATCACGTCCTCCCGGTTCGCGAAGTCGGGGCC
Organism: uncultured Solirubrobacterales bacterium; assembly: GCA_963804595.1. Taxonomy (GTDB): domain Bacteria; phylum Actinomycetota; class Thermoleophilia; order Solirubrobacterales; family 70-9; genus DASUPK01. The sequence continues at coordinate 73,454 of CAWDQZ010000004.1, forward strand.
GGAGAGGCGCGAGAGGATGCCCGAGTTGGGCACTCCGTTGTCAGTCGAAGGGCTCGAGTGCGCGACCCAGAGGATGACGTTGCTCGGTGTCGATTCGGGATCGACCGTCAAGCCGAGCGTGAAGCGGTCGCCAAGGGTGGTGATCAACTGGTCCTGGACCACCTGGTGGTCCGCGTTCAGGGTGAGTGCGTGGATCGTTCCGAATAGCTCTGAGACGTACAGTCGTCCGTCAGGTCCCATCGCCATGGAGGTGGGGAAGCTGATCGGGTAGGAGCTGGACTTGAAGGCAATGCCCTGGCTGAGCAAATCGCCCGCGGGTGGAGTCAGATCGGCCTCCTTGGTCACCGAGAAGCGATCGAACCGGTAGACCAGCGGCGCGGGCCCGTCGCCGTGAGTGGCGAAGATGCCTCCGAAGCTGTCGGTGCCGATGGTCGGATCCAGCCGGGCGGCGTCAAACGAGAAGAACTCTTCTGGCGGCTGGTCGAATTCGAACGAAACGGGAGCGCCGGAATCGACCTGGTAGCTCGCGGTCACCCGCTGAGATGTCGGGTCGACCACCATGCTGAACGTCACGTTGTGGCCGTCCAGGTCGAGGAAGGGGCTCTGTTGATTGTCGACGCTCACGCCGCCCACTTCCATCAGGTACTGGATCCGCGTGCCGTTCGGGGTGTCGACAGCAACGAGCTTCAGGTAGTTGTCCTCGTCGTTCCCGAACCAGAGCCCTGCCTGCTCGTTATGACCGCTGCCGGCGGGGAGCGAATCGAGGGTTGTCTCGATCCGGGTCACCTGGCTGGGGGCGTCGATCCCGACCGCGAGGGCGTTGTCCTGGGAGTTGGAGGCCTGGAACGCGGTTCCCGCTGTGGTCGTGACCTTCAAGACCCCAGCGGCTTGGTCGACCTGCAGATTGTTGGGGATGTATCCGGTGCCGTTGGTCGGCGGATCCACATAGGTGAACCCCGTGCCTACGCCGTTCCCGTCCTGGATCTTGCCCTCATCGGAGCTGAAGTCGAGCGTGTAAGGAAGACCGACCCGGATCTCCGAGCAGGCGAGCGGGGCGCAGGCGTGGGCCCGCGTAACCCCGAAAGCGAGGAACGCAAGAATCAAAGCCGTCGCAACGGCTCCCCGGCCCAGAGTACGAGGCAACATCCCACCGCCTAGAGTAGAGAGGGGATGGAATCAGGGCAAGCGAGGGCCGGTAGTACACGCGTCCACCCGCTGTCGGCCGCCGACCTGCACGTAGCGACGCTGGCCGGGAGCGCTCACTTCGAGTGCATCGGCCGGGCGTGCACCGCGGTCGACGTGCTCGAGCACGATTGGAGCTCGGGCTCGCGGTCCGGGCCGCCACACCTGCTGCTCATCGAATCGTCGGGACTGCTATCGCAACCTGACGGCGTGGGTGCGGGCGCTGACGAGAGGGTCGAACGCGCCGCCGAGCTGATCGCCTGGGCTCAACAGGGAGGCATCTCGACAGCACTCTGGGAGACGGCTCTCATGCCCCGGATCCAAACCCCGACAGCGTTGCTGCGCAGTGTCGAGCACGTCTTCGTCGTCGATCCGGAGGCGATAGAGCCACTTACAGAGAAGCTCGAGGGCCGGCGTCCGATGCGGCTGCCGCTTGCGGCGCAGACAGTGCCCGACGAGGTGCCGGGGTTCGGCGATCGCTCAAACGATGTCGCCTTCGCCGGAGGGTGGCCCGCTGGGTTCAAGGGGAGGTTCGAAGAGGAGCTAGAAGCGATCCTCGATGTCGCGGCCGACCACGGGCTCGTCATCTTCCGGTCGGAGCGCGGCGGGACGTCCGACGCCCTTCCCGACCGCTTCTCGTCATTCGTCAGGTCGGTGCCTTCCGCCGGCGAGGCGGTTGAGGCATTCGCTGACAGCCGCTTGGTCGTCGGCTTCGATCCGGCGAACCTCGGACGCTTGGCGGTGCCGCAATTCAGCTTCGACGCGTTGGCCGCGGGGAGCGTCTTGGTCGCACCCAACCACTCGGGGAGCCGGTCGATCTTTCGCTACACCGGCCTGTTCGCCACGAATCGCGAACAGGCCAAGGAGGAGATGGGGCGGGTGCTCGGGTCCGAAAACGAATGGAGCGAGATGTCCGCGGTGGGGAGAAGGGCGATCGTCCACGCTCACACGTACTCACACCGCCTAGCGACGATCGCGTCGGCGGCAGGCTTTCGAGTGGTTCCCGAGGGGCTGCCCGAGGCAGCGGTTGCCTGACCAGGCACGCGGCCGCACCTTCGTCAAGACGGGGATCTGGTTTCTGCCAGGTTGAAGCCGAAGACGTCGCCCACCTCGGCGGGATCGACGGCGATGTCCGTCGTCCGGATCCCTGACATTCGATTCCCGGGCGCGTCGGCCGTACCGGACTGCTGGTTCGAACGCCCATGGATCACCTGCATCCAAGCTGGGAGCGAGAGGTCGGAGTGAGCGGGGTTGAAGAGGTGAAGCTTGTGGTGGTTTCGATAGACGTTCTCGAACCTCTTGCCGGCACGGAGCTTCTCGAACAGCGATGAGAATGGGCTGTACATCCAGTAGACCTCATACAGGCGTCGATCGCCCTCGTCGTATCGGTAGCCCCAGGGAAAGTTGAGCAGCCAGGTTCGATTTGAAGACCGGGCGAAGGCACCGGCATACGCCTGGACGACGGCGACCGTCTCGGCGTGGAGGCAATCGTCGCCGTCCAGCCTTGTGGTCACCAGGAGCTCGGTGTCGGCCTTGATCGCCGGGCTCACGGCGTCGGGAATGTCCCCACCGTGCTTCGACGTGTACATGACGCGGAGTTGAGGCACCACGGACCGGGCTTCCTCGACGCTCTTGACGAACCCAGGGTCGGTGGTCTCGTCGCAGAGGATGATCCACTCGTAATCGTCGCTGGTCTGCTCGGCCATCGAGGGCACGCAATAGGTACGAAACAGGCGCAGCCGCTCCTCGAGCCACTGGGGTGAAAACCGGTCGTAGAACAGCTTGATGGTCAGGCGAGTGATGACCAGGTGCTGAAGCTTCATCTCTCCGATGGTCCGGTCCGGTGCGTGCCCGCGCCCTGGCTCACGGCGCCAGTCGCGTCCGGAGCGCTTTGAGTGTCGCGGGACCGATGCCTTCGACGTCACCCAGATCGTCGACGCTGAGCTCCCCGACCCGGTCGCGATATGCGATGACGCGGTCGGCTGTGGCAGTCCCAATCCCATCGATGTCGCCGAGCTGCTCGGCTGTGACCGTCCTCAAGCTGAGGCGCCCATTGCGGGCGCTACGCGCCAGATCAGGCACGGAGGCAAGCCGCGCGATCTCCTCGGCAGCTTCTTCTGCTCCGTTTCCGAAACTCATCTCACCCGCCCGCCGGGTCATTCTGACGCGCTCCGCCTCGTCCAGCAGGATGTCGCAGGCGCCAGTCGGGTCCAGGCCCAGCTCAACTGCGACCGCAGCGCTGTCGGCGTGACGGACCCGAGCCTGCTGGTCGTCGGTCGGCTTCGGGGCCGCGAAGAATGCCGCAGGCACCTTGAATCCGATCAGCTCGTGGTACGAGTTGTATCCAGCGGCGCTGATCACGAAGTCAAACGCTCGGTAGAGCCGCGCGATCGGATAGACGGCGGCAAGCTTGATCACTGAATCGGGAAGGACCAAATCCTCGCTGATCGCCGATTCCAGCACCGCCACCTGGGTCCCCGGGCGCTGAAGGATGTAATTGGCGCAGGTCTGGTGCAGAAAGTCCCGGTGCGGTTGGGGGACCTCGCCGATCTGAATCAAGGCATGCACGCGGTTCGGATCGAGACCAAGCTCCGCTTCGGCCTGCGCCCGCGGAAGCAACTCAGATTCGTCACAGAAAACGATCGGTGAGACTGTGAAGGCCTCGTCCCGGAACTCAACTGTCGGTCCTTCATCGGCGGCGGCAGCGAACTCCCCCGGCTCGAGCACCACGTCGAATGAATCGCCGAGCTGCAGCTGCTTGTCTGGCGTGCCAGCCCGCCACATCGCCCGTCTGATCCATACGGAGACCGGCTCCGGGTGGGACGCGAGCGCTCTCCTCACGCCGGAGTACGGCGAGACCCCGTCAAAGGCCACTACGGCCGGTTTGTGCTCCTGAATGAGTCCCGAGACCCGCGCCGCCAGCCCGGTCGACCACTTGGGGTTGTCGAGGCCGGACACCTGGCTCGACGGGAAGTACTCGCAGTAGAAGCCCTGCTCGCGGGCGATCGGGAGGCCCTTCGACATGGTCAGCACGATCGGCGTCAGCCCATCCGGCAGCCTGCGGGCGATGGCCATGGCGCGGGTCAGATGGCCCATACCGACCCCGTTGCTCGTGATGAAGAGGATCGATGTCAACTGGCAATCAGTCGATCGAAGGGGTCCCCGCCAACCCGTACATGCCGACGATCGACGCGAGCCGTCGACGGACGAAGGCGTCGTAATCGTCGCCGTTGCGCCCGAGGTGTCGCTCCCAATCCGCGCGCGGGGGAATGTACTCGTACAGGTACCCGGCGCTGTCGAGCGTCCGCAGAGCGTCGCAGTCGGTGACCACGAGCGGCTCGCCATCGGCCGAATCGTCGAGAGCCAGGGCGCGAAGCGCACCGTCGAGTTGCCGCTCGGTCAGCCCGCCAAGCAGCAGCACGGCCCGCAGCGGTCCGGACGATTCTTGATCAGTAGCCCGAACCCCACGGCTCCCGTAATACCGCACAGGCTGACGATCATGGGCGGCATCGGTCTCGCTCCCGTCCCCGTTGGAGAGCGGCTGCTCGGTATGGGCTTCGATCTCCTGCTCCGGCGCAGCCTGAAATTCGATCTCCTCCGCTGCAGTCAGAGCAAGCCCCCCTGAAGCGTTCGACCGCCGCCGAGAGAACAGCGCCCGCGTTCTCGCCCGGATCCGCCACATTCTCCAGGCGACCCGATATGTACGGCTCTGATGGATCAGCCGCAGACTCTGCTCCAGTTCGGTCACACGCGCCTGCGCGGCTTCCAGCTCAGCTGTCCGAAGCTCCAGGCCCTCGCGTGTCGCAGCCGCCTGCCGCTGCAGGTTCTCGAGACTCGGGTCTTTGCCCGAAGATTGCTCTGATCGTCGGAGGCCTCCGGCGCCTTCCACATCAATCTCCCTCATCGACAGCTTCCAACTCAATCTCCCTCATCGACACGTCCGATCAAAATCTGAAAGGAGGATCACTGAATTGTGCCGAACTCGAACGCTTGGGCGCCAGGGCGATTCGTTCAGTTCTTGGCTGGCAGCGAGGCCGCATAGTCGGCGCCGGCGTCTACCCATTCGCTGAGGCCGGAGTCGTCCGCGGTGCCCTCGGCCGAGACATAGACGATCCCCTTCATCGGCTTCCCGGTGAAGTCGAAGGGGCGCACGCCGTCCTCGGCCAGGGCCTTCTCGCCCTCTTCGTCGCCCAGTCGCACAATGAGGTCTTCGCCGAGGACCCCGCAAGCCATGTTCCCGCCGAGCATGAAGGCGATCCCGCCGAACATCCTGCGCTCGCTCACGTCCGAACGAGGGGCGAGCACTTCGCGGACGCGCTCAGCGAGTTCTTCGTCGTAGGCCACGGGCACCAGCGTAGGCGACGGTTAGACTCGATTCGTGGCCGAATCAGCCTCTCTCTACCGCCGCCACCGCCCCCAGAGCTTCGCGGAGGTGGTCGGTCAGGAACACATCGTGCGCACGCTCTCGAACGCGGTCGAGAAGGGCCGCGTCCACCACGCGTACCTGTTCGTCGGCTCGCGCGGCACCGGCAAGACCTCGATGGCGAAGATCCTCGCCCGCTCGCTCAACTGCGTGCAGGGCCCGACACTGACCCCGTGCGGCGAGTGTGAGCCGTGCCGGACCATCGCGGCGGGCACGTCCCTCGATGTGATCGAGATGGACGCCGCCTCCAACCGCTCAGTGGACGACATCCGCGAGCTCCGCGACCGGGTCGGCTTCGCGCCGGCCGCGGGCCGCTGGAAGGTCTACATCCTGGACGAGGCCCACATGCTCACCAAGGAGGCCTGGAACGCCTTCCTGAAGACCCTCGAGGAGCCGCCCCCCAACACCGCCTTCGTGCTCGCCACGACCGAGCCGCAGAAGGTGATGGCGACCATCATCGACCGCTGCCAGCGCTTCGACTTCCAGCGACCCTCACTCGAGCAGATCGCGGAGGTCATCCGCCGCGTCTCGACCGCGGAGAAGTTCAAGATCGACGACGGCGCGGTCGCCCTGATCTCGCGGTCCGCCTCCGGCAGCTTCCGGGACGCCCTCGGCACGCTGGACCAGCTGGTCGCCTTCGGAGGCGAGGCGATCACCACCGACGAGGTCGTGGAGCTGCTCGGGGCCGCCGACGCGGAGCTCCTCTTCGACACCACCGACGCCCTCGCAAACGGGGACGCCAAGGCGGCACTGGAGTCCGTCGAGCGGCTCGCCCGCTCCGGTCGCGATCCTGGGCAGTTCGCCCGCGACCTGATCGCGCACCTGCGCCAGCTCCTGGTCGCCCGCGCGACCGGCGAGGTGCCCGATTCCTTCACGGTCACGGTCGCTCAGCCAGAGCGTCTCGCGGGACAGGCGGAGGCCATCGACGACGCGAAGCTCGTGGGCGCAATCGACGCTTTGAGTGGCGCCGTTGCCGGCATGCGGGAGGGCGACGACCCGCGGCTCACGCTCGAGGTCGCTCTCCTCAAGGTGACCACTCCCTCCCTCGACTCTTCCCGCGAAGCTCTGCTCCGCCGAATCGAATCGCTCGAGGCGCTTCTCGGCGAGGGAGGAGCGCCGGCCGTCGCGGCTCCCAACCTGGTGAAGGCCCCGGAGCAGCCCACCGCCACCGAAGAGGTTCCGGCGTCGGCCGAAGAGCCGGCGGAGCGGCAGGAGCCTGAGGCGAACGCCGCGACCTCGGTCGTTGAGATCGAACGGATCGTCGAGGTGTGGCCGGCGGTGGTCGACCACCTTCGGGACTCCGGCTCGGCGATGCTGTCGACATTGTTCGACGAGGCGAAGCCGCTCGGGATCGATGAGGAGCGCGAGATCCTGCGAATCGGATTCCCCACCTCCGCGAAGTTCAACAAGAAGAAGGCGGAGTCGTCCGCGAGCATCGAGCGGATGACGGAGGCGGTCTCCTCGATCGCCGGCGTGCGGCTGCGGCCCGTCTATGAGCTGATCGACGGTCAGAATGCGGAGGCGCCGCCGGAGAAGCCGGCGGAAATGAGCGACGATGAGCTCGTGGACCTGGTCAAGGACAGCTTCGATGCGAGTGAGGTCGTTCCAGACGCGACCTCCGAGAGGGGAACGGGCTGATGCCCCAGGGACCCAACCTGAACCAGCTGCTCAAGCAGGCTCAGCAGATGCAGGCAGAGATGGCCAAGGCTCAGGAGGAGCTCAAGAACGAGACCGTCGAGGCGAGCGCCGGGGGCGGCATGGTCAAGGTCACGATGACCGGCGACATGCAGCTCCGCGAGATCACCATCTCACCCGATGCGATCGACCCCGAGGATCCGGAGCTGCTCCAGGACATGGTCACCGCCGCGGTCAACGAAGCTCTGCGAGCGGCCCAGGAGCTGGCGGCCAACCGCATGGGCGGGATCACCGGCGGTCTCGGCGGCGGTGGCGGTATCCCCGGACTGCCCGGGATGTAGAGCCACCCCGGCCCCTACGCTTGAGTCAAATGTATGCCGGCCCCATCAGCCGCCTGATCGCCGAGCTCTCCAAGCTGCCGGGCATCGGCCAGCGCACGGCCCAGCGACTCGCCTTCCACATCCTCCGGGCCGACGACGAGGAGGCGCTGGCCCTCGCCGACGCGATCCGCGAGGTGAAGGAGAAAGTCGGCCTCTGCGAGGTCTGCTTCAACCTCGCCGAGGGAGACCGCTGCCGGATCTGCGAGGACGCGCGGCGGGACCAGTCGCTGATCTGCGTCGTCGAGGAGCCGGCCGACGTGATCCCGATCGAGCGCACCGGCGAGTACCGCGGCCTCTACCACGTGCTCGGGGGCGCGCTCTCCCCGATCGACGGCGTCGACCCCGAGGACCTGAAGATCACCGAGCTGATCGGCCGCGTCAACGGCGAGGTCAAGGAGGTGGTCCTGGCCACCAATCCGACCACCACCGGGGAGGCGACCGCGCTCCACATCGCCGACGCCTTGCGCGACCGCGTCACGGTCACCCGCCTCGCCAGCGGTCTACCCGTCGGCGCCGACCTCGAGCACGCCGACGAGGTGACGCTCGGCAAGGCCCTCGCCGGCCGTCAGTCATTGGGCTAGACGCCCTTCCGGGAGCCCGAGAGCCGGAGTACGCTCGCACCTCCGACCCAGGAAGGGAGATCGACTGATGAGAGGGAACAAGGCGGCTGTCGGGCTGGCGCTGATGGCGGTTCTGGCACTGGCCATAACCGCCACCGTGGGCTCGGTGGCGAGTGCCTCCGGGGTTCAGGCGGTGACCGCCAAGAAGAAGTGCAAGAAGAAGAAGCCGAAGAAGCACAGCGCCACGTCGGCGAAGAAGAAGAGGTGCAAGCAGCGGAAGAACTTCCCGCCGGTCTCGCTGGCGCGGGCCACGCTCACCTGGTCAAACGGAACCCAGAGCAACGTCGACCTCGACCTGTTCGTGTTCGACGGACAGGGACGTCAGGCCGGCAACGGGTCCGACGCGATCCCGTCCAGCGACCTGTCCCCCGACGTCCAGGGGGCGTCCGGAAGTGAGACGTTCACGGATCTCACCTTCCTGGCGGGTGGCAAGGCGCGGCCGTTCAGCTACGGCGTCTGCTTCCACGACATCGGATCTGTTCATGTCGACTACACGATCGACTACGTGACCGTCGACGGCATGCATCACACCACCTCGGAGAGCTACGGGTCGAGCGGGGTGTTCACGAACTACGCGGCCGATGGAGTGGCAATTCCAGCCGGGTACTGCACGGACTAAACGGTTCGCCCGCCGCCTCTGGAGGAATCGGTGTTCTAGAGGCGGCGGGTCGGCAATCCCGGAGAGCCGGTTTGCTCGTATAGCTCGCGATACCCGCCAGCGAGTGAACCAGGGGGTTCTTCGAAATGGAGAAGAGAGGCCTGATTGGCCTAGTGATCCTTGCGATCCTGGCCACGACGATCAGCATCAGCGCAAGCGCCACGGCGAGTGCATCCGGCGGCGCCGTTGCGAAGAAGAAGTGCAAGAAGCCGCACTCCGCCAAGAAGAGGTGCAGGAAGAAGAAGAGGCGAAAGGCGGATGCTCCCAACCTCCCGGTCGTGCGGGCGACGCTGACCTGGGGGAACCTCGGTACCAGCGGCGTTGACGTCGACCTCTACGCCTTCGACTCGAACGGCAACCAGGCCGGCAACGGATCGAACACCATCCCGCTCAGCTCGCTCTCGGGCGACGTGACCGGCTCCTCTGGGAGTGAGACGTTCACGGACAGTCTCTTCACTCCACAGGCGGCTCGAGACCTGAGCTTTGGGGTCTGCTACCTGACCGATGTCCCGACGCCGATGAACTTCACGATCACATACGTGACAGCCGACGGCGTCATCCATGGCGATAGCCGGAGCGCCTCATTCAGCTCCGAGTTCGACTACCCGGGCGGAGCGCCGATCCCGAGCAATTTCTGCGACCTCGCCTGAGAACCCGCTACATGCGGCGGGTCGGGTCGTCGTACCCACCGCGCGGCGGGGACTCGTCCCGGTCGCGCTCGCCGCCCTGTTGGACCAGCTCGTAGAGCAGGGAGAGGGCCAGGCCGGCGCCGCCGGCGATCATCAGGATCAGACCGACGGTCTGGATGTTGATCACGTCGGAGTGGACGTTGATCGCGTAGCGCAGGATCGCGCCGACCGCGATCAGGAATATGGCCGTGGCGATGGTCACGCGTCGCCAGGATACCCGCGCGCCTGGGCGCTAATTGATCGCTTTCAACCGGTGGCGGGCTCCGGCGTCGTGTCGCTGAGGCCGAATCGCTCGTGGAGCCGGCGCAGCGGCTTCGGCGCCCACCAGTTCCAGTCGCCGAGCAACTCCATCAACGAGGGCACGAGCAGGGCGCGAATCAGGCTCGCGTCGATCAGGACGGCCAGGGCTGTGCCCACCCCGTTCTCCTTGATGAAGATGATCTGGGAGGTGGCGAAGGCGCCGATCGCGATCGCGAAGAGCAAAGCCGCCGCGGTGACGATCCGGCCGGTTCGCTCCAGGCCCACGGCCACCGCCTCCGAGCTCGGGATCCCCGAGTCGTGGGCCTCCTTGATCCGGGAGAGCAGGAACACGCCGTAGTCCGTCGAGAGCCCGAAGACGACCGCGAACAGCAGGATCGGCATCGTCTGCTCGAGCGCTCCCTGCCCGCGATAGTCGAGCAGCCCCTCCAGCCGGCCGTCCTGGAAGATGAACACGAGGATCCCGAAGACGGCGCTCAGGTTGAGGAAGTTCATCACCAGCTGCTTCACCGGCAGGATCACCGAGCCCGTCATCAGGAAGAGCACGACCAGCGTCGCGACGATCACGATCGCCAGTGCGATCGGGGCGTGCGTCTCGAGGCTGTGCTGGAGGTCGACGAAGTGCGCCGCGGCACCGCTGACGAGAAGCTGCGAGCCGGCCGGGACCGGCAGGTCGCGGAGCGTATGCACCGCATCGCGACTCGAGGCGTCGATGTAGCTCTGGTCGGAGTAGGCAGCGATCACCGCGTCGCCGTTGGCGAGCGGCTGCGGTGGCCGGACTTCGGCGATCCCCTTGACCTGCGAGACCTCACGCTGGATCGAGTTCAGCGCCGACGGCGTCGCGTTCTCCACCAGCAGCAGGTTCGGGGTGTCGTGGAAGGGCGGGAACTGCGCACGCATGACGTTGTCCACCTGCCTTGCGCTGGCGCTCTGTGGCAGGACCTGCGCGTCCACCGAGGTGAACTTGATCGACCAGAACGGGATCCCGAGGACGATCAGGACCAGGGCGGTCACGGTCGCGATCGGGATCGGCCTGCGCATGACGAGGCGGGAGAGCCGGTACCAGAAGCCCTCGTGCATGGCCGTGGCTTCGCGCTCCGCTCGACGCTCGAGGAACTTCGGCGCCCCGGCGTTCACGCGATTGCCGAGCAATGCCAGCACCGCGGGCAGCACGGTGAGCGCGATCGTCGCGGCGAGCAGCGCCACCAGCGCCCCGCCCAGGCCCATCGAGTACAGGAACCGCTGCGGGAAGACGAGCAGCGACGCCAGCGCCACCGCAACGGTGATCGAAGAGAACATCACCGTCCGCCCCGCGGTGTTGAGCGTCCGCCTCATCGCCGCTGCCCCCGGCCCCGATTTCGCGATCTCCTCGCGGTAGCGGGAGACCACGAACAGGCTGTAGTCGATCGCCAGCCCCAGACCCAGGCCGGTGGTCAGGTTGAGGGCGAAGATCGAGACGTCGACGAACTCGTTCGCGACCCGCAGCAGCAGGAAGGTGCCGACGATCGCCAGGCCGCCGATCATCAGCGGCAGCAGGGCGGCGACGGCGCTGCGGAAGAAGAGCAACGAGAGTAGGAAGAGGATCGGGAAGGCGAGCAGCTCGGCCTTTCGCAGGTCCTTCTCGACCTGCTTGTTGACCTGCTCCTGCGCGAGGGCGATCCCACCGACCTCGACGCCGGGCTGGCCCGACAGGTCGTCGGCGATCGCCTTGGCGGCGTCCTGCTCGGCCTTGTCGTCGGTCGGCTTCAGGCTGGCCGCGAGATAGGTCGCGTTGCCGTCGCGCGCGACGAAGTCGCGGTTCTGGGTCTCGAGGTAGCCGGTCACCCGTGCGACGTCCGGGTTCGCACGCAGCTGTCTCTCGACCTGGCGGATCCTCTGCTGCCCGGCCCGCGAGGTGGGGGAGGTGCCCTGCAAGAGCACGATCACGCCGGGATCGCGATAGCCGTCGGCCTCCAGGCGATCGGCGGCCTTGACGCTCTCCGTCGATGGGTCATCGGCCCCGTAGGGAGCCAGCTTGCTGGCGACTCCTCCGCCGAGCGCACCTGCGACGACGAAGAAGATTGCCGCGAAGATCACGGTGCGCTTGCCGTGGCGCTGCGCGAGTGATGCGAGTGCGTTGAACATGGCTACCTCCCGCGGGCGGCTATCGCCCCGGTCGTGACTCGTTCCAGATCCTCGGCGGCGCGCTCGAACCATTCCGCCGCCCATTCGCTGCTCTCGATTCCGTAGCGGAGCACTGTCAGCGAGGCGATGTCCGGCTCGGCGTCGGGGCCTTCGGGCTGACCCTCCTCGTCCACCGCGTCCCAGATCGCGCGCAGCTCGACCGCCTTCTGGCGCGAGACGGCCGCACGCTCACGGGCGATCTCGGCGGCCCGCTGCGGCTCGATCGAGTGGGCGAAGAAGAGCTTCAGCAGCCCCTCGTCGCGAAGCTCGAAGGTCTGCGGCTCGCTCTCGATCCACGCCCTGGCGGCCCTCCGGCCCTCCGCCGTCAGCCTGAAGACCGTGCGCGGCCGGCTTCCCTGCGAGGCGTCCGTGCCGGCGATCAGGCCGGCGTCCTCGAGCTTCTTCAGCTCGGGATAGATCTGGCCGTAGCTCGCCGCCCAGAAGAAACGGGCCGACTTGTCGATCAGCTGCTTGATCTCGTAGCCCGACCGCGGCTTGGCGGCCAGCATTCCGAGAATCACCTTTCCGGTTGCGCTCAGCTCCATGACTACAGATATATCAATCCGATATATCCGAGTCTGTGACTTCGGTCACACCGCTATTCGGGCGAGCGGCCCTGCGGCTCCCACTTGAATCGCCTGGTGGCGATCCAGATCCCGCCCAGGCCCCAGATCGCCAGGGCGGCGGCGTCGCCGCCCGACAGGCCGATCCCGGTCGGGTCCATCGCCACGGTCGACTGGAGGCCCTGGGCCAGGTGGTAGAGCGGGAAGATCCGGCCGACCTCCTGGAGGAAGTTGGGGAGGGTGTCGAGCTGGATGAAGATGCCCGAGACGAAGGAGAGCATCACCACCGTGAAGGCGCCGATCGGCTGCGCGCTGTCCTCGTTCTTGGCGAGGGAGGTCGCGGCGATCCCCAGCGCCGACAGGGTGGCCGTGCCGAGCGCGAGGCAGATGATGAACCCCGGCACGGTCTGGGCAGGCAGGCTCACGCCGTAGAAGGCGATCCCGATCGCGATCATGATCGCGCCGACCGCGAAGGCGAATGCCACCGAGCGCAGCACCTGGGCGGCGACGAAGGTCCAGGCCGGGGGCGGCATGCCCCGCTGGCGCTTGAGCTGGCCGCGCTCGCGCGCGGAGACCAGCGACATCAGGGGCGTGCTGAAGCAGGAGAGGGCGAGCGCGTAGGCGATCAGCCCGGCGGTGAAGTAGGAGTGGACGTCGATCGTGTGGCCCTCCACCGTGGTCGTCTGCGGGCCGCCGCTGGTGAAGAGCGAGTTGAAGAGGAACAGGAAGATGATCGGGAAGAGCGCGCCGAAGAGCAGCGCCCTCGGGGTGCGGAGCGTCGCCAGGACGGCGTACCTCGTCTGGACCAGCACCAGGCTGACGTCGCTCATCGCCCGTTCTCCAAGTCCGAGGTGACCTCGAGGAAGACGTCCTCCAGGCTGGGCCGGCGGACTTCGAGGTCCGGCAGCTCGATCCCCTCGCCCTCCGCCCACTGGAGCAGGCGGTAGAGGTCGCGCTGCGGATCGGTGCTGGGGATGGTCGCCTCGTGGCCCTTGACGGCCGGCCGGCTGCCGATCACCGCGGCGATACGGTCGGCGATCCCGTCGTATGTCCGGAAGCGGATCATCGTCTCGCGGCCGAGTTCCTCGCCCAGCGTCTCGGGAGCGCCCTCAGCGACGATGCCGCCCTCGCGCATGATCACCACGCGGTCGGCGAGGTGCTGGGCCTCGTCCATGTAGTGCGTGGTGAGGACGATCGTGGTGCCGAGCTCCTTCAGCCCCTCGATCATGTTCCAGGCGCCGCGCCTGGCGGAAGGGTCGAAGCCCGTGGTGGGCTCGTCGAGGAAGAGCAGCTCGGGGTTCCCGATGATCCCGACGCCGACGTCGAGGCGCCGCTGCTGGCCGCCGGAGAGAGACCCGACGCGCGCCCCGCGCTTGTCGGAGAGTCCCACCAGATCGAGCGTCTCGTCCACCTGCCGCGCGTCGGGGAAGAAGCTGGCGTAGAGGCGCATCGTCTCGGTGACCGTGAGCAGCGGATTGAGCTCGCACTCCTGAAGCACCAGCCCGATCCGCGTCCGCCACTCGCGCGTCGGGTGGCCGGGATCGATGCCGAGGACCGAGACCGACCCGCCGGTGCGCTCCCGATAGCCCTCGAGGATCTCGATGGTGGTCGTCTTGCCGGCCCCGTTGGGGCCGAGGAAGCCGAAGACCTCGCCCGGTGCGACCTCGAAGTCGATGCCCCGGACGGCCTCGTTCTCGCCGTAGCTCTTCCGCAACCCGCGGACGGTGATCGCCGGCTCCGTCATCCGGAATTCCACGATATTGGGGGGCCTAAAGCGCAGTTATCGGAGCCTGCGCCTCACCTATCCTCAGCCGTCATGGAGCTGACAAGGGCCAACGGCATCGTGGTGATGAAGTTCGGCGGCACCTCGGTGGCCGGAACCGACGAGCTGAAGCGCGCCGCCAGGCGGATCGTCGCCGCGCGCGAGGCGGGCCACAACGTCGTCGCCGTGCTCTCCGCGCGCGGCAAGACCACCGACCGGCTGCTCGAGGCGGCGCGCGAGATCTCCCCGCGGCCGGATCCCCGCGAGATGGACATGCTCCTCTCGATCGGCGAGCGGGAGTCCTGCGCGCTCTGCGCGATGGCGATCAACGACCTCGGCCACCGCGCGATCTCCCTCACCGGCTCGCAGGCGGGCATCGTCACCGACTCTTCCCACACCAAGGCGCGGATCATCGACGTCCGCGCCGACCGGATCCGCTCGGCGCTCGAGGAGGACTCGATCGTTCTCGTCGCCGGCTTCCAGGGCGTCTCCACCGACAGCCGCGACGTCACCACGCTCGGCCGCGGCGGCTCGGACACCACCGCCGTCGCCCTCGCGGCAGCCCTCGGCGGCGAGGTGTGCGAGATCTACACCGACGTCGACGGGGTCTTCACCGCGGACCCGCGGATCGTCTCCGACGCACGCAAGCTGCCGGTCGTCTCCTACGAGGAGATGCTCGAGATGGCGTCGTCCGGCGCCAAGGTGCTCCAGCTGCGCTCGGTGGAGTACGCGCGGAACCACGGGGTACGCATCCACTGCCGCAGCTCGGCCAGCGAGGCCCCAGGTACCCTCGTCGTCTCGGAGCAGGAGACCTTGGAACGACCCCTAGTCACAGCAGTCACCCACTCGACCGACGAGGCGCGGGTCACGCTGACCGGCGTGCCCGACGAGCCCGGCGTCGCCGGGCGCATCTTCGGCGCGCTCGCCGACGCCAACATCAACGTCGACATGATCATCCAGAACGAGCCGGTCTCCCACGATGGCGGGGCCGACCTCTCGTTCACCGTCGAGGCGGAGGACCTCGAGAAGGCGGTCGAGGTGATCCGCATCGAGGATTCCGAAATCGGCATCGAGACCGACGAGGCGATGGGCAAGGTCTCGATCGTCGGCGCGGGGATGCGCAGCCATCCAGGCGTCGCCGCGCAGGTCTTCCGCGTGCTCGGCGAGAACGAGATCAACATCGAGATGATCTCCACGTCGCCGATCAAGATCTCCTGCGTGATCCGGGCCGATCGCGTGCCCGAGGCGGTCAAGGCGCTCCACTCGGCCTTCGAGCTCGGGGAGGGAGCAATCCAGGAGGAGGACCCGACGGGCGAGGAGCACCGCCCGACCGTCTCGGGCTGACCCTGGCCGGATCAGCGTGGCCAGGTCGTGAGCGGGAATCAGCCCGGCGCGACGACGGGCGCAAATCCCTTGTAGAAGCCGTCGCCCTCGATGACCTTCCGGACCCGAGCCACGGCGTCGTCAGGGTCCCGCGCATCCAGCAGGACGACGTACTCCTGAATCTGCTTTCCCCAACTCTCGGCGGGGTGACGTTCGACCAGCGTTATCGCAGCCGCCGAGAGCGCGCCTCGCGATCTACGAGTGAGCGCCGGTCCGACGAAGCGGACGTGGTACTTGCTGAGAATTCCAATGTCCAAGAGGCTCCCCCTAACACCGCTTCCTCGCGAGCGGAGCGGCTTTTAGACAACCGCGTCCGAAAAGAGCCTCAATTCTTGGGAGAGGCACCCTCACTCGAGCAGGGGACCGGGCGGTAGCCCCGTACTCTGTGGGCATGGCCGCCAACGGTGAATACCGAGTCGGGGTGGTCGGCGCGACCGGCGCCGTCGGCTCGACGATCCTCCAGGTTCTCGCCGCGCGCAGGTTCCCTGCGGCCGAGGTGCGGCCGCTGGCCTCCGCGCGCTCCGCCGGCAGCAAGGTGAGGGTCGCGGACTCCGAGCTCGAGATCCAGGAGCAGACCGACGAGTCGATCCAGGGGCTCGACCTGATCCTCTCCTCGGCCGGCGGCAAGGTGAGCGCCGAATGGGCGCCGAAGTGGATCGAGGCCGGCGCCGTGGTGGTCGACAACACCAGTTTTTGGCGCATGCACGAGGACGTGCCGCTGGTCGTCGCCGACGTGAACGACGACGCCGTCGCGAGCCACAACGGCCTGATCGCCAACCCGAACTGCACGACCATGGAGCTGATGGTCGCCCTCAAGCCGATCCTGGACGCGGCCGGGATCGAGCGGCTGATCGTCTCTACCTATCAGTCGGTCTCCGGAAGCGGCCGCCAGGCGATCAGGGAGCTCCGCGTGCAGTCGGCTGCGGTGCTCGAGGGCAAGGAGGTGGAGGCGAACGTCTATCCCCACCAGGTCGCCTTCAACGTCATCCCGCAGGTCGAGAACTTCAAGGACGGCGACGACTACACGACCGAGGAGCGCAAGGTGATGGCCGAGACCCGCAAGATCCTCGGCCTCTCGGAGGCAGTTGGGATCTCCGCGACCTGCGCCCGTGTCCCCGTCGTCACCGGCCACTCCGAATCGGTGAACGTGCAGACAGAGCGCGACCTTTCGCCGGAGGAGTGCCGCGAGCTGCTCTCGGAGGCTCCGGGACTCGTGGTGCTCGACGATCCGACCGATGCGATCTATCCGCTGCCCATCGCGGCGGCCGGCCGCGACGAGGTGCTGGTCGGCCGGATCCGCCGCGACCCCTCGCACGAGCGCTGCCTCAACCTCTGGGTGGTGGGCGACAACCTGCGCAAGGGCGCTGCCCTCAACGCCGTTCAGGTCGCCGAGCTGCTCCACCAGCGGAACCTCGTCAGGGTCCCCGCCGGCGCCAGCCTGCGCTAACCCGAAGCGCCGGGAGCGCTTACCTGATCCGCGCGCAGATCCGGAACTTCAGCGACTGGGCCGCGGCCTTGCCCTGACGGTCGGTCGCAGTGACGCGGAGGAGGTGGCGTCCGCCGCGCAGGTGCAGTCGCGGCAGCCGGGAGTTCTCGCGTCGGGTCTTCAGCACCGAGCGCCCGTCGAGGCTGGCCCGCACCTTGCGGATCGCCGTATTCGCACGCACGGAGACCTTCGCCTTCAGCCTCGGGACGCAGCGCTTGCCGGAGACGCCGGTGACCCGCACATACGGGGCGAAGGCGGCCGCCTTGACGTTCTCCCAGTTCTCTGTCGGATCCGACGAGCGCATCACGTCGTTGAACGCGTACCAGAGGAGGATTTGAGGGTCAGCGGAGCCGATCGCCATGTCGCGCATCTGCTGCATTTCGGAGCGCGTCGGGAAGCGGTCCGCCATGGATGGGTCGTATGAGTCCCAGGAGAAGGCCTGAAGCACGAAGATCGGCCTGCTGCCGGCACTACCAGTGATCTGGCGGGTCTCGGAGGCGTAGTTCGAGACTCCGTCCATGCTGTTCGCCTTGCCGACGGGGTAGTAGTCCGCGCCCATGTAGTCGGCGACGCCCGCGAATGGCCGGAGCTGGGTGGTGAGTACTCCGTTGTCGTTCGGGATCGTCACGTACATGGTGGGCTTGCCGGGAGCGATGGACTTGACCTCCTGCTCGAGGACCGTGGTCTGGGAGACGTTCTGCGACGTGGGGGAGAGCTCGTCGCCGACATAGAAGCCCCAGGTCGCCGGATGGTCCTTGACCAGGCCGAGAGCCCACTGCTTGAACTGCGCGTTCGTGGAGCAGGGACAGTCGGGGCCGAGGTAGCGGTAGTAGGAGCGCAGGTCGGTGCCGTCGCGCCAGGCGTGATCGTTGAGTGGCCAGATCACCTTTAGGCCGACGGCCTGGGCGTCGTCGGCGTACTCACGGACCTGCTCGGCGCTCCCGTACCAGGCGGTGTAGTTGAGGACGTACTGGAAGCCGGCGTCGGCGATCGCCTTGAGGCGCGGCCCGCAGTCCTGGGTCGCTGGGGCGCACTGCTCATAGACGCCCTGCGGCGGCAGCGCCGCGCCCGCCCGGGCAGGGCTCCACAGGATGAGCATGGCCATGCAGCCGAGCAGGGCGAGGAGGGTCGGCCCCGCCGAAGGCGGCACCCGCCCAAATGGCCCAGGGCACACTCTCGTATGTCCGGACATGGCTGGCATCTGCTGCCCAACCAGACATCGGACCCTTCCCAAAATTGACGAGCCTCGCCCAAGGTCTTTGGACGTTTGTTCTTGGTGACCTCACGGGGCCAAGCGCACTGGATTGCCGCGCGCCGAAGCGCGAGCACGTTGCGCTCTTTGGCTTACTGGGCGAAGCCCGATGAGGCGCAGGGATGGCCCGGACGGATCCGGGCTCAGACCTCGGCGCGGCGGCGCATCCTGGCGCCGGCGATGCCGATCACGATTCCCAGGATGATGATCAGCGGCAGCGTCGTGTACGCGGCGCTGGTCGACGGGCTGCCGGTGTCCAGTGGGTTCTGGTTGTTCGACGTCGCCGCAGCGGCCACGCCCGCCGCGCCGGCGGCTACGCCGGCCGCGACGCCGCCGCCGCCACCACCGCCGCCGCCAGCGGAGGCACCACCGGCCGGTCCTCCGCCGCCGCCACCCGGATCACCGGGCACGACCGAGGAGGAGCCGAAGTTGTTGTTCGATCGGTACAGGGAGCCTCCGCCCGTGTTGCCCTGGTCCTTGGGCGGCGCCGCGTCGTGGCGCCCCGCCTGGACCGGGATCTCGTACTGGTTGGCCTGCGGCGTGCCCAGGGAGGGGTCGCCGGTCTGGGCGGTGGCAGCCGCGGGAAGCAGCAGCAGGCCCGCGGCGGCGATCGCGAGGATCCAGCGGGGTCGAATGATGGCCATGGCGCGCATCTGTCTGCCTACGTTAAACCCCGCAGCCGGTCTAAGAGAGCGGCCCACCGCCCGCGAGGAACGCGACGACCAGCACGATGCTGAGCACGAAGCTGGTGCCGCCCACAGCGAAGCGGGTGGTCGCCTCGGGGTGGCTCCGCTGGGCATCGATCAGGACCCTGATCTCGTCGGCGATCAGCCGGAACGGGATCAACAGCGTGCGGAGCAGAATCATCAGGTCGCCGCCGAAGCTCTGCGTCCGGACGTAGCGCACGTCGAGCGAGATCTTGCCGGGCAGGATCGTCTCGTAGTGGGCCAGTGGGTTGTTGGTGTCCAGGTCGTCGAGGAAGTGGACGAGCTGGGTGAGACCGGTGATGCCGGGCGCCACCTTGAGGATCTCGTCGTACTCCTTCTTGTGCCGGCTGACGAAGTCGGGATCCTCGGGCCGCGGACCGACCACGCGCATGTCGCCCTTGACGACGTTCCAGAACTGCGGAAGCTCGTCGAGACGGTACCTGGCGAGGAAGCGGCCGACGGGCGTGAAGCGCGGGTCGAAGGAGGTCGAGAGGCCCGGGCCCTTCGCGCCGGTCTTCATCGTCCGGAACTTGAGCATCCGGAAGGGGTGTCCGTTGAGGCCGACCCGCGTTGCGCGGTAGAAGACCGAGCCCGGCGAGTCAACGAAGACGACCGCCGCGATCAGCAGGCCGACTGGCAGCAGCACAGGCAGCAGCAGCAGCAGAATCACGCAATCGATCACCCTGCAATTCGGACGCACTCTAACCCTCCCGAGGCCTCGGTCTTGACGCCTGTTCACTGTTCTCCCCTACGATTTTGTTGTTGAGTCGAAGCAGGCCCCCTAGCCCGGCCGAAAATCTAGCCGATACCACCGAGCAGGAAAAGGGTGGTTTTTGCGTAACTTGAGTGCGTGGGGGAGCCTTGGACGCCTGTTCTAGGGAGCGATCGGAGGCCCGTGTCCGACTGGCAGGTCCCACTTTCAGCTGTGCGCCTCACTGAGGCGGATATCCAGGCCGCGAACGAGGTCTATCGCTCCGGCTGGCTCAGCATGGGGCCCCGCACGGAGGAGCTCGAGAGGGCCTTCGCCGAATACACCGGTTCCGAGCACTGCCTTGCGATCTCGAGCTGCACGGCGGGCCTCCACCTCTCGATGCTGGCCGCCCGGCTTGGGCCCGGCGATGAGGCGGTGGTGCCCTCGATCACGTTCGTCGCGAGCGCCAACGCCGTCGCCTACACCGGTGCCAAGCCGGCTTTCGCCGAGATCGCCGCGGTGGACCGCCCCTGGCTGTCGCCCGAGACGGCCGAGCGCGCGATCACGCCCGATACGAAGGCGATAGTCGGCGTCTCCTACGGGGGGCACCCGGGTGAGATCGAGGGCCTCCGCGAGCTCGCTGAGGACCGCGGCCTGGCGCTGATCGAGGACGCCGCCCACGGCTCGGGCTCCTGGCTCGGCGACCGCCACCTAGGCACCTTCGGCCTCGCGGGTGCGATCAGCTTCTCGGCCGGCAAGAACCTCGGCGTCGGCGAGGGCGGAATGCTGCTCACCGATGACGACGAGCTCGCCGAGCGCGCCCGGCTGATGCGCTGGCACGGCATCACTCGCTCGATCTGGGAACGCCACCAGGCGAGCACGGAGAGCTACGACGTCGCCGGCCTGGGGTTCAACTACCGGATCGACGACGCCCGAGCCGCTCTCGCCCGCTCACGTCTGAGCCGGCTCGACGACGACAACCGCCGCCGGGCCGCGATCGAGTCCGTCTATCGGGACGAGCTCGGCGAGCTCCCTGGGCTCTCGATGCTCGCTTCACCGCCCGACTCGGCTCGGGTAAGCCACAGCATGTTCGCCGTTGTCGTCGAGGAGGGTGTGGACCGCGACGTCTTCCGGGACTCCCTCGCGCAGAGCGGGATCCAGACCTCGGTCCACTTCTCGCCGGTCCACCGGTTCGAGCTCTATGCCGGCAGCGGCGGGGATCTGCCGATCGCCGACGCATTCGCGGCACGCGCCGTGTCACTGCCGATGTTCCCCGAGATGGAGGAGGGGCAGCAGGCCCTGGTGGTGGAGGCGGTTCGAAAAGCGCTCAGCTAGGAGCGCCGAACGCTACGGCGCACCTGCATAGGCGCCGAACGAGGCCTTGTGCTGGCCGGTGTAGGTCACCAGGCCCCAGTTCGCGCTACCGCTTGCCTCGGGCTCGTCGTCGAGCCGGTACCAACCCAGGCCCGCCACATAGGGAACGCTGTTGACCAGCTGATAGGCGGAGCTGACCCACTGCGCCTGCTCCTGGTCGGAGACGTAGAAGCCGAGCCAGAAGTGAGCGGGATGGCCCGAGAGCACGCTGTATTCGGAGAACCAGATCGGCGGGGTGTGGCGGCGGGCCTTTTTCTTCTTCTTGCCCTTCTTGGAGACGTGGGCGGAGGCGGTCGCCTTCCTGCTCTTCCGACTCTTCCTCTTCTTGCCGACGTACGCCTTCTTCAACAGCTTGTGAAGAGTGTCGGCGTCGCTGAGCCCGATCAGGTTGTTGAGTGCGGGCTGGCGGATGTCCGGGAACCGGCCCTCGAAGGGGTTGTGGCCCCACCAATCGAGCCGCGGCGGGCGCTTCTTCTTGCCCTTCCCGACTCGCGCCCATCGAATGAACTCAGCGGGCGAGACCGGGACGTTGGCGTTGAGTGTGTCGCCGCCGATTACGACGTTGGCCGGGCTCGCCTGCTTGAGCGCCACATAGGCGAGGTCGCACAGCTGCGCGTAGGTGCGGGGACCCACCGGGCTGTGCTCCGGCATCGGCTGGAAGTTCGCGCCGTAGTTGACCTCGCCCCAGACCATCCACTGGTGGACGCTGGGATAGCGCAGGCTGGCGGCGTACATGAAGTCGGCGTAGTCCTGCATTTTGTCGGGGACCCACTGACGGCCCTTGCTGCCGTTCGCCCAGGCGGGGGTTCCCTGAACCAGGATCGTCACGCTCATCCCGTACTGCGCCGCCTGCTGGGCCGCCTGGTCGGCGTAGGTGGGCCATTTGTAGGCGGGGTCGTTGGGGTCCCGTGGGTTGGCTGGCCTTCTGAGGGCGACGCGGTCCCAGGGGACCTGCATCTCGTAGTTGTCGGCGCCGATCTGCTTGTAGGTCGGGAAGGCGGAGCACTGCGTCCCGCTCGGGCAGTTCGAGTTGCCCGCTGGGTAGGTGACAGGACCCCAGATCGCCTTCATTGCGGATGCACCGGCACTCGGCGCGCAGGCCAAAGCCAGGACGCCCGCCAGGCACAGTGGTAGGAGGATGCGCCGGAGCGGCTGCACTTACGGGGCCGCGGCGTAGGCGTCGAAGGAAGGCTTCCGTGCCCCGTTGGATGCCAGCAGTCCCCAGGCGGCGCCGGTGTGGCCGTCGTCCGCCTCGTCCTCGAGGCGGTACCAGCCCAGCGCCCTGACGTACTTCGCCTTGCGAAGCATCCGGTAAGCGGCGGTGATGTAGGAGGCCTGCTGCTGTGGGGACACGTGGAATCCGCCGAATAGGTTCGGGCTTGCCTCGGACAGCACCGTCCACTCCGAGAGCCACAGCCGCGGAACCTTCAGTTTCCTGGACACTCGCGCTTTCTTAGCCTTGCCCTTGGTTTTCACACCGTATGCCGCCTGAATCTCCCGATACAGGGTGTCGACGTCATTCAGCCCGCGGAACTGGCCGATCGGCTTGTTCTTGAGGTTGGGGAACCGACCGTCGAAGGGGTTGTGGCCCCAAAGGTCCATCCGCGGCGGGCGAGCCTTCTTGCCCTTGCCGACGCGCAGCCACCTGACAAACTTCGGGGTCGAGACCGGGCCGCCCCCGTTCAGAGTCATTCCCCCGATCACGATGTTCGCCGGGCTCGCCTGCTTGAGCGCCACGTAGGCGAGGTCGAGCAGCTTCGCGTAGGTGCGCGGGCCGACCCTGCTGTTGGCGGGCATCGGCTGGAAGTTGATCCCGTAGCTCGGCTCGCCCCAGATCTCCCAGAGGTGGATCGAGGGGTAGCGCTTGCTGAGCGCATACATGAAGTCCGCGTAGTCCTGGGGGTTGGTCGGCGACCAGGCGCGGGAGCGGCCCCCGTTGGCCCACGAGGGTGTGCCCTCGACTAGCACAGCAAGGCTGATGCCGTACTGGGCGGCCTGCTGCACGTCGAAGTCGGCGAAGCTCGGCCAGTGGTAGGCGGGGTCGTTCGGGTCCCGCGGGTTCGCCGGCCTGGTCAGGGCGACCGTGTCCCACGGAATCTGGAACTGGTAGTTGGTGGCCCCGAGCTGCTTGTAGATCGGGAAGGCCGAGCAGGGCGTCGGTCCGGTCGGGCAGTTCACGTCGCCCACCGGGAAAGTCGATGGACCCCAGATAGATTTCTCGGCGGCCTGAGCCGCCGAACCTGAGGCAAGGACTAGCGTGGCCGCGAGGCCGAGGAGAACGATGAGCCGACGCATGCGGTGGGAGAACATACGGGAAGGCCTCGAGTTGCGGTGCAGATAGCCATCCTGCTTCACAAAACAGTTATCCACGACGGTCGCGTCCTCCGCGAGGCCGGTGCTCTGGCCGACGCTGGACACGATGTCGTGATCGTCCATCTGCCGAGTGGTGACGATGTGGAGGTCGCCGGCGGCTTCCGCCTGCGCTCCGCGACGCCTCCGAAATGGACCCGCCGGCTCCCGCGGAGCCTCTGGCGGATCGTCGCCCTCGGTTCGATCGCGCTTGGTGCGCGGGCCGAGCGGCCGGACGTCGTGCATGCCAACGACATCGCCACTCTGATGCCCGGCTACTTCGCCGCTCGGCTGAGCGGAGCCAAGCTGGTTTACGACACACACGAGTACGCGGTCGGGGTTCCCTACCGCAAGGCCGTCTGGGCATGGCTCGCCGCGACGATCGAACGCCTCGTGATCGGCCGCTGCGACGCCGTGATCACCGTCTCCGACGGGATCGCCGAGCGGCTCCAGGACCGCTACGGGCTGAAGACGCGGCCGACGGTCTTGAGGAACGTTCCCGACCTGCCGCCGCCCGGGGAGGCCCCCAACCTGCGTGAGGAGATGGGCATCGGCGACGCGCCGCTCGTCCTCCACCAGGGTGCGGTCGCCGACGGCCGGGGAGGAGAGAACCTGATCCGGGCCGTGGCCTTCACGGAGTCGGCCCACCTGCTCTTCCTGGGTGCGGACGGCGCCTTCGCCGAGGAGCTGCGCGAGCTTGGCAGCGGGGCCGGGCTCGACGGCCGGCTCCACTTCCATCGGCCGGTGCCCTTGGCTGAGCTCCTCTCGTACACGACGCAGGCCGACGTCGGCGTCTCCCTGCTCGAGGACACCTGTGAGAACCACCGCCTGGCGCTGCCCAACAAGCTCTTCGAGTACCTGGCGGCCGACCTGCCGGTCGTGGTCAGCGACCTTCCCGAGATGAGGCGCCTGGTGACCGACCGCAGGGTGGGGTGGGTGACCGACTCGAGCGACCCGGCCGACATCGCTCGCGTGCTCGCCGAAGCGCTAGACGAGCGCGACGACGAGGCGCTCCGCGAGCGGGTCCGCGAGGCGGCGGCAGAGCTCAACTGGCCGCACGAGCGATCGAGGCTGACCGATCTATACGCGAGCCTTGTGCGGTGACGATCCCGCTGTTCGCAAGCCGGGCGGCGCTCGAGCCACTGCTGCCCGAGATCGCCGAGCGCCAGCGCGCGGTCCTGGAAAGCGGCCGTTACATCCTCGGTCCTGAGGTCGAGGCCTTCGAGTCCGAGTTCGCCGGCTTCGTCGGCGCCGAGCACTGCGTCGGACTGGCCAACGGCACGGACGCGCTCGAGATCGGGCTCCGTGCGCTGGGCGTGGCTTCCGGCGACGAGGTGGTAGTGCCCGCCTTCACCTTCTTCGCCACCGCCGAGGCCGTGGTCGCGATGGGCGCGACCCCGGTCTTCTGCGACGTCGATCCGGAGACCTGGTGCATGACAGCGGCCACGGCGGAGCCGGCGATCACCGAGCGGACCAGGGCACTGCTGCCGGTGCACATCTTCGGCAACCCCTCGCCCGTCCCGGACCTCCTGGAGCTGGCCGGCTCGAGCGACATCCGTGTGCTCGAGGACGCCGCCCAGGCACACGGAGCGGAGCTCAACGGCCGAATGGCCGGCGCCCTCGGACACGCCGCCGCCTTCAGCTTCTTCCCGTCCAAGAACCTAGGCGGCTTCGGCGACGGCGGGGCCCTGACCACCGCCGATCCCGAGGTGGCGGAGGCGGCCAGGCTGCTGCGCACGCGCGGCTCGAAGGACAAGCGCACCTTCACACAGGTCGGCTTCAACTCCCGGCTCGACGAGCTGCAGGCGGCGGGCCTGCGCGTGCTGCTGCCGCATCTCGCCGAGTGGATCGAGGCACGGCTCCGGTCGGCAGCTGCCTATGTGGAGGCCGGGCTCGGTGATCTCGCCCAGATCCAGAGCGAGACTGAGGGCGCGCGATCCGCCTGGCACATCTTCGCGATCGCCTCCGATCGGCGCGAGCGGCTCGCGACCGCTCTCGAGGACGCCCGGGTTGGCGCGCGTCCCTACTACGAGACGCCCCTCTACCGGCAGCCGGCCCTGCAGTGCTGGGCGCCGCCCGAGCCGCTCGCCGAGACCGAACGGATCTGCTCGCAGATCCTGGCGCTCCCGATGGGCGCCGCCCTCCCCGAGGACGCGCCGGCCGAGGTCGTCGGCGCGATCCGCTCAGCCCTGGACTGAGAAGTGGAAGCCGCGCGTGCCGCAGCCTCCCCGATCCTCTCACGCGTCGCCGCGACGCCTCCGCGCTGAGCTAGCGCCAGCGCTCGAGCAGCTCGTCGTCGCGGACGTCCCGGAGCTCGCGCGCGGGCACGCCCGCGACCACCTTGCGCGGCGGGACGTCGTCGACGACCACGGCGCCCGCTCCGATCACGGCCTCCTCGCCGACCTCAACACCGGGGAGCAGGACGGCGCCGCCCCCCACCCGGCAGGCGCGGCGGAGCGTCGGGCCGTCTGGAGCTTCGCCGCGTTCATGCCGGCCCATCGTCCTGTCATTCGTGAGAACCACCCCGGGGCCGAGGAAGACGTCCTCCTCGATGGCCGTCCCGGCGGTGATGTAGCAATTGCTCTGAATCTTCACCCGGGCGCCGAGGGTGACGTCGTTGTCGACCGCGCTGCCCCGCCCCACCACGGCCTCCGCGCCGATGCGCGCTCGCTCGCGGATCTGCGCCTGATCGCCGATCACTGCCGCCGCGCCGATCTCCGCTCCCGCGCCGATCACCGCGCCGGGGCAGACGATTGCGTCGTCCGCCAGCGTTGCGGGAGCTGGCTCCTCGTCCGACGCGGTCGAGTGTCTGCCGAGCATCGGCTGCTTTCCGATGACCGCCGAGTCGCCGATCTCGCAGAAGTTGCCGACACGCGTCCCCGCGTGGATGACGACGTTCCCACCGATCTCGACGCCCTCACCCAACTGGACGCCTTCCCCGAGCAGCAGCCCCGGGGCCGCCTCGGAGGGCTCGAGCGGGCTCACGGCCCGGCGTGGATTCCCGGTCGCCTGGCGTCCGTGAGGGGCGTGGGCTTGACCGGGACCGCAGCGCCATCGGCGTCGAGGGACGCCTGCAGGGCCTCCAGCACGTTCACCACCCTGACGCCGGCTGCGCCGTCCGTGTGCGGGCGCTCGCCGGTGCGGAGACACTCGATGAAGTGCGCGCACTCGAGCCGCAGCGGCTCCGTGTTCAGCACCGTCGGGCTGTGGACGGGGCCGGAGCGGGTGATGTACTCGCCGTACGTGTCGGAGAGCGAAGCGAAGCTGTTGTCCCAGATCGAGAGCTTGCGCTCGAGCGCCATGTCGTCGAGGGTCGCCATCCGCTCGGAGCCCACCACGGTGATCCGGCGCACCTTGTGCGGGTCGAGCCAGGAGAGGTGCAGGTGGCTGACTAGGCCGCTGTCGAAGCGGAGGTGGGCGAAGACGACGTCCTCGACGCCCTCACGCATGAACGCCTCGCCTCGCGCGGAGGCCTCGACCGGCGCGCCGTCCGCCAGCTCGAGCAGCACCGAGACGTCGTGAGCGCCGAGGCTCCAGAGGGCGTTCTCGTCGGTTCGCAGCTTGCCCAGGTTGAGCCGCTGTGAGTGGACGTAGCGGATCCTGCCGAGCTCGCCTTGGGAGATCAGGTCGGCGAGCTGCCGGACGCCCGGGTGGTAGCAGAGCAGGTGCCCGACCATCAGCACCAGGCCGCGCTCCTCTGCGAGCTCGACGAGCCGTTGGGCCGACTCGACGTTCTGAGCGAGAGGCTTCTCGACGAAGCAGTTCTTGCCGGACTCCAGCACGCGCTCCGCGACTGCGGCATGGGTCGAGCCCGGAGTGGCGACGACGATCGCGGACAGGTCGGGGTCTCCGAGCAGGTCCTCGATGTCCGGCGTGAACGTCGACTGCGGATAGGCGGACTCCCAGTGCCGCCGCTTCTCGTCGTCGAGCTCGCAGCACCAGGCGAGCTCGCAGCTCTCGAGCGTGGCGAGGTTGCGGGCGAGATTCGGCCCCCAGTACCCCATGCCGACTATGCCGACCCGTAGCGACATGCCTGCGACAAGCATACGGTCGCCGCGGCCTCGCGGGTGAGAATTGCAAGCCGCGGGTCAGCTGGGGGCGGACGCCCCGCGAGCGACCCAGTCCGCGATCGCCGTGGCCACGTGCTCGCCGGCCCGGCCCGAGCCGTAGAGCTGCGCGGCCGGTGAATCGTCCCCCGGCTTGGGCAGCTCGTCGAGTGCCTCCGCGACAGCCTCGGGGCGCAGGCCGATCAGGCGGTTCCAGCCAGCCTCGACGGTCTCGACCCACTCGGTCTCCTCCCGCATGGTCAGGCAGGGCGCCGAGGCGAGGAACGCCTCCTTCTGCAGCCCGCCCGAGTCGGTGACTACGGCGCGGGCCGTTCGGACGAGGCGAGTGAAGTCGAGGTAGCCGAGCGGCTCTACCGGCGTGATCCCCCTGTCGGGAAGCCCGTCGAGGGCCCCGATTTCCTCGAGTCGTGCCCGAGTGCGGGGGTGAACGGGGAAGACGACAGGGGCTGCTTCGGCAGCCCTCGAGAGCACCTCGACCACCAGGCCGAGGCGCTGCGGATGGTCGACGTTGCCGGGCCGGTGCGCGGTGGCCACGATGAAGCCGCCGGGCTCGAGCCCGAGGCGGTCGAGCGCGTCGGAGCGCTCATCGGCAATCGGCCCGAAGACGAGCGCCACGTCGGCCATCACGTCTCCCGTGACGATCACGTGCGCCTCCCGGCCCTCGTCTCGAAGGTTCTGGAGAGCCGTCTCGGTCGAGCAGAGCAGCAGGCCGCCGAGCGAGTCGACGGCCAGCCGGTTGATCTCCTCCGGCATCTCGCGGTCCCCGGATCGCATCCCGGCCTCGACGTGGATCAGCGGGACCTGGGCCTTGGCAGCGATCAGGGCGCCGCCCAGGGTGGAGTTCGTGTCCCCGTAGACGAGGAGGGCGTCCGGCTCGAGCTCGCTCACAAGCGGCTCGAGGCGGATGAGGATCTCAGCGGTCTGCCCGGCGTGGCTCCCCGAGCCGACCTCCAGCTCGTGGTCGGGTGCGGGCATCTCGAGCTGCTCGAAGAAGACGTCGGAGAGCTCGGGGTCGTAGTGCTGACCGGTGTGGACCAGGATCTCGTCCACTCGCTCCCGCAGGTGTGCGGAGACGGCGGCGGCCTTGACGAACTGGGGCCGGTTGCCGACCACGGTCAGGACCGTGCTTCTCCGGGGCTCCATCCGTCAGCTCTGTCCCGGCGTGCGGTACGCCACCAGCCGGTGGGTGCGCAGGAAGGGTAGGCGCGACAGCCGCTCGTAGCGCTCCTGGGTCCGGCTGCCCAGTCGCCGGGCGAGGGCGGGCACAACGGTCAGGCTGAGCTCCTCCGTAGGCGTAACCCCGACCGCTGCCAGGTCGCTGTCCTTAACGAGGAGCGTGTGCCGGTTGAGCGGGTTCGGCACCCGCGGCTCGTAGATCACCAGCAGCCCGCCAGGCGCGAGCACACGAATCCCTTCACCCAGGGACTCACGTATTGCGCTGACAGAGCCGAGAGACGAAAGGAGCGTGAGTTGGAGCACGACAGTGAAGCTCGCATCCGGGAAACGCATGTTTCGCGCGTCCCCGACTGCGATCGTGCCCCCGGGCACCGCCTCGCGGGCCCGTGCGATCCGCTCCGGCTGGATGTCGATCCCGTACAGCCGCTCCGGTTTGACGCCCGCCTCGGCGAGCGCCCGCAGCCACCAGCCGTTGCCGCAGCCGGCGTCGAGGATGTCGCCGACCCCCGCAATCTCCGGGGCCGCCAGGCGCAACAGGTGGGCGAGGACCTCGCCGCGGATGGCGGCGTTCCCGGGGTTGTCGGCGGCCCAGGCACGACGCTTCCGCCGGCTCCGACCGTATCCGGAGTAGACGCGAGAAACTGACCGGCGATGAGGGTCACCCTGCTCACTCACTACTACCCACCTGAGGTCGGAGCGCCCCAGGCTCGGCTCTCTGCCCTAGCGCGTGGGTTGAGCCGCCGCGGCGTCGAGGTCACGGTGCACACCTGCTTCCCACACTACCCGGATGGGGTGATCCAGCCGCCCTACCGCAACCGGCCCTGGTCGACGGAGGGGGAGGGGGGCGTGCGGGTGGTGCGCAGCGCCGTCTACCCGGCGCCCAACCGCGGCTTCGGGAAGCGGATCGCGAACCATGTCTCATTCGCGCTCAGCGCCCTGGCGAGCTCGCACGCGAGCGGCCCGGCGGATGCGGTCATCGTGGAGACGC
Source organism: uncultured Solirubrobacterales bacterium (assembly GCA_963804595.1). GTDB lineage: Bacteria > Actinomycetota > Thermoleophilia > Solirubrobacterales > 70-9 > DASUPK01. The sequence goes on from CAWDQZ010000004.1 coordinate 103,260, forward strand.
CTCCGCTCTTGCTCGCCGGATCCGCGATCGCCTACTCGCGGGGCAAGCACTCCGCGCTGATCGTGAACGTCTCGGACATGTGGCCCGATTCCGCGGTCGCCCTCGGCACCCTGCGCCGGCCGCGCCTGGTGGCCGCTGCCCGGAGGCTCGAGCATGCCTGCTACGGCGCCGCATCCGCGATCGTCTGCCCGACCCGGGGCATCGAGACGGCCCTGGGCGGCCTCGATGAGGCGCACGGAAAGGTCCACCGGATCCACCCGAGTGTCGACCCGGAGCTCTTCCCCGCCGCGCCTGCTCGTCGCAACGGGTCTTTCAGGGTTCTCTACGCGGGCACGGTCGGTATGAGCCAGGGCGTCGGGACGCTGATGGATGCGGCTCAGCTCCTGGACGCGACCTCCGACGTCGAGATCGTGATCGCCGGTGATGGGGCGGAGGGGCCGGAACTCCGGCAGCGGCTGGCCAATGGGGGACTCGACAACGTGACGATGCTGGGTCGCGTTCCGCACGATCGGATCCCCGAGCTTTACGCCGACGCGGACGCAGCGGTCGTCCTCCTTCGTGACAAGCCGCTCTTCGAAGGCGCGTTGCCGACCAAGATGTTCGAGGCGATGAGCGCCGGAAGGCCCGTGATCCTCTCCGCCGCCGGCGAGGCGGCGAACCTGGTCGAGGAGGCATCATGCGGCGTAGTCGTGCCTCCCGAGCGGCCACGCGAGCTGGCCGCTGCGCTCGCCGACTTGGCGGGCGATCGCAAGCGGGCCAGCAACCTCGGTGCGGCCGGCCGCGAGGCGGTGCTCGAGGGCTACTCCCGCGAGCAGGCCTTCGACCGCTGGTACGGGCTCCTCACCAGCCTGGTCGGCTAGGCCCTACTACTGCTTGGGCGTCTTCAGCGGCGAGGCCCGCTCGGCGCTCGTGTGCGCCAGCTGTTGCAGGCCGACGTCGCGCGGGTTGAGGTCGCTCGCCCGCTGGTAGTACTTGGCCGCGGCGGCTAACCTCGCCGCGCGGACCTCGAGATCGCCCAGCAGGGTCAGCGTGACGAAGTTGTTGGATTCCTGGTCCAAGGCGTCCTGGAGCTTCGAGCGCGCCTCGTCGCGATGACCCTCCCCCTCGAGCGCCGAGGCCTGCAGATAGAGTGGGATCACCGAGACTGGGTTGAAGTCGGCTGCGGTCCTGGCCGCCGAGAGCTGCGCCGACGTCGAAATGCCCTGCTCGTCACGTGCCTTGCGGGTGTAGAGGTCGCCGAGGTAGAGGAAGATCACGCTGACCGCACCGGCGGCGAGCAGCGCCGCGATGCCGAAGCGCGCGACCAGCCTCTCACGTTTGCGAAACCAGGGGAGCTGAAGCGGGGCGGGCCTGTCCATGGCGCGGCCGCGCGGCACCGCCGCGAGCGCAAGCGATAACAGCCCGAGGCCGGTGACGGTTGGGATCAGCCAGAGCCAGTCGGTAAGCGATTGCCCGATGACCACCGCGCCGCCCGCGGCGAGCCCGGCGATGATCCGTCGGTCGTTTGGAGGCGCCTCCCTCGCCGAGCGCGCAACGCCGACGCAGAGCGCCACGATGATGCCGGTGAAGAGGAGCAAGCCGACGATTCCCGTCTCTGCCAACAACCGGAATGGCAGGCTGTGCGGGTCCTCCAGGTTGCGGTCCGTGGCGCGCTGCTCGTAGTACTGGAACCGGTAGTTACCTTCGCCGACACCCCCGATCGGCGCGGACTCGAACTCCTTCCACGAGACGCGCCAGAGGTCGTAGCGCTGCCCACCGACCGAGCCGAGCCTGGTCGAGCTGGTGGTGGTGCTGCCGTTGACGTCCCTGAACTCGTCCCACTTGTCGCTGGCGTAGCTGACCGGGTTGCCGATCTTGACCACGGCGGCGATCACGGCCACGGCGCCGAGCGCGGCAAGGCCGTAGGGCACCACTCGCCGGAGTGCATCGCCCGTGTCCGATCCTCTCAGCCCGTTGTCGAGAAGCGCCGCGAAGAGGCCGAAGAGCAGGGCCGCAGATGTGAGCACGAGCAGCGCGGTGCTCGCGTTGTGGACGACCGAGTCGGTGACCGCCTGACTGTTCTGGAACGCGTGGTAGGGATCGAGCAGGGGTCCCGAGAAGATCGCCACCCCCGCGAGCGCCGCGAGGGCGAACAGCGTCCGTCGCAGCCGGTCCGGGCCTATCGCCAGCGTGGCGGCGGCTCCGAAGACGAGCCCGATGGCGACGCCGCGCGACTGCGTGATGAAGACGAGCCCGAGCGAGAGCACTGCGATCGAGAAGGAGACGGCGCGCAACGGAGTGTTCCGGCCGCGCTCCGAGGCGAACCCGATCAGTGGCCAGAAGCCGAACGCGAACAGCGTCGCGGTGGCGTTGCGGTATCCCAGCGGGTCTTCGAGCCGGCCGCTTCCGAACAAATCGGCCCCGTTCGCGATGATCGCGATCAGCGTGATCACTGCCACTGCGCCGACCCCGAAGAAGATGGCCTGCCCGACCCAGAGCGCCTGGCGCCGCCCCCTCAGCGTCAGCGGAACCGTGATCACGGCCGCGTAGAGCATCGTGCGCGCCGCCCCCTCCCAGGCGTCCGCCGCGGATTCGGCCCAGAGCGAGGAGAGCAGCGTCCATGCCGCGAACGCCCAGACGAGCCCCACCGCGATGCTGAGCGGCCCGCGATCCAGCTGGATGCCGGCCGCTATCTGCGTCGAGATCAGGATGGTCAGCACCAGGACGGCGATCAGGGCCCAGTAGCGCAGCGCGAAGGCGCCGTCGAAGGCGCAGGCGATGATCAGGAGCGCCGCGACGGCGCCAGCCGGCGCCGCGCCGAGGACGCGCCTTCTCGTGAGCCGAAGCCGTTCCTGCGCTCGCGCACGTCTCGGTGACGTCGTTGCCTCGGTCACGCTCCTCCTGCCATCAACCTGGACCCATTACCCGAGGAGGAATTGTGGCAGCGGTCCACGTTACGAAGCATCTCGGCGGCGACGGACGGTGCGAATCGTCCACCACCGACTCTGTATAAGCCGTGAATGGACGTCGGATTCGGGGACGCTCTTCTGATCAGCGGGGCGCTTCTGGCGATCGCGGCCGCGCTCTCGGGGGTCATGCGCGGAACCGTGCTCTCGATCTCCGTGCTGTCTGTCGCTGCTGGGTTGATCCTGGCGGAAGCCGGGGCGATCCACGTCGACGGCTCGGACACGGCGGTCGTCAACCTCTTCCTGCTGGCGCTCATCGTCACCCTGTTCTCCGACGGGCTGTTGGTCGAGCGTGAGCTGCTCGTCCTGCACTGGGGGCCGGTGGCCCGCGCGCTGGTGTTCGCGATGCCGCTCACCCTGGTCCTGCTCGCCCTGGCAGCGAAGCTGCTCTTCTCGGAGCTGGGTTGGGCGGAGGCGTTCCTGCTCGGCTCCGTCCTCTGCGCCACGGACCCGGTGGTGACGTCCGCCGTTGTGACCTCCCAGAGGGTGCCCGCCCCCGTCAGGCACGCGCTCAACCTCGAGTCCGGGCTGAACGACGGCCTGGCGCTGCCCTTCGTCCTCTTCTTCATCATCCTCGCCTCGCCGACGGGCGACGCGGGCAGCGAGGCGGCGAAGCTGCTCGGCGAGGCGGTCTTCGGCGCGGCGCTCGGGGTGATTCTCGGTCTGGGCGCGGGGCGGCTCACACGGCATCTCCCCGGCGGGGGCATCGTGCGGCGCTACGAGGGCATCTATGCCCTCGGGGTGGGGCTCCTGGCCTATGGCCTGGCGGACATCACCGTGGGCAACGGGTTGATCGCCACGTTCGTCTGCGGGATCTCCCTCGGCATCGCCAAGCACGACATCGCCGACGACTTCGTGGTCTTCGCGGAGAACGTCAGCTCCATCCTCCAGGTGCTCACCTTCCTCGCCTTCGGCGGGCTGATCGTCGCCGCTGGGTTCCACGGCAGCGTTCCGCTGCTGATCGCGTTCATCGCCTTCGCGCTGCTGATCGCCCGCCCGGTGGCGATCTCGCTCTCGTTCCTGCGAGTCGGGATGCCCTCGGAGCAGCGGGCCTTCATCGCCTGGTTCGGCCCGAAAGGGGTGGCCGGGATTCTGTTCGCCGAGCTGGTCCTGAACTCCGATGCCAGGAACGCCAACCTGATCTTCGAGACGGCCGCGTTCTTGATCCTCGCCTCGATCCTCGTTCATGGCCTCACCGACACCGTGGGCGCGAACTGGATAGAGCGGCGGATGAATCGAAGCGCGCCGGCGGGCGGTACCTAGGCGCTGAGGAGCTTCCTCTTCTCCTCGCGGAACTCCGCCGGGGTGAGGATGCCCTTCTCCTTGAGCTCGCCGAGCCGCTCGAGCCGGTCGAGCTTGGCGTCCTCTGGATGCTTCTCGTCATCCGTCAGCCCCTTCACGGCCGACCCGATCCGCTGGCCGGTCTCGGAGGTCATACGCCGGGCGCGCTCCCGCATGGATTGCATCCAGTCCCCTCGCGCTGCGCCGGGGAACTCGACTAGCGTCTTTCGCCTGAGCGCCTCGATGCCGACCCCCGCGAGGGCGATCAGCAGCACGGTCAGCACCAGCTGGCGGATCCCATCGGGCGGCCACAGGATCAAACCGAACAGGGCCCCCGCGCCGAAGATCGACCAGACGACCTCACGTCGATCGCGAAGGGTCGGCGCGAGCGCCCGCCGGACGCCGACGGCATAACCGGATGGCGAGGCCAGGAAGGCCGCGAGCACGAAGAGCACGCCGTAGATGACAACGGTGATCGCGATGCTGTGCAGGAGCGAGGTCCCGATGTCCCAGGCGTGCTTCGCCGGCTCGTTCGCGGCTTCGGTATTCGCGAGAGAGTCGACGAAGAGCCCCTTGAGGGCGCCCCGCACGGCGATCGCGGCAAGCCCCGAGGCGATCAGCCCGAGGCCGTAGGCGAGCAGGACCATCCAGCGGCGACCTTTCGCCAGATACACCGCGAGGCCGAAGAGCGCCACGCTCCCGAATGTGAAGAACCAGGCGAGCCCCTCGATCAGTTTCGTGACCGTCCGGGCGGTGTCGAGGTCCTTGGAGTCGGCGACCTGGAGCTGCCCGACATCCGGAGGGAGCTTCTGGTTGAGCTGCTTCTTCAGCCCGATGCGGTCGGCCAGCTGCAGGACAAGCGGCCGGAGGTTGAGCACGACCTTGCCGTTCTGGCTCGAGACGACCTCGTTGTTCCCCTTCAGAATCGAGACGAGCTGGGTGTGCGCGACTCGGTTCGCGTCCTTCCATGCCTGCTGGATCCGCGGCGACTGGATCGCCTGCTCCGCCGCCTGCGTGGCGAACTGGCGCACCCCGGCGGCCACGGGAGCCGAGAACTGCTGCGCACCCTTCGGCAGGCGCTGTTTGATGACCGCGGAGACGTCGACGTTGGCGTAGAGCTGGTCGACGGCATAGCTCGCCACGGCATCCGAGATGACCTTGTCCTCGAGCAGCTTGCCGCTGGTGTCGACCCAACGGTTGGTGTCGAGCGCCTGCCGGTCGACCCAGCTGGTGAAGATCGCGAGGAACGCGAGGATCGAGGCGAGGACTACGAGGATCCGGACCTTGATCCGGTGCCGCGTCTCAGGCGGGTCCGGCGAGGCCATGACCCCGCGGACACTACGCCGAAGCCGGGACGGCCTCCAGACGCTGCTCGACCCATTCGGTCGACGCGACGTGCTTGTTCATTCCGAGCTGCTTCGGCTCGAAGCCGAGAGCAAGGCCGACGAGCTGCGGGAGGTGCAGGACCGCGAGCCCGAGATCACGATTGACGACCTTCGCGGCCTCGGGTTGCTGCAGGTCCAGGTTGAGGTGGCAGAGCGGGCACGGGGTGACCAGACAGTCGGCGTCGGCGTCGATGGCGTCGCCGATGTGCGTGCCGGCCTGGCGCAGCGAGACCTCGCGGGCCATCGTGATGACCGGAAAGCCGCAGCACTTCCGGGCGCCGTCGTACTGGACGACCTCGCCGCCGAGCGCCTCGATCAGCCGGTCGAGGTAGAGGTCGCGCTCCGGATGCTCCTCGTATCCGAGGCGGTGCTTCGGGCGCAGGATGTAGCAGCCGTAGAAGGGGCCGACGCGGAGGCCGTTGAGCGGCTTTGTCACCTGCTCGGTGACGCGATCGAGGCCGTAGTCCTCGACCAACACCCACAGGAAATTCTTGTTGGTAAAGCCCTCGGGGTCGTACGCGATGCCCTCTTCGGCGAGGGTCTCGTTGATGTGGGCGCGGTATTCGAAGTCGGCGAGGCGCTGCTGGCACTCCGACTGCGCGCCCTGGCAGGTCGAGCAGATGTTCATCATCTGGAGCCCGGTCTGCTGGGCGAGCGCGAAGGTGCGGGCGTTGAGGGTGTCGGCGAGCTCCTGGTTGTGCTCGGCGATCACGCCCGCGCCACAGCAGTTGGCCCGGTCGAGCTCGACCAACTCGATCCCGAGGCGGTCGGCGACCAGCGCCATCGAGCCGTGCAGCTCGGGCGTAAAGCCGCGGCTCACGCACCCGGGCCAATAGGCGAGCTTCATATCGCTCATTCCCGTCGCCTCTCGTCGGGCTCCGGCACGATCTCGGCCTCGGGCACTGCCTCAGCCTCGGGCACGGACTCGTCCTGGTCGGCCTCCTCGCCTCGGATGTAGAGGTTGAGCTCAATGCCGTGCTCTTCGGTGTGCGCGTATATCCGCTGCACATAGGTCTGCGCTTCTCCCGGGAGCTTGTGATGGACACCGGGGATCAGCTTCGGCAACGAGCGCATCTTGCCGGCCTTGACGCCGCGGATTGCGGTCGGGAGCGACTCGATCAGCCCCTTGACGGCGCCGTGCTTCGGCATCAGCTTGCCCTTGATGCCGGGTGCGTAGGACTCCTGCAGCAGCTCGGCCTCGTCGAGCGTCCCCTTCTTCTCGATGATCTTGGTGAAAGACTCCATGTGGGTCCGGCCGTGGTTCTGGTCCTGGATGTCCTCCTCGTCGGCGGCTCTGCGGAGCCGCATGATCTGGTCCATCGGGGCGACCCCCTTCGGGCACGCGTCGATGCACGAGAAGCAATGCGTGCAGTCGTAGATCCCGTGCGGGTCCTGGGCGAGGTCGTAGAGGCGCTCCTTGGTCTCCGCGTCGCGTGGGTCGCCGACGAAGCGGTAGGCCTTGGCGAGCGCCGCGGGCCCGATGAAGTCCGGGTCGGCCTCCATCGAGAGGCAGGACGAGACGCACGCGCCGCACTGGATGCAGGCCACCGACTGGGTGACATCGATCATCGACTCGGGCGGCACGATGTACTCGCGCTCCGGCGGATCGCCCTCCGGGAGCAGCCACGGAGTGACCCGGCGGATCTTGGTCCAGTGGGTCGACTCCATGTCGGTGACCAGGTCCTTGATCACCGGCATGTTTCCCATCGGCTCCACGACGATCTCGGTGCGGCCATCCCTGTTCTCGCCCTTAACCGAGTGGCTCTCGGCGTATGACCGTGCCTCCTCGAGCATCGTCTTGCAGGCGAGCGTCGACTGGCCGTTGATCTTCACCCCGCAGGAGCCGCAGATCGCGGCGCGGCAGGAGCAGCGCACCGCGAGCGAGCCATCTTCCCGGTCCTTCGCCTGCAGGAGGCCGTCGAGAACGGAGAGGGTTGGGTCGAGCTCGACATCGAAGGTCTCCCAGTAGGGGCCCTCGCGCTCCTCGGGCTTGAAGCGCCTCACCTTGAGCGTGAACTCAGCCATCCACTTTCACCCTAGTAGGTCCGCTCCTGCGGCTCCCACTGCGTGATCGTGACCTCCGAGTAGCTCACTTCGGGGCCGTCGTCCGTATGGGTCAGGTCGATGTGCTTGAGCCACTCCTCGTCGTTCCGCTCCGGGAAGTCGGTGCGGAACTGCGCGCCCCGGCTCTCGGTCCTGAGGATGGCGGCGACGCAGGTGCACTCCGCGCAGTCGAGCATGTAGCCGAGCTCGAGCGCGCCGAGGACGTCCTGGTTGAAGATCGAGCCCTTGTCGTCGATGTAGCACGTCTGGGCCTCTTCCTTGAGGCGCCTGACCGTCTCCAGGGCGGTGTTGAGGCCCTCCCCGTTGCGGAAGACCGCGACGTGCTCGTCCATCGTCTGACCGAGTTCCCTCCGGATCTCCGAGACGCGGCCGCCGGAGCCGCTCTCGCGCCCCATGATCTCGGCGACCTCCGCCTCCTCGCCCTCGAGCAGGGCGTGGGAGACATGGGTCTGGTCGCGGCCCTTTGCCCGCTCGGCCGCGTCGACGCCGGAGCGGCGGCCGAAGATCAGGGTGTCGAGCAGGGAGTTGGCGCCGAGGCGGTTGCCGCCATGCACAGAGACGCAGGCGACCTCGCCGGCTGCGTAAAGACCGGGGACGTTCGTGCGGCCCTCGTTGTCCGTCTTCACGCCGCCCATCATGTAGTGGTTGCCCGGCTTGATGTGGATCGGCTCCCTGGTGATGTCGACCCCGGCGAAGTCGCGACCGACCAGGACGATCTCGCGGAGCGCCTCGTAGATCCTCCTGCGCGGCACGACCGTGATGTCGAGGGCGACCGTGCCGTCAGGGAAGCCGCGGCCCTCGTTGATCTCGGTCTGCTCGGCGCGCGAGACGACATCGCGCGAGGCCAGCTCCATCTTGTTTGGCGCGTACTTCTCCATGAAGCGCTCGCCGTTGGCGTTCAGCAGGTGCGCGCCCTCGCCGCGCGCCCCCTCTGTGATCAGGAAGCCCTTTCCGGCCAGCGTTGTGGGGTGGTACTGGACCATCTCCATGTCCATCAGCTTCGCCCCGATTCGGTAGGCCTGGGCGATCCCGTCGCCGGTGCAGATCAGCGCATTGGTGGTCGGATGCCAGATCTGGCCGTTGCCGCCGGTCGCGAGGATCACCGCCTTGGCGCCGAAGTGCTCCATCGAGCCGTCCTTGACATTGCGGCAGATCGCGCCCACACAGTTGCCGTCGTCGTCGAGCGCGAGACCGGTGGTGAACCACTCCTCGTAGCGCGCGACCTCCTCCGAGTACTTCATGAGCTGCTCGTAGAGGGTGTGCATGATCGCCTGGCCGGTGATGTCGGCGACGTAGTAGGTGCGCGCCGCCGAGGCACCGCCGAAGGCGCGGGTGCCGAGCTTGCCCTCCTCGTTGCGGTGGAAGGTCACACCGAGGTGCTCGAGGTGAAGCAGCTCCTCCGGAGCCGCCTTGGTCATGATCTCGACGGCGTCCTGGTCGGCCAGGTAGTCCGAGCCCTTGACGGTGTCGAAGGCGTGCGACTCCCAGGTGTCGCCCTCCTGGAGCGCCGCGTTGATCCCGCCCTGGGCCGCGTTGGAGTGCGAGCGCACGGGGTGGACCTTGCTGATGATCCCAACCGAGACGCCCTGCTCGGCAGCTGCGAGGGCGGCCCGCTGTCCCGCGAGGCCCGCCCCGATCACCAAGACGTCATGGTCCGGCACAGACCGATCCTATAAATCCGCCCTGGCGGGCGTGTCCCTCGCGCCGGGCGGCGTGGCGCTCGCCGTCTGACTCCCTTCCCGGACCGTGTCGGAGATAGCCACAGCGACGAGCACCCCGCTCGCGGCCGCGATCCCGGCGATCAGCGTGAGGGGCGCGGTGGCGATTGCGAGGATCGCGAGCGCGGCCAGTCCGAGCGGCCGCGACCGTGGGATGTGCCCGACCGTCTCGCGCAGGAAGATCATCTGAGCGATGAGAAATAGGGCAGGCCCGCCGAAGGTCAGGATCGTGAAGCCGAGCGTCGCGTCGTCGCCGGGATGGGCGATCGCGAGCTCGTCGCCGACCGCGATCCCGATCAGGCCCAACACGACCAGAATCAGCGCCCACGAGCCCCAATACCCGACGGTACCGGCGCCCTCGGCGGTCGCGGCCAGCTCGACTCCGATCCCCTCCGCGCGTTGGAAGTAGCACCAGAAGAGCGCGACCGTGCCCGTGAACGCGATCGCCAGGGCGAGCAGCCGCTCGAGCTCGAACGGCTCGTCGGTGAACGCGGTACCCATCATCAGCACTATCTCGCCCAGCAAGATGATGAAGAACAGTCGAAAGCGCTCGACGAGATGCGCCCCTGAGGTCTCGGTGTGCTCGAGGTCGACGCGTCGGCCACGACCGGGCAGCCAGTGCAGGCTCAACCCGCCGGCGTAGGTCACGGCGAGTGCAAGCCCCCAGAGCAAGAGGCGCGCGTCGGCGTCGGCGAATGCACCCGCGACCCAGAAGATGCCCGCGACCAGTTCCCAGACGAGTTGGTTGACGAAGTGCTCGCCGAGAGGGCGACCGCGCAGGGCGACGATCAGGAACGCCGAGCGCCCGATCTGGAGGAGCAGGTAGCCGGTGACGAACAGCCACGCGCGCCCGTCGAACGCGTCGGGGATCGCGACGGACATGAGCAGGCTGGCGAACATCAGCCCCACGAGCAGCACCCGCACCGGCAGCCGGTCCGGCTCCAACCAGTTCGTCCCCCATGCGGTCGTGGTCCAGGCGTTGACGACCGCGAGCGCCAGGATCGCCGTCTCGGCACCGGTCCGCAGATCGACGTGCGCGACCAGGTGGTGCGAGAGCTGCCCGATCGCGAAGACGTAGACGAGGTCGAAGAAGAGCTCGAGCGGACTGACGACGCGCTCCGCATCCGGCGCCCGCGAGACTGCAATCCTCATCGGTGCGATCGTAAAGCCGCGTCAGGAGTCGCGGCGTGAGGGGATCAAGGAGGACGAATGGCCCAGTGCACGCATCTCGATCAGGTTGAGATCACCGAGCTGCCCGAGTCGGTCGCCGGCTGTGAGGAGTGCCTGAAGATCGGTGATCCCTGGCTGCACCTGCGGATCTGCCTCACCTGCGGCAAGGTCGGCTGCTGCGACGACTCCCCAAACAAGCACGCATCCGCCCATGCGAGGGAGGACGGCCACCCGCTGATCCGCTCGCTGGAGCCCGAAGAGGAGTGGTCGTGGTGCTACATCGACGACCTGGGGCTGCTGATCGAGGGAGTTCACGGGCAGACTCGGATACCGCCGTCTCCCCTCGGTGGTTGATCCGTCGAAGTTCATTCGTCAAGCATCTGATTGAATAAGTGTCATGGAGTCAGCAAGCGCGGACCAGCGTCGCGCGGCAGGTGAGCGGACGCGGACGCGACTCATGGACGCTGCGCTCGACCTGCTCGCGGAGCGCGGCGAAGAAGGGGTGACCCTCCGAGAGCTGACGGACGCCGCCGGCGCCAACGTGGCGGCGGTGAGCTACCACTTCGGCTCGCTGCAGGCGCTCCTCGATGAAGCGATCGAAGATGCCCTGGAGCGCTACTTGGACGCTCAGCACCAGGCGGTGAGTGCGCTGGGCTCCAAGCCCACGCTCGAGGAAGTGGCGGCGGCCTTCGCCTGGCCGATGATCGGCGCGCTCACGAAAGGGGGTCGCGATCGCGCCGCGATCCGCATCGTGGCGCGCGCCGCGATCGATCCTCCAGCAGGGTGGGATCGGTTCGACGCCAGGTTCGACCAGATTCGTGCCGACGTCGTGCGGGTGCTGAAGGCGAAGGTGTCCGGCGTCAAGACTCGAGAGTTGATCTTCCGCACCCGTTGCGCAGCCGGAATGCTGAACTGGCTCGCCCTCGCGCCGGTCGGGGCAGAGATCAGCGAGATGTCCGAGAAGCGGGCCGAACGACTGCTGGTCCCGATTGTGGCCGGCGCCTTTCGCGGCACGAACGCCGGCTGACTCCTCCGGGCATCGAGCGAGCTTCAGCGAACAAGTCAAGCGGGTGCTTGACGACTGCTACGCTCTAGGATAAGTTCAAGCAACTGCTTGAACACATCTCCAGGTCAGCGAAGGAGCAAGTCATGAAAGTCGCACTCACTGGCGGAACGGGATTCATCGGATCGCACGTTCTCACAGAACTGCAGGAGCACGGACACGAGGTGACTGCGCTCGTCCGTGACGACGCCCACGCCGACGCCGTCGCCGGCCCCGGCATCAGCCCGGTCGTCGTTGATCTCTCCGACGGGCCGGCGGTGGCGAGCCTGCTGAGCGACGCGGACGGGGCCATCCACACCGCCAGCCCGGGCGACGAGACGAGCGCGGATCTGGACTCGGCGGTCGTCGATGCCGCGATCGAGGCATTCGACGGCACCGGCAAGCCCTACCTCCACATCACGGGTGCGTGGGTCTACGGGGCCAACGAATCGATCACCGAGGAGTCCCCGATCGATGCGCCGGCGATGGTCGCCTGGAAGGAGCCGATCGCTCAGCGTGCTCTCGATGCGGGCGGCATGCGGGGGGTCATCATCGCCCCCGGTGTGGCGTACGGCGACGGCGGCGGAGGCGTTCCCGGGCTGCTGCTCGGCTCACCCCGTGACGACGCCGGCTACCTGATCATGCTGGGCACCGGACGTCAGCACTGGGCCACGGTCCACGTCGCCGACCTCGCGGATTTCTTCCGGCGCGCTCTGGAGGACGACTCGGCCCGCGGTCACTACGTCGTCGGCGACGGACTCAACCCGACCGTTGCGGAATTGACCGAGGCGGCGGCCGTCGCAGTCGATGCTCCGGGAGCCGTCCCGGGCTCCGACGAGGAGGCCCGGGGACGTCTGGGCGACTACTTCGCCGAGGTCCTGCTGCTCGATCAGGGCACCGACGCGGCCAAGGCGCGAGCCGACCTCGATTGGTCTCCGTCCCACCCGGGGCTGATCGGCGAATTCCGAAACGGCAGCTACCGCAACGCAGGAGGAAACCGATGAGCGCGACGGACACCACAACCGAGACGCCAGCGGGCATTCGTCCCGGCACGGCGATCCGCGATCCGCTCGCCGACCACCTGATCACCCCTCAGAACTCGGCGCTGATCCTCATCGACTACCAGCCGGACCAGGTGAAGGCGGTGCGCTCGATGGATCAGGACCTCCTGGTCGAGAACATCATCTCGACGGTGAAGCTGGCGAAGCTGTACGGCGTTCCCGTTGTGCACTCCACGGTCAACGTCGCCACGGGTCGGCAAGAGCCGACGATCCCACGGGTCGCGGAGCTGCTCGAGGACGATCCCCCCGTCGACCGGACGTCGCTCAACGCCTGGGAGGACCTCGATTTCCTGGCCGCCGTTCGCGCCACCGGCCGGCGCAAGCTCATCCTCTGCGCCCTCTGGACGGAGATCTGCATGGCGTTTCCGTCCCTCGATGCGCTCCGCGAGGGCTACGAGGTCTATCCCGTTGTCGATGCGATCGGTGGCACCTCCCTCGAAGCCCATCGGGCCGGCCTCGAGCGTGTCACTCAGGCTGGAGGCAAGCCCATCAGCTGGGTCTCGCTGGCGTGCGAGCTTCAGCGCGATTGGGCACGCGAAGAGACGGTGGCGGGAGTCGTCGAGATCGTGCTCACCGAGCGCCTGCTGAAGGACTGACATGAGCGGCGAGCAGCGAGAGAACCTCGACGCCATCCTGCGACAGTCAGCCTTCCCCGCGGACAGCGATGTCAACGAGCAACGGCGAGCGCTCCGAGAGCTGCTGACGGCGCAGCCGCTGCCCGCCGACGTAACCGTGACGGAAGCCGCACTGGGCGGAGTCCCGACCGCCGAGATCACAGTCGACGGAATCGAACCCGACCACGTCGTTCTCTATTTCCACGCCGGCGTCTACGTGATGGGGGAGGCCTCACTCACCGCTGATCTGGCCTCGCAGGTCGGCCGCCGGACGCAGGCCAAGGTCATCTCCGTCGACTACCGGCTCGCCCCCGAGCACCCGTACCCGGCAGCGGTTGACGACGCTCTTGCGGCCTATGAAGCCCTCCTGGACAACGGCACCGCCCCTTCGGACATCGCCTTCGCGGGAGAGTCCGCCGGCGGCGGGCTCGCCGTCGCCACCCTGGTCAACGCCCGAGATCACGGGCTGCCCCTGCCGGCCGCAGCCTTCGTCATGTCGCCGTATGCCGACCTCACCCTGGCGGGGACGACCATGGAAACCAAGCGCGAGGTCGACCCACTGCTCAACCGGGAAGCCCTCCAATCCGCAGTCACCGCCTACACGGCGGGAGAGGACGCCGCTCTTGGTCTCATCAGCCCGATATTCGCCGACCTGTCCAGCCTGCCGCCCCTGATCATCCAGGCCGGAACTCACGAGGTCCTCCTCGACGACGCCGTCCGCCTCGCGCAACAAGCCGTCGCCGCCGAGGTCGAGGTCACCCTCGACATCACCCCTGGGGTGCCCCACGTCTTCCAGGCCTACTACCCGCTCCTTGACGAAGCGACCGCGGCGCTGGACAGAGCCGGACAGCTCCTGTCGGCGCATCTTGCCGGGAGCCACGACAAGCAGGCGACGAACGCTTGACTAACAGGGCGAGACAAAGGAAATGACCATGAACAGGGGTCTAGGCGTTTGGACCAGCGAGGAGTGCGCGCTGGTGTTGATCGACTACCAGAAGGAGCAACTCGAGTCGATCCGCTCGGAGACACCGGCGGATCTGGTCGAGCTCCATACCCGCTGGCTCGCCAGGACCGCTAAGGCGTTCGACGTCCCGATCGTGCTCTCGACCGTGGGGGTCGAATACGGCTTCAACAGCCCGACGCAGCCCTCGATTCTCGCTGAGATGCCCGATGTCGAGCCAATCGACCGAACGTCGGTGCGCGTGTCGTGAAGGCCGCAAATACGCTCGGCGCCGCCGTACTTGGGTCGGACCCACATGAGGCCGGCGGCCAGCGAGTGATATTTCTTTCCGGCGACGACGATGATCCGAAATCCGAGTCACCGGGATCTTCGAGGCCGCTGGCTTCTTCGTCATCGACCTCGGCGGCTTGAGCTTGGGAGGGGAGCTGCAACAGGTCGGCGGCCCGCTTTCCGGTCTCAACCTGATCCGCCTTTCTGAAGGCAGCTAGACAGGAGGAGAGACGACCATGACGACCAGCGCCGCTGAGATCACACCGACGGAGGCGGCGGACCGCCTGGCGATCCGGGAGCTCTTCGACGCCTACGCGCACTGCGCGGACCGCCGTGATGCCGAGGGGCAGAAGGCGCTCTTCACCGAGGACACCCACTTCCTCGTCTACATGGAGGGCGAGGGGTCAGAGCCCACGCAGGAGCTCAACGGCCGCGAGGCGCTGACGCCGGTGTTCGACGACCTCAACCGGTACGAGGCGACGACGCACTTCAACGGCCAGAGCACCGTCACTCTCGACGGCGACCGGGCGACCGGCGAGAGCTATTGCCTCGCTCACCATCTGTACACCGAGGACGGCGAGCGCAGGCTCATGGTCGCCTCCCTTCGGTACCTGGACACCTTCGTCAAGACCGATGGGCGCTGGCTGTTCGCCGAGCGCAAGCTCTACGTCGACTGGACCGAGACCCGAGCGTCGCATCCCTAGCGAACCCCCGCCGTCGCCATTCGCTACCGCGTCAGGGCGCTCTCCTGCGCCCCGCCATAGAGCTCGACCGCCCGCCAGCAGTACCAGGCGGCGACGGTGCGATACGGGCGGTAGGGCTCACCGAGTGGCTCCAGCTCCTTGGCGGTCGGCGCGGGCACCTTCCAGGCGAGTCCATAGCCCTGGCGGATGCCGAAGTCGCCCACCGGCCACACATCCAGGCGCCGCAGCTGGAACATGAGGAACATGTGGGCCGACCAGGGGCCGATGCCGCTCACAGTCGTCAGACGCTCCATGACCTCATGGTCGGACTGTCGACCGAGGCTGCGAGCAGAGACCACAACGGTGCCGTCCAGCACCTTCGTTGCGAGGTCACGGAGATAGCGGACCTTGGCCGCCGAGAGTCCGACGGCCCGCAGTGTCTCGTCGGAAAGGGCCAGCAGCGCATCCGGACTGACAGAGCCGTCCATCGCATCGATGAGCCGACCGTGGATCGCTCGCGCCGCCGCACCGGCGAGCTGCTGGTAGACGATCGCCTGCACCAGCGCTTCGAATGGGGACAGCTTGGGACGGCCGATGCGCATCGGGCCGGCCTCTGCGATCAGCTTTGCCAGCACCCTGTCTCGCGCTGCCAAGATTTCGGCCGCTTCGTTGTAGGACGGACGCTTCTGCTTGGTCGCGACCACCTGTGACGAAAGGGGCTAGACCGCCGGCGGGGCGGTGCTCGGCGTCTGCGGCTGCATCGCCCGCCCGATCGCGTCGATCGTCAGCACGCCGCTGATCTGACCCTCGGCGTCGGTGGCGATCAGGGCGCCGAGTCGACGCAGGGACTCGTTGCCGAGCACGGACTCGAGGGGCGCGTCCTCCATGACCGTCAGCGAGCCGCCGTCCCGGGCCACGACGTCCGCGACTGACGCCGAGGTTCGCTCCACCGCCGGGATCTTGTCGGCGCTCGGGCGGTCGACCAGGCCGACCACGTGCCGGGCGCCGTCGACCACCGGGAACCAGGGCGAGCGGTAGCGGAGGAAGTACTCGTCGAGCGCCTGCTCGATCGAGGCCTCCTCGGGGATCGCGACCGGGTGGCGATCCATCACGTCGCCCACCGAGATGCCCTCGATGCGGCTGGTGATGTCGGTCTGGGCCATCGCCGATTTCGCGGCGCCCCTGAGGATGAAGCCGACGAACGCAAGCCAAATGCCGCCGATGATGTCGCCGAGGTAGACGAGGAAGTAGCCGACCCCGGCGAGGATCAGGAAGAGCCCGAACCACTCACCGAGGGTGGCGGCGAAGCGGGTCCCGGTATTACGGCTGCCGGTGCGCCACCAGGCGATCGCACGCGCGATCCGGCCGCCATCGAGCGGGAAGGCGGGCACCAGGTTGAAGATCAGGACCAGCAGGTTGATGCTGCCGAGCCAGACGACCATCGCTGCGACGCCGGAGGTCTGGGTGTCCTGCTGGGTCAGGGCCGCGTGGCGAACCTCGTCGCCGCCGGCCAGCGCCAGCCCGAGAAGCGCACAGACGAACACGATCACCGCGGTCACGATCGGGCCGGCGATGGCGATCTTGAACTCTGTTCCCGGCGTGTCGGAGTCACGCTCGAGGCGAGCGACCCCCCCGAACATCCAGAGCGTGATCGAATCGACCCCGATCCGGTTCCGCATCGCCACGAACGCGTGCCCGAGCTCGTGCAGCAGGATCGACGCGAAGAAGAGCGCCGCGCTCGCCACGGCGAGCAGGTAGGGAGCCGTTGCGTTGTTGTCCACGTTGAGGACGTCCCGGTAGAAGCCCGTGAGCCAGAAGATGATCAGGAAGAGGACGACGAACCAGGAAAAGTCCACAGCGATCCTGATTCCTCGGACGCGGAAGAGCGTCACGCCGGCGCCGGCCATTCCCGGATGTTACGGAGCAGCAGGCAATTCTCCGGGTGCCTGATAACTGCCGTAGTTTTCCCGGATCGCTTCCGAGGCTTCGACCGCACCCACGACCCTGCCCGATGCCGCCTGGATGCGAGAGCGCCTCGACGAGCTCTGCGCCTTCGATAGGGAGTCCGCCTCGGAGGGGGAGCGACGGGCCGCCGAATGGCTGGCCGGGGCGCTCCACGGCGAGGGCGCCCGCGAGGTTCGGGTCGAGGAGGAACCGGGGGGCAACGGCGGGTTCTGGTGGTCGATCGGCCTGCTTGCGGGCGCCGGCGCCCTCGCCGGCGTCGCCGCCCGGCGTGGCGGGGCGGTCACGCGCCTGGCGGCCGCCTCGACCGGGGCCGCCGCGGCCGCGCTGATCGCCGACGAGATGCCGCCGGGAAGCCGGCGCTTTCGCCGGCTGCTCCCCAATCGCAGCTGCCACCACGTGCTCGGGGAGATCGGCCCTGCCGATGCCGATCGGACGATCGTCCTGATGGCCCACCACGACGCAGCGCATACGGCCTTCTTCTTCAACCCCGCGATCACCGAGACCGCGGGCGAGAACGCGCCCTGGGTGTTCGAGGAGAACGACACCAGCCCGCCGTTGATGTGGCCGGTGGTGGGCGGCCCGGCCCTGGTCGCCGCCGGAGCGCTGCTCGGCAGCCGAGCGCTGACCGGGGTGGGAACGATGGTCTCAGCAGGTGCGGCGGCCTTCATGGCCCACATCGGCGCCGGCGAGGTCGTTCCGGGCGCGAACGACAACGGAACCGGCTGCGTCGCGCAGCTGGCCCTCGCCCGTGCGCTCGCGGAAAATCCGCCGGAGAACACCCGCGTCCTCTTCCTCTCGACCTCCGAGGAGGCGCTCTGCGAGGGCATGGGCCTGTTCATGGAACGGCACGCCGCCGAGCTTCCGGTCGACCGCACCTTCTTCCTCTGCCTGGACACGATCGGCTCGCCCCATCTGCTCGTCCTCCGCGGCGAGGGCATGCTGAAGCTCCGCGAGTACCCGGCCGAGTCGCTGGACCTACTCGATTCGACCGCCGAGGAGCTTGGCATCGACCTGTTCCCGAACCTCCGGCTCCGCAATGCGACGGACGGCGTGTTTCCGCTCGCGGCCGGCTATCAGTGTGCGTCCGTCGTCTCCTGCAACCGGTGGAAGAACCCCTCCAACTATCACTGGAAGACGGACGTGCCGGAGAACGTGGATTACGGCACGGTCGCGGAGGCGATTCGCCTCAGCGAGGCCGTGATCCGCAGGCTGGACGAACGCTGGCTCTGAGGCCTAGGCCGCGAAGCGAGCTTCGTACTTGGCCCGCCGCTTGGCCGCCTCTTCCTCGCGATTCTTGGGAGGGGCATTGGTCACCAACGAGGCGAGCAGCTTCCGCGTCGCGTCGGCCACCTCCTCGACGGCCAGGTCGAACGCCTCGGCGTTCGCCTGCGAGGGCTTGGTGGAGCCGCTGATCTTGCGGACGAACTGCAGCGCCGCGTCGTGAACCTCTTCCTCGTTCGCGGGTGGATCGAAATTGTGGAGTTGCCTGATGTTTCTGCACATGGCCCCAGCGTACACTCGACGCGGAAGCGCCCAGCTCAACCCAGCTCGCGCTCAGACGGCCGCGCGGTGGCGGTCAATGATGCGGATGAAGTCCGTGCCCGCGGGCAGCGTGCCGAAGGCGTGGCCCCAATCGCCCTCGAGGCGAGAGGAGCAGAACGCCTCCGCCACCGCCTGGTCGCCGAAGCGGACCAGGAGCGAGCCCTGCAGGGCCAGCGCCATCCGCTCGACCAGCGAGCGGGCCCTCGACTCGAGCGTGGCCGGATCCGACTGCAGATCGTCGCGGAGCCGCGCCGCGAACCGGTCGAGCCGCGGCTCCAGCACCGCGCCCTCGCCGACCTCATTGGCGAACGCCTCCACCGAGTCGGGGTTCTTGACCATCGCCCGGAGCACGTCCAGGCACTGGACGTTCCCGGAGCCCTCCCAGATCGAGGCCAGGGGCGCCTCGCGGTAGAGGCGGGGCATCCCAGACTCCTCGACGTAGCCGTTGCCCCCGAAGCACTCGAGGCACTCGACCGCGTGCGACGGGCCCCGCTTACAGATCCAGTACTTGAGGACGGCGTTGGCGATCCGCTTGAGGGCCTGGGCCTCGTCGTCGCCGGCGATCGCCTCGTCGTAGGCGCGCGCCAGGCGGAGCGAGGAGATCGTCGCAGCCTCGGACTCGACCGCCAGGTCGGCGAGCACGTTTTGCATCAGGGGATGGTCGATCAGCAGCCTGCCGAAGGTGGCCCGGTGGTCGGCGTGGTTGATCGCCATCGCGACCCCGTGGCGCATCCCAGTCGCGCTGCCGGAGGCGCAGTCGAGCCGGGTGTGGTTGACCATCTCGATGATCGTCCGGACGCCCGCGCCCTCCTCTCCGACCAACCGGGCCCAGGCGCCGTCGAACTCGATCTCCGAGGACGCGTTCGAGCGGTTGCCGAGCTTGTCCTTGAGCCGCTGCAGGCGGAAGCGGTTGAGCTCGCCGTCGGGCAGTCGTCGCGGCATCAGGAAGCAGGAGACGCCGCCCTCGGCCTGCGCCAGGACGAGGAACGCATCGCATTGGGGCGCGGAGAAGAACCACTTGTGGCCGTTGAGCTCGTATTCGGCGCCCGGGCCGCCGCCGTTGAGCGGGCGGCCGACGGTGGTGTTGGCCCGCACGTCGGAGCCGCCCTGCTTCTCTGTCATTCCCATCCCGAACAGGGAGCCCTCCTTCCCCGACGCCGGGATCTGCCGCGGGTCGTAGACGTTGGAGAGGATCCGCGGCTCCCACTCCTCGGCGAGCTCCGGCTGCGTGCGGAGCGCCGGGACCACCGAGTAGGTCATGGAGATCGGGCAGCCCACGCCGGCTTCGGCCTGGGAGAAGCACATGAACGCCGCCGCGCGCGCCACGTGGGCTCCCGGCTGCGGCTCGCGCCAGGGCAGGGAGTGGAGCTCGTGCGAGATGCCGAGTCGCATGAGCTCGTGCCAGGCGGGGTGGAACTCTGGCTCGTCGATCCGATTGCCGTAGCGGTCATGAGTGCGGAGCTTGGGCGGGTTCTCGTTGGCGAGGCGCCCGAGCTCGATCACGTCCCCACGGCCCGCCACCTCCCCGACCGCGGCGATCCTCTCGACTGCCCAGTCGGCGCCCTCGCGCTGCACGGCCTCGCCCATCACCCGATCCGCGGTGAAGACGTTGTAGTCGACCAGCGGCGGTGGCTGGTTGGTCACCTCGTGAGTGCGGATACCGGCGGGCTTTTCAACGGTCGACACGTGCGGGCTCCTCTCCGATTGCTCGTGTGCAGAAGTTGATCAACGATGCGATCACGGCGTCGGGATCCGTTGCGCGAGGGCTTAATGCGAGGGCGCTCCGAGAGGAGCGACCCGTTTCATGTTGGCGCGACCCGTTTTGTGGATGGGTTGGTGAGAGCGGACCGACCATCGCCTCTCCAACGGCTCCGATCAGCGCCGCGGCGGTGGCATCGACGTCCTGGTCCGGCAGCTCGCCCGCCTCGATCCCCTCGGCAATCGCCTCGGCCATCAGGTCGCGGTAGCTGTGGCGGAAGTGAAGGCGCTCGGCCTCGACCGCCGGATCGACCGGCTCGGCGAGCAGCGCCCAGGCGAGGCGCCGGCCGCGCAGGGCACGCTGGGCGAAGGCCTCGATCCCGATGGCGATGCGCTCCGACGCGGGCACCACCATCGAACGGCCCGCACGGTCGCGTGCCCTTGCGTCTTCCATGGCATCCCGCATCGCGTCGACCTCGTGCTGCGAGGCCTCACGGAAGACCTCCGCGAAGAGGTCGGACTTGGAGGGGAAGTGGCGGTAGACGGTCCCCACGGCGACCCCCGCCCGATCCGCCACCGGAGCGACCTGTGCGGCCGCGTAGCCCCCCTCGGCGATCAGCTGACGGGCGGCGGTCGTGATCCGAAGCCGGGTCTCGGCGAGGCGGGCCTCGGTGCGTTCGGTGCTGCGATAGGGCACAGGCCAAGAAGTGAACCAAGATTCACTTCTTGTGTCAATCCCGATCGGCGAGTAGGATCGCCGCCGCGTGCCGGAGATGGAGGACAAACTCGCGAGCGTCCCACTGTTCTCGGGGGTCAAACCGAAGGAGCTGAAGAAGCTCAGCAAGCGGATGACCGAGCGCAGCTTCAACGAGGGGGACGAGATCACCCGGGAGGGCGAGAGCGGGATCGGCTTCTTCGTGATCGAGGACGGGAACGCGACGGTCAGCGTCGCGGGCGACATCGTCCGCACGCTGGGCCCCGGCGACCACTTCGGCGAGATCGCCCTGATCGACAGCGGGCCGCGCTCGGCGACCATCATCGCGGGCACCGACCTCCGCTGCCGCGGCATGTCGGCCTGGGAGTTCAGGCCGTTCGTCGAGGAGCACCCCGAGGTCGCCTGGGCGCTGCTCGAGACGCTCGTCAGCCGCCTGCGCGACGCGCAGACGCACTGACGCTCAGCTCGCAGGGAGCGTCGCCCCGAGCCGCTCGAATGTCTCCTTCGCCTGCTCGCGCTCGGACCCGCCGAGCAGCCAGCCCGTGCGGGCCGCTTGGAACGGGCATCCCATCTCCTCGAAGAGGGCTCTCGACTCACGGACGAGGCCCTCGTCGGAGGCGTGTAGCCCCCTGGCGCGGAGCAGGATGCCCCGCGCATAGCGATCCTGGCCGACCCGCGGCTCGGCCCAGGCGATGGCCTCTCCGGCGTCCTCGCGACCGGCGCGGATGAACGCCTCGGCTCGGCTGCAGGCGTAGGTGGCCGTCCACTGGCTGCCGGCGACCGGGTCCGATCCGATCGCGACGGCGTCGGCGAACCGGCCCCGGTGGATTTCGAGGTCGATGTTGAACATGTAGACGCCGCATCTCTGCTCCGGGTCCCTGTGGCTGAGGTTGCGGGCATGGGCCATCCAGTCGTCGGCCGCCGGCTCATCGCCCCGGTAGCCGAGGGCCGCGGCGGTGCACGCCGCGGGCGTGGCGAATGCGCCCATCGGCGGCCGCCCGGCCTCGTCCCAGGCCTTGCGCGCACCCTCGCCCAGCTCGATCGCGCGGTCCCAGTCCCCGAGGAAGAAGTTCGGCATCAGCTCGCGCTGGTACTCGGCCATCTCGACGCCGCGGGCGCGGTCGACGTCGGCCCCGCGCTGAGCGTACGCCAGCGCCTGTTCGAATTCGCCGACCTGGATCAGGCAGAGGACCATCATGTGGAGCGCGTCCGAGATCTCCACGTCGAGTGCGTGGGTTCGGGGGGCGGCCTCGAGCAGCTGGAGCCTCTCGCGGGTGTGCTCGACGGCGTCGAGCTGCCTCCCTTCCAGCCAGTCGCTCGCGGTGACGGCGTCGAGCGCGTTCTGGAGCAGCTGGCGGTCGTCGGCCCGGCGTGCCAGCTCGAGGCCCTCCTGCGCGGGTTTCGCCATCGCCTCGGGGTCCTTGCTCATCCAGGCGAGCCACGCGTCGTCGAGGCGCAGCCGGGCGCAGGTGACCAGATCGTCGTCGGAGGCGAGCTCGTGGCCGCGCTGCAGCATCGCGGTGAGCTCGGTGACCGGCGGGTCTCCGGCGATCCCATGCATCCTCGCGCCGATCTCGACGCTGCGGGCGTAGGCGGCGGCCGCACGATCGGTGTCGCCCTCGCGCTCGGCGGCCTCCGCGGCCTCCTGGAAGAGGCGCATGCCGAGATCGCCCCGCCAGCCACGCAGCGCGACCTCGCCCGCGGCGACCAAGGCGTCATGTCGCCCGACCCCGTCGTCGGCGAGTCTCGCCGCCTCCTCGTAGAGCTGGCGCCCGCGGGCGGCGGCGCCGCGGCGCACCGCCGCGTCGGCGGCGGCCACGACCGCGTCGCGCGCGGCTCGGCGACGCTCGTCGGTGGGGTCGAGGTCCTGCGCGTGGTCGAGGTGGTACGCGATCAGCTCGGGCCGCTCCGCGAACTCGTCACGGGCCCGGAGCGCCTCCACGGCGCGCTCGTGGAGCTCCGCCCGCTGCCGGCGGGGCAGCGAGTTGTACGCAACCTCTCGGATCAGCTGGTGGCGGAAGACGTAGTGCCCGGCCTCTGAGCCGGGACGCTCCTGGACCAGCGCCCGCCGCCGCAGGGACCAGAGCCAATCTGTGGGATCGGCACCTAGCAGATCGCCGAGCGGTCCCTGGGAGAAGGTGTGCCCGAGGACCGCTGCGTACTGGAGGGTCCGCTTCTCTTCGACGGGCAGCTGGTCGATTCGGGCGGCGATCGCCGCCTGCACCGTGTCGGGCAGCGTCCCGGCGGCGGCCTCGCCGCCCTCGCCGATCCGGCGCGAGACCTCCTCGGTGAAGAAGGGGTTGCCGCCCGCCGCGTCCGCGATCCGCGCGGCCTCGGCCCGCTGATCCTGCGGCAGGAGCAGCTCAGCGAGGCGCGTCGCGGCCTCGTGGTCGAGGGGCAGAAGCTCGAGCTGAGTGTTGTTGCGCGCCGCGCGGCCGAACTGGGGGCGGCGCTCGGCGAGCTCCGGCCGGCTGGTGCAGAGGACCAGGATCGGCGCGTCATGGATCCCGTAGGCCACGTCCTCGAGGAGCTCCAGGGTTCCCTCGTCCGCCCAGTGCGCGTCGTCCACGCCGATCGCGAGGGGCCGGTCGTTCGCGAGCAGCGCGACGAACCGGCGCCAGGCGCGGCCGAGCTCCTCCTCGGCGTCGCAGTCGGGAGCGCCGCGGATGGCGACGGTCAGCCCCGTGGCGATCTGGTCGGCGTCGGTGGCCCCGAGGTCGGCGAGCCTCCCGGCGAGTGCGACCTCCACCTCGTCCGGCGGCGCATCGGTCGAGAGGCCCGCGGCGTCGCGCAGGATCTCGCCGAGCGCCCAGAAGGCGATGCCCTCGCCATAGGGAGGGCTGCGGCCGACCATCGTCCGCCACGGGTCAGGGTCGGAGCGCAACTCGCCGAAGAGCTCGGCGCCGAGGCGGGTCTTGCCGATTCCGGACTCGCCGATCACGGTGACGAGCTGCGGGAGGCGCTCCCGAGCCGCGCGCCGAGCGATCAGGCGCAGCATGTCGAGGTCGTCATCCCTGCCGACCAGCCGGACGCCCGATTGCGCGGTCTCGGGCTCCACCGCGATCGCGCGGTAGGCCCCGATGGAGCCGGGAATCCCCTTCGCGTCGACGGCGCCGTTGGCCTCCAGCCTCGCCCGCCGGCAGGCGCGTGCGGCCCGCTCGCCGACCAGCACCTCACCCGGCTCAGCCGCCTGCTGCAGGCGGGCGGCGGCGTTGACGGCCTCGCCGGTGACGCGCAGGTCGCCCGGCGCCCTGGACCGAGAGGACCTCGCCGGTTTCGATCCCGACCCGGACTGCCAGCCCGCCATCGAGCTCGGCCACCCGCTCGGCGACGGCCAGGCCGGCCGCCACCGCGCGGTCCGGGTCGTCGCCGTGTGCGACCGGGGCGCCGAAGACGGCCATCACCGCGTCGCCGATGTACTTCTCGACGGTGCCGCCATGCTGCTCGAGCGCGCTGCTCGCCGCCTCGAAGAAGGGCTCGAGCCGGCCGCGGAGATCCTCAGGATCGAGCTGGGTCGCGAGCTTGGTCGAGCCGACCAGATCGGCGAACAACATCGTGGCGATCTTCCGCTCTCCACCCAAGCTGGCCATGTTTTGAAGATAACGCCGGTGGGGGAGGGTGTGGATTGTCGCCGGGGAGATGCCCGCGAAGCCCCACAGATAGATTCCTGACGATGGCGAAGATCAAGGTGAAGAATCCGGTCGTCGAGCTCGACGGCGACGAGATGACCCGGATCCTCTGGGCATTCATCAAGGACCGGCTGATCCTCCCCTACCTCGATCTCCGCCTGAAGTACTACGACCTCTCCATCCAGAAGCGCGACGAGACCGACGACCAGATCACCGTCGACGCGGCGAACGCGATCAAGGAGTACGGGGTCGGGGTCAAGTGCGCCACGATCACGCCCGACGAGGCGCGGGTCGAGGAGTTCGGCCTCAAGCAGATGTATCGCTCGCCGAACGGGACGATCCGGAACATCCTCGGCGGGGTCATCTTTCGCGAGCCGATCGTGATCTCCAACGTGCCCAGGCTGGTCCCCGGTTGGACGAAGCCGATCGTGATCGGCCGTCATGCCTTCGGCGACCAGTACCGGGCGACCGACACCCTGATCCCCGAGGGGGGTGGCCGGCTCGTCCTCTCGTTCGAGCCCAACGACGACACCCAGGGCCCGATCGAGCTCGACGTCTACGACTTCCCCGCCGAGGAGGGCGCCGGGATCGCGATGGCGATGTACAACCGCGACGACTCGATCCGGGACTTCGCTCGGGCCTCGTTCCGCTACGGCCTCGATCGCGAGTTCCCCGTCTACATGTCGACCAAGAACACGATCCTGAAGACATACGACGGGCGCTTCAAGGACCTCTTCGAGGAGGTCTTCGACTCCGAGTTCAAGGACGAGTTCGAGTCGAATGGCCTGACCTACGAGCACCGCCTGATCGACGACATGGTCGCCGCCGCGCTCAAGTGGGAGGGGGGCTACGTCTGGGCGTGCAAGAACTACGACGGCGACGTGCAGTCCGACACGGTCGCGCAGGGCTTCGGGTCACTCGGCCTGATGACCAGCGTGCTGATGACGGCCGACGGGAAGACGGTCGAGGCCGAGGCGGCCCATGGCACGGTCACCCGCCACTACCGGCAGCACCAGGAGGGCAAGGCGACCTCGACCAACCCGATCGCCTCGATCTTCGCCTGGACCCGGGGCCTCCAGGCCCGGGGCCGGATGGACGAGACGCCCGAGGTCAGTGAGTTCGGCGAGAGGCTCGAGCGCGTCTGCATCCAAACGGTGGAGAGCGGGAAGATGACCAAGGACCTCGCACTCCTGATCGGCCCCGATCAGGAGTTCCAGACCACCGAGGAGTTCCTCGCTTCCATCGACGAGAACTTGAGGAAGGAGATGGCATGAGCAACGGCCCCGTGAACGTCACCGTCACCGGCGCAGCCGGTCAGATCGGGTACGCGCTCCTCTTCCGCATCGCGGCGGGGGAGATGCTCGGCTCGGACACGCAGGTGAGCCTGCGGCTGCTGGAGATCCCCGACGCGATCCAGGCCGCGGAGGGCACGGCGATGGAGCTCGAGGACTGCGCGTTCCCCCGGCTCAGCGGCATCGAGATCACCGACGACCCCAAGGAGGCCTTCGACGGGACGAACATCGGGCTGCTCGTCGGGGCGCGGCCGCGGTCCAAGGGGATGGAGCGCGCGGACCTGCTCGAGGCCAACGGCGGCATCTTCAAGCCGCAGGGCGAGGCTCTCAATGAGGGTGCGGCGGACGACATCAAGGTTCTCGTCGTCGGCAACCCCGCCAACACAAACTGCCTGATCGCGATGTCGCATGCGCCCGACATCCCGAGTGAGCGCTTCACGGCGATGATGCGCCTCGACCACAACCGCGCGATCGCTCAGCTCGCCGACAAGCTCGACCGGCCGATCACGGACGTCAAGCGGATGACGGTCTGGGGTAACCATTCGCCGACGCAGTACCCCGACCTCGTCAACTGCCTGGTCGACGGCAGCCCGGCCTGGCCTCAGGTCGACGACGACGTCTGGATCGCCGAAGAGTTCATCCCGACTGTCGGCAAGCGCGGTGCCGCGATCATCGAGGCGCGCGGGGCGTCCAGCGCAGCCTCGGCGGCCAACGCCGCGATCGACCACGTGCATGACTGGGTCCTCGGCACCGCACGAGGATGACTGGGTCTCGATGGCCGTGCCCTCGGACGGCTCCTATGGCGTCGACGAGGGGCTGATCTCGGGTGCGCCCTGCCGGTGCTCGGACGGGGAGTGGGAGCTGGTCGAGGGTCTGGAGATCAACGACTTCTCCCGCGAGCGGATCGACAAGACCGTCGCCGAGCTCAGGGACGAGCGCGACGCGGTCGACCGGCTCGGGCTGATCTAACGGTTACGTCCCGGGGTGGTAGCCCTTGCCCTTGCGCTTGATGCGTCCCTCCTTCTGTAGGTCGGGCAGCACCCGGTAGAGGTAATTCGGATGGTTGAGCTTCATCTTGCGGCCGAGCTCCGAGACACTGATCCCGGGGTTCTCCTTGATGATCCGGACAGCCTGGTCGGCGCGTGTCGAGCCGCGACGCCGGCGAGTGGCGGTCGTCGATCCGCGCGATCCGCGCGGCCGGCCGGGCCCGCGGCGAGCGCTGCGGCCCAGTCCCGCGAGGGCGGCCTCGATCTGCTTGCGCTCTTCGTCGAGCTCGCGCAACCTGCGCTCGAGCAGCGTCCTTGCCTGATCGACGGTGTTGGAGACCCTTGGCATTCCTTTGAGTCCTCTCTATCGAAGTGACGGTTACATGCACCGTAACGGTTAGGTTGAAATGAGTATGAATGCGAAAGCTCAGGTCGTGGTGGTGGCGAGGGTGCTGCTACCGGCGGGTATCGAGCCGCTGCGCGAGCGGTTTGAGGTCAGGGAGGGCGGCCTGGACGTGACCCGGGAGCGAGTCCTCGAGCTGGTTCCGGGCGCCAGCGCTTTCGTTCCGGACCCCAGCGTCACGGTCGACACCGAGTTGCTCGACGCCTGCGGTGATGGGCTGCGGGTCGTAGCGAACTTCGCGGTCGGCTACGACAACGTCGATCTCGAGGCCTGTCGCGAGCGCGGCGTGATCGTCACCAACACGCCCGACGTGCTGACCGAAGCAACCGCGGAGCTGGCGCTGGCCCTCACCCTCGCGGCCGCGCGCCGGATGAGCGACGCCGAGCGCGACCTGCGTGCCGGGCGCTGGGGCGGCTGGGACCCAGCGGCGTATCGCGGTATCGAGATAGCGGGCTCGACCGTCGGAGTGGTCGGGATCGGTCGGATCGGCCATCGCTACGCGCGGCTCGCCCACGGCCTGGGCGCCGAGATCGTCTACGCCGGCCGGACCGGGAAGCCCGAGGCTGAGAACGAGCTGGGAGCCAGGCGGCTGCATCTCGACGAGCTGCTCGAAGCTGCCGACGTGGTCAGCCTGCACGCACCGGCCAATCCCGACACGCGCGGGCTGATCGGCGCCAGCGAGGTCGAGCTGATCGGACCTGACGGCGTTCTGGTCAATACCTCCCGCGGACCGCTCGTCGATTCCGACGCGGTCGCCGCGGCACTGGAGGCGGGCACGCTGGGCGCCGCCGGCTTGGACGTCTATGACGGCGAGCCGAACGTCCCGCAGCGCCTGCTCGAGGCGCCGCGCTGCGTGCTGCTGCCGCACATCGGCTCAGCCACGGTGCCCGCACGCGACGGGATGGCCCGCGCTGCGGCGGACAACGTGATCGCCGTGCTGGAGGGGCGGGAGCCCCCCAGCCGCGTGGTCTAGCTCGACTCTGTCTGCTCGTCGGACACCGCTGTCTTGCGACTCCTCGGCAGCGTCCCCATGATCGCGTCCCAAAGGGGCGAGGAGACGCCGAAGCCGTAGCGGTGGTCCTGGAAGTGATGGCGCATGTGGTGGGTGCGCAGCTGCTTCCCGAACTTCGTCCTCGGCACGTGGTGGTGCAGGTGGTAGTGCATGTAGTCGTAGGTCAGGTAGCCGAGGATGAAGCCGGAGAAGGCGGGGAAAGCGTGCGGCGTCCCGAAGACCAGGACGTAGAGTCCGAGGAAGAGGGCCGCGAGGGGGACGCTGACGGCGGGGGGCATGACCAGCCGCATCGCGTCGTTCGGGTGGTCGTGGTGGACGCCGTGGATGATGAAGTGGACGCGGTCGCCGCCCCGGAACTTCGGCTCCCAGTGGAAGAAAAGGCGATGCAGCCAGTACTCGGTCAGCGTCCAGATCACGAGGCCGGAGAGGAAGAGCAGGACGGTGGTTCCGAGGGCGAGGCCGCGGTCGATCCCGAGCCAGATGCCGCCGACCACGACCGGCACGAAGATCAGCGCCGGGATGATCGGATGGACTCGGGAGAAGAAGTCCAGAAAGCGGCTCTCGAACATCGGGGGAGAGGCCGAGAGCCGGGCTGTCCTTTCATGCGCCATCGGCGCTGATCTTAGCGAGAGGCCCTCCGAGCCAGAAGGTTTTGTGGTGCTTGCGAAAGTCGTGACCAACCCGTGAAAAAAGAACAGCGCCATTTGCGAGGTTGCGCGTGACGCACGCCTGAGGAGGTGCCATAGTGAGCGTCCGCCGCGGGGCATGAGAGGAGCCCCGCCCGGTGATCAGATCGGGGTGAAGGACCCCGGGGAGAACGAGACGAGAGAGGATGGGCGACCCTTGGCCGACGGTCGAGCGCGCAATGCTGCGGTGAGCTGCGAGGACTGCTTCTTCAGGCGCCGCAGCCTCTGCGCCCTCGGTCTCGACTCGCCCTGCCCCACCTTCAGGCCCGACACGCCCGACGGCCTGGTGCCCCCGCGGCAGCCCGCGCTCCTCATGAGGGACAGACGCGAGCCGGTCGAGCCGCAGGTTGCCGTCCAGGCGGCGTAGCAGGCCGTTCAAACCCCGTACAGTGCCCGCGGGGCCATGGGACCCGCGCCTTGAGAATCACCATCCTGGGCAAGTCGCCGTCCTGGCAGGACGCCGGGGGGGCGTGCAGCGGCTATCTGATCGAGACCGACGAGACGAAGGTCCTGCTGGACTGCGGCAACGGCGTGTTCGGCAAGCTCCGCGAGCAGATCGACTACACCGAGCTCGACGGGGTGATCATCTCCCACCTCCACGCCGATCACTTCCTCGACCTGGTTCCCTACTCATACGCCCTGATCTACGCGCCGAAGCAACAGCCGGTCGCGGTTCACACCTGGGACGGGACCGAGCATCCGGCGCGTCCGCGGCTCGTCGCCCCGCCGAATGCCGTGGAGACGTTCCGCCGGGTGGTCGGCGCCTGGGGCAACGACGACCTGATCGAGAGCGCCTTCCGGATCGAGGAGTACGCCCCCGGCGACACCGTTGAGATCGGCGAGATTCGCGCCACCTTCCACCCGGTGCCCCACTTCGTCGAGACGTTCGCGGTGCGGATCAGCTCCGACGAAAGCGGCGATCTCGTCTACAGCGCCGACACCCGCCCCGGGAACGAGATCGTCGAGGCGGCCCGCGACGCCGACCTGCTCTTCATCGAGGGGACCCTGCCGCGACCGGAGCGAACCGGCAACCGCGGGCACCTCACTCCGGAGGAGGCGGGTGCGCACGCGCGCGAGGCCGGCGCCAGGCGGGTCGTCATCACCCACATCTCCGATGAGCTCGGCGATGACTGGGCACGGGAGGAGGCTGAGAAGGGCTTCGGCGCACCGGTCGAGATCGCCCGCGAGGGTGCTGTTTACGAGGTCTGAGCGACAGCCAGGCCGCTCCACCATGAGCGAGGGGCTAAGCCCCGAGCGGTTATGTGGGGCGGCCGCTTGCTGTCGCGTTCTGATTGCGAAGCCGTGCCCACTACCCTGTCTGAGGTGACCTCGCAGCGAGACCCGTTCGCGGACTTCGCCCGGATGCGGCGGGAGATGGACGAGCTTCTGGGCGACTTCTGGGACCAGGCGGGGCCGCGCCAGCGCCGTCAGATCGCCGCCTTCGTTCCCCGAGTCGACGTCTACTACTGCGGCGAGGGGGGTCCCGAGAAGGCGATCGTCAAGGTCGAGTTGCCCGGGATCGAGCTCGACGCGGTGAACCTCGAGGTGACTGGGCGGACCCTCGTGATCAGCGGCGAGCGGCCAGTCCGCGACACCGAGGGCCGGACCTACCAACAGGTCGAGCTCCCGTCCGGCCCCTTCCGGCGGGTGGTGGAGCTCTCGGTTGACGTCGACGCCGAGCGGGCTCAGGCCACCTACGAGGACGGGATCCTCCGGGTGGAGCTGCCGACCCGCGTCCCGAAGGCGGCCCGTCAGGTTCCGATCGAGCGGGCCGAATAGCGAGCGGGCGCACGCGGAAGGGACACTGACGATGGCGGACGTCGAGACCCCTCAGCTGGAGGTCGTCGAGCTCCCCGACATCGAGGATGCCGTGCGGAGCGAGGAGCCGCTCCCCGATGCCCTGCCGATCCTCCCCCTCCGGGAGACCGTCACCTACCCGGACACACTGACCCCGCTGGCGGTCGGCCAGGAGCGGTCGATCAACCTTGTCAACGACGTCCTCTCCGGCAACCGGCTGCTGGCGATGGTCGCCTCGAAGGACCCCGAGCTCGACGCGCCCGGCCCGGGCGACCTCTACGGGGTCGGTGTCGCGGGGACCGTCGCGCGGATGATGAAGGTCCCGGACGGGACGCTGCGCATCCTCGTCCAGGGCGCGGAGCGGATCCGGATCACCGACTACGTCACCCAGCAGCCATACCTCGTAGCGCGTATCGAGCCGATGCCCGACGAGGTCGAGCCCTCCACCGAGCTCGAGGCGCTGACCCGCAACGTACAGACCACCTTCACCCAGATCATCGAGGCGATCCCCTACCTGCCCGAGGAGCTGCAGCTCGCCGTCGCCAACCTCGACGACCCTTCCGCGCTCTCGCACCTGATCGCGGGCGCCCTGCGGATCTCCACCGAGGAGAAGCAGGAGCTGCTCGAGACCGTCGACGTCACCCGCCGGCTCCGCCGCCTCTCCGAGATCCTCACCCGCGAGCTGGAGGTCGTTCAGCTCGGCTCCAAGATCCAGTCGCAGGTCGAGTCGGAGATCGACAAGGGCCAGCGCGAGTACTTCCTCCGTCAGCAGCTCAAGGCGATCCAGGAGGAGCTCGGCGAAGGCGACGAGCAGCAGGCCGAGATCAACGAGCTGCGCGAGCGAATCGAGGAGGCCGGGCTCCCGGAGGACGCCCTGAAGGCGGCCGAGCGCGAGCTCTCACGGCTGGAGAAGCTGCCGCCGGTCGCCGCCGAGTACGGCGTCATCCGCACCTACCTCGAGTGGCTGGTCGACCTGCCCTGGTCCAAGGTGACCGAGGACAACCTCGACATTCAGCACGCCCGGGAGGTGCTCGACGAGGACCACTACGACCTCGAGGAGGTGAAGGACCGCATCCTCGAGTACCTCGCGGTCCGCAAGCTCAACCCGGACTCGCCTGGGCCGATTCTCTGCTTCGTCGGCCCGCCCGGGGTGGGGAAGACCAGCCTCGGCCGCTCGATCGCCCGGGCGCTGGGACGTGAGTTCGAGCGCATCTCCGTCGGAGGCGTCCGCGACGAGGCGGAGATCCGCGGCCACCGCCGGACCTACATCGGCGCGCTCCCCGGCACGATCATCCGCGCCCTCCGCGATGCCGGCACCCGCAATCCGGTCTTCATGATCGACGAGATCGACAAGATGGGCGCCGACTTCCGCGGCGATCCCTCCAGCGCGATGCTCGAGGTGCTCGACCCGGCGCAGAACTCGACCTTCCGCGACCACTACCTCGACCTGCCGTTCGACCTCTCGGAGGTGCTCTTCATCGCTACGGCGAACATCCTCGACACGATTCCGTCGCCGCTCCAGGACCGGATGGAGGTCATCAACCTCGCCGGCTACACGGTCGACGAGAAGCTGCAGATCGCCCGGAAGTACCTGGTGCCGCGCCAGCTCCGCGCCAACGGGCTGAAGGGCTCGCAGATCGAGATCTCCGACTCCGCGCTGAAGGCGATCATCGAGGAGTACACGCGCGAGGCGGGCGTCCGCAACCTGGAGCGCCAGATCGGCACGATCTGCCGCAAGGTTGCCCGCCAGGTCGCGGAGGGCAGCGCCAAGGGAAAGGTGCGGGTCTCCGCGAAGCGGGCACGCGAGTTGCTCGGCAGGCGACGCTTCTTCTCCGAGACCCGGCGCCGGACGAAGGACCCCGGCGTCGCCACGGGCCTCGCCTGGACGCCGGTGGGCGGCGAGGTTCTCTTCGTCGAGGCGAGCGCGGTGGGCGGCTCGGGCAAGCTGACGATCACAGGCCAGCTGGGCGAGGTGATGAGGGAGTCCGCCCAGGCGGCGCTCTCCTGGGTGCGGGCCCACTCGAACGAGATCAACCCCGGGCTGGCCGATGACTGGTTCGCCAAGCACGACATCCACGTCCACGTCCCCGCCGGCGCGGTGCCGAAGGACGGGCCCTCGGCCGGCGTGGCGATGGCGACTGCGCTCGCCTCACTGATCTCGAGCCGGCCCGTGCGCAACGACGTCGCCATGACCGGCGAGATCACCCTCACCGGACAGGTCCTGCCGATCGGCGGTCTGAAGGAGAAGTCGCTGGCCGCCCAGCGGGCGGGGATCAAGGAGGTGATCGTCCCGGACCGCAACGAGGGCGACGTGGAGGAGATCTCCGAGCAGGAGCGCGAGGGTCTCGAATTCGTCTACGCCGACGATATCGGCGATGTGCTGAGGGTTGCCTTGGAGCCCGATGGACATCGGTCCAGGCGCTCCCGGGATGCAACGCCGCCGAGATCGGCTGCGAAAGCGCGGAGCGGGTAGAGTCTCCCTGCACCCTGGAAAACGATCTGAGGAGACGCATGGGGGCACAAAGCAGAAGCGCGAAGGCCGGAGACGCCGCAAGGTCCGTCGCGGACAACCCCTACGTGCGGCGGCTGATCGAGGACGCGGAGCTTCGCGAGAACATCCGCGTCGCGTTCGAGGCCGCGAAGGGCGCGTACGCGCGCATGTCGAACGGCAAGGGGCCCGCGAAGGCCCTGATGGACGACAAGAAGGTCCAGCGCGATCTGCGCCAGGCGGCCGAGTCTCTGAGGGATGCTTCACAGCAGCTGCGCGGCAAGAGGACTGGCCGCCGGTTCGGGCTCGGAAAGGCCCTGCTCGTGGCGATCCTCGGCGCCGCCCTCGTCCTGATTCTCAGCGAGGACGCGCGCAAGATGGTGCTGGACAAGCTGTTCGGCGCGGAGGAGGAGTTCGAGTACACCTCGACCACCACCCCGGCGCCGGATACCGAGACGGTTCCAAGCGCCTGACGGCGCCAGTCACCGGCTTTGAAAAGGGCGCCAGCGGCGCCCTTTTCTTTGCTCTCAGCGGTTCTGAAGCAGGCCGCTGACCGCCGAGGCGAGCCGCTTGCCCTTGGCCGTCAGCCTGTACTCGGCATGTGGCGGGCGGCCGGGGATGAGCTCCCGCTCGACGATCCCGGCGCCCTCGAGGTGCTCGAGCCGGTCCGAGAGCGTCGTCGGCGAGATCCCGGGGAGGGACTGGCGGAACTCGTTGAAGCGGACAGCGCCGCTGGAGCAGGCGTAGATCGTGCCCAGCGTCCAGCGGCGCTCCAACAGCTCCGCGACGGTGCGGAGCTCGGAGGGAACCGGTGAGCAGCTACGACACCGCGGCGACATCCGCACCCTGTCCAGCCGGCTCCAGGGCGAGGTCGAGGACCTCGCCGATGCTCATCACCGGATGGAAGGTCATCTGCTCGCGAACCTCCTCCGGGACGTCATCGAGGTCGCCTCGGTTTCGCTCCGGCAGGATCACCTCGGTCAGCCCTGCGGCGTACGCCGCGAGGACCTTCTGCTTGAGGCCGCCGATCGGCAGCACCCGGCCCTGGAGGGTGACCTCTCCGGTCATCCCGACCGTGTGCTTCACCGGGCGCCCGCTGAGCAGTGAGGCGAGTGCGGTGGTCATGGCGGTTCCGGCGCTCGGCCCGTCCTTCGGGATCGCTCCCGCGGGGACGTGGACGTGGAACTCGCGCTTGAAGGCGTCCGAGTCGATGCCGAGCTCGTCGGCGTGGGCGCTGACGTAGGAGAGCGCGATCCGCGCCGACTCCTTCATCACGTCGCCCAGCTGACCGGTCAGCACCAGGCCCTTGTCGCCCTCGGTGCCGGTCGCCTCGATGAAGAGGACGTCGCCGCCGGCACCGGTGACCGCCAATCCGGTTGAGACACCGGGGATCGCGGTCCGTTCGACGGACTCCTGGAAGAAGCGCTGGCGTCCGAGCGCATCGGTCACCGCGTCGGTGTCGATGACGACCGGCGCCTCCGCCTCACCCGAGGCGATCCTGGTCGCCGCGCGGCGGAGCACCTTGCCGAGCTCGCGCTCGAGCTGCCGCACGCCCGCCTCGCGGGTGTACTCAGTGATCACCTTGCGCAGGATCGCGTCCGAGGCCTCGACCTCCTCCTCATGGAGACCGTTCCTCTTCACCTGTCGCGGCCAGAGGTAGCCGCGCGCGATGGCCAGCTTCTCCTCGGTGGTGTACCCGTCGAAGCTGATCACCTCCATGCGGTCGAGCAGCGGGGCGGGGATCGTGTCGAGGATGTTCGCGGTGGCCAGGAAGACGACCTCCGAGAGGTCCACCTCGACGTCGAGGTAGTGGTCGCGGAAGGAGTGGTTCTGCGCCGGGTCGAGGACCTCTAGCAGGGCCGCCGAGGGATCGCCTCGCCAGTCCGCTCCGACCTTGTCGACCTCGTCGAGCAGGATCACCGGGTTCATGGTCTTGGCGTCGCGCAGCGCCCGGACGATCCGGCCCGGAAGGGCGCCGATGTAGGTCCGGCGGTGTCCGCGGATCTCGGCCTCGTCGTGGATGCCGCCCAGGGACAGGCGCACGAACTCGCGCCCGAGCGAACGGGCGACTGACTCGCCGATCGAGGTCTTGCCGGTGCCCGGAGGCCCGACCAGCGTCAGGATCGCGCCGCTGGCGCGGCTGTCGTCCTCGACGTCGCGCTCCTTGCGCAGCTTCTGCACCGCGATGAACTCGGTGATGCGCCGCTTCACGTCCTCGAGGCCGGCGTGGTCCTCGTCGAGAACCTCGCGCGTGTGCTTCGGGTCGAGCCGCTCCTCGGAGCGCTTCGACCACGGCACCGCCAGCAGCCAGTCGAGGTAGCTGCGGATCATGGATGACTCGGGCGACTGCTCGCCCTGGCGCTCGAGCCGCCGGAGCTCGCGCTCGGCCTGCTCGGCGACCGCCTCGGGCATCTCCGCCTCGGCGATCTTGCGCTCGTACTCGGCGATCAGGTCCTCATCATCGTCGCCGAGCTCCTTGCGGATCGACTCCATCTGCTTGCGCAGGAAGTACTCGCGCTGCTGCTTCTGCGCGCCAGACTCGACGTCGTCGCGGATCTTGCGGCGAACCTGGAGCTCGGCCAGGCGCTCGCGCTGCATCTCGATCGCGAGCTCGAGGCGGGCCTTGACGTCGACGGCCTCGATCAGCTTGAGCTTCTGGTCGCGGGTGAGATCCGGGCTGTAGCCCGTGGTGTCCGCCAGCGCTCCCGGCTCCTCGATGGAGCGCAGGAACATGCCGACGCGCTCATCGGCGCCCCGCAGCTCGAGGATCTCCTCGACCACGGCGCGGTACTCCTGCATCAGCTCAGTGGTCTGCTCGTCCTGGGGATGGCCGTCATGGATCTCCTGGACGTCGACGCGCAGCTGCTCGCTGCCGTCGGGCTCGGCCGCCCCGGCCAGGCCTCGGTGGAGGCCGACGACGGTGGCGACGTGGGCGCCGCCGGGCAGCTCGCCGCGCTCGATCACCTCTGCAACCACGCCGATACGGCCAAACTCGCCGTTCTGGCGCGGGAGGAGGAAGACGCGGTCCTCATCACCGGTGTCGACCGTCAGGGTCGCGGTGATCGAGGGGAAGACAATCGCTTCGTCGAGTGGAATCAGAAGAAGGCTCATGGGCAAGTCCAATTTCTGTAGTTGGTACAGAGAGAGGATAGCCGATGATATTCCCCGGTGAGCGACGCCGGTTCGCGCCTGGGTGACCTACTCTCCCCGCCCATGGCGAGCGTCCACATCCTGTTGCCGGCGCAGCGTTACGTCTTCGCGGTCTCAAATGGCGAGGCGGAGGCGGCCACGATCGACAGCTCGGCCGAGGGGTTCGAGCGCTACAAGGCGCTGCAGGAAGGAGGCCGGACGGCCGGGATGGTCGCCTTCCCGAACTCCCTGTTGATCCGCGGCGAGCGCGACTATCTCGTCGACCCCGGCCTGATCATGCAGGGCGCCCCCGTCATCGGCGCCCTGGGGGAGCTCGGCGTCGAGCCGCACGAGATCAAGGACGTGATCCTCACCCATCTTCACTTCGACCACGCCGAGGGGCTCGCGGGGTGGCCGATGCGGCGCACCTACGTGCACAGGCTGGAGACCGAGGCGCCGTACGCCCAGATCCTCTCGGGGGTCCTGGAGATGGCGAACCTCGAGGTCCTGGAGGGGGAGGAGGGGGAGATCGAGCCGGGGCTGCGCTGGATCCGCACGCCCGGCCACTCGGACGGCCTGATCTCGCTGCTCGTGGACACCGACGACGGCCTCGTCGTGGTCGCCTCCGACTGCGTCGGGCCGCTCCCGGAGTACTTCGACCGGATGGACCTGCCCGAGGACTTCGGCCCCGAGCGCGAGCAGCTGCTCGAGCAGTGGAAGCGGATCCGCGACCTCGATCCGGCCGTCGTCATTCCCGGGCACAACCCGCCCGTCAAGCTGCGCTGAACCGCTCCGCGCGAGCCAGCTGTCCAGCCAGCCAAGGCCGTAAGGTTCGGGCCGTGGAGGCGACCAAGACACGTGAGCTGAGCGGGGACAAGGCTCAGCGGATCGTCGAGGCGATGCGCTCGAGCGTCGCGCGCCGGGGAATCTCCGGCTCGACCTTCGAGCACGTCGCGCGCGAGGCCGGCGTCAGCCGCGGGCTCCTCCACTACTACTTCGGCACCAAGGAGGCGCTGCTGGTCGAGGTCGTCCGGCGCGACACCGAGCACAGGATCGCCCGACTCGATCAACCGCTCGGGGAGGCGCAGTCCGTCGACGAGCTCCTCGAGGTCCTGGTCGCCGACCTTCAGGACTCCATCCAGAACGACCCCGGCTTCTGGGTGCTCCTGTTCGACCTCTTCACCGCCGGGCGCCGGAACCCGGAGATCCAGCGCGAGGTCGGGGAGCTCTTCAACCGGACGCGAGACCACGTCGCCGAGATCCTCAGCGCCAAGCAGGCCGAGGGCGTGATCTCGCCTCGCCTCGACGTCAACGCCGTCGTCGCCCTCCTCTTCGCGATGGCCGACGGGATCGCGCTGCAGGTGCTCTCAGATCCGGAGCGGGACCACACCGGCGTGATCGAGGCCGGGACCCAGGCCGCGCGTCACATTCTCGCCGGCTAGGTCGGCTAGTTGATCTGGCAGGAGCCAGCCAAGGGCGGCTACCCCGACCGCTCATTCCTCGCGCTGCCGGGGATCGAGCGCATGGGGGCGGGACGGCGCGGCCTGATCCCGTACTCGCCGATGGGCTACCTGACGGAGCTCGAGATGACCGAGGGCTCGCGGGGACACTCGACCTTCACGATGCCGGCCTCGCCGTGGTTCGCGAACTCCTCCGGCCTGATCTCCGGCGGCGTTCTCGCCCTGATCGGCGACGCCGCGCTCGGGTCGGTCGTTCACTCCGATGTCGGACCGGGGCAGGGGATGACGACGGCCGAGCTCTCGATGTCGTTTCTCCGCCCGGTCGTGCCGAAGCCGGGCGCTGCGGTCACCGGGTCCGGCCAGCTGATCCATCGCGGTCGCTCGCTGGGGATCTCGGAGGCCTTCCTGTTCGACGACGAGGACCAGCTGATCTCGCACGGCACGACTCGCTGCACAGTCTTCCCGCCGGTCGACCCGCTCCCTGATCCCCCGGGGGGACGCACGGTCGTCGAGATGCCGGAACCCGGAAGCGATCCGCGAGACCCCCTGCGGCGCGAGGTCGAGGGCGAGACGATCCCGCAGGAGGTCTTCGAGCGGCGCAGCGGCCTCGAGATCCTCCGGGACGTGATCGCCGGCGAGCTTCCCCGGCCGCCGATCTACCACCTCACCGGCCTGCGCCTGGTCGAGGCGGGGGAGGCGGAGACCGTGGTGGTCCTGCCCTGCAGCAAGTGGCTCTCGACCTCCGCCGGGACGATCCAGGGCGGTTTCACCGCCATGCTCGCCGAGAGCGCCATGACCTCTGCCGCCTTCAGCACCGCTCCGGCCGACACCGCCGTCGCCACCCTGGACTTCAAGGTCAACTATCTCCGGCCGGTGTTCCCCGACGGCAACGAGATGACGGCCCGGGCGCGCATCCTGCACCGCGGCCGGACCCTCGTCGTCGCGGCTGCCGAGCTGACGAACGCCGAGGGCAAGCAGGTCGCTCTCGCCACCGGCTCCTCGATGTACCTACCCGGTCGCCCGGCGAACCTCGTCGGCGTCGAGCTCGGCTCCGATTCGTCCGACCCCGAGGACGATCCAGGCGCGTAGCATCGGGCTGTGGGCCTTTTCGGGTTCCTGAGGAAGAACGACGAGCGGGCGATGCCCGAGCCCGGAACGCCGGAGTTCGAGCAGACCGTCGCCGGCAGCGCGATCCCCGACGATCAGAGTGTCTCCATGGGCGAGCCGGGGTGGGCGCAACCCGGGTCGTCGCAGACCCTCGACCTGCGCGGCACCGGGAAGCGCGAGGAGATCAAGGAGGTGCTGCGCGAGCACGGCATCGACCCTGATCAGAAGGGTCAGACGATCGATGCATCCGAGGTCCCCGGCCTGCGGGGGGCCCTGCTCAAGGCGTTGTTCCGCGGTGTCCCGAACTCGGGCGGAATCGGCGAGGGGATCCCGGACAAGCGGGACGACTGACTATTCGACCGGCGACGGGCGGGGCGGGAAGATCTTCTGCATCCGCGCCAGCTGCCTCAGCGAGCCGCGCGGCTTCAGCTTCCTCCGGAGCATCGCCTTGCGCGCGTCCTGGCCGCGGACCGAGATGTCGATCCAGTCGGCCCAGCTCGTCCGCAGAGTGACGTCCGGATCGGCGGCGAGACCCTTCTCGGCGCTGGTCGAGCCGTTGTCGATCCGCACATGCCAGGGCTCGGCGTCCTCGAAGCGCCACTGGATCGTCACCGGGCTGTCGACCGCGTCGGTGCGGGCGGAGCGGGCGATGATGTCGAAGAGGATCTCCTCGACCTCCGGGTTGACCTCAGGCCTGCCGTTCGGCTCTCCCATCACGCCGGCCTTGAGCAGCTTGATCTGGCGCTCGGCCCGCTCCTCGTGCGGCATCTCGGGGTCGAACGGGTAGACGCCGGGCATCTCCGAGAGCGGATAGCCGGTCGCCTTCCATTTCATCTCGACCGACTTCATGCCGAACGCATAGAGCTGCGGGAGCGTGAAGCCGTACTCGGTCGTGTAGCGCTCGTCCCAGTTCGGCGGCACGAAGATCCCGGTCACGTATGGCAGGACCTCCCTGAGAAGCTCCGCGGCTGCGGCCTTGCACTCGTCGGACTCGGCGAACAGCTCGGAGAGGACCTTGACCCCGAAGCCGATGTGGCGCTGCTCGTCCCGCGAGACCTTCTCCATCCCCGCGCTGAAGCCCGGCATCGTGCCGGCCTTGACGAAGAAGTCCTCGATGAAGTGCTGGGTCGGCTGGGCCATCGTCGCTTCGATGACCATGTGGTAGAGCGTGATCGCCTGGGCGAACTTCGGAAGGGAGCGGTCGGTATGGAGCTCGTCGACCATCTGCTCGAGCCGCCCGAAGACGTTGCGGTACCCCCAGCCCAGCTCGGGGAGGGTGGCTTCGAGGCCGGTGGCGATGTCGCCCTCGATGCCGATGACCTCCTTGAAGAAGCGATAGAAGAAGACGGCGTGGCGGGCCTCGTCGACCTGCTGCGTCGCGAGGAAGTACTTCTGCTCCTCCTTGGGGGCGGCCTCGATGTACGGGGAGAGGCCGTCGGTGACCGCATCCTCGCCGTAGAAGAACATCGAATAGACCCACATGGCGGACATCCGCTGGATCTCGGAGAGCGCTTCCCAGCCGTGCTTGTCCTCGGTGAAGTCGAGCTCGGTCGCCTTCCAGTGGCCCTCTTCCCAGCGGCGGTAGAGGTCGTCGTAGGTGATCTGCTGGGCGATGCTCTGCTGCGCGACCGACACGGCGCACTCCTCTCGTCTTCATCACATTCGGCGGCGCAAACACCGCCGCCGCATCGATGCGTATAGTAACTGACTGACCAGTCAGTTAGTAGCGTGAGTCCCGTCACACAAGCCAAGGCCCCCACGCGCTCCCGGATGAGCGCGGCCGATCGTCGCGATGCGATTCTCGACGCGGCCCGCTACGCCTTCGCGGAGCGCGGCTACCACGAGACCTCGCTCGACGCTGTCGCGGAACGGGCGGGCGTCTCGAAGGCCCTGCTCTACGAGCACTTCTCCTCCAAGCGCGAGCTCTATGTGGCGATGCTCGAGATGCATGTCCACGAGCTGGTCGAGCGGATCAGCGGCGCGGTTGCAGGCGCCGAGCCCGGCGAGGCGCGGATGCGGGCGGGAGTGCAGGCGTTCTTCGCCTTCGTCGAGGAACGGCGGGGCGCCTGGCGGATCATGTTCCGGAATGCCGATGACCCCGATGTCGCGGTACGGCTGGATCGCCTGCGCGACGAGGTGGCCACCGCGATCATCCAGCTGATGAGCGAGGAGGCCGAGCGGAAGGGACTCGACTTCCCCAACCTTCCTCAGACCGTGGAGATGATCGCCCAGCAGATGGTGGGAGCGATGCAGTCGCTCGCCGACTGGTGGGACCTTCACCGCAAGGTCCCGAAGGACGAGGTCGTTCAGGCGGCGATGGATTTCGCCTGGATCGGCCAGGAGCGGATCAGCCAGGGGCAGCGCTGGGCAGGTTAGGCTCGGGTCGGCGAGGCGGGACCGGAGGTCTCGCGTTCAATGCCAGGGTGAGCAGGGTGAACGCCGCGAGCCCCGCGAAGGCGAGGTCCGCGTCGCCGCTGGCCAGAGCTGCGCCGAACGCTGGGATCACCGGGATCGCGAAGATCCCGGTCCCGACCTGCATCAGCCCGAGGCTGCCGATCGGCCGGTCCGGGAGGACCCGCTCTGCCTCGTCGTAGTAGAGCGGGTAGGGCAGGGAGAGTCCGATCGCCATCAGGACCAGGGACACCACCGCGACGCCGGTGGAATCCCCCTCGCCGAGCAAGACGAGCCCGCCCGCCCCGAGGGCCAGCCCCACGATCACCAGCATCGAGGGACTGGCTCCGGAGGAGGTCATCCGGCCCGCGACGTCCCGCATCACCGCCGAGATCCCGAACAGCGCGAAGGCGAGCCCGCCCGCCTCGGCCGCGGACATGTCGTAGCCGATGATCAGGAAATGGACCAGCCAGGCGCCGACGACCAGCGGGATGGTGAGGGTGGTGAGCCCGAGCAGCTGCACCCGCCACCAGGCCTGGCTGGTGAGACACTCCCGCGCAAGTCCCTCGCCCTCGGAGGCGGTCCGGGGGATCTCCACATGTTCATTGGGCAGGATGGGCAATGCGATCGCGGCGAGCGCCGCGGTGATCAAGAAGGCGACTCGCCAGCTGACGTCCGCCCCCTCGAGCACGCTGCCCAGGAAGAGCGCAGCAGCGACGCCGAGGGTGAGCCCGGCCCCGAACAGCCCGACCATCCTCACCCCACCGACCGCGCGGGCGTAGGCCGGGATAAAGACCGCTGCGATCCCGAAGGCAATACCGGCGAAGACTCGGCCGACAGCCAGGACGCCGACGGAATCTCCCGCCGCGAAGACGATGTTCCCAACCGCCGAGAGCACGCAGCATGCCCAGATTCCCACGAGGACGCGGATCTTCCGCGCCAGCGCCGCGCCCGCCAGGCTGCCCAACGCCGAGCCCGCGAAGAAGAACGCCCCGGAGAGCAGGCCGACCTCGCCGAGGCCGATCTCGAACTCCTGCTGCAGTGAGCCGACCACCGGGCCGACGTTCCCGCAGTTCCAACCAACTATGGCCGCGGCGAGGACGAAGACGCCGCAGCTGCGGCGTATGGACACGCCTGGCTTCTACCGGAAGCGGCTAGACGCCGCCGAGTTCCTTCTCGTACACGAGCCAG
Organism: uncultured Solirubrobacterales bacterium; assembly: GCA_963804595.1. Classification (GTDB taxonomy): domain Bacteria; phylum Actinomycetota; class Thermoleophilia; order Solirubrobacterales; family 70-9; genus DASUPK01. The sequence goes on from CAWDQZ010000004.1 coordinate 145,945, forward strand.
CCGAGCGCCGGCGCCATCCCGGCGCGCTCATAGAGGCGAAACGCGCCGCTGTCGCTCGCGGCGTCGACGCCGAGCCCGACGTTGTGCTCGCCGCGCTCCCAGAAGCGCCCGAACGAGTCGGCGAGGAGCGTCGCGCCCACGCCCTGCCTGCGCCACGGGCGACGGGTGAAGAGGACGTTGATCCAGCCGCCGCCGTACGTGTCGCCCGTGCAGATCGTCCCGGCGGCGAGCTCGTCCCCGGCGCGGACGACGCACCAGAGCGTCGGGTCGAAGCGCTCGCTCGCGAGGTGCTCCTTCGACCAGGACTCGAAGTCGCTCGGGGTGAAGTCCCAGACATCCGCGAACGTCTCCTGGTGCGCGGCATGGAACTCGAGCGCGTCACGCTCCGGGTCGAACGGGACGACGCGCAGCCCGTCCGGCCACTCGGGTGCAGGCGGCGGCGTCTCGAGCTCGATGCGCAGCTCTCGGAAGACACGCACAGAGCCGTAGCCGAGGGACTCGAGCAGGCGCGCGGGCGGGGAAGTCGGCCTCCAAGATGGCGTTTTGGATCCTGTGTGCCCGGTGGCCCGCCGCGTCCTCCTCGAGCCCGGTCGCAATCAGCCGCCCGATCCCGCGCCCGTGCGCGTCGGGGTGGACGTAGCCCTCGACGCGCCACAGCTCGCCTCGCTCTCGCACCAGGCCGTAGCCGACGATGCGGTCGCCGTCGCGGACGACGCGCGTGTCCTGCCCGAGGTCCACGTCGGACCATTCCTCCTCGAGATCGGCCTGCGAGTACGCGCTCTGGCCGTACAACGACGACTCGAGCGCCGCGACGACCTCGACCACCGCCGCCGCGTCGGCGCCGACGGCGGGCGTGGCGAAAGCGGGTTCCATGGTTCAGGAGGCCTTGAGCCGGCCGGTGAGCTCCTCAGCGAGCTCCGCGATCGGAATCCGGACCTGTTCGAGGGAGTCGCGGTCGCGGAGGGTGACGGTGTCGTCGTCCATCGTCTGGTGGTCGACGGTGATCCCCCAGGGGGTGCCGATCTCGTCCTGCCGGCGGTACCGCTTGCCGATCGAGCCCCCGGTGTCGTACTCGGCGGGCATCAGCTCGCGCAGGGTCTCGTAGATCCCGCGAGCCTTCTCGGGCTGCCCGTCCTTGTTGACGAGCGGCAGGACGGCGGCCTTGACCGGCGCCAGCTTGGGATGGAGCCGCAGGACGGTGCGCTCGCGCCCCTCGACCTCCTCGGTCTCGTAGGCGTCGATCATGAAGGCGAGCATCGCGCGGTCGACCCCGGCCGCTGGCTCGACCACGTATGGGACGTAGCGCTCGCCGCTGCCCGAGTCGACGTACTCCAGCTTCTCGCCGGAGAACTTCGCGTGCTGGGTGAGGTCGAAGTCGCCGCGGTTGGCGATGCCCTCGAGCTCGGACCAGCCCATGGGGAAGAGATACTCGACGTCGGAGGTCGCGCTCGAGTAGTGGGAGAGCTCATCGGCTCCGTGGGCGCGGAGCCGCAGCTTCTCGGACCGGATGCCGAGGTCGGTGTACCAGCGCAGCCGCTCCTCCATCCAGTACTCGTGCCACTGGCCGACGTCAGCCGGGGGGACGAAGAACTCCATCTCCATCTGCTCGAACTCGAAGGTGCGGAAGATGAAGTTGCCGGGGGTGATCTCGTTGCGGAAGGACTTGCCGATCTGGGCGATCCCGAACGGTGGCTTCTTGCGGGAGAACTGCAGGACGTTCTTGAAGTTGATGAAGATGCCCTGGGCGGTCTCGGGCCGCAGGTAGGCCTTGTTCGACTCGTCCTGCACCGGGCCCACGAAGGTCTCGAACATCAGGTTGAACTGGCGCGGCTCCGAGAGCTCGCCGCCGCAGACCGGGCAGCTGATCGCGCCCTCGGCATCTTCCGAGCCGAGCTGCTCCTCGCGCAGGTCGTCCTCCCGGAAGCGCTGCTTGCACTCGCCCAAGCATTGGACGAGCGGATCGGTGAAGCCGGCGAGGTGTCCCGAGGCTTCCCAGACCTTCGGGTTCTGGATGATCGCCGAGTCGAGCGCCACGATGTCGTCGCGTTCCTGCAGCATCGAGCGCCACCACTCGTTCTTGACGTTGTTCTTGAGCAGCACGCCGTAGTGCCCGTAGTCGTAGGTGTTCCGGAATCCGCCGTAGATCTCCGACGCGGGAAAGATGAATCCGCGCCGCTTGCAGAGCGCGACGATCTCCTCGAGCCTGGTCAGCTCAGCCATCGGCGCAGCGTAAACGGACTCCTTCGCGGACGGACGCGTGCGTAGTGGACGCGCCGCGGGCACTACCCTCCTGCTTCCCGATGCCCACTTACGAGTACCGCTGCCAGAACGGACACACCTTCGAGGTGATCCAGAGCATGTCCGACGACCCCGTCGAGACCTGCGAGGTATGCGGGGCGCCGGTCGAGCGGGTCTTCCACCCCATCGCGGTGCACTTCAAGGGATCGGGCTTCTACACCACCGACTACGCCAAGAAGGCGAAGACCACCGCGAACAAGGACGGCGACTCCTCCACGAGCGATTCCGGCTCGACCTCGGAGTCCTCCGGCGAGAAGTCGTCCTCGAGCGGCGACAAGACCGCCACGAGCACGAGCTCGGACTGACTCACACCGCGAACGTCCCGAGGTACCCCCTATGGCGACCAGCGCGGGACGTTCGGAGGGCTACGGCGAGCACTCGGCGTGGTGCGGCGGGTCTGAGCCCGTCAGCTCCTTGACGGCCTGCACGCACTCGCTCTGGGGAATCTGGAGGCTGCCTCCGGGGCCGGATGAGATCGCTGCCTTGTTGCCGCCGAGCACGTTGGTGGCGCCGCTGCCGCCGAGGATGGCCGCGATCGCGACCTGCGGCAGCGTGAACCCGCCCATGTCGCTGATGAACGCCTTCGGCGCATCCCAGCCGATGAACGGGCCCTTGATGAAGTTGTAGGGAAAGCGGGTGATGCTGGTGAGGCGGTCCTTGATCCCGTTGAGGATCTGCTGTTGGCGGGCCGCCCGGTCGCGATCGTCCTCGGCCGGGTTGCAGTTGTTGTGCCGTAGCCGCGCGTAGGCGAGCGCCTTGTCGCCCTGCAGCGTCACCTCGCCCGGCGGCAGCTTGAGCGAGACCCCGCCCTGCTTCTTGCCGCCGTCGACGTCGCCGCAGACCACGGCCCCCTTCTTGTCCGAGTTACCGGGCACGTCGATCTTGACCCCGCCGATCGTGTTGATGAACTCGGCGAAGCCGTCGAAGTTGACGATCACGATGTGGTTGATGTCGATCCCGAGGAAGTTCTCGACGGTCTTGATCGTCGAAGCGGGGTTGCCATTGGGGCTGCTGGTGTTGCAGGCGAGCGAGGCGTTGATCTTCTGGTCACCGCAGTCCGGGATCGCCGCGAAGCTGTCGCGCGGGATCGAGAGCTTGTGGAACGACGTCAGGGAGGCGTGCAGGACCATGATCGTGTCCGCGCGCGGTGGCCCCTGTCCCTCGCTGCCCTCGGCGTTCTTCTGCGTCTTCCCGCGTCGGTCGCCGCCGAGGATGAGGATGTTCTGCCCGAGCAGGACGTCGGGGCCGCCCTTGAGCGCGTCCTTGGCGGACTGCGGGAGCTTCCCCTTCTGGATCTGGGCGGAGACGGCGAAGGTGATGAAGCTGAGCAGCAGCCAGCCGACGCAGATGATCAGCACCCAGCGCAGCCAGGGCCGCTTGCCGCCCACCATGCGCCGCAAGCGACCGCGCCAGCCCCCCTCGGCGGTGTCGGACCTGATGCTCGCGAGGCTCGGCTTGCGGAGGCGGTCGCGCAGGCTCGGACGAGAGCGGTAGACGCGATAGGGCGGTTTCTCCCGCCGCTCGCCAGGCTGCCTGCGCTGCGGCGCGTCACGCTTCTCACCCGAGCGGCCCTTGCGCCCGTAGACCTTGTAGTCGGGTTTCTTGCCGGATCCGCCCTCGCCGGAGCCCCCGGACTCGCCGGGTTTCTGGGGCTTCTCGGGCTTGCCGCTGCCCTCGGAGCCACCGTTCCGCCGCGGCGGCCGATCATCTCCTGCCGGAGACATGGGGTATCAATACTGGCGCATGGCGCCGGACCCTTCCTGCTCGGCGACCTCGTCCAAGACCCGGACGAGGTCGTGACCCCTCGGGAGACCATCGGAGTCGACCTCGGGGGGACCAAGATGGCGGTCGGGGTCGTCGACTCCGACCAGAAAGTCCACTACCAGGGGCGGGAGGCCTCGACCGGCCTCAGCGAGGAGAAGCTGATCGAGGAGCTCGGCAGGGAGATGGCCGATGCCAAGGCGGCGCGGCCCGACGTGGTCGCCGCGGGTCTGGGCATCCCGGCGACGATCGACTTCGACCGTGGCGTGGCCATCCACGCGGTCAATCTGACGATCACGGACGTCCCGATCCGCGACCTGATGGAGGAGCGCCTCGGACTCCCGGTCTACGTCGACAACGACGCCACCGTCGCGGCGCTGGCCGAGCACCTCTACGGCGCCGGGCGAGGCGCGCAGAACGTCGTGATGCTCACCATCGGCACCGGCATCGGCGGCGGGTTGATCCTCAACGGCGAGATCTATCGCGGCTCCACCGGCGCCGGCGCGGAACTCGGGCACATCGTGATCGAGGAGGACGGCCCCCCCTGCCAGGGGAACTGCCCGAACCACGGCTGCGTCGAGGCGCTCGCCTCAGGGACCGCGATCGCCAAGGCAGGCATGGAGGCGGCCGGGCGGGATCCCGACTCGGCGCTGGGGAAGGCTCTCGCCGAGGGGCCGATCGAGGGGCGGACGGTCACCGAGCTCGCGCTGGCCGGGGACGGGCCGGCGCGCGAGGTCGTCGCGCAGGCCGGCCGCCACATCGGCGTGGCGCTGAGCAGCCTGGCCAACATCTTCGATCCGGACGTCTTCGTGATCGGTGGGGGTGTCTCGGTCGTGGGGGACCTGCTGTTGGACCCCGCCCGCAAGGAGCTCCGCTCTCGAGCGCTGCCCCCACAGAATGAGCGGCCGGTCAAACTGGCCGAGCTCGGCCCCGACGCGGGGCTGATCGGCGCCGCGGCGATGGCCCTGATCGAGCTCGACAAGGAGCGATAGGGATGCCGGGGAAGCTGGTCGTCTGCCCGACGCCGATCGGGAACCTCGAGGACATCACCTTCCGAACGCGCCGCGCTCTCTCCGAGGCGGACCTGATCGCCTGCGAGGACACGAGGCGGACCGGCCTGCTGCTCGAGCGCATCGAGATCCAGCCCCACCGGCTGGTCTCCTACCACGAGGGAAACGAGACGGAGCGGGCCCGGGAGCTGGCCCAGCGAATCGAGCGCGGCGAGAATGTGGCACTCGTCTCCGACGCTGGGACGCCGGCGATCTCGGATCCCGGCTACCGGCTGATCCGGGCCTGCATCGACCGCGACCTGGACCTCGAGGTGTTGCCCGGTCCGAGCTCGATCACGACGGCGCTGGTCGCCTCCGGGCTGCCCACGCATCGCTTCCGCTTCTACGGTTTCCTGCCCCGGCGGACCGGCGAGCTCGAACGGGTCCTGCAGTCCACCGAGACCCTGATCGCATTCGAGTCGCCTCGCCGGCTGCCGGAGTCCCTGGGGGCGCTTGCCCAGCTCGCTCCGGACCGGCCCGCCGCCGTCTGCCGCGAGCTCACCAAGCTGCACGAGGAGATCGCCCGCGGAACGCTCGGTGAGCTCTCCCGTCGCTTCCGCGACGAGGCCCGGGGCGAGATCGTCGTCGTCATCGGACCCGCGGCGGAGCGTGGTACGGCGGACATCGGCTTCGCCACCGACGCGCTGCGCGGCCTGATCCGGGCCGGGGCGCGGCCCCGCGCCGCCGCGAGCGTCGTCTCGGCGCTCACCGGCGTCCCCGCCAACGACCTCTACCGCGGCATCACCGGGCGCGACCCGCGCCGGTAGCGGCCACCAGGCCGCACCACTTCATGAGACGGGTCGCGCTATCGCGCGCCCTCGCATCAACGGCGGAGCCCCGAGCGGTTATCTGGAGCGGCCGCTTGTGGCCGCGGCTATGTGGCGAAGCCGTCCCTACGCGGCTACCCGAGCCTTCTTCTTGCCGCGTACGACGAAGCCGTTCTCGGACTTGCCTCTCCCCGGCTTGAGGGCGTAGATCACGCGGTAGCCGGTCATGTAGAGCAGGCGGCCGTCTGAGATGACGGGGTTGTAGGCGCCGTCCGTGGACTCGAAGACCAGCCTCCCGTCGCGGGCTCTGAATCCAAACGTCTGGGTGGTCTTCAGGTCGCCGACGTAGAAGACGTCCCCGACCATGCTGCCGGCCCCCGAGACCGGGCCCTGGGCGGGCTGCGTCCACCGCACGCTCCCGGTCAGGGCGTTGAGCGCGTAGACGGTGCCGGAGTAGGAGCCGAAGTAGACGCTCGGCGGAGTCCCTGGCGCCTTCGCGGCCGTCGCCGCGCTGTAGACGTAGCCGCCGGTCGAGGTGGACCAGGACTGGCTGCCGGTCCGCTCGTCGAAGGCGTTCATTCCTCCAGTCAGCGTGCCGGCGTAGACGTGGCCGAAGGCGACCGCTGCGGTGCCGTAGATGGGCCCGCCGGCCGACGCCGTCCAGCGCACCGCCCCGTTCGAGGCACGCAGCGCGGTCATCTGACCGCCATAGCTGCCCACGAAGACGGTTCCCTTGTCGAACGCGGGGGAGGCCTTGACCGCTCCGCCGACGGAAGTGCTCCAGAGCTCTTTGCCGGTCCGCTTGTCGAAGGCGTAGACCGAGCCGCACTCACAGCCGGCGATCACCGTGTTGCCGACGACGAGGGGAGACGATTCGGTTCGGCCGGGAAGCGACTCGCGCCACGCGACCTTGCCATTCCGCGCGTTCAGGGCCTGGACCTGCCCCGGCTCGAGGTTCGAGATGTAGAGCTTGCCATCGCTGTAGGCGGGTGCCGAGGCGTTGAGCGTCGCCACGTCTCGGCGCCAGATCTGCTTCCCGCTGTCGGCCCGGAGCGCGAAGGCCTCGCCGTTGTTGTCGATCCCGTAGACGACCCCCTCGGCGACGATCGGTGAGTACTCCATCAGGTGCCGGGCGTCGTACGACCAGGAGACCTTGTAGGGAGGCTTCACCGCCTTGGTGGGCAGGTACCTCGTGCGAGCGTTGTCGAAGCCGTAGGTGGGCCAGGGGGTCAGCGGAGGGCCGGCCGGCGCCGCCGCGGTCGTGGTCGTGGCCGGGGCGGGGGCCGTTGCCTCCTCGGAGCCACCCCCGCTGCCGAGCAGGAGGGTGCCGCCCACACCGACGACGGCGACGACGCCGACGGCGGCCGCGATCGTGGCGGCGCGGTGGTTGCTCCAGAGGGTCGCGAAGAGGTTCGCCATGGCGAGTCAGCGAGGGAGGATTGAAGAGAGAACGCCTAATTCCCGGCTGAAGAGCGAGCTAAGCACACCTTCCCCGCGCGACCGCCTGCGGCGCTACCTTCAGAGGACCGAGATGGCCAAACGCGAGCCACGCATGGTGTCGCTGGGGTACGGGAAGTTCGCCCGGGCCGATCGGATCTATGCCCTCGTCCCGCTGGATCCCAAGGACCGCGGCGACGGCCGGCGGACCTATGTCCACGTCGACGACATGGCGGAGCCGATCGTCGCCTCGCGCTCGGAGCGGGCGATCCTCGCGGACGTCGAGGAGGCGCTCACCGAGGCGGCGGGAATCCCTCGGCGGCGCCGCAGCGGCGGGAGCTCGAGGGGGCAGGAGAAGCTCTTGTAGTTAGGCTCACTACGCGTGAGCTTCTACGTCACAACCCCGATCTACTACGTCAACGGCGAGCCGCATCTCGGTCACGCCTACTCGGACATCGCGGCCGACATCCTCGCCCGCCACCACCGCCAGCGGGGCGAGGCCGTCTTCTTCCTGACCGGCACCGACGAGCACGGCGAGCCCGTCGCACAGCAGGCCGAGGCCGAGGGCGTGACGCCTCGCGAGCTCGGCGACCGGCTCGCGCCGCGCTTCAAGGAGATGGCGGCGAAGGTGAACGCCTCGAACGATTTCTTCATCCGCACCACCGACGAGGGCCACATCGAGCGGGTCCAGGAAATCGTCCAGCGGGTGTATGACAACGGGCACGTCTACGAGGGGGTCTACGAGGGCTGGTACTGCCCGCGCTGCGCGGACTTCAAGACCGAGTCGGAGATCGGACCCGACAACACCTGCCCCATCCACAAGATCCCACTGACTCGCGAGAGCCAGAGGAACTGGTTCTTCGCGCTGTCGAAGTTTCAGGATGACCTGGAGCGGCTCTATGAGGAACGGCCGGACTTCGTCCTGCCGGAGTTCCGCAAGAACGAGGCGCTGGCCTTCATCCGGCAGGGCCTCCAGGACGTCTCGCTCTCACGTCCGACGCTGAAGTGGGGCGTGCCGGTGCCGTGGGATCCGGACCAGGTGATCTACGTCTGGTTCGACGCGCTGCTCAACTACTACACGGCGCTCGGCTACGGCGTCGGCGAGGACGTCACCGAGGAGTTCTGGCCGCCGTTCCACATCCTGGCCAAGGACATCCTCAAGTTCCACGCCGTCTACTGGCCGGCGTTCCTGATGGCGGCGGAGATCGAGGTGCCGAGGCGCATGTTCATCCACGGCTTCCTGCTGATGGACGGCCACAAGATGTCCAAGTCGCTCGGCAACGTGCTGGACGTGGACGAGGTGATCGAGAAGTTCAGCGCGGACGCACTGCGCTTCTACTGCTTTCGCGAGGTCTCCTTCGGCCAGGACGGGCAGATCTCGCCCGCCGGCTTCGAATCGCGCTACGAGACCGAGCTCGCCGACCAGTACGGCAACCTCGCGAACCGCGTGCTCTCGATGATCGGCCGCTACCGCGACGGAACCGTGCCCGACGCCCAGGCCGAGGACGTGCTCGCCGGCGAGTTCCGGGGTGCCCCGGACCGCGTCAGTGCGGCGCTCGACGATGCCGAGTTGACCCAGGCCCTCGAGGAGATCTGGAAGCTGGTTCGCCGGCTCAACGCCTACGTCGAGGAGACGAGGCCGTGGGAGCTGGCCAAGGACGACTCGGCCGCCGGGCGGCTCGACTCGGTCCTCTACGGCCTCGCCGAGGGGCTGCGCGTGATGACCCTGCTGCTCCATGCCTACATGCCCGAGACGACCGAGCGGCTGCTCGACGCTCTGGACGAACCCGGACGTGAGCTCGCGGAGTTCGGCTCGCGCGGCGGCGGGCAGCGCCTGGGCGAGCTGGCGCCGCTCTTTCCGAAGCTCGCTCCGGCCTGACTGGACGGCTGTTCGCCCCTCGCCAGGCGACCTCTGGAGCCCGAAAAGCCCGTGGTACTGTGCCCTGTCCAGGAGGCCTTTTCGAAGGGAGGACGGTTTCATGAGCCGGAGAGCAGGGACGCGCACGACTTTCGCTGCGCTGGTGGTCACAGGCGCGCTTCTGATGCCCGCCTCGCAGGCCGCCGCCGGCGCACACATCGCGCGGGCTGGCGACGGCCCGGTGGCGACCAAGTCCGGTGCGATCGTCAACTTCCTCCCGGCGGGCAAGCTCAAGGTCGCCAAAACCTTCCAGCCGCTCGCGATGTGCTCGATCAACTGCGACGTGACCGGGACCGCGGTGATCAAGGGCTTCGGACTGAAGCTTCCCGTCACCGATAGCGGCTCGTTTGCGGCGAACCAGCCGTTCGGGCTCAAGGTGACGGTCAAGGGAGAGCTGCTCAAGCTGATGAAGCAGAAGCCGGGCAAGTTCCGCCTCAACGTGACCTACACGGCGACGGACCCGACGACCGGGGCCATGGACACGGTCTCCCGTGCGTACAAGTTCAAGCGGAGCCAGGCCGCCCACCGGTAGCCGAGCCCTGATGTTGTCCCGCACCTCCAGGGCCGGCTTGGCGCTGATCTGCGCGGCCGGGCTGCTCGCCACAGCCGCGGGCGGAACAGCCGCGGCCAAGGCGCCGCGCGCCAAGGCGAGCGTGATCGGCGGCGCCCCGGCGAGTCTCTCCGACTGGGGGTTCACCGCGGCGGTTCTGACCACGCACTCGCTCTGCACCGGCTCGGTGATCTCGCCGACGAAGGTGTTGACAGCCGCCCACTGCGTGGCGAGCCCCGCGACCATGACCGTGCGGACGAACTCGACCTCCGCATTCATCGGCGGCGACGTGCACGCGGTCACCTCGGTCGCGACCAACCCGGCCTGGACTCACGGGTTCCTCGGCGACCTCGCTGTGCTGACGCTCAGGACGCCGACCAGCGCGCCGCCGGCTCAGCCGGCGAGCTCGTCGGAGGACTCGGTGCTCACCAGGCCCGGCACCGCGCTCTCGGTAGCCGGGTTCGGGGCAAGGAACCCCGCGCCCAGGCGCAAGCCGAAGATCGGCCGGCTGATGACGACCACGGTGTTCGTGCACGGGTTCTGCCCGGTGCCGACCTCGTTGATATGCGACGCGGGCGGCAAATCGGGGCTGGTCGCGATCCGCAAGATCAAGCGAAAGGTCCATAGGCGCGTCATTCAGCGGACGGTGTGCTCGGGTGACAGCGGCGGGCCGATGATCGCGACGACGCCCGCGGGTCCCAGGCTGGTCGGAGTGGCCGAAGCGACGGCGGCTCCGCCCAAGAGCTCGCCCTTCGGGTTCGTCTGGTGCGGTCTCAAGGGGTTCCCCGGGCTGCACACTCGAGTCGCCTCCTGGCTGAGCTTCATCCAGTCAGGCTGATCAGCTTCGTGAGAGCCGGGAAATCGCTCGAGATCGGCGTCTTGTCGCTTTGCCCGGGAATGAGCCGGGCAACTCGACAATATGCACCCGCGGGACTTACGCACTGTTTGGCGCCGCCAGGTCGCTCATAGACTCAGCGCGTGGTCGACACCCACGCGCACCTGACCCTCTGTGAGCCGCGCGAGGACGAGCTGGTCGCGGCGGCTCGCGAGGCCGGAGTTCGCCGGATCCTGACGGTCGGGCTCGGCGAGGACTCCAATCCCGACGTGGTGCGGCTCGCCCGCGAGGACGAGGGGGTGTTCGCGGCCGTGGGCCGGCACCCCAATGGCGCCGGAGGCTTCGACGAGGCGGCCGCCGGAGCCCTCGCCGAGCTCGCCGCGCAGCCGGAGGTCGTTGCGATCGGGGAGACCGGGCTCGACTTCTACCGCGACACCGCGGATCACGAGGACCAGCGGCGGGCTTTCGCGGCGCAGATCTCGATCGCGCGGGACGCCGGCAAGCCGCTGGTCATCCACCTGCGAGACCCGGAGGGATCGGAGGACGCGATCGCGGAGGCGTTCGCGACCCTCGATGAGCAGGCCGACGGTATCGCGGTGATCCTCCACTGCTTCTCCGCCGGCCCGGCCTGGGCGGAGCGGGCCGCCGACCGCGGCTGGTACTGCTCGTTCGCGGGCAACCTCACCTACCCGACGGCGGAGCCGATCCGCGAGGCGGCCGCGCTGGTGCCGGATGATCGCGTCCTTGTGGAGACGGATTCGCCCTTCCTCTCGCCGCAGCCGATGCGCGGCAAGCCGAATCAGCCGGCGAACGTGGTGGCGACGGCGGAGCGCCTCGCCGAGGTCCGTGACGTCGCGTACGGTGAGCTCGAGCGAACCGTGGAGGCGAACGCGGCGAGAGTCTTCGGGTGGTGACCGGCGGGCGCGCTAGCCCACCGGAGCGCTCTCCGCGCCGGCTCGGTCAGAACTTCCTCGCCGACCCTAACCTGCTCGACGCGATCGTGCGGGAGGCGGATCTCGACCCAGCCGACGTCGTGCTCGAGGTGGGCGGGGGCGGGGGCGCGCTCACCGAGCGGCTCGCTCCGGAGGTCGCCCACCTGCATGTGATCGAGGTCGACGAGCGGTTGCGGGAGGACCTCGAGCCGCTCGCCAAGGAGGCGGGGAACGTGACCCTGGTCTGGGGGGACGCGCTGCGGGTTGACCTCGGGGATCTGGCCCCGGCGCCGACGAAGATGGTGGCCAACCTGCCCTACTCGATCGCCACACCGCTGCTGATCAGGACGATCTCCGAACTGCCAGGGCTCGGAGGCTGGGTCGTGATGGTCCAGCGGGAGATCGCCGACCGGCTGCGATCCGAGCCGGGAACGAGGGAGTACGGCTCCGCGACGGTGCTCGTCCAGCTGGCCTGCGAGGTCGCCCTCCTGCGCACCGTGGACCCCGCTGTCTTCGTGCCGCGCCCGCGGGTCGGGTCGGCTCTGCTTGGACTGCGCCGCAAGGGGCCCGGGGCGTCAGCCCGCGTGGCGAGGGTGGTGCGCGCGGCCTTCGCCCACCGGCGGAAGTCGCTCGCCCGGTCGCTGGAGCTCGCCCGGCCCGGGACACTCGAGCCGGCCCAGCGGGCCCTCGACTCGATCGGTCGGCCGACCGGCGCACGAGCCGAGGTGCTCTCGCCAACGGACTTCGAGCTGTTCGTCGAGGCCCTGGCGGAGCGGGGGGTCGAGCTGTGAGCCGCGATTTTCCGGAGCTGGTTCGCGCCCCGGCCAAGCTCAATCTCTGCCTGTACGTCGGACCGCGCAGGGACGATGGGCTGCACGAGATCCGTTCGCTCTTCGAGCCGCTCGAGCTGGCGGACGAGCTCAGAATCGGGGAGGCGGACGAGGACGAGGTGATCATCGAGGGAATCGACGGCCCGGACCTGACCGAGGCCGCGCTGACCGCTCTGCGAGAGCACGGCTGGGACGGACCGCCCCTGCGGATCGAGGTGATCAAGAGGGTGCCGGTTGCGGCGGGGCTCGGCGGCGGAAGCGCCGACGCGGCGGCGGTGCTGAGGCTCGCCATGGGAGAGGTCGAGGGTCTGCGCTCGATCGCGGCCGGAATCGGAGCGGACGTGCCCTCGCAGCTCCAGCCGCGCCCGTGCCTCGTGGCCGGGGCGGGGGAGGTGATCGAGCCGGCGCCCCCTCCCGGTGAGCACGCGGTGGTGTTGATCCCGCAGCCGGAGGGTCTGGAGACCGCAGAGGTCTACACCGAGGCCGACCGGCTCGGCTCTCCCAGAGGTGAGGCCGAGCTGGAGGCGATCCGCCGCCAGCTGCGGGACGCCGTCGATACCGGCGGCTCCCCGCTCGAGTACCGCGAGCACCTCGTCAATGACCTGCAGGCGGCCGCGATCGCATTGCGGCCGGAGATCGAGGAGGCGCTCCGCGCGCTCGAGGCGGCCGGGGCCGCACACGCCATGGTGACGGGGTCCGGGCCGACGGCCTTCGGGTTGTACCGAACGGAGGCGGAGGCGACGAGCGCCGCGGACGAGCTCCGTGGGCAGTTTCCGGAGGCGATAGCCACCCGTCCTCTGAGCTCGTGAGCAAGCAGGCCCGCAAGTGGCTCCTCCGCGGGCTCGCCCTGGCGGCGATCGTCGCCTTCATCATCTTCTTCCCGAGCATCAACCTCGACAAGCTGATCGAGGACCTGTCCAGCAGCCTTGGAGCCTGGACCTACCTCCTGGTCGGAGCGCTCGCCTTCCTCGAGACAGGAGCGTTCATCGGGTTGATCGCCCCGGGCGAGTTCACGGTGCTGCTCGGCGGCGCGGTCGCGGCCAACGGCGACATCTCGCTGCCGTTGATCATCGCGATCACCTGGCTGGCGGCGTTCGCCGGGGATTCGCTGAGCTTCCTCCTCGGCGCCCGTCTCGGTCGTGACTTCCTCGTTCGGCACGGGGAGCGCTTTCGAATCACGCCGGAGCGGCTCGCGATGGTGGAGGGCTACTTCGCCCGGTACGGCGGGCGAACGATTCTGATCGGGCGGTTCATCGGCCTCGTCCGTGCCGTCGCTCCCTTCATCGCGGGGAGCAGCAAGCTGCCGTACCGAAACTTCGCGCCCTACAGCATCCTCGGCACCGGACTGTGGTCCATCGCGCTTCTCCTGCTGGGGTACTTCTTCGCCCAGAGCCTCAACACGGTCAGCAATATCGTGAGCAGGGGGCTCGTCGTCTTCGGGATCGTCGTCGGCGTTGTCGTGGCGATCGTCGTGGCGTACCGGTTCCTGCGGGAGCCGGAGAACCGGCGCAAGCTGGTGCAGGAGATGGAGCGACGCCGGCTGCTCCGGCCGATCGTGCAGCTCGGGCGCCGGCTGCGCCCGCAGTTCGAGTTCCTCATGAGGCGTCTGACGCCAGGCGGTGAGTTCGGGCTCGAGTTCACGACCCTGCTGGCGGCGCTCTCGGTCGGGCTCTTCGTCCTGATCGCCTACTGGTCGGTGGTCGCCGGGGATCCCGGGCCGACCCCGGGGGACCGGACCGTGTGGAACGCCGCGCAGGACCTGCAGACCACCTGGCTGGTGGACATCGCCAAGGTGGTGACCTGGCTCGGTTCCGGGTGGATCGTCTACCCGCTCGGGGCGATCGCGGCGGGCGTGCTGGCGCACCGGCGGCTCTGGGGGGAGTTCTGGGTGGTCGTCATCGGCTTGGCGCTGATCGCGATCTTCGTCCCGGCGATCAAGGGGTGGACCGATCGGCCCCGGCCTCCCGACCCCCTCGTCTCGACGGGTAGCCCCGCCTTCCCCAGCGGGCATGCCGCACAGGCGACCCTCTACACCTGGCTCGCGGTGACGCTCGCGCTGAGGGTGGTGCCGGGGATCACCCGCCGGAGCCTGGTGGTCGCGGTGGGGATCACGCTCACCGTCCTCATCGGGGTGACCCGCATCTACCTGCGAGTTCATTGGATGAGCGACGTCTCCTCGGGCTGGGCGCTGGGTCTCTCCAGCTTCGCTGCGGTTGCCGCCGTGGTGCTCGTCGTTGGCCACATCCGCGACAATCCCCGGCGTTCATGACCCAGCCTCTCGACTCGATCGTGGCGCCGGCACTGGCTGTCGGCACCGAGTACTGGCTCTTCGGCGTCGCCGGGCTGCTCTCGGTGTGCGCCTTCGTCGGCCTGATCCTGGTGCCGGCGCTCGGCTCCTACGGGCGCGCCTGGGAGAAGCTGGTGGCCGGCTTCCTCTCGCTCTTCGTCCTGGCGGCGCTGGTCCTGGTTGGTCTCGTGATCGGGGTCGTGATCTTCCTGAATTGGGACGAGATCTCTAAATGGTTCTAGCCGCGACCAGGCCGCTCCACTTCATAAAACGGGTCGCGCTATCGCGCGCCCTCGCATCAAGGCGAAGCCCGAGCGGTTAGGTGCGGCGGCCGCTTGTCGCGGTAGATCCGGCGGCGGTTTTTGTGGCCGCCGTATATGGCAAAGCCGTCGCGCCGCCAGACCTACCATGTGCCAATGACTGCGAAGGAATCGCCGCACTCCGAGCGCCATGCCGACCCGGGCAGCCTCGAGGAGCTCTCGGCCGCGATCGAGTCCGGTGCCGGGATGCCGGCCGTGGCGCGCGCGGCCGGGCGCGCGCTCGACGCGAGCGTCGCGCTGATCGACCGCTCGAGCAACGTGCTCGCGGTCGCCGCCGCCTCGCCTGATGAGGAGCGCAAGCTCCTCGCCGGCGGCGAGGTGGTGGAGACGGTCGAGCTGCGCGTGGCGGACGCGTCCGTCGGAGAGCTGCGCTGGAGGCCGCGCGGCGAGGACGAGCCGGACGCCGCGCTGCTGCGGATGGTCTCGACCCTGGTCGGTCTGGAGCTGGAGCGCTCGCGCTCGCCGGAGTGGGCGACGGAGGAAGCCGCGGGTGACTTCGTGCGGGCGCTGCTCGGGCGGAAGCTGACCGATCGCGCGGACATCGAGGCGCGGGCCGCGGAGCTGGGGACCGATCTGTCGCGGGGAACGGGCGTCGTGATCGCTCGGGCCCATCCGCACATGGCCCAGACCGGCGAGTGGCGCGCCCGCGTACTGTCGATCGCCCAGCGAGCGATCCGTGCGGTGAGCGCCGCCGGCCTGGCGGGCGAGGGGAACCAGGAGGGCGAGAGCGCGGAGGTCGTCGCGATCGTCCCGGCGGGCGACGACGAGCGGTTGACGCGGGCTGCCGACGGCCTCGCCGGCGAGCTCGAGGAGGGGCTCAGCGGGTTCTCGGTCCGGGTCTCCCGGAGCCGTCTGGCAGCGGATGCGGGCGACCTCTACCGCGCGGCGCAGGAGGCCCTGCTCGCCGCAAACGTGGGGGAGGCGGAAGGCAAGCGGGTGCTCGCGTTCGAGGACACCGGCGCGTACCGGCTACTGCTGCCCGCGATGAGCGAGGACCCGGCTGAGCTCGAGCGCTTCTACTCGGAGACAGTCGAGCCCCTGGTCGCCTACGACGAGCAGTACGAGACGGAGCTGGTCTCCACCGTCGAGACCTATCTGGAGAACGACGGAAACGTCGCGGCGACGGCGCAGCAGCTCTTCACACACAGGCACACGATCAGGTACAGGCTGGAGCGGGCCCGCGAGCTCTGCGGTCACGACGTGACCTCAACCGAGGGCCGCGAGAAGCTCGGGCTGGGGCTGAAGGCGATGCGGGTCCTGGGGATCGCCTCGCCGCGGGGCCCGGCGGACGAGCCGGGCACGGAGGCGGGTCGCGTGCCTCACGCCGAATCCGACTGAGCGTCTACACGGTCTGGGTAGAGACCATTTCGCTGAGCACCCCGGTCCGATCTCGGCCGCCGGTGGAGCGGTCGTCGCTGATCACGTGGCTCACGGCGTTGATCAGCGCCAGGTGAGTGAAGGCCTGGGGGAAGTTCCCCCAGTGGCGGCCGGTCCGGGGATCGAGCTCCTCGGCGTACAGGCCGAGCGGGCCGGCGTGGTTCAGGAGCCGCTCGCACATCTCGCGCGCGGCCCTTGGCTCGCCGATCTCGGAGAGGGCCGAGGCAAGCCAGAACGAGCAGATCGTGAAGGTCGCCTCCTCCCCATGGAGGCCGTCGTCGGTCTCGTCGATGCGGTAGCGGAGGACGAGGCCGTCCATGGTGAGCTCCTCGTGGATTGCCTTCACCGTGTTGACGACGCGCTCGTCGTCCGGCGGCAGGAAGCGGACGAGCGGGATCAGCAGGGTCGAGGCGTCGAGTGAGTCGGTCTCATAGTGCTGCCTGAAGACGCCGCGCTCCGAGACTCCGCGCGCGAGGATGTCGTCGCGGATCTGATCGGCGACCTTGGTCCAGCGCCCGAGCCGGTCCTCGTCGCCGAGGCGGTCGGCCAGGCGACGGCCGCGATCGACCGCGACCCAGCACATCAGCTTGGAGGAGACGTAGTGCTTCGGCTCGCCCCGACCCTCCCAGATCCCCTGGTCCGGCAGCTCCCAGACCGAGATCGCGGTCTCGACCTGCCGGCACAGTGCCTCCCAGAGCTCGTGCGGGAGGTGGTCCTGGACCTTCACGTGGATATAGACAGAGTCGAGCAGCGCCCCGTAGACGTCGTTCTGGCGCTGGTTGAAGGCGGCGTTGCCGATGCGGACAGGGGTCGCTCCCTCGTACCCGCTGAGGTCGTCGAGGGTCGTCTCGGTCAGGTCCTTCTCCCCACGGATGCCGTACATGATCTGCATTCCGTGCTCGCCGACATCGACGTCCTCCTTGTAGACGTCGGTCAGCCAGCCCATGAAGTCGGTGGCCTCGTAGTCGAGGCCGAGGGTGTGGAGTGACCAGAGGGTGAAGGTGGCGTCTCGAATCCAGGTGTAGCGGTAGTCCCAATTCCGCTCGCCGCCCGGCGTCTCCGGGAGAGAGGTGGTCAGAGCGGCGATCATTGCGCCGGTCGGGGAGTAGGTCAGACCCTTGAGAACGAGCGCCGAGCGCTGCAGCGGGGCGCGCCAGGGATGGTCCGGGAAGCTGCCGCCCTCGAGCCAGCGGCGCCAGAAGTCGACCGTTCGCTCGAGCCGCTTCTGACAATCCTCGCTCGAGTCCGGCGGGATCGGCGAGGGGCCCCAGCTGAGCGCGCTGAACCGCACCTCCCCGGCCTTCATCCGATGGCGGGCGCGGGCGTCGCTGCCGTCGACACCCAGACCGAGGTCGCCGGAGAGGATCAGGTGGAGGCCGTCGTGGGTGACCTCGGCGTCGGTCGCCGAGTCACCCCGCCGCTGCCAGTCGACCCGGGTGGAGCCGTAGTCGAACGCCGGCTGGCAGATCATCTCGATGTCGACCTCCCCCTGGAGGCATTCGACCATGCGCACCAGGACGTGCTCCGCCTCGTCGTCGGGCGGCGGGCGCCGGTGCGGCTCGAAGTCGTTGCTCGGCCGCCAATCCCCGAAGCTGAGGAAGTCGCGAACGGTCACCCAGCCCGAGCCGGTCATCCAGGTGCTCTCGAGCACGTTGGTGCCGGGCTCGTAGCGGCGGCTCACGGGAGCGCTCAGGCCCGGCGGCCCCAGCCGCCAGAAGCCGCAGCTGCGGTCGAGGACGGAGCCGAAGATGCTGGCGGAGTCGAAGCGGGGGAGGCAGAGCCACTCGATCGAGCCCTCGGGGGCGATCAGGGCGCCCGTGTGGCAGTCCGAGACGAACCCATACGAAGCGATTCGCGGGAAACGGGACTGGAAAGCGGGCATGCGCCAGGGAGACTATTTCGGCGCGCTACTCGGCTTCGCCATCAACCACGTCCGCCCTCCGCCGGGCGGCTGCGGGCGAACGGCTCCAGGCCCTCCTTCGCGCGCCACGGGTCGAAGACGGTGATCGTCGAGGTCGTCCTCAGCGTGTAGGGCAGCTTGCCCTTGAACTCCTGCCTCGTCGTCACGTCCGGGCCGGGCTCTCGTCGCCCTCGACCTCGATGTAGACGGGCTTCCACCACTCGGGGTACGTGCGGGGGTCGGCGAGGGCCTCGAACACCGCATCCTGCCGCGCGTCCACATCCCACTCATCCAGGAACACGTACTCCTTGGACCATCTCTCCCTCCGAGATTGGGCTGCCGCGAGGTGATGCGCTTTCGACCCACTCATGGATCAGTGCCATCGTGAGAATCCGGCGTCATGGACATGACGCGTGAGCGGCGCGAGCGCCTGGTCGCCCCTCAGGGCCTCGGCCTGAGCCAATTCCGGGGGGAGGATTCGAACCTCCTCTTGATCATCCAAAGTGACCCGGGCTACCGATTACCCCACCCCGGAATAGGGCCAGTCTACGTCCGGGCTGGATGCGAACATACGTTCGATTATCGATGGCACCACGTTTCACGGAGGAGGAGGCCCGAAAGGCAATCACCGAATCGAGATCGTGGGCCGAATCGCTGCGCCGGCTCGGCTATTGCCACACCGGTGCGAACCCGAAGACCTTGAAGAAGTGGTCGGAACTCTGGGGCATTTCGACGGAGCATTTCCACTCGGCCGCCACGAGTACCGAGGCGCTACGTAGGAGCAACGAGCCGATTCCTCTCGAGAGCATCCTCGTCGAACGATCGGCCTACAACCGCGCCCATCTGAAGCGACGTCTCTACGAGGCTGGATTGAAGGCCCCGATCTGCGAGCTCTGTGGCCAGGGCGAGATATGGCGTGGAAATCGAATGGCCTTGATCCTTGACCACGTCAACGGGACGCGCGACGACAACCGCATCGAGAACTTGCGAATCGTGTGCCCTAACTGTGCTGCAACTTTGGATACGCACTGCGGCGGCAACAAGAGAGGACTGCCGAGGCTGCCGGCTTTTCGCGAGTGCGCGCTGTGCGGGCAGCAATTCTCCCCGAAGTACTGGGACCACCGGTACTGCTCGCGCAGATGTGGGACAAGGGCTCGCCCAAGGGTCCGGGCGTCTTCACCGCGGCCCCGGAAGGCGGAGAGACCGCCCTACAAACAGCTCCTTCAGGAGGTCCTCGACATGGGCTACCGCGCCGTGGGTCGGAAGTACGGGGTCTCAGATACGGCGGTGCGGAAATGGCTTCGGCAATACGAGCGCGAGCAGGCCGTTACTGAGGGCCGTGATCCGGACGTGATTCGGATCCCGACTCGGACCTGGCCAAACCGCCGGCGAGACCCCAAGGCAGCCTAAGCATGGCAGGAATCGTCCGTAATTGGTCATTGCAGACAGAACGCGATGAGGCCATCATGCGTTCATGGCCTCGCGGAGAAAGCCCCGGCGGATCGTCATCCTCGCCTTTCCGGGGGTACAGCCCCTCGACGTGATCGGGCCCGCGGAGGTGTTCGCCGGCGCCGATGCGATCAGCGGAGGAGGGTCCTACTCGGTGGAGGTCGCCGCGAGGAGCCTCGATCCGATCGCCGTTCGTGGCGCCGGCTATTCCCTGCTGCCCAAGCTGACCACGGCGAGGTGCCGCGGCCCGATCGACACGCTGATCGTCGCCGGCGGCTTCGGAGTCCGGGCCGCCGAGGACGACGTCGAGCTGATCCGCTGGATCCGCAGCGCCGCGCGGCGCTCCCGGCGAGTCACGTCCGTCTGCTCCGGCTCCTTCCTCCTCGCCCGCGCCGGCCTGCTCGAGGGCAGGACCGTCACGACCCACTGGGCCTCGACCGAGGAGCTGGCGCGTCGCCATCCCGAGCTGAAGGTCGACCCCAACCCGATCTTCGTCCGCGACGGCGACGTCTGGACCTCGGCCGGCGTCACCTCCGGAATGGATCTCTCCCTCGCGCTGGTCGAGGAGGACCTCGGCCGAGAGATCGCCGTGGAGATCGCGCGCTGGCTGGTCCTCTTCCTCCAGCGTCCTGGCGGCCAGGCCCAGTTCAGCTCTCACCTCTCGGCCCAAGCTGCCGAGCGGCGCCCGCTCCGCGAGCTCCAGTCCTGGATCGCCGACAACCTCGATGAGGATCTTCGCGTCGAGACGCTTTCCGAGCGCGCGGCGATGAGCCCGCGCAACTTCGCTCGCTTCTTCAGGCGGGAGATCGGAATGACTCCGGCGGCGTACGTGGAGGAGCTCCGGGTGGAGCGCGCTCGCCAGCTGCTCGAGGACAGCGCCGACCCGATCGACCTGATCTCCGGCCGCTGTGGCTTCGGGACGCCCGAGACCATGCGCCGAGCCTTCGGCCGCCGGATGGGGGTCCCACCTGCCCAATACCGCTCCCGCTTCAGGCGGGCGCGCACCCCGCACTGAGAGGAGACAGCGTGCAGATCGCCTACCTGCTCTACGACCGCTTCACGGCCTTGGACATCACCGGCCCCCATGACGTCTTCAACTCGGTCCCGGGCAATGAGGCGGTCTTCGTCGCCGAGAACGCCGGGCCGGTCCGCAACGAATCGGACACGCTCTCGCTCATCGCCGAGGCCTCCCTCGACGAGCTGCAGACCCCGGACATCGTGGTCGTCCCCGGCGGCTTCGGCAACCGCGTCCTTCTCGAGCACGAGCCGCTCCACGACTGGATCAGGACCGTCCACGAGAACACGACCTGGACCACCTCCGTTTGCACCGGCTCCCTGCTGCTCGCGGCGGCCGGCCTCCTCGATGGGATTCCCGCTACCACCCACTGGCTCGCCCGCGACCTGCTCGCGGACCTCGGCGCGAACGCCGTCCCGGACCGCGTGGTCCAGCACGGCAAGATCGTCACCGCCGCCGGTGTCTCGTCCGGGATCGACATGGCGCTCTGGCTCGTCCAGCAGATCAACGGCGACGAGATCGCGCAGGCGGTTCAGCTCGGCATCGAGTACGACCCCCAGCCGCCGCTGGACGCCGGCTCGCCGGAGAAGGCGCCCCAGCAGATCGTCGAGCTGGTCAGCGCCGCCTTCGCAGCCCGGGAAGACACCCCTGGGCTGCGGACCTGACCCGTCCCGACCCGGTCCTGGTGCCGCTCAGCCCTTCCGGCTGAGCGGTGTCCCTGGGAAACGGATTGCGCCTCGCTCCGCCGCGGGGCACGCTCGCATTACGCTTTCGGGGTGAACGCTCCCACGGCTCTCATCATGGCCGCGGGCCAGGGAACGCGGATGCGCTCTGCGGTGCCCAAGGTCCTGCACGAGATCTGCGGGCGCCCGATGGTCGCCTGGCCGGTCCTCGCCGCCCGCCAGGCCGGCGCCGGCCGGATCTGCGTGATCGTCTCGCCCGATCGAGACATCTCCTCGGCGCTGCCGAACGGGACCGAGACGATCGTCCAGCCGAAGGCCGACGGCACCGGCGGCGCCCTGCGGGCGGCGTCCGAGGTCGTCCGCGACTCGGACACCGTGCTGATCCTCTCGGGCGACCACCCGCTCGTCTCGGCCGAGATCATCGACGGGCTGGTCACGGCCCATCGCGAGGCCGACGCCGCCGCGACGGTGATGACGACCGAGATGAAGGATCCGGGCACCTACGGCCGGATCGTCCGCGGCCCCGATGGCGACATCGAGCGCATCGTCGAGGCCAAGACCGAGGGCGACGCCACCCCGGAGGAGCTCCAGATCAAGGAGGTGAACGCCGGGACCTACGCGTTCGCCGGACCCGCCCTCGCCGAGGCCCTGGAGCGCCTGGACAACGACAACGCGCAGGGCGAGTACTACCTCGGCGACGTGCTGCCTCTCCTCCGCGAGTCGGGCCTGCGGGTCGTGGCCCACCGCGCCCCGGACCCGGGCGTGAACCTCGGAATCAACGACCGAGCCGACCTCGCTCGCGTCGCCGATGAGGCCCGCCGCCGCATCCTCGTCGCCCACATGCGAGCCGGCGTCACGGTCGAGGACCCCGGCGCCACCTGGATCGACGCCGACGTCGAGATCGAGGCGGACACGACGATCCTCCCGGGAACGACGGTGCGCGGCCGCTCCAGCATCGGCGCGGGCAGCACGATCGGGCCGATGACCACGCTGATCGACTCTCGCATCGGCGAGCGGGCAAGCGTCGTCCACTCCTACCTGACCCAGTGCGAGGTGGCAAAGGAGGCGATCGTCGGCCCCTTCACCTACCTCCGCCCGGACGCCCGCATCGGCGAGGGCGCGAAGGCCGGCACCTTCGTCGAGATCAAGAACTCCGAGATCGGCGCCGGGACCAAGATCCCGCACCTCTCCTATATCGGCGACGCCGACGTCGGGGAGGGGTCGAACCTCGGCGCCGCGACGATCACCGCCAACTACGACGGCTGGAGGAAATATCGCACCAAGATCGGGAAGAACGTTCGGACGGGAGTTGACACCACCTTCGTCGCGCCCGTAGAAGTCGGCGACGACGCATACACTGGGGCCGGCTCGGTGGTCACTGAGGACGTCCCGCCCGGCGCGCTGGGAATCTCGAGAGCGGAGCAGAGGAACGTCGAGGGCTACGCGGCCAAGAAGGCCAAGGAATCGAGCGAGGACGAGGACTCTTGAGCACGATCGAGCAGACGCAGCCAATGTCGGAGATCGTCCAGGACTACCGCAAGCGCCTGATGGTCTTCGGCGGGCGGGCCTCCGGTCAGCTGGCCGCACACATCGGCCGCAACCTCCAGGTCGAGCTCGGCGAGGTCACCCTGAAGACCTTCTCCGACGGCGAGATCTACTGCCGCTACGAGGAGTCGATTCGCGGCGCCGACGTCTTCATCGTCCAGTCCACCGCGGCCAACGAGCTCGAGGGGATGACACCGAACGACGCCCTCATGGAGCTGCTGGCGATGATCGACGCCGCGCAGGGCGCGTCGGCCCACCGGATCATCGCCGTCATGCCCTGGTACGGCTACGCGCGCCAGGACAAGAAGTCCGCCCCGCGCGAGCCGATCTCGGCGCGGATCGTCGCCAGGTGCCTGGAGGGCGTGGGCGTCGACCGCGTCCTCACCATGGACCTCCACGCCGGTCAGGTACAGGGCTTCTTCAACGTCCCGCTCGACCACATGACCGCGATGCCGATGCTCACGCAGTGGATCGCGGATCACGTCGACGAGGAGCCTGTGATCGTCTCGCCCGACGCCGGCCGCGTGAAGACGGCGCGCAACTTCGCCCGCAAGATCGGCTCGACCTGGGCCGTGATGGAGAAGGAGCGTCCGGCTCAGCAGGTGGCCGAGATCGGCTACGTCGTCGGTGACGTGGAGAACAAGACGGCGGTGCTGGTCGACGACATGATCGACACCGCCGGCACGCTGACCGCGGCGGCCCGCGCGGTGATGGACGAGGGCGCGGCGCGCGTCATCGCGCTGGCCACCCACGGCGTCTTCTCCGGGCCGGCCTACGAGCGGCTCGCGGAGTCTCCGATCGAGCGCATCGTGGTCACGGACACGCTTCCGCAGCGCCCCGGCGCGCCGGACAAGATCACCGTCATCTCGACCGCCCAGACACTCGCCGACTCGATCCGGCGGATCTTCACCGACGACTCGGTGTCCGAGATCTTCGCCGGCGAGAACCAGCTCTTCTAGGGGCAACTAGGAGCCGCGCCAGAGCGGCGCAGCTCCCAGTTGAGTCCGTTTCCCAGAGTCGATTGGGCCTAAGGGGGACCCGCGGGGAAGCAGACAAAGGCCGTCCCGTGTGCCTGGGCGGCCCCGGCGATCAACTGCCCCGGTGTCGTGCCTGCGGCGGCGGCCATTGCCTGCACATCTGCAGAAATCTGGGCGCGCTCGCCCGGGACTGAGAACGGGGTAAGCGCCTGACCCGGTGCCACCGCCGATGACCCGGAGCCGACGCAGCTTGCGGTTGGATTAGTCCCAGCATCCCCGAACGCACTGGGTACCGCTGTGACCACCCCGATTGCAGCGAGAGCCACCGCCGCAATGATCCGTCTACGTACCTTCATGGCTGACCCCCTTGTTGTCGTTTAGTCAGCCTTCGAGCTATTCGAACACCCCGCGCAGTTCCGCGTCAACGGTCCTTAACAAACGCGCCTTGTGCATCCGAGTGCTCGGGCCTTGAGCTGGAAGACGGCCGACACGACAGACCTTCGAGATCAAGTGACGGTAATGCCGAAAACAAAGGGAGCGGCCCCTGCACTGTGAGTGTCTGCCGAAGGACCGCTCCCAACATGAATAGTGAATAACGGAAGCCGTACCCGCGCCAGTACTACCGAAAGGCCGAGATCGAGTGTTGACCCGTTCGCCGTGGCTGATGAACAGGACGAGACGACCCCACCCGCCAGGGTGACGCCAGCGAGGCCGCTCGCCCTATTCATCCCCGGTCCCTGCCGTTTCCCTACAACTCTTTTACCCGCCTGGCAGGGGCTGAATCACGATGACTGACCGCCACACCGTCAGCGTCCACACCGCACCGTCGACACGTTCGACATCGACGCCACTCTGGCGTCCCCTGGCATGAACGCGAAACCCCCGGTATTCCCCGGAGTCCGGTATGTCGTGGTCGTAGATCTCGATCTCCGGGTCGAATCCTTCGAGCATCGCGGCCACGTCCCCACGCTTATAGGCCTCGTAGCCGCGCCGGATGATCTCCACGTTCTCCTCCGACATCACCTACTCCCGCAGCGCTCTAGGTGTGGTGAGCACGTTGTCCTCGGAGTACAGGGACTCATCGAGCGCCGGCTGTTTCACGCCTCCAGTCCTGTGGAGGGGGAGTGGCACGAGCTCGGCTCGATCGATGAGACCGGACACGCCCGGGTCGAGTATGGGCAGGCCCGCCGCTGGAGATCGCTCTCGGAGCTCCGGCGGTGGTGATCAGGCTGCTGAGCAGGCGAGGAACAACTAGCCGCGACGATCCGGAGTAGACCGCCGAAGTAGAGCCGACGCGCCCCCAGGGGGATGTTGCATAGGGAGAAGCCGGGAACGCGCCGGCGGTTCCTCGAGTCTAGTCCTCGGCAGTCTTTTTGACAGCGAGTCAACCCGCCCGGTTATTTCAGTTCGGATGGAGCGGTGGGTCGTCTTAGTTCATCCCGCTCGTGTCGGCTCGGCACACGAACCCATCGCCCACCTTGGGCGTCACCTTGGCATACAGGGGACCCTTTATCTCACGGTTCTTGACGTGCACCTCCCAGAAGAAAGCAGGTCCATGACCGGGGCCGCTTCGGTCAGCGCCGAGCTTGCGATCCGGCCCGGGCCGCTTCCTGAACAGGATCACCTCTCGCCCAACCCTGCACTTCGATCCCCCCTCTGACCTCACCCTGCCGTGCAATATCCGCTGGTCCTTGAGGATCGTCACCTTCGTGCCGTAGCTGACGACGTCCTCGGAGGCCGCCGTCCCCGTCTGCGCCCCGAGCGCCATCACGCCAGCCGCAGCCACGCCGATCACAATCGCGAATCGCCAGCCCATCTCGTGCTTCCCTTTCGTCTTAGCCCTCATTTCCGGCCTCCTTCGAGTCGTGGCGTCGGACCTCCCAACGAGTCGAGGCTCCGGTGCCTGTTTGACGGCCAGAAGGCTCCGACACGGCGGTACATCCTCGGTACAAAAGGCCCGGGCTAGGCGTGGTCTAGGCGTGCGAAGGCGCGAACCGTCAGCCCGAGGCTAGGCCGGCCGATCGCGCTCTGCTACGGCCGATATGGCCGCCTCCCTGAAGCCGGCGCCGGCGCTCGATCTACGAAGAGCACGGCCTGATCGGCGCGTGAAGTCCCGGGCGGCAAGTGGACCCCGAGTGGACCCCTAAATTTCCGTGGCGTCCGTGCGCTGAGGGTGCCTGAAGCCCTAGTCGCTACTCCGACAGCCCATCGGTTTTTGGCGGTCGCTCCACGGGCACCGGGGCGGATACGGTCATCGAGCGCCTTCCGTAGAGCCTCTCGTAGACCTCCCTTTCCGAATCGAGGCCTTCCACCCTCCGCGCTTCGGTTGCCCGCGATCGACGCAGCAGCGCCACGGACGCCACGGCAATGACGGCAACTCCGAACAGGATGAGAAGAATCAGCAACAGCACGGCGCGCCGATCGTAGGGGGGTCCAGACTTCGGCGTAGAAGGATGAGGGCAGAGCTACTCCGACAGGCCGGCGGCTTGGAGGGCCTCGCTTTCGTCGTAGAACTCGCGTATGCGCACGATCATCCCGTCACGGATCGTGAGCAGCTCGTAGTTGGTCGAGCGAACCTCGGCGCCACTCATCACGCCGCGGCCCACTTCAACTGCTTCGACCAGTACCTCATCCCCTCCGCAGTCGATGATCCGCTGGACGTCATATCTGTAGTCAGCGAAGCTTTGCAGCCATTCCTCGAGCCGCTGCCTGACTCCCTCACGGCCGCGGTAGATCGTTCCGTCTTCGGGTGCGCTCCATTCGACCTCGGGATGGCACAACCCCATCGTTCTGGTCATCGCAGCCAGCAGCGCGTCCTTGCTTGTTGCTGCCTCATACCAGCGCGTCGCGATCTCGACGTTCTCCTCCGACATCGCCTACTCCCGCAGCCCGGCGGCTTCGAGGGCCGTTCCCGGACTCCTTCGGTCTATTCCGCTTGGATTAGGCGTCGTGCTCCCGGACGAACTCGGCCGCCTGAGGCTTCCCTTCCATCCCACCTACTTCAAAGACTTCGACCATCTCGGGGTCGGACACGAAGTTCCGAAAGCCTTCCTCATCCCAGTCGAAAACCACCCACACCCGGTGATCGTCGTCCGGATCGCGAAAAACGTGCGAACCCTTACACCCGTGCTGTCTTCGTTTTTCAGCGCCCTTGGTCGAGAACGTGTTCCACCAGCGGTCAAAATCCTCGATCTTCGCAGTCGACAAAATCAACTCGGTCCTCCTTCGTTGAGCTGGTCTAGTGGTGCTTCTTCTTCTTCTTGCACTTCTTCTTCTTGGCGCTCTCGGCGGAGTGCTTGTGCTTCTTCTTGCACTTCTTCTTGGGGGCCGGGGCTGCGGGCGCTGGAGCGACGCAGGCGGAGAGGTTCGTGTCCTGTGTCTCGTCACCGAGGCCGTCCTGGTCGCAGTCAGGTTCGAGGACGGCTGAGATGTTGAGACGCGCCTCAACGGCTTCGAGCGCGAAGATCCCCGATTGGCCATCAGCGAGGCCGGGGTTGATGCTGATGGGCGAATCTCCCGGAGCGGTGAAGTAGGACCCGTTGTCGACTGGGCTTTTCGAGTTGTTGCCCAGGACGTCGCCCGACTTCACCGGGAGACTGGTCCGGAATGTGTTGACGATGCTCGGGGTGAGGGGTCTGGGGCCGTCGTGGCCAACCACGGTGTAGGTCAGAGGGTCCGCGACCTTCCGAAACACCTTCATGGTCAGCTCCTGCCCTACGTCGGCGGCGGCATTGTGGCTCCAGGAGGTGAGCGTCCAGGTGGTGATCCCTGCAATCGCGGGGACGACGTACGAGTTCCCAGCGGTGACGCTGGGCTGGGCGCGGTCAGTATCGGCAGAGGTCTCCGACGAGGGGAGGCTTGGGGCGAGCTGTCCGATCGTCACCGACGCCGAGGCCGGCGAGGCGATTGCGGCAAGCGACAGCGCCGCGAGGAAGCCGGTGAGCGCAAGGCGTTTCAACACCCGACGCCGGCGCGTGGCCATTCAGCGACCCTAAATCAGCGTGAATCGGGAGTCAACGCGAACAAGCCTCCCTACTCCGACAGTACGGCGGCTTCGAGGGCGTCATTCCGCGTGTAGAAGGTTCGCCACCAGACGCATTTCCCGCGACGCCACCGGCTTGCAAGCCAGATCGTCTCCTCGAAGCGCACGTCACCCCCGGCGCCGTTGCCGAGAGCGCGCAGGGCCGCGACGATCCGGTCTCCAAGCGCACCGACGTCGACAACCTCGATGCTGTAGTCGGGGAAGAAGTTGAACCAGTTCTCCCACCAGCGGCGGATGCCGTCGAGGCCGTTCAAGCCGCCCTCTATGGCGACGATGCGCGAGACGACCTCGACGTCGTCGTCCATCAACGCCAGAAGGGTCCCGAAGTCACGTCGGTTGATGGCGTCGACTGCTCGGTAAGCCAACTCGACGTTCTCCTCCAACATCGCCCAGGCAGTATCCCCCGGCGTTGGGGAGGGTGCCAGCGCAAAATTGCGCAATCGAAAGACCGCTGGGGGCGCGACGGTGCGCGCCAGATGTGAGCGGCCTACGCGAGCCGGGAGATCATCGCTGCCCCAGAATTCGGCAGAGCCGATGCTGCTTCCACGGGGGCACCGCGTAGCCGTACCCGGACCAGCCCTCCACCGGGTAGGCGCCCAGCGCGCAGTAGGAGTAGCCCATCGCGAACCACTCGGTCCGCCAGAGGAAGCTCGACCAGCGCAGCAGCCGGTTGATCTTCACTCGCCGCTTGTCCGTGAACGTCAGGAAGTCCACGACGTGCCCGACCTCGCGGTAGAACGTTGGCCGCGCCAGCGGGTAGCTGCGGGTCGTCTGCGCGTCCAACTCCCAGTGGATCACGCCGTCGTAGCTGGTCTGCGCCCAAGCATCGCCTGGGACGGGGCCAGGGGTGTGCTCAACCCGGATCACCCGCGGCATCTTCACGTGCGACTCGCTCGCCCACTCCTGGAAGATCGGATCGCCGTCGTCGACGATCACGGTCGCGGCGGCGGCCCGGCTGCCCAGCAACCCCAGGAAGACGAAGACGAACGCGGTCAAGACGAGGCGCGCGTGCTTCACGCCCTCGGGTCCGATGAGTCCTATTAATCCTGGTCGCACACCCTTTCAACGTGTGGCTAGACCGGGAGCTTCCTTGCCTTCTTCTTGCGCTTCTTGAACTGCTTCTTGTTGTGGTTCTTCTTGTGATTCTTCTTGCACCACGGGACTCTCGGTTCGCGCTCCAAGGGCAGGACAGTGATCTCTGCAGGCGGTGAGGAGCATGGCTCGGGAACTGCCAAGCGTGCTGGCGCCAGGCCTGTGCCGGGGCTCCCGTGTCAGACCAACCCTCTAGGGTGACCCGCCCATGTCAACCGAGGACAGGCAGGGGTCGCCGGAGGCCGTGCCCGCGTACATCCGCGTGGGCCACAAGGGCGCCGACGCGATCGTCACCGGCAACACGGCCGAGAGCTTCGACGCCGCCGTGGAGGTCGGCGTCGACATGATCGAGCTCGACGTCCTGCGCGCCAAGGAGGGCAGGCTGATCGTCGCGCACGACCACCACGATGCGCTGGTGCGCAAGCCGATGGACCTGGCGGAGGCGCTCGACCTCTTCCTCGAGCCTCCCCTCGACGAGGTCGAGATCGACTGCGACCTGAAGCTCGCCGGCCGGGAGGCCGAGCTCGCGGGCGCCCTCTCGGGCAGCGGCCTGGTCGAGCGGGCGATGGTCTCCACGATGGAGGTCGAGAGCCTCCTGAAGCTTCGCCAACTCGAGCCCGGCCTCCGTCTCGGCTGGACCTATCCGAAGACCCGACGGGACTGGACGAGGTACGGCTGGGCCGGGCCCGCTCTCCGAGCCGGCCTCTCCGCCATCCGGCGCCGCTTCCCGGCCATCCTCGAGAAGAAGGGCCCGGACCTCGGCGTCCACGCCGTCTGGGCCTACCACCAGATCATCACGCCGCGCCTCGTGGACGCTGCGCAGAGGGTCGGGGTGGACCTGATCGCCTGGACGGTCGACGATGCAGAGCGGATCAGCGAGTTGCTCGACATGGGCGTCGACGGGATCTGCTCGAACGATCCCAGGCTCTTCGAGGTCGCCGAAGAGAAGCTCGTTCTCCGGCGCTGCCGGCCGAGGGCTAGACGCGGCTCGGTAGCCCGGGGCTCTGCGAGGTGCCCCGGCGCTGGAAGAAGCGCCACTCGACCTCGCCGAGCACCGTCGACGGCGGGTCCGCGTAGACCCACTCGCGCATGATCCGGTGCCAGTTGGCGGTCGCCCGTAGTTGCGCGAGCACGGCCAGCAGCCCCGTCTCCATCCGGCGCCCCATCAGCTCGTCGGCGGGGAGGCTCTCCTTGCGGACCAGGTCGTAGAAGTCCGAGCGCGGGTCCGAGGTGACCTCGATCATCTTCATCACCCGCTTCGGTGAGATGCGCACCTCGCCGTCCTCCAGATACCAGCCGCCGACCATCTTGACGTGCCTCATGAGCCGCTCGGCGTCGACCTTGCTCGGGTCGTGGACGAAGCCGAGATCGTGGAGGGCTTGCCGCAACGCCTCCGGGTCGTCGCGGCTCGCCGCGTCGACGGCCCGCTGCTCCAGCTGGATCTGCTCAGGAGTGAGGCGCTTGGTCATCCCGAAGTCGAGGAAGGCGACCCGCCCGTCGTCCATCAGGAGGTAGTTGCCCGGGTGGGTGTCGGCGTTGAAGTGCTGGAGGTGGTAGATCGACCCGAAGCAGAAGCGGAAGACGATCTCGCCGAAGATGTCCCGCTCGTCCTGCTCGAGCTCCTTGACCTGCTCGAATCCTCGGCCCTCGACGTAGTCGGTGACCAGCACCCGCCTCCTTGAGTGCCTCGAGTGGACCCTGGGCACGAAGATGAAGGGGTGCCCTTCGTAGGCTCGGGCGAAGGCGCGCTGGTTCTGGGCCTCGTACTCGTAGTCGAGCTCCTCCAGCACCCGCTCGCGCAGCTCCGAGGCGACCGCCTTTGCGTCGAGCCCGGGAGCGAGCACCTTCGCCAGTCGCACGATCATTCCGGCGTTGGCCAGGTCGGATTCGAGGGCGTCGGCGATCCCCGGGTACTGGACCTTGACCGCGACCCTCGTGCCGTCGCGCAGGATCGCCCGGTGAACCTGCCCGATCGAGGCAGCCGCGAAGGCCTCCGGTTCGATCTCGGCGAAGACGCGCCCAGGCGGCTTCTCGTACTCGTCCTCGAGGATCTCGTGGACCTGCTCCCACGGCATGGCGGGAGCGCTGGTCCGGAGCTTGGCGAGCTGCTCCTGATAGATCTCGCGGTACTCGGGAGGCAGGAAGTCGACGTCGATGAAGGACGCCATCTGACCGATCTTCATCGCCGCGCCCTTCATCTCCCCAAGGACGGAGGCCATCTTCAGGGCGGTCTCGAGGTGCCGGGTCTCGAGGCGCTCCTGGGCCCTCTCGTCGGAGCGGACGACGTTCGCGGCGGCCGTCCCCGCGTAGCGGGTCGCCTGGGAGCCGAGGGTCGTGCCCAGCCTCGCGGATCGGCCGATACGCGAGGTGGGCATCCGAACGTGCTGCTCCTCGGGCTCGAGCGGGTCGGATCGACGCGCCCTCTCCTCCGGGTCGGCGCGCAGGGCATCCACGCCCTGCTCTTCCCGCTGGTCCCTGTCTTCGTCGCTGCCCATTTCCCTCACCTATTTTCTATCCTGGCGCCCGAGCGTACCCGGCTCACCGATTCAGGCGGGTGCGCGCTCCCACTCAGTACCGTCACTCATCCATGGCACAGGACCGAGCCACACTCAAGGTTTCCCAGCGCGAGACGTTCGGCTCGCGGGCGACGCGGCGCCTCCGGCGGGAGGGCCTCGTGCCCGGCGTGGTCTACGGGCAGGGAGGGGACGCGCGTCCGTTCCAGGTGTCTGCCCGGGACCTCCGCGTTCTGCTCTCCGAGGGCCATACGCTCCTCGACCTCGAGCTGGACGGGTCGAAGGCCGTGCCGGTCGTCATCAAGGAGCAGCAGCACCATCCCGTCCGCGGCGACGTGCTGCACCTCGACTTCCTCGAGGTCCGGCTGGACGAGGAGATCCAGGCGGAGGTGACGATCGAGCTCGAGGGGGCCGACCAGGCACCCGGCGTCCGCGAGGGCGGAGTGCTCGAGCACGTCACCCGCGAGATCACCGTCGAGGCGCTTCCGACCGAGATCCCCGAGCAGATCACAGTCGACGTCTCGCAGATGGACATCAACGACACGATCAATCTCGCCTCCGTGGCCGTGCCCGCCGGTGTGAAGTTCATGGCCGACGAGCCGGAGGAGATCACCATCGCCACCCTGAGTCCGCCGCGTGTCGAGGAGGAGCCCGAGCCGGAGGTCGAGGAGGAGACCGAGCTGGTCGGTGAGGGCGAGGAGGCACCGGAGGGCGAGGAGGCCCCGGAGGGCGAGGGCGAGGCCGCAGCCGAGGGCGAGGGTGGCGGCGACGAATCAGGCGGGGAGTAGCCGCTGTCCCTGTTTCGCCGGCGGTCGCGCGGCTCTCGCGACGAGATCGATGAGAGGGCGCGCGACAGCGCGACCCGTAAGACGGAGCCTCGCGTCGACGCGCTGATCGTCGGCCTCGGCAACCCCGGCCGCGAGTACGCCGGTACTCGTCACAACCTCGGCTTCGAGGTCGCGGACGAGCTCTCCCGCCGCTGGGAGCTGCCGAAGGCCAGGAAGCGCTACGGCGGGCTGATCACGGACGGGCGCACCGGTCCCGGCGGTCCCCGCGTCGCCATCCTGCTGCCGCAGACCTTCATGAACGAATCCGGCTCGGCCGCCGGCCCGGCGCGGGGTGAGCTCGGCGTGCCACTCGACCACGTGATCGCGCTGCACGACGAGATCGATCTGCCCTTCGGGGAGGTCCGGAGCAAGCTCGGCGGGGGTGTCGCCGGCCACAACGGGTTGAAGAGCCTCAGCCAGGGACTGGGCGGGAAGGACTTCTGGCGCGTGCGGGGCGGGGTGGGCCGGCCGAACTCCACCGATCCCGAGATCGTCTCCAACTACGTCCTCTCCAGGTTCCGGGAGCCGGAGGAGGAGGTCCGGCTGCTGATCCAGTCCTCCGCCGACGAGGTGGAGCGGCTGCTCGATCAGCTCACCGAGCCCGAAGTCGAGCCCGCCGAGGAAGAGGCCTGATGGCGCTGACCGGCTACTCGGTCGATGAGAACGGGATCGCTCTGCTGCGACTGGAGCGCGAGAAGGCCCGGAACGCGATCAACACCGAAATGCTCGTCGAGCTCCTCGCCCACCTCAACCAGGCCCGGGCCGATCCGATGGTCCGCGTGGTGGTTGTCTCCTCCAATGACCACCTCGGGCTCTCGGCGGGCGCCGACGTCCGGGAGGAGCTCGACGAGGAGGGCAAGGTGCACCGGATGGAGCTCTTCGCGCAGCTCTATGACGAGCTCACCTCTTTCCCGAAGCCGACGGTGGCCGCGTGTCACGGGTCGGTGGTGGGGGGCGGCGCCGAGATCGCAGTCGCGTGCGACCTCCGGGTCGGCGGGTCCAACCTCCGGATGCGCTTCCCAGGCGCCGAGCTCGGGGTTCCGGTCGGTCCGGCCCGCCTGGTCACGCTCTGCGGCCTCGCCACCGCGAAGTACCTGCTGCTCACCTCGCGCAACGTCAGCGCAGACGAGGCCCTACGGATGGGGCTCGTCCATCGCGTCGCGCCGGCGGCTGCGACCGAGGACGCGGCGCTGGGCCTCGCAGCCGAGGTGGCCGCCCACCCACCCGAGGCGGTTGCACGCCTCAAGTCGATGCTGCATCGATGGGACGGGGTGGTCGAGCGCTCGGCGGACGAAGGTCGCGGGCAGGTCGAATGGCAGCGCAGTGGCCCGGGCCTGCCGTTCCGGAGCTGAGTCGAGCCGCTCGCACGCGGCCGCCGCCAACTCGTATGCTCGCCTCGGGGAGAGGAATGGATTCGAGCGCCGTCAACCCGGAGATCGATGACCAGGGCGCCGAGCTCGGCCTTATAGCCGCCATCGTTCCCGGTCTCGACGAGCGCAGCGCAATCGATGTCGGCAGCGAGCACGGCGCGCTGGCCACGTGTCTCCGGGACGCCGGGCTCGGCCCGGCCTGGCTGATCGAGCCCGCTCCCGCCAGCGCGGCGCGGCTGCGGGAGCGGTTCGCGGACGACGCCGATGTTCACGTGCTCGAGATGGCGCTCGGCACGCACGATGGGACCGCGGAGCTGCACCTGGCGCGCAACGCCTCCGGGGAGAGCCTGGACGCCTTCAACACGCTGCGACCGGAGCGGTCGGGTGCCGAGCTGGTCTGGGACGGCTCGGTGGAGGTTCAATTGCGATCCCTGCACTCGCTCAGCGAGGCCGGGGAGATCCCCGGACGGGTGGGGCTCCTCAAGATCGACGCGGAGGGCGCCGACGCGGACGTTCTGCGTGGCGCGGGCGGCATCTCAGCGGACGTCGTCATGGTGGAGTTCTGGGGCGACCTGCCTGAGACGCTCGGGCCCTGTCCGGTCGAGCTCGACGAGCTCCGCGCGCTCGTCGATCCACTCGGGCCCCGGCACTCCCTCTTCGTGCGACACGGGCGGCGTCACGTGAGCGTCGGGCGCTGGGACACCGCCGATCCGGGGGAGGGGGAATGGGGCAACCTCATCTTCGTCGCCGATTCGCTGGTCGAAACGGTGGAGACGGCCCTGCCCGAGCTCGATCGCAGTCTTCGCGAGCGCAGCGAGCGGATCGTGGCGGAGCAGGAGAGGGCGGCCGCCGAGCGGCTCGAGCTGGTTCAACGGCTCAGCGAGGAGGCGGACGCCCGGCTGGAGCTGATCGAGCGCCTGGTTCGGGATGCAGAGGCGGGGGGCGGGCCCCTCGAGCGTCTCAGGGGCAGGAGGCGTGGCGGCGGGGCCGGGGGATCAGCCGGGTCGCCACGACTCGATCCGCTCGATGACGTCGAGCAGGAAGGCCGCGGCGGCCGCGCCGTCTAGGGCGCGGTGGTCGAACCCCACTGAGAGCAGCGCGACCGGGCGCGCGACGACCTCGCCATCGCGGACCACGGCCCGCTCGCCGACGCGATGAACGCCGAGGATCCCGATCTGGGGAGTGTTGAGCAGCGGCGTTGCGAGCAGCCCACCGAGCCGCCTGGCGTCGGTGATCGTGAAGGTGCCGCCGCTGAGATCCTCCAGTGCGAGGGTGCCGGCGCGGCCGGCTTCGACGAGCCTCTGGGCCTCGGCCGCGAGCTCCTCGGTGGAACGGGCGGCGGCATCGCGGATGACCGGGACGACGAGGCCGTGCGCGCCCTGAACCGCGTAGCCGAGGTCGCAGCGGTCGTGGCGCACGAGCTCGCCTCCCTCGAGGGTGGAGTTGACGTCGGGGTGAGCGGCGAGCGCATCCGCCGTGGCGCCGATGACTGCGGCGGCGCGGACGTAGGCCGTCTCACCGGTGAGGGCCGAGAACTCGCACTCCTCCACGACCGTCACGGTCGGAACCGCCGCGGCATCCGTCATGTGGTTGGCGATCTCGCGCCGGACCCCTCGGAGCGGCACGCGCTGCGGCGCAGCGCCCTCGCCGTTCTGCCGGGGCTCTCCCTGAGCGCCTCCATCCGCGGCTGTCCGTACGTCGTCCTCGGTGACGATTTCACCGGGCGGCCGCAGGCCGGCCAGTTCGACGCCGAGCTCGGACGCCAGGGCACGGACACGAGGGAGGGCCCGCGGGCCGGCGGCGCTGGCGCGCTCGGCCGCGATCTCGGCGAGCACGTCGCCGACCGACGCCCGGGCTCCCTCTGCCACGAGGATCCCGGTGATCGTTCCCGCGACCGGCGACGGGATCTGGACGACCGCCTTGTCGGTCTCCACCTCGACGAGCGGCTGATCCGTGGCGACCGAGTCGCCTTCCCCGACCAGCCATCTGACGACCTCGGCCTCGCTGAGCCCCTCTCCGAGGTCCGGGAGCCGAATCAGGTGAGAGGCGCTCAGAACCGCAGGACCTCCTCGAGCGCGGTCACGATCCGGTCCGCGCTCGGGATATAGCTGTCCTCGAGCGACCAGTATGGATAGGGGACGTCGAAGCCGGTGACGCGGCGGACCGGCGCGCGCAGGTCGAGGATGCCGCGCTCCGCCAGCAGCGCCGCGACCTCTGCGCCGAAACCGGCGGTGCGCGGTGCCTCGTGGACGATCACCGCCCGCCCGGTCTTGGCGACGGAGTCGAGAACCGCCTCCTCGTCTAGGGGAGTGAGGGTGCGCAGGTCGAGGACCTCCACCTCGGCCTCGCCGCGCTCGCTGAGACGCTCGGCCGCCGACATCGCCACCGGGAGCATGGCGCCGTAGGCGACCAGCGTCGCGTCGGTACCGTGGCGGGCGAGGACGGCCCGCCCGAGCTCGACGAAGTGGTCTCCGTCGGGGACGGCCTCCGCGGACGCCCTGTAGAGCGCCTTCGGCTCGAGTACCACCACCGGGTCGGGATCGCGCACGGCGGCCGCGATCAGGCCCTTCGCATCGGCGGGAGACGAGGGCATCGCCACCTTGATCCCGGGGGCGTGCGCGTACAACGCCTCGGGTGAGTCCTCGTGCAGCTCCGGCGCCCTGACTCCGCCGCCGTAGGGCATGCGAATCACGACCGGCATCTCGATCGCGCCTCCGCTGCGCCAGCGGTAGCGGCTCAGATGGCTTAGGACCTGGTCCAGGGCGGGGTAGCTGAACGCCTCGTACTGCATCTCGCAGACTGGCCGCCAGCCCGCCAATGCCAGGCCGACGGCTGTGCCGACGATGCCGGCCTCGGCGAGCGGCGTGTCGACGCAGCGGTCAGGCCCGAACTCGGCCTGTAGGCCGTCCGTCGCCCGGAAGACGCCTCCGAGCCTGCCCACGTCCTCGCCGAGCACCATCACGGACTCGTCCCGCGCCATCTCCTGGCGCAGCCCGTCGTTGACCGCCTGGACGAGGTTCATCACGGCCATGTCAGCGCCCCACCGCGGAGTCGCGCTCGCGACGAAGCGCGCGTGGCGGCAGCGCGTAGGTCGTGTCGAAGATCTGTCTCGGGTCGGGCTTGGGCAACGACTCCGCGGCCTCGATCCCCGCCTCGGTCTCGGCCAGCGCCTCCTCCCGGACCCTGGCGATCGCCTGATCGCCGAGCACGCCGAGCTGCCGAAGGCGGCTCTCGAAGCGCCCCAGGCACTCACGCTCGCGCGCCGCCCGGATCTGCGCCGGATCCATGTAGCGGCCCGGGTCGTCGGCGGTAGCGTGGGGCGCGGCGCGAAACGTGACGGCCTCGATGAACTGGGGGCCTTCGCCGGCGCGGGCGCGGGCGGCCGCCTCCCGGACAGCGTTGCGGACGGCGAGGGCGTCGGCCCCGTCGATGCGCACCCCCTCCATCCCGTAGCCGACCGCCTTGTCGACGAGGCGCTCGACACCGGATTGCGCCTCCGCCGGCGTGGAGATCGCCCAGGAGTTGTTGTTGCAGACGAACACAGCCGGAACCCGCTTGGCTGCGGCGAAGGTCATCCCCTCGTGGAACGCGCCGGTCGAAGTGGCGCCATCGCCGAAGAAGGCGAGCACGCAGCTGGTCTCGCCTCGGAGCTTCAGGCCCCAGGCCATGCCGGCGGCGTGGGGGACGTGGCTGCCGACCGGGACGGCGATCGAGGCGATCCGCCATTCGCGGGGATCCCACCAGCCCTCCGGATGCCCGCGCCACCAGGCAAAGATCGTCGAGGCGGGCATCTGACGGAGGAGGCCGATCGCCGACTCGCGGTAGGAGGGGAAGATCCAGTCGTCGGGCTCGAGCGCGTGGAGGGCGCCGGCCTGCAGCGCCTCGTGGCCCCAGAAGATGGCGTAGGTCCCGATCCGGCCCTGGCGGTGGTAGACGACCGAGCGGTCGTCGTAGGTCCGCAGCCGCACCATGCTGCGGTGGAGTGCGCGCAGCTCTGAGGGCGGCTCCGCGACCCCTCGCCCGGCCGGAACGGGCTCGTTGGCTATCGCTTTGGGATCCACTCGGAAGGCCTCGGGCGACCCGATCGTATCCCCGATCCGGGGACTCGATGGGGCCGGCCCGATCGACCGTCCACAGGGTGCGATCGCGGTCGCGACAAGATACGGTGGGCTCGCCCGCCGCCCTCAGCCAACCGAAGGGGGAGAAGTGAGCGCCACCCACAGTCCACCTCCAAGGACCGTGCCACTTCGCGATCACGTCTCGCTGTACGACGAGCTGACCGATGGCCGGGCGACAAGGCTGCGTGTGGAGGAGCTGCTCGAGCGAGCAGCCGCAGCGCATCCGGGCCTCGTCCCGGGCCCCGGCGAGATCGCAGCCGAGCGAGAGCGGGAGCTTCGGGAGCAGCTCGGGATCGAGCTCGCCCAGGGCCAACTGCTGGCCTCGTGGCTGGCCGATCCCGGCGTGGGCGCGCATCTGGTGGAGTCGATGCTGCGGCCGAAGCCGGAGTCGGCCGAGCTGCTGTCGAGCTATGCGAGCGACGGACGCATCGATCTGGGTGCGGCGAGCGTCGAGCGGCGCGGCAATCTCGGCGTGGTCACGCTGACGCGCCCCGAGCGGCTCAACGCCGAGAACGGCGAGACGACCGTGGCGCTCGAGACCGCTGTCGACCTCGTGCTGCTCGACCCGGAGTCGGAGGCCGGCGTCCTGCGCGGCGGGGTGGTGGACCACCCTCGCTATCGCGGTCGTCGGGTGTTCAGCTCGGGGCTGGACCTATCCGAGCTCTACGCCGGCGGCCTCTCGTACCTCTTCTTCATCGTCCGCGAGCTGGGCTTCGTGGCGAAGATGCTCCGGGGCATGGCTGCCTCCGCCGCGGGCGAGGTCTCCGAGCCGACGACCTCACCCCAATCGGACGAGGACTGGCTCGAGGTGCCCTGGCTCGCCGGGGTCGAGACCTTCGCGATCGGCGGCGGCGCTCAGCTGCTGCTGGTGATGGACAGGGTGGTTGCCGAGCGCGACGCCCTCCTCAGCCTGCCCGCCAGCCGGGAGGGGATCGTCCCGGGCGCGGCCGCTCTGCGCCTGCCGCGCCTCACGGGGGTCTCCGTGGCGCGTCGCTCGATCTTGTTCGACGAGCAATGGGAGGCCGAGAGCGCCGAGGGGCGCCTGCTGGTCGATGAGGTGACAGAGCGCGACGGGGTGTGGGAGGCGGTTGCCGCGACGGCGGAGCGGTTGCTGGAGATGGGCCCGGTCAGTGTTCTGGCCAACCGCAGGGCGCTGCGAGCCGCCCAGGAGCCGCTCGACGCGTTTCGCGCCTTCATGTCCACATACGCGATCGAACAGGCGCGCTGCCTGACCAGCGAGTCGCTGGTCGAGAACCTGGAACGGACTTGGGTCGGGCGCCGAGCCGAGGCCTGAGCGGGTGGAGGGGGCGACGGACGAGCGCAGCAGGGCCGCCGATCCGGACGGCGTCGTCGCCGCGGCCAACGACACCCGCCGGCCCCTCCGACGCGACGAGCCCCTTGACGCCCTGTTCGCGTCGCAGGCAGAGCGCTCGCCGGCCGCCCCCGCGATCCTCTCGGGCGGCGAGTCCACCAGCTACGGGCAGCTGCTGAGCTGGGCCGACGGCATCGCCGGCCGACTGGTTGCCGCGGGCGCGAAGCCCGGCGATCTCGTCGGCGTCAGTGGGACACCATCGCCGACCGTGATCGCGGGAGTGCTCGGGATCCTGCGGGCCGGGTGCGCCTACGTTCCCCTCGAGGCCGACTGGCCGCCGGAGCGACTGCGCTTCATGGCCGAGGACTGCGGGCTGGAGCTCGTGGTGTGCGACTCCCTGCGCACCGGCCTCGTGGCCGGAATCGGTCCCACACCGGTCAGCGCCGCGGAGCCCTCGAGGGCGGGCGAGGACCCGCCGGTCGTGGAGCGAGATCCAGGCGATCTCGCGTACGTCCTCTACACGAGCGGCAGCACCGGGGCGCCGAAGGGGGTCGCGGTCCCGCATCGGGCGGTCAATCGCCTGATCTCAGGCGCTCCCGATTACGTCGAGCTCGGAGAGGCATGTCGTTTTCTCTGGCTCTCGCCCCTCACCTTCGACGCCTCGGTCATCGAGGTCTGGGGACCCCTGCTGACCGGTGGCGCCATCGTGGTGATGCCGCCGGGCCAGGATCGGCTCGACCGGCTCGCCGAGACGATCCGGCGCGACGGCGCGACCGCGGCGCTGTTGATCTCCCCTCAGCTCCACATGGTCGTCGACCGCGATCCGCGCGAGCTCGAGGGTCTTCGCCACGTCCTCGTCGGCGGCGACGTTCTCTCCGCCGATCATGTCCGGCGGCTGCTTGCGAGCGGAGTGGTCGACGAGGTCGTCCACTGCTACGGACCGACTGAGAGCACGCTGTTCGCGACCATCGATGTCATCCGCGAGGTACCGGATGCCGAGGCCTCGCTGCCGATCGGGAGGCCGATCGCCAACACCACCTGCCATGTGGTGGACGACGAGCTGTGCCCACTTCCGGTCGGCGAGGAGGGTGAGCTGCTGATCGGTGGCCTCGGCCTCGCCACCGGCTACGTCAACCGCCCCGAGCTGACGGCCGAGAAGTTCGTGCCGGATCCCTTCTCGCCGGACCCGGGCGGGCGGCTCTACCGGACGGGCGACCTCGCGAGGTGGCGCGAGGACGGGCGTCTCGAGTTCGGCGGCCGCATCGACCACCAGGTGAAGATCCGCGGCTACCGGATCGAGCTCGGCGAGATCGAGGCGGTCCTGCGCGACCACCCCGAGATCGAGGACTGCGTCGTCGTCGCCCGGGAGGACGAGGCCGGGCACAGGCGCCTGGTCGCCTACCTGAGCGGGCCCGCAGAGGCCGACGTGCGCGGCCTGCGGGCCTTCGTAGGGGAGCGCCTGCCCGCCTACATGGTCCCCCGGGCGTGGGTGGCGCTGGAGGAGCTGCCGCTGACCCAGAACAACAAGGTCGACCGCGCCGCCCTGCCCGACCCGAACGGAGTCACGGCCGGGGGCGGGGCGCCACCACAGGACGAGCTCGAGGGCCGGATCGCCCACCTCTTCGGGCGAGGTCCTCCACGTCGAGGGGGTCGGCCGCAACGACGGGTTCTTCGAGCTCGGCGGCGACTCCCTGCTGGTCACTGAGGTGCTCGCCCGGCTGGGGGAGGAGACCGGCGTCCGGCTTCCTCTCGACATCCTGGTCGACACACCGACGCCTGCGACGCTCGCCGCGGCGATCGAGCGACTCCGGGCGAGGGCTTCCGAGCACGCCTTTCCGCCGCTGGTGCCTCAGCCGCGGACGGAGGAGGCGCCGCTGTCGGTCTCCCAGGAGCAGATCTGCTTCCTCAACGACCTGGACCAGACCTCGGTCGCGTACCAGTTCCAGGCGATCGTCTGGCTGCACGGCGATCTCGACGTCGAAGCGCTCGAGCGGGCGCTCGGCGGGATCGTCGCGCGGCATGAGGTCTATCGGACCACCTTTCCACGCCGGGACGGGAGCTGGACCACGCGCGTCCACGACCCCTTCCCGATCGAGCTCGACCTCAAGGACCTGAGCGACGCGCCCGACCCCGAAGCGACGCTCGGCGCCCTCGCCGACGCCCAGTTCCGCCGCCGGATCCCGATCGACGAGCTGCCCCTGATCCGATGGCGCTTGGTCAGGCTGGGGCCCGGTCGCCATGCGCTCCTCCATCAGGAGCACCACCTCGTCCACGACGGCTGGTCGATGATGGTGTTCGTCAGGGAGCTGCGCGAGCTCTACGCCGCCGAGGTCGAAGGCGGGCATCCCGGGCTCCGGCCGATGACCCTCCAGTTCAGGGACTTCGCCGCCTGGCAGCGACGGCTCCTGGAGACAGAGATCGCCGAGCGGCAGCTCGCCTACTGGCGGGAGCGGCTCGCGGACCCGCCCGAGCCGATGGAGCTGCCCTACGACCGCTCCCGCCCCGCCCGCCAAACCTTCCGCGGCGACCAGGTGGTGGTGGACGTGCCGGCCGACGTCGTGGAGGGCGTCAGGAGCTTCGCGCGCTCCGAGGGCGTCACGCCGTTCATGACGATGCTCGCGGCCCACTGCCTGCTCATGCAGCGCTACAGCGGGGCCGGGGAGGTGATCGTCGGCTCCGGCTTGGCCAACCGGCGGCTGCGGGAGCTCGACCCGATGCTCGGCATGTTCATCAACACGGTCGCGCTGCGTGTCGGGTTGAGCGACGACCCGACGGTGAGCGAGTTGCTCTCCCGTGTGCGCGCCGCCGTCCTCGAGGCCCAGGAGAACCAGGATGTGCCCTTCCCCCGAGTTGTCGAGGCAGTGGCTCCGGCACGCAGCTCGAGTCACACGCCGCTCTACCAGACGCTCTTCTCGATCGCCGACGCTCCCCTGCCGGAGCTCGAGCGGGCCGGCCTGCGGATCGATCCCGATGAGACCCCGGGGAACGGGTCCGCCAAGGCGGAGATCAACGTAGTCGTCGTCAACCACGACGGCCGGGGAGAGGCTCCGGCCGCGCCGACGATCATCTGGGAATACAACGGCGACCTCTTCACGGCCGCCACCGCCGAGCGGATGGTGGCCGACTACGTGCGGGTCCTCGAGTCGCTGGTCTCGGATCCAGGCGCCCGCACCTCGACGCTTCCTCTCCTCTCCCCGAAAGAGCGGGGCCGTCTGCTGGTCGACTGGAACGACACGGCCGTCGCCTATCCGCGCGAGGCGAGCCTGGACAGGGTCTTCGCCGAGGTCGCCGCCCGCGACCCGGAGGCGATCGCCGTCGTGAGCGGGGACGACTCGCTGACATACGCCGAGCTGGATCTGCGCTCGAACCAGCTCGCCCGGTACCTCGGTGGGCGCGGCGTCGAGCCCGGCTCCCGCGTCGGCATCTCGACCGGGCGCTCGCTGGAGATGGTGATCGGCCTGCTCGGGATCCTCAAGGCCGGTGCCGCCTACGTGCCGATCGACCCGAGTGACCCCGAGGAGAGACGCGAGTTCGTGAGGCTAGACGCGGGCATCTCGCTCCTGGTCGATCCGCTGCTCGTCCGCGACTCGACGATCGCGAACGAGAGCGACGAGCCGGTCGAGGCTCCGGTCTCGGCGACCGGGGAGGCGTACGTGATGTACACGTCGGGCTCGACCGGCCGCCCCAAGGGTGTCCTGGTCACCCACCGCAACGTCGTCCGCCTCGTCAGCGGCCAGAGCTACGCGGACTTCGGGCCGGACCAGGTCTTCCTGCAGATGGCCTCGCTCGCCTTCGACGCCTCGACCTTCGAGATCTGGGGCGCCCTGCTGCACGGCGCCCGGCTGGTCCTCTATCCGGCCGGCTCGATCGACCTGACGGAGCTGCGGGTGAGCATCCAGCAGCACGGCGTCACGACCCTCTGGCTCACCGCCGGCCTCTTCCATCAGGTCGTCGACATGGAGGTGGATTCCCTTCGGGGGCTGCGCCAGCTGCTCGCCGGCGGCGACGCGCTGATGCCCGACCGGGTCTCCCGCGCCATCCGCGCGCTGCCCGGAATCAAGGTGATCAACGGCTACGGGCCGACGGAGGCGACGACCTTCTCCTGCTGTTTCGATGCGACCTCGGGCGTCGCCTTCGACGACTCGGTGCCCATCGGCCGGCCGATCGCCAACACGTCCGCGTACGTGCTCGACGGACAGCTCGAGCCGGTTCCGGTCGGCGTGCCGGGGGAGCTCTTCATCGGCGGCGACGGCGTGGCGCTCGGCTATCTGAACGAGCCCGAGCTGACGGCCGAGCGGTTCATCCAGCACCCGTTCGGCGAGGGCCGCCTCTATCGGACAGGCGACACGGTCCGCTGGCGGCCCGACGGCCAGCTGGAGTTCCTCGGCCGCGACGACCTCCAGGTCAAGGTGCGCGGCTTCCGGGTCGAGCCGGGCGAGGTGGAGGCGGCGCTGGTCTCTCATCCGGCCGTCCGCGAGGCCGCCGTGGTGGCGCCGGCCGATCGCAACGGCGATCGGCGGATGGTCGCCTTCGTCGTCACGGACTCGGGATCGGCCGAGGGCGCGCTTCGCGTCCATCTCGCCGGGAAGCTGCCCTCCTACATGGTGCCCGCGGCGTTCGTCCCCCTCGAGCGGCTCCCGGTCACCCCGAACGGCAAGGTGGACCGCGCCGCCCTGGCGGAGCGGGCGGCGCGGGGAGCGCTCCCTGTCGATCCCCCCGAGCAGGACCGGGCCGAGCCCGCGCCCGAGGGCGGAACGCAGGAGGTAATCGCCGGAATCTGGGCCGACGTGCTCGGGGTCGAGGCGGCGGGCCCGGAGGACGACTTTTTCGTCCTCGGCGGCCACTCGCTGCTCGCGCTGCAGCTGATCCACGACGTGAACGAGAGCTTCGGCACCGATCTGACGGTGAGGACGCTGCTCGTGGAGCCGACGCTCGGAGCGCTCGTCCGGGAGGTCGAGCGGGAATGCGGGGTCCCACCCGCGGAGCCGGCTGAGGCCACGCCGGAGGGGGCCGGGCAGCCAAAGACGGAAGGGAGCGACACCGAGCGAGTCGTCGCCGGCATCTGGGCCGAGGTCCTGGGGGTGGAGGAGGCGGGCCCCGACGACGACTTCTTCGCCTCGGGCGGTCATTCGCTGCTGGCGATGAAGCTGATCCACGATGTCAACGAGGCCTGCGGCGTGGAGCTGACCGTGCGATCGCTGCTCGTCGAGCCGACGCTCGGCGCGCTGGTTCGCGAGGTCGACCAGGCCGGCGTGCGCCGCCCCGGTTCCGGCTGAGGACATTCAGGCGCCTCCCAGCGGTGAGTCTGCGGCCGTCACGGTGCACCCGCCGCTGGTGCCGATCCGCGCCGAGGGCAGCCTGCCGCCGCTCTTCCTCGTCGCGGGCGGGATGGGCGGCGAGCAGGAGTTGCTCGTCTACGCCAGGCTGGCCCGCTACCTGAACCCCGACCTGCCTCTGTACGGCCTGCGAGCGCGCGGGGTCGACGACCTGGTGGAGCCTCACGAGAGCGTCGAGGCGATGGCGGCGGAGCATCTCGAGGAGATCCGCAAGGTCCATCCGACCGGGCCGTACTATCTGAGCGGCAGCTGCGTGGGCGGGGTGGTCGCCTACGAGCTCGCCCAGCAGCTCCGCGCGGGGGGCGAGGACGTCCCGGTGCTGATCCTGATCGACAGCAACTACCCGACGCGTCCGCGCATGATCCGGAACCAGGTCGTCAGCCTCTGGAAGGACACCCTGCCGCCGGGAGTCGCGCGCCCCGGAGGTCTGCGCGGAGTGGCCGC
Source organism: uncultured Solirubrobacterales bacterium (assembly GCA_963804595.1). Classification (GTDB taxonomy): domain Bacteria; phylum Actinomycetota; class Thermoleophilia; order Solirubrobacterales; family 70-9; genus DASUPK01. Next base: position 190,929 of record CAWDQZ010000004.1, read on the forward strand.
GCGCGCACAGGACCGCGCTAGGGTGCTGTTCTCACCGACCGAGGAGCAGCGCATCGGGATGCGCCGCTCGGCGATCGGCAACCGCTATCTGCGACGCATCCTGCGCTACCGGCCGGAGCCCTACCAGGGCAAGGTGATCTTCCTCGCCTGTGAGGTGCGCGAGGTGAACGACGCGGCGCGCATCTGGAAGGACGTCGCGGCCGGCGGGCTCGAGGTCCGCTATCTGGCGGGCGACCACTACACGCACCTGCGCGAGCACGCGGGTACCACTGCCGCGACGCTCGACGATTGCCTGCGGCAGGCGCGCGAGGAGCGTGACTCCGAAGCCGACCGGGGGCCCGCGGCATGACGGGCGCCGACGTGACGGTCCGTTGGGCAGTCCTCGACGGCCGCGGTGCCGCTCGGCTCGAACCCCTGCTCTCCGCCGACGAGCGCGAGCGCGCCGCGTCCTTCACCTTCGACCGCGACCGGACGATGTACGTGACGGCCCGCGGTCTGCTCCGCACCCTGCTCGGCGAGCGTCTCGGCGAGGACCCGAGCCGGATCCGCTTCGCCTACGGCGAGCGCGGCAAGCCGCGGCTCGGCGACGACAGTGACCTGCGATTCAACCTCTCGCATTCACGCGGGCTGGCGGCGATCGCGCTCTGCGAGGGCCGCGAGGTCGGCATCGACGTGGAGGCGGAGCGAGACGGCCTCCACACCGACGGCATCGCCAGGCGCTTCCTCCCGCCCGGCGTCGTCGGCGAGATCGAGCGGGCCGGCGTGAATCGCTCGCGGGAGTTCTTCCGGGCGTGGGTGCGCCAGGAGGCCTACGCGAAGGGCCGCGGCGCCGGGCTGGAGCTGATCGGTGGTGAGCCAGAAGGCTGGTACATCGCCGATCTCGAGGTGGTGGACGGGTATGCGGGCGCTCTGGCGGTCGAGGGCTCCTCGCCGGTGCGAGTCTGCGCCAGCCCGATATAACGACTCGGCGGCGATGGCGATACGAGAGATCACCCGCACCCCCATGCCCCCCCGCGCGGACTTCCTAGCGCAGTACGTCTACGCGCGCGAGCCGGTCGTGATCACCGACCTCTTCGCAGGGCAGGAGATCTCCGAGGTCGGGACCGTGGAGGACGCCGCTCGCGTCTGGGGCGATGTCGACCTGGTCGTGCAGGAGGAGTACACGAGCGCCGAGGGCAAGGCCGCTCCTCCCGAGCCGAGGGTGATGCCGCTCGGCGAGTACATCGACTTCTCCCGCACGAACCCCTCGACTCGCCTCTGCTGCACCGAGTACGAAACCCCCGCCCGCGTCCTCACCTCCTTCGAGCTGCCGGAGATCTGCAGGATCACCCACCCGGGCGAGGAGATCCTCGGCCTGCCCAAGAAGTACGGCGACTTCGACCTGGTCACGGCGATCTTCCTGGCGAACGCGGGGAACGTCGGCCACCTGCACTTCGACGGCGACCAGCGCGACGTCATCCTCCACCAGGTCTACGGGCGAAAGCGGGTCGTGCTCTTCCCGCCGGCGGCCGCCAAGCACCTGAGGACCCTCGACGGCCCCTACTCCCGCCCCTCGCTCGCCGGCGTCTACCTGGAGGACATGAGCCTCGAGGAGAAGCTCGACTGGGTCGAGCGGGCGGGCGGCTATCACACGGTGCTCGAGCCGGGGGAGACGGTCTACATCCCGATGCTGATGTGGCACCACCTGGAGTACATGGACGACGCGATGTCGTTCAACTACCGGTTCGGACGCAGCCGGTACGGCCGCTTCCTCTCGGTCGACAACTTCCACCGCGATCCCTACATCCAGAACGTCGCGGCGAAGATGGTCGGGCCGGAGGATCTCATGCGCGACTTCGAGCCGGTCGTCGACGAGATCGTCGCCGCCTACCTCCAGCCGGCCACCGACGTCCGGCACAAGGTGAGGGACGTGCGGGCGCTGTTCAGGCGGCTCTGCGCCGAGATCTCCCCGGAGGCGGATCCGGAAGCGCTCTGTCCTCCGGATCGAGAGGAGGAGCAGGTTACGCGCATCGCCGAGGGCAACGACATGAAGGGTGGCCTGAAGTACGAGGACCCGGCCCTGATCGCCCGCACACGCCCCACAGGCCAGATCGACGACCGGCAGAAGGAGATGGTCCGCAGCGGCGCGACCCGCGCCGGCTACTCCGACGGGGCGATGCGAACGATCCTCCGCAACCGGCTCGGCAAGGAGGACATCGACGAGTTGACCAAGGCCGAGGGGGCGCAGCTGGTCGCATATCTCGCCAGTCCCGGCGCGACCTGGTAGTCCGAAACCGATGACGACCACGGAGCTCGTCGGCCGTCTGCTGGAGTTCGGCCGGGCGAGTTCGGTCCCCAGCCTGGTCGCCGCCGCTCCCTACCTGGAGGCGCTCGCCGATGCCCTGGGTGATCACGATGTCCGCTCGGTCACGGCCGGGGACCTGAGCGACTTCCATCGCACCGCGGACGACGACCTGGTGGAGGGGGTGATGAGCGGCGTGAAGCGCAAGTCCCTGGGCTGGGAGGCGATCTATTCCTCCCGGTCGCGGCAGCTGATCGGGCAGCTGCAGTGGGAGAGTGAGAAGCCGGTCAGCGCCCTCGTGGAGTTCTTCGACCGTCTTGACTTCCGGCCCCAGACCGTGCTCGAGCTGGGCTGCGGCGACGGCGTCAACGCCGTCTTCATGGCGAGCCGAGGGTGCCGGGTCACTGCCGTCGACATCTCCGGGACGGCGCTCGAGATGGCGCGGCGGAAGGCGCGCGAGGCCGGTGTCGAGGTCGAGTTCGTCGAGGGCGATGTCTTCGAGCTCGAGCCGGCCGAGCGGCCCTACGACTTCGTCTTCGATCGGGGCCTGCTCCACCATCTGCCCGTCTTCCGGTTCGAGGAGTACAAGAAGCTGGTCGCGGACCGGGTGGCGCCGGGCGGACGCTTCCACCTGATCTGCCACCACGTCTCCACTCGCCCCACGGTCGCTCTCGACGCGACCTACGGCGGAGCGATGGGAAAGCTGATCGGCTACCTGACGGGGCCGCTGGTCGAGACCGGCTGCGGCTTCACCGACGCGGAGCTGCGGGAGATCTTCTCGGACCACTTCGAGATCGAATCGATCGACCTGGTCGACGACGACGAGGGCCGCCCTTTCCGCTTTGAGTCGGCCATCATGCGACGGGCTGCCTAGACAGAGCGATCCGCCGGACGGCGATCGCGAGCTCTCGGTTGTCGTCGCTGTTGGAATCCACGTCGCACGGCCTGGTCGTGTGGTTCACCTCGAGCTCGACCCGCACCGAGTCTTCACGGACCTTTACTCCCTCGATCGGCGCTGAGGCGACCACCACGTCGCCCGCCTGGTCGAAGCTCGGGGACAGGACCTCGCCGCCGACCGTGATGCGAAGCGACTTCAGCGCGGCTGGATCGAGCACGTGCCGGATCTCGACGGCCACCGAGCGCGCCTGCGGATCGCCGGCGAGATCGACCTGCGCACGCGCGGTGTGCCCGATCCAGCAAATCTGACCTCGATCGCCGTCGGGCTCGCGGCCGAGCCAACCCGAGCCACGGATCGGCCGATCGAAGCGCAGGTCGCTGACCAGCGGAGCGTCCTCGATGCCGGCCGTGTCGTCGCGGACGTCGCTGTCGGCCGCCCATGCCGCCATGCGGCTGTCGTAGAGTCGTACGGCCTCGGCGTAGAGATCGCGATCGACCGTCGTGAGCTCGAGCAGCGCGCCCATCGCGGCCGGGGAGATCTCCTCTTGCCGCAGCCTGGCCCGGGTGACGTTGGTGATCGGCAGCGGCGTCAACCCGGACCAGCCCAGCCGGCGAGTCAGCCAGTCGACGGCTTCGTCCTGGCGCTCCGCGAGCCCGACGAAGTCGCAGCCGTGCAGTCCCGTGAGCGCGTCTTCGAGCCGCTCATCGGTGCGATCGAACCTGCTTCCGCCGAGCATGCGCGACTGCAAGTCGCCGAGATAGTGCTCGGCGAGCTCGGGCGCGACTTCGATGAAAGCTTCGAGTGGGAGCTGCTTGGCGAGCCGCACGGCCTCGTTGTTTCTCTCCAGCCCCAACCGGTTCAAGCGGGGCTCGTCCAGCTCCCCGAAGAACGAGTACGTGGAAAGCGCTCGTTCGATCGGGTCTCGAAGCACCGTGATCGAGAACGGAGGCCGCTCGAGACGCTCGAGGATGGACGTCGTGATGTGACCGGTCACGTAACGCGCGGCGTTCAGCTCCTCGTCGTCGGGGTCATCGGTGTAATAGATCGACACGCACTGGTCCGCCGCGAAGCGGTTGCCGAAGGCCCCGGCGAGTGCGGTGCCGCCCGCCTTTGGCACGTGCAGGAACAGGAGAGTCGTCTTTGCGGGTTCGTGCGGCATGCCGCCAACGTACCGGGACAGCCCGGGAGCTAAGCTCGATTGAGGCCGGGCTGGTGCCCGGTTTTTCGACCCGAATCCCCGATTCGGGCTTTTGTCGTGCGTAGATGAGCCTGAGAGCACTACTCGAGATCGCGAACGAGGACGAGCGCCTGAGAGCGCTCCGCTCGGCCCTGGGCGCGTCCGGCGGCACGGTCGACGCCTACGTCTCGGCGTCCATGCGTCCCTACGTGCTCGCCGCGCTGATCGGCGGCGACGGCGACACCTCAGCGGGCCCGGCGCTGATCGTCGCGGCGGACGACCGCGCCGCCCGCGACCTCGCGCGGGACCTGAAGGCGTTCCTGGCGCCTCGGCCGGTCCACCTCTACCCGTCCCGGGGCACCACCTTCGAGTCGCACCTCGATCCGCCCCCTCACCTCGCGGGGCTGCGGATCGCCGCGATGAACGCGCTCGCCGATCCCCGCGCCGTGGTGGTGGCGAGCGCGATCGCCCTGGCGGAGAAGGTTCCCGACCCGTCCCTGCGGCCCGAGACGCTCGCCCTGCATCGGGGCGAGAGCGTCGACCTCGACGACGTCACTCTGCTGCTCGCCGACGCCGGCTACGAGCGCATCGACCAGGTGGAGGAGCGCGGCCAGTTCGCCGTTCGCGGCGGCATCCTCGACGTCTACCCGGCGACCGAGGAGCAGGCGATCCGCGTCGAGCTGTTCGGGGACGAGATCGAGTCGATGCGCCGCTTCTCGGTCTTCACCCAGCGCTCGCTGGGCGAGGCCGAACGGGTCGAGCTGGCGCCCGCGGCCGAGCTCTCGGCGGAGAACAGGGACGACGTCGATCCTGATCATTTCCTCGCCGCCCTCGACCTGGTCCCCTCGGAGGCACTGGTGGCGATCGCCGCCGCCGAGGAGATCCCCGGCGCGCTCCACGACTTCTGGGAGGACGTCACGGCCGTCGCCGACGAGGAGGCCGTCCGGCCCTTCTACGTCGACGTGGCGGAGGCGCTCCAGTCGCGTGCCCGGCTCTCACTGGGCGCCGACTCCGGCCAGGAGCATTCCTTCAGGGCGCAGCGCGCCGAGTTCCCGTCGAGGACGCTCGCCGAGGCGGAGGGGGAGCTGGAGAAGCTGATCCGGTCCGGATACCGGACCGTCGTCGCGTTCGACGGCCGCGGCGAGGCCGAGCGCACCCGCTACAACCTCAGCCGCCTCGACGTCCCCTTCCTCGGCGAGCGAGTGCCGGAGGAGCCAAGCGTTTTCTTCGCGGAGGCGAGGTTGCGGGAGGGATTCATCTCACCCGAGCTCCAGCTGGCCGTGATACCGCAGCGCCGCCTGGTTCACCGCCGCCGCTCGGCGCCGGCGGTGTCCGCTCGGGCGCGGCTTGCCGCGGCGATCGAGCTCCGGGTCGGCGACTACGTGGTCCACGAGGACCACGGCGTCGCCCGCTTCTCCGGCTTCGACACGAAGACGCTCGCCGGCGTCACCCGGGACTACCTCGAGCTCGAGTACCGCGGCGGCGACCGCGTCTTCGCGCCGACCGACCAGCTCGCGCGGATCAGCCGCTACATCGGCGCCGAGGGCGATGAGCCGGCCCTCAGCCCGCTCGGGGGCAAGCGGTGGCAGAACATGAAGTCACGCGCGCGCCGCGCCGCGCAGGCGATGGCTGGCGACCTGATCAACCTCTATGCCGAACGCCAGGTTCGGAAGGGCCACGCCTTCGCGCCGGACGGCGAGCTGCAGATGACCTTCGAGGCGGCCTTTCCGTACCGCGAGACGGCCGACCAGATGGACGCGATCGACGCGGTCAAGGCCGACATGGAGTCCGAGCGGCCGATGGACCGCTTGATCTGCGGCGACGTCGGCTACGGCAAGACGGAGATCGCGCTGCGCGCCGCCCACAAGGCGGCGGTCGACGGCAAGCAGGTGATGATGCTCGTCCCCACGACGATCCTCGCCCAACAGCATTTCGGCACGTTCCGCGAGCGCTTCGCCGACACGGCCCTCAACGTCGAGATGGTCTCGCGGCTCCGCAAGCCGGCCGAGGTGAAGGAGGTCCTGAAGCGCTTCGGTGAGGGTCGCGTGGACATCCTGATCGGCACCCACCGGCTGCTCTCACGCGACGTCCGCGGGAGGGACCTCGGCCTGATGATCGTCGACGAGGAACAGCGCTTCGGGGTCAAGCAGAAGGAGCTGCTCCGCCAGCTGAAGCTGAAGGTGGACGTGCTCTCGCTGTCGGCGACGCCGATTCCGCGCACGCTGCAGATGTCGCTCGCCGGCCTGCGCGACATCTCCGTGATCGAGACTCCGCCGGAGGGTCGCCGCCCGGTCCGAACCCATGTCGGGCCCTATGACGAGGACCTGGTGAGGCGGGCGATCCTGCGGGAGAAGGAGCGCGGCGGGCAGGCGTTCTTCCTGCACAACCGGATCGACACGCTGCACGAGACCGCCGAGCGCCTGCGAGCGCTCTGCCCCGGGGTGCGCTTCGCCGAGGCACACGGTCAGATGGACGAGCTGCAGCTCGAGGCGACGATGCTCGCCTTCGTGCGCGGCGAGCACGACGTCCTGGTCGCCACCACGATCATCGAGTCCGGCCTCGACATCCCGACCGCGAACACACTGCTCGTCGAGCGTGCCGACCAACTCGGTCTCGCGCAGGCGTACCAGATCCGGGGCCGGGTGGGACGGAGCCGGGAGCGCGCCTTCGCCTACCTGCTCTATCCGTCGGCCGAGTCCCTCACCCAGGACGCGGCGGCCCGTCTCGCCACCCTCTCGGACAACACCGAGCTGGGCTCGGGCTTCCGCGTGGCCATGCGCGACCTCGAGATCCGCGGCGCCGGCAACCTCCTCGGCGACGAGCAGTCCGGGCATGTCGCGGCCGTCGGCTTCGAGCTCTACTGCCAGATGCTCGAGGACGCCGCCGAGGCTCTGCGCACGGGAGCCACCGAGCTCCCCGAGGAGCCTCGGGAGCCGGTGCGGATCGAGGTCGATGTGGACGCCTACGTCCCGTCGGAATACATCCCATTCGAGGCGGCCAAGATCGACGTCCACCGCCGCGTCGCGGCCGCGCGGGAGCCGGGCGAGCTGCGGGCGCTGCGCGAGGAGCTCGAGGACCGCTTCGGGCCACTGCCCGGGTCGGTCGTGAACCTGCTCGATCTGCAGCGCGTGCGCATCACGTTCGGCGACGCGGGCGTGCGGACGGTGGAGTTCCGCGCCGGGCGTCTGCGGATCAACCCGGTCGAGCTCGATTCGGGCCAGGTGGAGACTCTCAACGATCGGGTCGAGGACGCGATCTACCAATGGCGCGAGCGCACCATCGCCCTGCCCGTGCCCGATGACCCGACCGCCCGCCTGGGGGCCCTGATCGCCGTCGCGGATGGCATCTCGACGGCCACCGCGGCGCCCACTGCAGCCGAGGCCCAGGCTTAAGCACTCCCTTAGAGGTTCATGGCTATGCTGCCGCCTCTGTGAGCCGGGGATTCTTCTCCAAGCGGAACATGGCGATCCTGTTCGGGGCGACGCTCGTCCTGGTGGTGGCGATCACGGCCGTCGCGATCGGCGTCGGCCACCCGAGTGTTGGCTCGGATGACGTCGCGGTGATCGATGACGACGCGGTCGACGTGCCGGGCCTCTTCGACGCCGGCGTGATGAGCAAGACGAACTTCAACAGGTTCCTGCTGCAGACCGCCAAGCAGAACAACCTGCAGCAGCTACCGCAGCCGAGTGACCCGCAGTACAAGCAGCTCAAGGACCAGGCGGTGCAGAGCGCGCTCCAGATCGGCTGGATCGTGGGTGAGGCAAACAGGGAGGGCCTCAACTTCACGGACACGCAGGTCCAGCAGTCGCTTCAGCAGATCAAGTCCCAGTTCAAGACCCAGCAGGAGTACGAGCAGGCGCGAAACCAGGCCGGCCTGACCGAGGCCGACGTCCTCCAGCGGGCCAGGCTCCAGCTGATCCAGACCAAGATCCAGGACAACATCTCTAACGGCGTCGGGTCGGTCTCCGACAGCGACGCCCGGGACTACTACGACGCCAACAAGCAGCAGTTCACGATCCCCGCGAAGCGGACGATCCGGATCATCCAGAACAAGGACGCGAACCAGGTGAACCAGGCGCTGCAGGCGCTCCAGGCCGACTCATCGCCCGCCAACTGGAAGAAGGTCGCCGCGCAGTACTCGACCGACCCGACCTCCAAGGACAAGGGGGGCCTGCGGACCGACGTGGTGCCCGGCAGTTTCCAGCAGCCCCTCGACGACGAGATCTTCAACGCGCCCACCGGCCAGATCCAGGGCCCGGTCACGACCCCGACCGCCACGTTCATCTTCGAGGTGGAGTCGGCGACCCCAGAGCACGTTCAGGGCTTCGACGACACGGTCAGCAGCGCCCAGGGCGGCGCGCCCTCGAAGGTCGGTGACCAGATCAAGACCCAGCTCAAAAGCCAGCAGCAGCAGGAGGCGCTCACGGCCTTCGGGACCCAGTTCCGCGACTACTGGACGAACCTGACCCAGTGCGCCAGCGACTACGTGGTGTCCGGCTGCGACAACTTCAACGGTGGCGGGCCGACCTGTGATCCGAGCAAGGTGGCCCAGCAGCCCGGGGGCCAGGGCACCGGCTGCCCGGCCCCGGTCTTCGCCAGCTGCCAGGAGGGGTCGGCGGCCACCGGCGGCCAGCCGGGCCAGCTGCAGTGCACTGGATCGGGCCCGACCCCGGGGGCCCCGGGATCCTTCAAGCCATTCCTTCCGGTGGTCGGAGGCGCGCCGCAGGGCCCACATCCGGCCGGTGAGGGCACGTCGGCCGCGCCTGGCGGCATCTCGCTTCCGGGCCTGACGGGCGGATAGCCGAGCAGGGCTACCTCGAGTCGCTCCGGCACCTCGATGAGGTGACCCGGCGGCTGCGCCGGGAGTGCCCCTGGGACCGCGAGCAGGATGCGCGGTCGATCGTGCCTCACACCGTCGAGGAGGCCTACGAGCTCGCCGACGCCGCTGATCGCGACGACGCGCAGGCGATGGTCGATGAGCTCGGCGACGTCCTCTTCCAGGTGCTCTTCCTGTCGCTGCTGCTCGAGGAGCGCGGCGAGGGGGACCTGGCCGCGGTGGCCGAGTCCTGCGCCGCCAAGCTGATCAGGCGCCATCCCCACGTCTACGGCGACCGCGAGCTGGAGTCCGCCGGCCAGGTCCTCGCCCAGTGGGAGGAGATCAAGCGCGACGTGGAGGGGACCGGTGAGCGCGAGCCGCTCGAGGGCCTGCCCCAGAACCTGCCGTCGCTGCTGTACGCGCGCAAGGTGCTGCGCCGGATCGATCCCGAGGGAGATGCGGACGAGCGAAAGCCCGGCGGCCCGGCCTCGGATCCCGAGGAGCGCGACGAGGCCGAGCGCCTCGTCGGCGAGCTGCTCCTCGAGGCCGTCAGGGCCTCCAGACGGCTCGGAGTCGATCCCGAGCTCGCCCTCCGCCAGGCGACGCAGCGCCTGGTCAGCGCCGGGCGATAGCTTCCCGGCCCCATGGCGACCATCGACAGCGTTCACGGACGGCAGGTGCTCGACTCGCGGGGCAACCCGGCGGTCGAGGTCGAGGTCGTCCTCGACTCGGGGGCCCGCGGCCTGGCGATCGTTCCCTCGGGCGCCTCGACGGGCGAGTTCGAGGCCGTCGAGCTGCGAGACGGAGGCGATCTGTGGGGCGGCAAAGGCGTCTCCAAGGCGGTCGCCAACGTGAACACGGAGATCGCCGACGCCATCAGCGGGGCGCGCGCCGCTGAGCAATCGGCGCTCGACCGGACGATGATCGAGCTCGACGGGACGCCCAGCAAGGGCCGGTTGGGCGCCAACGCGATCCTCGGCGTGTCGCTCGCCATCGCGAGGGCCGCGGCGGCCGATGTCGGCCAGCCGCTCTACGACTACTTCGCGGAGCTCTACGCGGCGACGGGTGCCAGGGACGCCGGTCCGGCTGAGGTCCTCCCGGTCCCGATGATGAACGTGCTCAACGGGGGCGTTCACGCCGACAACGCCATCGACTTCCAGGAGTTCATGGTCGTTCCCGCCGGCGCGCCGACCTTCGCGGATTGTCTCCGGGTCGGGACCGAGGTCTACCACGCGCTGAAGAGGACGCTGGGGGCGAAGGGCCTGTCCACGGCGCTCGGCGACGAGGGCGGGTTCGCCCCGGATCTGGACTCCAACCAGGCCGCCCTCGACTTCCTGATCGCCGGCATCGAGGAGGCCGGCTACGCGCCCGGCGACGATGTGGTGATCGCGCTGGATCCGGCCACCAGCGAGCTCTACGAGGACGGCAACTACGTGCTCGAGCACGAGGACCGCACGCTGACCTCGGAGGAGATGGCTGACTACTGGCACGACGTCCGCGCCCGCTTCCACGTCGTCTCGATCGAGGACGGGATGGACGAGGAGGACTGGGACGGCTGGAGGGCGCTGACCGAGCGGATCGGGGACCTCTGCCAGCTGGTCGGCGACGACCTCTTCGTCACGAATCCGGAGCGGCTCCGGCGCGGGATCGAGCTGGGTGTCGCGAACTCGATCCTGATCAAGGTCAACCAGATCGGCACGCTCACCGAGACGCTCGAGGCGATCCAGATCGCGCGCGACGCCGGCTACACCACGGTGATCTCACATCGCTCCGGCGAGACCGAGGACACGACGATCGCCGATCTGGCGGTGGGCACGGGGGCCGGGCAGATCAAGACGGGCGCGCCGGCTCGGTCGGATCGCGTCGCCAAGTACAACCGCCTGCTGCGGATTGAGGAACAGCTCGGCGACCGCGCCAGGTTCCCCGGCGCCTCCGCGTTCGCGCGCTAGACCTGCCCAACCACCTGGACGCGAGGAAACGGCGTCCGGACGCCGAATCACGAGGCATGGCGGCACGGCGACGCGTGCGCAGAAAAACCGGCCCGAGCCGGATCCGCTGGGACAAGCTCGGCCGGATCGTGCTCGTCCTGGTCCTCTTCCTCGTGCTCGTCTCCTATCTGAATCCGCTCGTCAACCTGTTGCAGGCGTGGCAGGGCTCGAAGTCGAGCGACGCGCAGCTCGCCCAGCTCAAACAGGAGAAGGTGCAGCTCAGGGAGCAGCTGCGGGACGTCTCGAGCCCCGCGGCCCTCGAGCGCGAGGCCCGTCGCCTGGGCATGGTCAAGCCCGGCGAGCACGCCTACATCGTGCACGGGCTCGACAACGACTGACCGCCTGAGCGGCCCCTGTTGCGCCTGCGCTTAGGTCCGCGGATATGATTCCGCGCCCGCGCGCGCGGCATGTGGCTGTGCGCGTTTTGCGTGATTTGAGCCGATGAGTACAAGCCAGTACCTGCTCGGCGCGGCGGAGCTGGCGGTGATCGCTACCGCTCTCGGCCTAGGCGCCTACCACCTGCGAGCCCTGCTCGTACCAGCCTGGACGGGGGCTCTCGCCCGCCTTGCCGAGGTCGTGCTCGGCCTCTCCATGCTGATCCTCGTCTCCGAGGTGATCGGTGCGCTCGGGCTCTTCAAGCAGCTGCCGCTTGTGCTCGGCTCGGTACTCGTCGGGCTGGCGGCCACCTTCTACGCACGACGTCGCGGCCTGCCCGAAGCGCCGCGGACGACCGAGGTCCGCTCGAGCCCGATCATGATCGGGATCGGGATCGCGGCCGCTGTGCTGGTGGTGATCCACTGGGCCCACCCGACGGGCCAGGCCCTCGACCAGGGGATGTACTACCAGGACACCACCTGGTACCACATGTCCTTCTCGGCCCGGTTCGATCAGACCGGGCACATCGGGCCGCTCCACTTCACCGATCCCCTCAAGCTCGCGGTCTGGTTCTACCCGCAGAACTCGGAGCTGCTGCACGGCGTCGGGATCGTCACGCTCGACTCGGACTTCCTCTCGCCGCTGATCAACCTGATGTGGTGCGCGCTCTGCCTGCTGGCGGCCTGGTGCGTGGGGAGGCCCTACGGAATCGGGGGCGTCACCGTCCTCGGCGCCGCCGTCGTCCTCGACTCGGACATGATGGTCGGCTCGCAGGCCGGCCAGGCCCCGAACGACGTCATGGGCCTGTTCTTCCTGATGGCGGCGCTCGCGTTCCTGGTGGATGGGGCAGCGAGCGCTCACGCGGTCCGGGAGGCGGCGCGAAACCGGGCCAATGGCGGTGCGACCGCAACCGCGCCGCCGCCCCCGGCTCCCGAGGAGACAGGGGAGATGGGAGTGGTGGAGGACGTCCCGGTCGCGGGAGATCCCCGCGCGCTCGCCACGGTCGGCGCGGGGCCGCTGTTCATGGCCGGCTTGGCCGCCGGCATGGGGATCGGCACGAAGATCACCCTGCTGGCGACGATCGCGGCCTTCACGATCGGCGTCGCCATCCTCGGCGGGCGCCGGCACTGGCTGCGCGCGCTCGGCATCTGGCTCGGGGGAGTCGTGATCACCTGCGGCTTCTGGTACGGGCGCAACTTCGTCTACGCCCTCAACCCCTTTCCGCAGATCCAGAAGCTCGGCCCGATCGACCTCCCCGGGCCGGACCAGGTCAACCTCTACCCGCGCCCACCGCACAAGCTGGCCGAGTACTACAACGACCCGCTCGTCTGGACCCACAAGCTGACGCCGGTTCTGCACGAGCGTCTCGGGCCCCTCTGGCCGGTGATCCTGCTCGTCGTGGTCGTCGCGCTGGTCTGGGCCTTCATCAAGGGGGGCAGCGCGCTGATGCGGATCCTCGCGGCCACCGGCATGGTGGCGGGCATCGCCTACATCTTCACGCCGCTCACGGCCTCCGGCCAGCCCTACGACGGCAGCGGGTTCGACGCCAACCTGCGGTACGTCTCGCCGGTCCTCATGGTGGGCTTCCTGCTGCTGCCGCTGATCCCCTGGATCCGTCACGGCAGGCGGCCCTGGTTCCTGATCGGCCTGTTCACGATCCTGTTGGTTCAGGGGACGGTGACGCAGTCCAGCTGGGAGTTCAAGCATCACCTGGCGTCGGTCGGCCTCGCGTTCCTGATCGTCGGGGTGCCGGCTCTGCTGGTGTGGGGATTCCGCGCCCGGCTCAATCCGGTGCTGCTGGTGTCCTTCGGCCTGGTGATGGCGATCGCAGCCGTCGCGCTCGGCCGGGTGCGCGAGGACTACTACCTCGACCACCGCTACGTGACGGCGGTGCGTCCGCCCCTCGGCGGCGGCTTCCGGGCCTCGCCCGAGTGGCAGCCGCTCCAGGACTGGGGGAGGGAGGCGAGCCACGAGCGGATCGGCGTCTTCGGCCGCGCCTCCGCCTTCGGTCAGTACTTCTTCTACGGGAACGACCTCACCAACCACGTCCAATACCTTGGGGATGAGGGCAACCACGGGACGTTCCGGCCGATCTACAACTGCGCGCTCTGGCGGCAGACGATCAACCAGGGCCGCTACGACTTCGTGGTCACGACGCCGGCGATCGGCGTGATCGAGTCGGTTGCGCCGCCCCAGAACCTCTGGACCTCGAGTGACTCGAACGTGCAGACGGTGATCCAGTCGGGGCCGGCGGCGGTCTACAAGATCAACGGGCGCCTGGATCCCTCGACCTGCGCCGAGCTGGGAGCGGATGCCAACGCATGAGCTTCGGCGACTACCTGCAGGGCTCGATCGAGCTGTTGATCGTCGCGGCGGCGATGGCCTACGCGGCGGTCGGGCTGCGCGGGCGGCTGCTGCCCGGATGGTCCGGTGCCTCGGCTCGGCTCGCTGAGTTCGTTCTCGGTCTCTCCCTGTTGGTGGTCATAGCCGAGCTGGTCGGGGTGGTCGGCCTCTATCGGCCGGGGTGGGTGCTGCTCGCCACGATCGTCGTCGGCGCTGCGGTCGGGACCTTGCTGCGTCCTCCGCGCCGCTGGATCGAGCTGCCGACGCCGCCGGTGACGCCGATCGCCATGGCGGTGGCGGTGGCCGCGGCCCTGCTGGTCGCCGCCCACTGGGCGATGCCGACGCAGACCGGTCTCGACATCGGCATGTACCTGCCGAACACCACCTGGCACAACGCGCCCTTCGCCGCCCGCTTCGTCCAGGACCACCAGGTCGGCGCTCTCCACTTCACGGAGGTCCTCAACCTCACCGTCTGGTTCTACCCGCAGAACTCCGAGCTGCTGCACTCGCTCGGGGTCCTCTTCCTCGGCAACGACTTCCTCTCGCCGCTGATCAACATCGGCTGGATGTCGCTCTGCCTGCTGGCGGCGTGGTGCTTCGCGCGGCCGTACGGCGGCGGGCCGATCGCGGTGCTGGCGATCGCGCTCGTGCTGGACGCGAACATGCTGCTCCTCTACCAGCCGGGGGACGCCAAGAACGACACCGCGGGCCTGTTCTTCCTGCTCGCCTCGGCGGCGCTGCTGGTCAACGCGGACGCCCAGGCGCGGGCCGCCGCCGGCGCGGTGAGGCCGATCGCGGGAGGCGCCACGGAGACGGCGCCCCGCGGCTTCTACTCGGGCGCCGGGGTGCGGCCGATGCTCCCGAACGGCGCGCTGGTCGTCGCGGGGCTCGCGGCCGGGCTCGCGCTCGGGACCAAGCTCAACCTGCTGGCCCCGTTCGCACTTCTTACGCTGGGCGTGATCGTGGTCAGTGCCGGGTACCGCTGGCGGGCGACCTGGATCTGGGTGGTCAGCTCCCTCGTCACGGGCGGCTTCTGGTTCGCCCGGAATCTCGTCAACGCGGGCAACCCGCTGCCCTGGATCGACAAGGGGCCACTGCCGGGACCGGACCAGCTCGACATCAACATCCGCCACCCGGCGAACGTCGCGCACTACCTGCTCCCGCCCGACGGCAGCGTCATCCGACATCATTTGATCCCGGGACTGCACGACAGCTTCGGGGATCTCTGGCCGCTGGTGCTGGTGGCCGTGATCGGTGGTTTCCTGCTGGCGATCTTCCGTGGCCGGACCTCGATGATCCGGATGCTCGGCATCGTGGCGCTGCTCAGCGGGCTCGCCTACCTGGTCACGCCGCTCACCGCTGCGGGTCCCGAGGGCGACCCGACGGCCTTCACCACCAACCTGCGCTACGCGTCGCCGGCGATCGGACTGGGGGCGATGCTGCTAGGCGTCGACTCCGGGTTGGTCAAGCCCCGGGTGCAGCCATGGCTGCTCGGTGCACTGGTCGTCCTCCTGCTGGTCCAGGCGGTGCCGGTCTGGGATCTGCACGGCCACCTCTGGACGCGCCACTTCCTGCTCGGCGCGATCGGGCTCGCCTTCTTCCTCGTCCTCGTCCCGGTCGGCCTCGCCCTCGCCGGGCAGCGGGGGATGCCGCCGGCGATGCTCGCCGGAGGGGCGGCGATCGCGCTGGCAGCCGTGGTGGTGATCGGCTGGCCGAACTCGGACAACTACGTCAAGGACCGCTACCAGGCCTCCACCGCGCCGAGGGACTTCCCGGCCGGCATGAAGGCCGCCCTCGCCTGGTTCAACCGCGCCGACCCGCACGACTCCCGGATCGCCATAGTCGGCGGCCGTCCCGGCTTCAAGCAGTACATCTTCTACGGCGACGACCTCTCCAACCGCGTCCAGTACGTCGCCAGGCACGGCCCGCACGGCGCCTACCTGCCGATCGCGAGCGAGGGGGCGCAGAGAAACCAGGATCCACGCGCGCCGCAGGAGTGTCGTGAGTGGATCACCGCCCTCAATGACGGCGGCTACCGCTACGCGGTGATCGGTCCCGACCAGCGCGTCCAATCGATCCCGCCGATCGAGGCGGTCTGGACGGAGCTCGCCGGGGGCAGGCGGCTCGAGGACACAGACGACATCTCGGTCTTCGAGATCGGCGGGCCGCTCGACGCGAGTGCCTGCTCCACGGCACGGGTGCGCCCACCCGGGGCGATCAACCCGCAGCCGGCGCATCAGTGAGCTTCGGCGACTACGCCTTCGGCGTCGTCGGGCTCGCACTGGTCGCGATCCCGATGGCGATGGGCGGCGTGCGGCTGCGGGGGCGGCTCCTGCCGGGCTGGGAGGGAGCCCCGGCGCGCCTAGCCGAGGCGGTCCTCGCCGTCGCGCTGTTCACCATCCTGCTCCAGCTCCTGGGCGCCTTCGGGATCCTCGTCCCCGGCGTCCTGATCCCCGCCGCCCTCCTGGTCGGCCTTGGCCTGTACTTCGGTGTGCCCGGCGCATTTTCGACCACCTATGCCGAAAAGGCGTCGAGCACGAGCGCTGCGAGTCAGACACCGCCGGCGCCGGCGATCCCCCTTCCCCAGCTGGTGTTGGCGCTGCTCGCCGCCACCTTCGTCGCAGCCCACTGGGCAACGGGTCTCCAGGACGTCTGGGGGAGAGGGATGCTCACCTTCGACACGCTCTGGTACCACGGCCCGTTCGCCGCACGGATTGCCGACACCGGCTCGGTCTGGGGGATGCACTTCACCGACCCCCTCTACCTGAACTGGTTCTACCCCCAGAACTCCGAGCTCCTGCACGGCGCCGGAATCGTCCTCTTCGATCGCGACCTCCTCTCGCCCTTCGTCAACTTCGGCTGGCTCGGCGTCGCGCTGCTGGCCGCCTGGTGCATCGGCCGCCCCTACGGGGTCGCGCCCCTCTCGCTCACCGCCGTCGCCATCGCCATGGACACCGGCCCGATGGTCCCCCGCGAGGCCGGTACACCGGCGACGGACACGGTCCCGGTCGCGATGCTCCTGGCCGCCGCGGCCATCCTCATCAACGCCTGGGCCGCGCGGTCGCGAGACCCTGCGTCGGGTGGCGGCCCTGCCGCGGCGACGGAACCCCAAAACCGTGCCGGCCGTTCCGAAGCCGTCCTCATGGGAGCCGTCCTAGTCGCGGGCCTGGCGGTCGGCATCGCACTGGGCAGCAAATTGACCATCTGGGGCGTCACCGTCGCCTTCGCGATCGGCGTCCCGTTCCTGGTCCCGCGCGAATTCCGCTGGAAGGCATTCTGGGCGTTCGTCGGCGGGGTGGCCGCGGTGAGCGCGTTCTGGTTCTTCCGAAACCTGATCCATGCCGGCAACCCGCTCCCCTGGATCCGCCAGATCGGCCCGCTCGACCTGCCCGGCCCAAACCGGGGCCTCGAGGGGCGAACCGACTTCACCGTCGCCCACTACATCTTCAGCAACCCGAGCACCGGCCTCTGGCGCCAGTACTTCCTCAACCCGATCGAGAACCTGCTGGGACCGCTCTGGTTCCTGATCATCGGCGGCGCCTCCGCGGGCGCGATCCTCTCGATCTGGCGGCCGCGCTCGGCGGCGGTGCGACTCGCCGGCGTGATCACGATCGTCGCCGCGGTCGCGTACGTCTTCACGCCGCTCACGGCCGCGGGGCCGGAAGGGCACCCGCTCGCCTTCGGCATCAACCTCCGCTACCTGATTCCGGGCTTCGCGCTGGGACTGGCTCTGCTGCCGCTGGAGCCCCGGATCACGCCGGAGCGGTTCCGATTGCCGCTGCTCGTCGGGGGCCTGATCGCGCTCTTCTTCACCTCGCACTACTCGGACGCGAACGTCGCCTGGGACGGCGCCTTCGCTTCGATCCCGTGGGCGGTCCTGATCGGGATCGTCCTGATCGGCGGTCCCGTCGGGCTGGCCCTGCTGGCGAGACGTGACGCCTGGGTCGCCGGCGTCGCGGGGGCGGTCCTCGTACTTGCGATCGCCGCCGTCGGCTGGGCCAAGCAGGACGACTACTTCGCGCACCGCTACGACCGCTCCGAGGACTTCCGCTTCCAGCTCGACAAGGCGGTCCAGTGGGCGAAGCCGACCTCGGGCCTGCGCATCGGGGTGGCGGGGACGAGCGGCGCCTACAACCAGTACGGCTTCTACGGCGACGCGGTCGACAATTACGTCCAGTACGTCGGCCGCCACCTGCCCGAGGCCGACTTCCGGGCGATCGAGACGTGCGCCGCGTTCCGCCAGGCGGTCAACGAGGGCGACTACGACTACCTGATCACCACGCCGGAGCTGGATCTCAACAACCCGGCTGACGCCAGTCCCTCCCCGGAGCGCGGCTGGGTGAAGAACGACCCCGCCCTCCAGGAGGTGCTGCACGCGAGCCGCGTCTCCGTCTTCAAGGTCAACGGCCCGCTGTCGCCGGCGGGGTGCAACGTCGGGAGCGGGCGGTGAGCTCCACCGGCGACTACGTCCTGGGCACGGTCGGCCTGCTCGCGATCGCGGTGACGATGGCGATCGCCGGCCGGACGACGCGGCGCGCGGCGCTGCCGGGGTGGACCGGAACGCCGGCGCTGCTGGCGGACGGGGTCCTCGCGATCGGCTACCTGGTCGTGATCTCCGAGCTGCTCGGGCTGTTCGGCATCCTCGACGGCGTCCTTCTGGTCACCGCCTGCCTGATCGTCGGGGGCGGCGCGATCCGGCTCGAGCCGACGTTGATCAGCGCCGGCAGCCGGGTGGCCCACTGGAGGGAGGCCGCGGCGTCCGAAGAGCGAGAGGCGCCGCCGGCGAGCCGCATCGAGCTGGGTGCGGCGGTCGTGATCGCGGTGATCGTCGCCGCGCAGTGGGCGGGACCGACACTCCTCGCCCTCGACCGCGGCATCTACGGCGGTGACTCGCTCTGGTACCACATGCCGCTCGCGGCGCACATCGCGCAGACCGGCTCGGTCACCTCGCTGCTCTACACGGACCCGCTCTACCTGAACTGGTTCTATCCGCAGGTCTCGGAGCTGGTCCATGCCGGCGGGATCCTCCTCTACGGAAACGACTTCCTCTCCCCGCTGCTCAACCTGGCCTGGCTGGGCATCGCCCTGTTCGCCGGCTGGTGCATCGGCAGGCCCTACGGCTCGGGGGCCACCGGGCTCGCCGCAGTCGCCTCGGTGATGGCTGCGAACCTGCTCTTCTCGCGGCAGCCCGGCAACGCGAACAACGATGTCGTCGCGATCGCCCTCTTCCTCTCCGCCGTCGCCCTGCTGGTCAATGCGAGATGGGAGAGGGATAGGCCGGTGCTCGGTGCCCTGCTCGTGGCTGGATTGGCCGCGGGTCTCGCGCTGGGCACGAAGCTCACGGTCGTCCCTCCGGTGCTCGCTCTCACCCTGGGGGTGATCGTGATCGCGGGCCGGGGAGAACGCTGGCGGGTCGCCGCGACCTGGATCGGCGGGATGGTCGTCGGCGGCGGCTACTGGTACGTCCGCAACCTGATCGTCTCGGGCAACCCCTTCCCCTGGCAGGACATCGGGCCGATCCATCACGCCGAGGCGCTCCAGGGGCGCCACCCCTACGCGATCGTCCACTACGCCACCGACACCGACGTCTGGGGGAAGTTCTTCACGCCCGCCCTGCACGAGCGGCTCGGCGATCTCTGGCCGGTGTACCTCGCCCTCGCCGTGCTCGGCGTCGTGCTCGTTCTCTGGCGCGGGGGCCGGATGGAGCGGATGCTCGGGGCAGTTGCCCTGCTCTCCGCGATCGCCTACCTGCTCACGCCGCTGGGCGCGTCAGGGCCAGAGGGGATGCCGGTCGGCTTCCGGCTCAACATCCGCTATCTAGCTCCCGGGCTGATCCTGGCGCTGACCCTGCTCGCGATTCCCCCGTTCGGCGACGACCGGGACTTCTGGCGCCTCGGCAGTCGCCTGCGCCTCTGGCGGCTCGGTACGCTCGCGATCCTCGCCCTGCTGGTGGTGGTGAGCGCCGGCGCGATCGGCGCGATCGACACCGACCGCATCCCGGGCACGGCGGTGATCGCGCTCGCGCTGGTCGGGATCCCGTTGCTGCTCGTCTTCCTCTCCCGCCGCGGGATGGCCCCGATGCCGCTGGCCGGCATCGGGGCAGCGACGCTGATCGCGCTCGCCGTGGGGGGCCGCTTCGTCCAGGACCACTATCTCGACCAGCGCTACTCCTCCGACGCTCCCGACTACCCGAAGACCGAGCAGCCCGCCGTCGAGCTCGGCCAGGGGCTGGGCGCTGCCTACGACTGGGCGCGCGGCACCCACGACGTCAAGATCGGCCTCTCCGGAACGATGGGGGCGCTCTTCCAGTACGGGCTCTGGGGCCTGGACTCGAGCAACGCCGTCACCTATGTCGGCCAGCACGGCCCGCGTGGCTCCTTCAGCGAGATCCAGGGGTGTCCGGAGTTCATCGCCGCCCTCAACGACGGCAATTACGACTTCGTCGTCACCACGCCCACCTATCACCAGGACGATCCGGCGGCGGACACACTCCCCGTCCAGCGGGACTGGATCTCGCGCGCCGGGAACGTCCAGCGGGTGGCAGGCGCGAACCTCGTCGACGTCTGGGAGGTGACCGGGCCCCTGAACCCACTCGCCTGCGCGACCCCGGCGGCCGGCGGTGAGAAGAACCCTGCCAAGATCCTCCCGAGCGTCACGGGAGAGTGATCTACCGCAGGGCGGTGTGGCGAGGGCACGCCCGTGGTACCCATACGGCGTGACCTATCCGCTCGACAACGCCCTCTTCCAGTGGGAGGAGGGGTCACGCCGCCTCGCGGAGCTCTCGCTCGACCCGCGTGTCGCGCGCACCGCCAGGCGCACCGTGGACGCGATCCGCGACGAGCTGCGCCGCCGGATCGGCCCGACGTTCACAGCCCAGGAGCTGGCCGACCTCTACGGGCGAGGCACCGACTGGGCCCTCGAGGCGGCGCGGGGTGCGGCCCCGATGAGCGCCGTCGACCTGGACCCGCAGGCGATCGTGGACGGCGCCTTCAACGAGTACCTCCGCGGCGCCAGGGACTACTCGGGTGGCCGCGTCATAGCTGAGTAGAAGCGGGCCCCGCGCCGATCGGCGTCAGTCTTCTGCGTCGGCCCTCTCGAGAACGATCCGGTCGGGCTCGATCGTGACGCGCAGCGCGCGGTGGCCCTCCCAGTGCTCGGTGTAGTTCGGGTCGTCCTTGATGGCGGGGTCGAGCCAGATGCCGTAGCCCTCCTCCTCGCCCTGGTCGAAGGTCGCCTCGAGGGGCCGGCGGCGGCCACGGCCGCGGCGGCCGCGTCGGCGGCGCCGCCGGCGCCGGCCTGCCGCCTCCCCGCCCTCGCCGTCACCCTCGCCCTCCTCGGTCGCGTCCTCTTCCTCCTCGGGCGCGGGTTCGCTCAGCTCGGCCTCGATCTCAGCCTCGATCTCGTCGCGAAGGTCGATGTCGGCCGCGGGCTCCTCGCCCTCGGCGTCGAGCCCGTGGCGCTGTCTGAAGTCACGCAGCTGGGATGCGGAAACGCCCAGCTGGTGAGCGATCCAGGCATCGGTCCGCCCCTGGCGGACCCAGGCGCGGATCTGGTTGAGCTGTGGTCTCAGCGACGCGCGGGGCATCGGCGGCGGACTCTAGTTGATCGCGATTTGCGGCCGATCAGGGGCAGCTCTGTGGCTCCTGTCACGGTTCCCTCTTGATTCGAGGGTGAACCAGCGGGTACGCTACCTACTACTGAGTAGCCCAATCGGACTGCCGTGGGGGTAGCGGAGTCCCTTGATCCCTAGGAGGCGTCTGACAATGCTGGTGCTGACACGGAAGCCGGGCCAGAGCATCATGATCGGCGACGGCGTCGAGGTACAGGTGCTCTCGGTTGCGGGCGAGAAGGTGAGACTCGGCATCACGGCTCCTCGCCATGTCTCCATCTTCCGGCACGAGGTCTACGACCGGATCGGGAGCGAGGCTTCCGGTCGCGAGCAGGAGCTGGACGAACGCACCGACGCCGTCGTCGAGGACGCGCTCAGCCGGCTTTCGCACCGCGCCTGATCCAGTCAGGCGCTGAGTTCCACAAACTCCGACAGCCCGGCCGCGCGCATGGCTTCGGCCTTGCTCAGGTAGACGAGCAACCGCGTCATCCGGCCGTCTCGCATCGTGATCACGTGGGCGACGCGCATGCTGAGCGGGATTCCACTTTCCCTTCCGCGCCCGCTGCAGTGCAACCAAAGGAAGACGGTGTCCGCGCGCCCCCTCGCCTCCACGGGCTCGAGCGTGAGATCGGGGTAGGTATCGACCCAGCTGGCGTAGTGGCGCCTGATCGCGTCGATCCCTCGATGAACTGAGAACTCGGGGTCCTCCGGGGCTGAGTGGTATTCACCGTCCTTGTCCCAGATCTCGAGATCGTCCGCGGTTCTATCGCCGGAGTTGAAGCGGGCGTACGCGGCGAGGACGATCTCTACGTTCTGCTGGAGCTCTACCGACCGCATGGATCAACCCCAGCTAGAGGAGCTCCGCCAGACGCCGGGCGGCGCGAGCAGCGCCGTCGGTCTCCACGTCGCGATAGCCGACGTCGCGGCCGATCTCCTCCGCAATCGCTGCGGCGATCAGTTCCGGCGAAGAGTCGTCGAAGTCCATGCGGCGGCCGGCCCCGTACCGCTCGAGCCGGTGGCGGACGTGGAAGTTCTGCTCGAAGTGATGGCGGAGGGGGAAGTAGATGAATGGCCGCTTCTGCGCGGTCAACTCCATCGAGGTCGTCAACCCGCCCTGAACCACCGCTAGGTCACACGCGGCCAGGTGGCGGTAGAGGTTGTGGACATACGGCACCACCTCGAGCCCGGCGTGAGAGGGGAGCGAGGCCGGGTCGATCCGCGGCCCTGCTACGACGATCATGCGCAGATCCGGCACGCGTTCCTTGGCGGCGGGGAAGGAGGCGATCATCCGTCGCAACAGGTCGGCGCCTACGCCCGACCCGCCGACGGTGACGATGCAGACCCGCTCGTCGTCTCCGTAGCCCAGCTCGTCACGCAGGTTGCCGCGATCCCCGAGCTCGGTGGGGTCGAAGCCGGTCACGTAGCCGGTGAAGTCGAAGTTGCGCTCGGTCCAGTCGCGGATCATCGGCAGCTGCGGCCCGAGTCGCTCATCGACGATGTCGTCGGGATTCCCGACGAAAAGCGCCGTATCGCGAACCTCGGGATGGTGGGCGATGTGGTCCACCATGTCGGCGTTGTAGTCGGCGGTCAGGAAGCTCTCCCGTTCGCCGCCATCCTCCATGGGGAGGAAGCCGACGAAGTCGGTCAACCAGGCAAAAGGGACCCGCTTCTCGCGCGGGTTCTCGTGCAGGTAGTAGTCGAGCTCCCACGCTTCGTCCCCGATCCAGAGGTCGTAGCGCTCATCGCGCACGACATCGTGGAACAGCATGAAGTTGGCCGCCAGGATCTCGTCCATGCGGCGCAGCGCTTGGAAACAGTGCAGGTCGTGCTCGGCCGACTCAGATTCGATGTGCTTCGACTCGTTGGCAAGATGGGCGCTGGCGGGGTGGATGCGCTCGCCTTCACCTTCCAGCACACGGGTCACCGGGTCCTGGGCGAGCCAGTCGATCTCCAGATCCGGCTCGAGCCGGCGCAGCTCGCGGGCGATCGCAACGTCGCGCTGCGCGTGGCCGAGTCCGATCGGGGAGGAGATGTAGAGGGCGCGGGGACGACCATCCGGCCGGTGGACAGTGGGGTCGCGCGGCGTGCGCTTCCGCCCGAAGGCGTCCTCGGAGAAGTCGCGGAGAGCCAGGTTGACCTGGACGGGCTTGCGCGCGTGCGGGAAGTGCCCCGAGCCCTGGACGACCTCGAGCTGCCCGTCGCCAAGCCGGGCGAGCGCTCGGCCATCGCGCGGCGGCGCGATCTGATCGTCGGTGCCGTGGATCACCAGCACCGGGCAGTCCAGGCCCTGCGCAAGCGCGCGAAGGGTGCTCCGGTCGCTGTGGATGTGACCGTACGCTGTGGCGATCAGCGTCTCGGGGTCCGTGTCCAGCGCCCATTCCACTCCGTCCTCGATCCCCTTGGTCGAATGGGGCTCCGAGAAGCATCGCGAGAACCACCACTCGGCGAACTCCGGGTAGTCCTCCCGCCAGCTGACCCCGTTCAGGTGGCCCCACCAGACCCGCGGGGCGCGTCGATTGAAGGTCTTGGAAAGGAGCGCCTTGTTCAGCAGGACCGACCAGTGGGATGGGGTGTAGGGGAACAACGGGCCGATGAAGACGGCGCCCGCAACGCGCTCCGGCGCGAGGCGCGCCAGCTCCAGCTGGTACTGGGCACCGCGGGAGAGGCTCGCCATCACGGCGCGCTCGGTCCCGGTCGCATCCATCACCGCCAGGCAGTCGCGGGCGAACTCCGCGGCTCCGTAACGTCGCGCGTCGCGGCAGCGATCCGAGCGGCCGTTCCCGAGCCCGTCCATGGTCAGCACCCGGAAGTGGCGCGCGAAATACGGGATCTGCATCTTCCAGTGTCGGGAGTGGGTCAGCGACCAGGTGGGGAGCAGGAAGATCGTTTCCTCGCCCGTGCCGTAGATCTCGTAGAAGAGCCGCTGGCCGTCCCGCTCGGCGAACCCCTCGGCGTCCGGGTAGACCGCGCGGCTCTGCTCGCCGTCGCTTCCGATCGATCGCTCGGCAGGGGCGAGAGGGACTGGGGTCTCCACGATCGCCTTCACGACCTTGTCGCCTCCAGGGACGCGAGCCAGCCGTCGATCGCCGCCAGGAGCTCCGCGTGGCCGCGGTCGAACCCCAGGAGGCGCTCGTTGAGCAGGCCCTTCTGGAACTGCATCACCAGCGCCGCCAGCGCCTCGGCCGAGAAGCGCGAGTCGTCGAACCCGTATTCCTCGATCGCCGCGGTGAGTGCATCCCGCAGCAACGTGCGCCAGTCCTCGTTGACCCTGTTGAGGCGTGCGCGCATCTCAGGGTGGTTCCAGGCGAGCGCCTCGAGCTCCGCCCAGACCTTCGGATAGCCCGCCGCGAGGTCCTCATCGATGTAGCCCATGGCGGTGCGCCACTTCTCCGCGAACGGGGCATCGGCCGCGTACAACGCGCGCTGGCGATCGAGGATGCGGCCGGTGAAGCGCTCCAGGGTCTGCAGCAGCAGCTCGTCGACCGAGCCGAAGTAGTAGTGGACGAGGCCATGGTTCTGCCCGGCTTCCGTCGCGAGCTGTCGCGTTGAGATTCCCGCCGCCCCCTCACGGACCAGCAGACGCTCCGCGGCGTCGAGAAAGGTCTCCACGTTGGCCTCCCTGATCGAGGGCCGGCCGTTGGCGATGCCTGCTTCCGTGGTGGCAAGACTCTTAGTCACTTGACTTAGTCAGTCACTAAAGCACAGCGGCATCCGGTTGTCAACAGGAGCAGCGGCCGGTTGACGGCTTCGCAGGCACGTCGCGGTTGACGGCTTCGCCATAAGGTCGCGGCAGCAAGCGGCCGCATCGCATAACCGCTCGGGGCTTCGCCCCTTCGCTCATGACGCTGCGGCCTGGCTGCCGCGCTAGCCCATGAGCCAGGCGAGCGTCTCGAACATCGCCACGACCACGGTCACGACCGTGATGGTCAGAGCGACGAGGAGAACGCTGAAGCGCACCCGGCCTCGCGACTCGTTGCGCGTGATGCGACGGGCCCGCGATCGGTTGACCGCGCGCTTGCGCAGCTGATCGCGCCGGCGTTTCTCGAGCGCCATCTCCTGCTCGAACGCCAGCTCGATCTGAGCCATGCTCTGTCGCATCCGCATCTGTGCCATCGCAATACGTCCCCCGGGCGGCCGAACACGCTAGCAAGGGATCTTGCACTACGACTCTAGCGGGCAGTGGCCCCATAACCCCCTGCCTGCCGCGCCCGCTGCGGCCGCGAGGCGGGCGAAGAGCTCGGCGAAGGAGTCGTTCGGCGGGATCGTCAGGGTCCGCGCCATTCCCCGCCGGACCAGCTCCGCGTTGACGAACAGCGGCCGCCCTCCGGCGCTCGGCAGGTAGACGTAGGCGAGCAGGCGCCCGTAGACGTCGCGCAGCTCGGCGTCGAAGCGCAGGGTCACGGTGCGGTCGCCCACGAGGTGCTCGTTGACGACGTGAGCCTGGGGGCCGCCGCACTGGACCGGGGTGTCGGGCTTGACCGTCTCCGGCGTGTCGATGCCGATGTAGCGGACGGTCTCCTCCTCGCCGTCGGGCATGCGGACGTCGATCGTGTCCCCGTCGACGACGTGGGTGACGCGGGCGGAGGTGGGACCGCTGGGCTCGTCGGAGCCGTCGTCGTTCCCGCAGCCGCGTGAGAGCGCGACTACGACCAGAACAGCGGCGATCAAAAGGGGGGCACGCAGGGCGCCCCGGCGGACGGGTCGGCTCACTCCTCGATGATGCTCGGGCGTCCGGAACTACTCGGCTTCGCCATCAGAACGCGGCCACAAGCGGCCGCCCCACATAACCGCTCGGGGCTTCCGCCCCTCGCTCATGATTGTGCGGCCTGGTGGCCGCTACGGAATGCGCCGCACGTGGCTGAGGAGCGTCTCCTTGATCTGGCCGATGATCTCGAGCGCCTGGCTCTTCTCGCGCTGCCAGACGTTGCGGCCGAAGATCACGCCGGAGCCGCCCGCCTCCATGATCACGCGGGTGTGCATCAGCACCGTCTCGTCGTCGGTCTTCGACCCGCCGGAGAGGACCACCAGCGACCGCCCGGCCGACTCGACGATCTGGCGCACCGCCTCCTCGGGGGAGACCTCCATCTCGTTGTAGGGAGCGGGCTGGTCCTTGTCCTTCTCGGGGTCGAACTTCGGGAAGTTGAGCTTGACCACGTCGGCGCCCATCTCCATCGCCAGGCGGGCCGCATAGTCGATTGCGTAGAAGGACGTAGCCCCGCCCTTCTTGTCGATCGCGGAACCGCGCGGGTACGCCCACACGACCAGAGGCATGCCGTAGCGCTCGCAGTCCTCGCGGACGCCCTTGAGCTGGTGGAGGTCCACGTCCTGGCGCGGAGAGCCCACGTAGAGCGTGTAGCCGACGGCGTCGGCGCCGAGGCGCACCGCATCCTCGACGGACGCGTTCGTCGTTGAGAGTGCCTCGTCCGACGGCGGAACGTCCGTCTTGGCGTTGACCTTCAGGATCAGCGGCACCTGGCCGGCGTAGTCGGGGTAGTAGCGGGTCGCCAGGCCGATCTGGCAGGCGATCGCCGAGTAGCCCGCCTCGGCGGCGAGGCTGAACTGGTACTCGGGATCCTTGGAGGCCGGGTTCGGGAAGAAGTCCCGGGGTCCGTGCTCGATCCCCTGGTCGATCGGGAGCAGCATCAGGGTCCCGTTGCCGGGGCCGTAGTCGAAGAGCAGACGGCGCAGCCGCGCGCGCTTGCCGGGCGAGAGCGTTGCGAGCAGCGACTTCTGCTCGGTGATCGACTTGACTTCCATGGTCTCGATTACCTCCTCGTTGGCCTCGGATTCAGTATGCCCGATCAGCGCGGTCAGGTCTTCATCCCCGGCGGCTGTCATGGTCCGCGGCGTGCTCGACCACAAATTCGGCGGCACGCCCTTCACGCTCGGCATCGAGGAGGAGCTGATGATCTGCGATGCCGAGACCCTCGAGCTCTCGCAGGGGATCGAGACGATCCTCGGCGACCTCCCCGACGACCTGCCGGGAGAGGTGAAGCCGGAGCTCATGCAGTCCGTGCTCGAGGTGGCGACCCTCCCCTGCCGGGACATCGTCGAGGCGGCCGATCAGATCCGGCAGCTTCGCCGCTGTGTCCGCGAGGTCGCAGCCCGGAACGGGCTCGCCATCGGCGCGGCGGGAACCCATCCCTCGTCGCACTACGAGGACCAGCTGATCGTCGACCAGCCCCGCTACAAGGAACTGGCCGCCGAGCTCAAGTGGATCGCCCAGCAGGAGCTGATCTTCGGCACCCATGTCCACGTAGGTGTCGACGATGCCGAGAAGGCGATCTACCTCGCCGACGGGATGCGTGGGTACCTCCCTCTGCTGCTCGGCATGTCTTCGAACTCGCCGCTCTGGCAGGGCAAGACGACGGGCATGATGTCCTCGCGGACACCGGTGTTCCGCGCCTTTCCGCGAATCGGGATTCCGCCCTACTACGGCACCTGGGAGACCTACTCCAACCGCGTCGAGCAGATGATGAAGGGCGGGGCGATCGAGGACTACACCTACCTGTGGTGGGATGTGCGGCCGCACCCGAACCTCGGCACCGTCGAGCTCCGGGTCTTCGACCAGCAGACCAGGGTCGATCTCACCATCGGCTTCGCCGCGTTCGCGCAGGCGCTCGCCCACCGCCTCACGACCTTCTACGAGGACGGCGTCCCGAGCGTCGACTATCCGCTGGAGCTGATCGACGACAACAAGGTGCGGGCCGCTCTCATCGGGATCGAGGGCGAGCTGATCGACTTCGACCAGGGGCTCGAGGTGCCGGCCGAGGAGATGACCCTCGGCGTGATCGAGGATCTCAGCGAGGATGCCCGCGAGCTCGGCTGCGATCAGGAGCTGCGGGCGCTCACCGAGCTGGTCGAGAGCGGGACCGGGGCGCGCCGCCAGCTCGACTGGCTGCAGGAGCACGGAGACGTCGGCGGCCTGATGAGTGAGATCGTGGCGGCGACCGACCCGGACACCTGATTTTTCGCTGAGACAAACGGTCTGCGGTGCCTCAAAAGGACCGCATTCGAACGTGTTCCGGACGCTTTAGTACGATTTCAGTAGTGAATTACCGATTTTCAGGAACGTGAAATACGGAATCCGTACCAATGGCCGGCGAACGGGCAGTAGAAAGCGTTCTTGACCTGCTCGGCAGGCGCTGGGCGCTCCGGCTCGTCTGGGAGCTCCGCCGGAGCACGCTCTCCTTCTCGGAGCTTCGCCAGCGGCTGGCGATCAGCCCCTCGGTTCTCTCCGCGCGCCTCGGCGACTTGGCCGACGCCGGCGTCCTGGAGCGGGATCCCGTCCGCCGGTACCGGCTGAGTGGCCGGGGCCGCGAGCTCGCGAGGATTCTCTACGAGCTCAATCGATGGGCCGAGCAACATCAAACGGGTCGCGCCTAAATCAAACGGGTCGCGCCTAAATCAAACGGGTCGCGCCTGCCGGCGCGCCCTCGCACAACGCCCTCGCACTATCCTCGCGGGGTGAGCTCGCCCGAGTTGAGCGTCGTCTGCAAGACCTGCGGCGAGGAGGTCAGCCCCTACGTGACCGAGTGCCCCTACTGCGGCACTCGGCTCCGCAAGCGGGCGCCGAAGCTCGAGCTCCGCGGCGACGAGCTCACGCCAAGGGAGTCACGACGTACGCGCCGCCGCACCGCGAGGGCACAGCGTATGCAGGCGCTCGGCGAGCGCCCTTACGCCGTGATCGCTGCGATCGTGATTGGGGCCGTTCTTCTCCTCGTGCGCGTCGCGAGCCCGGCGCTCAACGCCCACGACCTCGGCGCGATCGTCGGCCCGGTGCAGGACGACTGGTGGCGCTACCTGGTCGCGCCCTTCGTCTATCCCGACATCGGCTACCTGTTCGTCGTCTCGATCGGGATCGCGATCTTCGGCACTGCGGTCGAGCAGCGGCTGGGCCTGATTTCGACGGTCGTGCTGATGATCGCCTGCGGCGCGCTCGGCATGCTGGCCGCCGATGGGATCGAGACCGCCTTCGCCAGCCACAACGACGTCCTGCTCGCCGCCGGAGGCAACGGCATCGCCCTCGGGCTGCTCGCCGCCTGGGCCGTGATGCGGGCCGGGGAGGTCCGAGCGCACCCTGACGAGGACGTGGAGCTGATCGGCGCCGCGGTCGCCGCGGCCGTGCTCATCCTGCTGCCTCTGGTCGACGACTACGCGAACGTCTTCGCGGGCCTCGCGGGCGCGCTGGTCGGTGCCGCCTGCGGCGGGCTGGCCTCACTGTCACGTCGCGAGCGCCACCTCGGCTGACACCAGCACCTTGGCGTACGACAAGTTCATCACCATCACGCCCGATCTCCACCGCTACTCGGTGGAGCACAGCTCCTTCCGCGACCGCGTGGTGTCCGAGGTCGAGCAGGCGGGCGAGGAGATGGGCGACCTGGCCGCGATGCAGATCGCGGGCGACCAGGCCGCCTTCATGACCATCCTCGTGCGGGCGATCGGCGCCCGCGACGCGCTCGAGGTGGGGACCTTCCTGGGCTACGGCGCGCTCGCGATCGCGCGCGGCCTGCCGGATGACGGCCACCTCGTCTGCTGCGAGCTGGACGAGGGGTACGCCGAGCGGGCGCGCGAGCACCTGCGCAACGCGGGCCTCGACGGGAAGGTCGAGATTCGCGTCGGCCCGGCGCTGGAGACGCTGCGCGCGATGGAGCCGGCCGAGCAGTTCGACTTCGCCTTCATCGACGCGGACAAGACCGAGTACATCGACTACTACGAGGAGGCGCTGTCGCGGCTCCGGACGAACGGCGTGATCCTGCTCGACAACACGCTGCGTGACGGAACCGTCCTCGATCCAGGCGACTCGGAGGCCGCCCGGGTCACCGCGGAGCTCAACAACCGCCTCGCCAAGGACGACCGCGTGAACGTGGCGCTGCTCGGCTTCGCCGACGGCATCACCATGGTCCGCAAGCGGTGAGCCCCGTCCCCACGGACGACCGCGGCTGGTTCGAGCTCGTCCTCTCCAATCAGCCGCCGCTCTGGGAGCTCTACGCCGAAGCGTTCGACGGGCACGTCGAGCGGCTGGGGGACGTCCAGGCGACGGTCGTCCCGGCCTCGCCCAACCGCTCCTTCTTCAACTCGGTCTTCTACGAGGATTCCGACGCCCTGGTGGACGCCCTGCCGCGCCTCGCCGAGATCTACAAGGGGGCGGAAGTCAGCGCGTGGACCGTCTGGATCCCGGCCTCGGACGAAGCCGCCCGGGCCGGGCTCGCCGACGCCGGCCACACGTTGGACGCGACGCCCCGCGCGATGGGCCTCGAGATGACTGACCTCGACCCGCCGGAGCCCGACCCGGAGCTCGAGATCAGGCGTGAGATGGACACCGAGGCCTGTCGTTCGATCAACGAGATCGCCTACGGGTATCCGCCGGGCGACTTCCCGCCGATGAAGCCGATGCCCGAGACCGAGATCTACCTGGCCGACCTCAACGGAGACACCGTCGGCACGACCCTCACCTGGGACCGCGACGACGACGTCGAGATCACCTTCGTCGCCGTCCTCCCGGAGGCACGCGGTCGCGGCGTCTCTGGGCGCATCCTCGGTCGAGCCCTGGAGCGCGAGCGCGAGCGCGGCAAGGTCGCCTCGACACTGATCGCCACCAAGCTCGGTCGCCCCGTCTACGAGAAGCTCGGCTACCGCGATGCGGGCGGGCTGGAGATGTGGGAGAGGAGGCGAGCGTGAGCAGATACAGCGACGAGGAGATCGACGCGGCGATCGATGAGCTCTCGGATCCCGAGGCCTTCCGCGAGGCCGAGCGGCAGGTCGCCCGCGCGGCGCCCAGGCTGCAGAGGATTCTCGCCGAGGCGCTCGGCGCCGGTGGCTGGTTCGGCGAGTCCCACGACTCGGAGGTCCTGAAGGCCGCTACGAATCCGGACGAGGAGGCGCGGCTGAGCGCCGTCCGAACGCTCATCGCGGAGGAAACGCGCATGGGGATGATGGTCGGCGTGGCGGTAGGGTGGGCGCTCGCCGAGAGGCTCGAGCAGCGGGGACCGGACAGCAAGGAGGACTGACGCAGATGGAGATCAACTACATCGGCCACTCGACCGTGGAACTGGTGGACGGCGACACACGGGTCCTGATCGATCCGTTCCTGAAGCCGAACAATCCGGCGGCCAACGTGAGCGCCGACGATGTCGACCCCAACCACGTCGTCATCACCCACGCCCATCAGGACCACTTCGCCGACGCCGTCGCGGTCGGCAAGCGGACTGAAGCCTTCTTCGTCGCCATCTCCGAGCTCGCCAACGTTCTGGACGAGCAGGGAATCGAGAACTTCGCCGATCCCAACCTCGGCGGCACCGTCGAGTTCGATTGGGGCTGGGTGAAGCTCGTCCAGGCGTTCCACACGAGCACCGTCCCGGTCGGTGACCGGCCCTTCAGCCCGACCTCGGGCACCGTCATCGGCGCCGCCGCGGGCGCGGTCATCAACCTCGGCGGCAAGACGCTCTACCACCTCGGCGACACCGCTCTCTTCGGCGACCTGAGGCTGATCGCCGAGCGCACCCCGGTGGATGTCGCCTTCATTCCGATCGGCGGCCACTACACGATGGATCGCCACGACGCCGTGGTCGCCGCGGATTTCATCGGCGCCGACACGGTGATTCCGATCCACTACAACACCTTCCCGCCGATCGAGACCGACGCCGAGGCGTTCAAGTCCGACGTCGAGTCACAAACCAAGTCGAAGGTCGTCGTGCTCGCCCCGGGCGAGAGCCACTCCGTCTAGAGCTTCGACCGGAATCGAGTCCTCGAGGCTTCCGGTCCGTCCGACTAGTCGGCCTGGGCACCACGTCGGAACCAGGCCGAACGGTCCTTCCAGTCGTGCGCCATCAGGAAGCCGCCGGCGAGCGTCCAGGCGATCGCGCGGCTGGCATCCGTTCGCCCTGCCGCGAGCCGGGCCAGGCCGACGGCCGCCAGCGCCACCCCGGTGAGCCCGTGGTGGAGGCGCTGACCCCCCACCCAGAGCCGCCGAAGCTCCGGGTCCATTGCCACGATCCGGTTTCCGACCTTCCAGGGCTGCATCGCTCTCAGCGCTCTTCATCGGATTCCGCGGTCGCGCGAATCAGCGCAACATTCAGTATTTGCAGCGCAAATTCCCCGATGGTCATATAACTGGCCAGCCAGCCAGTTACTTTCGCTAGGCTGCGCTCGAGCGCAACGCGAGCCAGGAGAGGAGACCCAGTGGAGCCAGCTGAGGCGAAGACGCAGACCGGGCCATCGAGGGTCGAGCGAGAGGATTTCAAGGCCACGTCGGACCCGGCCCTCCAGCGGGGCGACCGGAGTGACGTCAAGCTCCTCGACTACGGCCAGCTCTACAACCTCTGGGAGAAGCAGCAGTGGCTCACCCAGGACCTCGACTTCTCCCAGGACCGCGTGGACTGGCACGAGCGGATCCCGGAGGATGAGCGCTTCCAGCGCATGTACGGGCTCTCCAGCTTCTTCATCGGCGAGCAGAAGGTCGCCGACGAGCTCGGCCCGATCATGCGCGCCTGCCCGACCGAGATGCAGCGGATCTTCCTCTGCACCCAGATCGCCGACGAGGCTCGGCACGTCCGCTTCTTCGACCGCTTCTTCAGCGAGGTCGGCGTGCTCGAGGGCACCGATGAGCTGCCGCAGCGCCTCGAGGCGCTCGACCAGCACATCAACGACTCCTTCCGAACCCTCTTCGACGACCTGCTGAAGAGCCGGGTCGACCGCCTGGGCGAGGAGCCCGAGGACCGCGACGCCCTGGTCGAGGCGATCACGCTCTACCACATGGTGATCGAGGGGATGCTCGCCCTCACCGGGCAGCACTTCATCATCGAGTACAACGAGCGGATCGGGACGCTGCCGGGGTTCGTCGAGGGCTTCTCCAACGTCGCCCGCGACGAGCACCGCCACATCGCTTTCGGCGTTCGCTTCCTCACCGACTGCGTCCGCGAGGACGACCGCTACCGCGAGGTCATCCAGAAGATGCTCGAGCAGTCACTGCCGGTGGCCGATGGGGTCATCGAGCCGCCCTGGCCCGAGGAGGAGGACAACACGGAGCTCTTCGGCGCGAGCCGCGAGGAGACCCACGCCTTCGCCGCCCAGGCGCTCACCAGGCGCCTGAAGGTGATCGGGCTGGCGCCCGCGACCGCCTAGGCGCTCAGCGGCCTAGACGCTGGCCGCCGGCTGCTTCGAGCGCTTCTTCGGCGCCGGCTTCGACTTGCCGGAGGACTTCGTCTTGCTAGTCGACTTCGAGGTCGACTTCGACTTGGTCGACTTGGACTTGCCTGTCGACTTGCCGGACTTGCCGCGCGACTTCGTGCGGTGCTTGCTGCGCTGGGGCGCGATGGTGGCGGGGGCCGGCGCCGTCTGCACGACGCCGGTCGTCGTCCCGGTGGAGGTGGTGGTGTTCGGGCACACAGGTGGTCGGCGCGCCGGGATCGGCGACGCCATCGCCGTCCGCGTCGCAGGTGGTCGAGGGCTCGACGCCGGTGGTGACCGGGCCGGTCTGCGCGGTGGTGGTCGTGCCCTTGGAGTCCGTGTTGGCCAGGCTGTTGCCCCCGTGCCGCTTTCGCTTGCCGGTAGGCAGGGCGCTGGAGGCGGTCCCGCCGGTCGTTCCTGGCTGCGAAGTCTGTGGCGGGACGGTGACCGTCTCGCTCGGCGCCGGCGGCGTGGCGGTGGTCGGCGGCGTGGCGGCGGTCTCGGCCGGCGGCGTGGCGGGGACCGGCGGCGGGGTCGCCGGTGTGACGGCCGGCGCACGGTTCGCGTCGAACTTGCGCACCTTGGGCTCGGGCTTGGGCGAGGGGGCGGAGGTGACGTGCTGGATCTCGGCGGCGCCTCCCGCGAGGATCGCGGCGGTGGCGATACCCGCGGCGGCCTTGGTGCCGATCGCGGCGGCGGCTCCGGTCGCGGCGGCGGCTGCGCCGCCACCCGCTGCGGCTCCGCCTGCGGCGGCGGCACCGGCGGCGGCACCGCCCGCGACGGCCGAACCGCCCGCGGCGGCAGCGCCCGCTCCCGCGGCTCCGGCGGCTCCGGCTCCCGCGGCGCCTGCCCCAGCGGCTCCGGCGCCCGCGGCACCCGCACCGGCAGCGCCGGCGCCCGCCGCGCCGCCGCCACCCGCACCGGCCGCGGCGCCACCGCCTCCTCCCCGAAGAGGCCGCTGAGCTTGCCGATCAGCACGCCCTTCAGGAGGAGCAGCGGGCCCGCCGGGAAGATCGCGGCCAGGGCCTTGGTGTCGGAGCGAAGCTGGGTGCGGAAGGCCTTGCAGGCGTCACAGCCTTTGATGTGGCGGCGGGCCGGGCCGTCGACCTTGGCGAGGCCCTCGGCCGCCTCGGCTAGCTCGATCCGGACCTCGTCGCAGGTGAGCTGACGGGCCTGGCTGGAGTCGGCGAGCGCGATCCGCGCACGGACGAGGAGGCTCTTCACGCCAGGGACGGTGGTGTCCATAGCCGTGGCGATCTCCTCGTAGCTCATCGCGTCGATCTCGCGCAGGAGGAGGGCGGAGCGCTGGGTCTCGGGGAGTTGGCCGACGTCTGTCAGAAGACTGCGGAACTCCTCGCGGTTCTGGACGCGCTCGTGGGTGGTCACCCCATTCATGTGGGGGTGGGTGTCCATCGTGTCCTGCCCGTCCGCGGTGGGCTTGCGAAGGTGGTTGAGGGAGCGGTTCCGGGCGATCCGGTAGAGCCACGGGCGGACGGCGATCGGCCGCTCGTCGGCGACCATCGCGTTGTAGGCCGCCACGAAGACCTCCTGGAGCACGTCTTCGGCGTCCTCGGTCGAGCCCAGCATCTGGCGGCAGAAGCCCAGCAGGCGGGACTGGTAGCGCTCCACCAGCGTGTCGAAGGCGTGCTGGTGGCCCTTCCGGGTCAGGGCGACGAGTCTCTCGTCCTCCTGGAACCGGAGAAGGGGTGAGCGCCGGGCAAAAAGCCCGCGCCTTTGGGCGTGTGTGAGCGTCGAAGCTTCCAAAGCGGGTGGCGGGGAACCTGCTCTCCCTGCTGATCGAACACCGTAGCAGCGGTCCGGTTGCGCTAAGCGGCTACTTAATCCCCTGGAAATCTGGGGGTGAACCGCGCCTTTCCGCCGCTATTTGCGGGGATTTCCTCCTCCTCTGGAAGGCATTCTCCGGGACCGGCTTAAGGCTTGCCTAAGCAGCCTGGCGGAGCTCGGCAGCCTCGCCCTCGATGCCCACGGGGGCACCCTCCTCGATTTCGGCTTCGACTTCCGCCGGGGTCGGCGAGCGCAGGGCGAAGATCGCGATCGCGATGCCGATGGCGGCGGCCCCGGCCGCGATCAGGAAGGCGAGGTGGTAGCCGCCGCTCAGCGCCTGGGTGGCGCTCTGGCCGGCGGCCTCGAGGGCGTTCGTCCGATCGGTCGCGATCGTCCCCAGCGCGGCCAGGCCGATCGCCGCCGAGAGCTGGATCGAGACCTGGATCGTCCCCGATCCGAGGCCCGCATCCCGGGCGGGCACGTCCTCCATCGCGATCATCATCAGGGGCGGGTTGGCGGCCCCGAAGCCGAAGCCGAGCAGGGCGAAGGCGGCGAAGATCGTGGGGAAGTAGGGGGTCGACTCGCCGGCCTGGGAGAAGAGCAGCAGGCCGGTCACCGGACCGGCGATGCCGGCGATCAGGGTCGGCTTGGGGCCGAAGCGCTCCACCAGCCGGGCCGCGAGGCCGGCGGACATCGTCGCCAGCGCGACGCTCATCGCAAGGAAGGCGAGGCCGATCTCGATCGGGCTCCAGCCGCGGACGTGCTGGAAGTAGAGGGCGCCGAGGAAGAAGGTCGAGTAGGCGCCGGTGACCAGGAAGCCGCGGACCAGGTTGGCGGTCACCAGGCTCCGATTGCCGAGCACCCGCAGCGGCATGATCGGGTTCGCGATTCTCGACTCGAGGGCGACGAAGCCGGCCAGCAGCAGGGCCGCGGCGCCGACCAGGGCGAGGGTGCGATCCCCGGTCCAACCCCACTCAGGGATCTTGATCAGGGCGTAGATCGCGGCGATCGAGGAAGCGGTGATCAGGACCGAGCCGAGCCAGTCGATCCGGCCGTTCTGCCCGATGCCCTCGTTCTCCGCGATCAGCCTGCGGCCGAGCACATAGGCGACGGCGCCGATCGGCAGGTTGACGAAGAAGATCCAGTGCCAGCTGATCGTCTCGGTGAGGGCGCCGCCGAGCAGCAGGCCGAGGGAGGCGCCGCCCGCGATCACGAACGTGTAGAGGCTCATCGCCTTGGCGCGTTCCGCGGGCTGGGGGAACTCGACGGCGATGATCGCGATGATCACCGCCGAGACGAGGGCAGCGGCGGCGCCCTGGAGCAGTCGGGCGACCACCAGGACGCCGCCGCTGGGGGAGAGGCCGCAGAGCATCGAGGCGACCACGAAGGAGAGGACGCCGAGCAGGAAGACCCGCTTGCGCCCGAAGAGGTCGCCCAGGCGGCCCGCAAGGAGGAGGAGACTGCCGAAGGTGATCAGGTAGCCGTCGATCACCCAGGTGAGGCTCGACTGGCTGAAGTTCAGGTCGGACTGGATCGAGGGCAGCGCGACGTTGACGATCGTCGTGTCGAGAATGACCATCAGCTGGCCCAGGCAGACCACGAAGAGCGCGATCCAGCGCTTTCGGTCGCTGCGCGCCCGATTAGTCGCTAATGTGTGGGTAGTAGCCTCCACGCGGATCTTCACTATATCAAGGATTATCACTAGATCAAGGATGATCCGTGAATGAGGCTACGATTGGGAGAGAGATGACGACGCAAGCACCATCCGTCGCGGGGACGATGAACCTGCTGACGCGCCTGTCCCGCGTCGTCTATCGCAGCGCGACCCCCGAGCTGCATCGGCGTGAAGCTGAAGGAGTTCGTCGCGCTCACCTATCTGCGCGAGAGCAGCCGCGCCACCCAGCAGAAGCTGGCGAAGACGCTGATGATGGACGCGAACAACTGCGTGATCCTGCTCAACGGCCTGGAGGAGAACGGCCTGATCGAGCGGACCCGCGACCCCGAGGACCGCCGCCGCCACATCGTCGCGATCACGCCGAAGGGACAGCGCGCCCTGGAGAAGGCCGAGCACGAGCTCGAGACCGTCGAGGACGACGTGCTCGGCAACCTCGACGCCTCGGAGCGCGACCAGCTGCGCGAGCTCTTAGCGAAGGCGCTCGAGGACCACTCGCTGGCGATCTAGTCCGGCCGGCGAGGCAACCTCGGGCGAATCCGTGTCTGCCGGGGTGATGGAATGGCAGACATAGCGCCCTTAAAAGGCGCGGCCCCTTCGGGGGCGTGTGGGTTCGAATCCCACCCCCGGCACTACAACCCCGCCGAACGTCCGAACGTCCGGCCTATAGGGCGGACTTTGGGACGTTCGG
>CAWDQZ010000005.1:0-118050 GCA_963804595.1 uncultured Solirubrobacterales bacterium
ATAGGACGATGCATCGGGTACCAAAGCGGTACCACGGCGCCGGCTCACAATCGGGCACGCCGGTCAGGCGAGCCCTCCACGACTGAAAACTGCTTTTACGCGAGGGCGACAGCGCCGCCGAGCTCCGCGAAGGGTGCTGCTTTGCATGGAAAGCAGCGGTTTGACGCTGCACTCCTGCTTCTCGCGCAAACCAGTCACAAGCAGGATGGGGCGCCACGGCCAGACCGCCGCTAGGCTCGGTCAATGGGTACGCAGGACGAAGATTCACTCCGAGAGGCGGGAAGGCTGCCCAAAGGCCGACTCGCCCGGACGGCGCGTGTCGGCGGGCTCGTGATGGGGCAGGGCCTGCGCTGGGCCGGGATGCGAAACGCGAACCGGGTCCGGACGCCTGAGCGCGCGGCGGCGGCTCAGAAAGAGCGCACCGCGGCGCTGGTCGGGCAGCTCGTCGATCAGCTCGGGCAGATGCGTGGCGCGGCGATGAAGGTCGGTCAGATGATCTCGATGGTCGAGTTCGACGGCCTTCCCGAGGGCGAGCGGGACGAGCTGCAACGGAGGCTCGCAGCGCTCCGCGACGACGTCGCGCCTATGCGGTTCGCTGACCTCGAGAAGCTGATGCGCCAGGAGTTCGGCGGTCCGCTCGAGCGCGTGTTCAGCGACTTCGAAGAGCATGCGTTCGCAGCGGCATCGATCGGTCAGGTCCATCGCGCCACGACGATCGACGGCGACGACGTGGCCGTGAAGATCCAGTACCCCGGGGTGGCGGAGGCGGTCGAAACGGATCTGCGCAACGCGATGATGCTGCTGCCTCTCGTGAAGCGGCTCGCCCCCGGCCTAGACGCGAAGGCGCTCGCCGCGGAGATGCGCGAGCGGATCGGCGAGGAGCTCGACTACGAGCTCGAGGCCCAGAACCAGCGCCGCGTCGGGCGGCTGCTGCGAGGACATCCGTTCATCCGTGTGCCGCGAATCGACACGAGCCTTTCGACCCGGCGCGTGCTCGTGTCCGAGTACGTCGAGGGGGAGCGCTTCGAGGCGGTCCGCCGAGCCGATGAGGTGCAGCGCGATCGCTACGCCGAGATCGTCTTTCGGCTCTATTTCGGGTTGCTTTATCGCGACCGCATCGCGCTCGGGGACCCTCACCCCGGCAACTACCTGCTGTGTCCCGACGGTCGGGTGTGCTTCCTCGACTTCGGCCTTGTGCGCCGCGTCGACGCCGCGCGCCTGGCCGCCGAGCGGGCGATCGCTCTCGCCGTACGGGATGGGGACGCGGAGGCCCTCAAGGTGGCGCTTCGCGCGGGCGGCTATTTGCCTGCGAGCCGCGCAGATGCCGTGGACGCCGATTTCGCGCTGAGGCTAATGAGAATGGCGATCAAGTGGTACGCGGTCCCGGGCGAGCGGCGCTTCTCCCCCGTCGACCGCCGCGACCGCGATCATGAACGGCCGGACGCGGAGGAGCGGGCCGCGATGAGGATCCAGGTGAACCAATTCACACTGCCGCCGGAGGCGATCCTGTTCCGGCGGATGCACGGCATTGTCGCCGTGGTCCTGGGGCAGCTGCGCGCTGGCGCAGACTGGGGCGCGATCGCGGCGGAGTACCTGCACGGCGAGGCGCCCGCGACGCCGCTGGGGCAGGCCGAAGCCGAGTTCCTCGCCGAGCGCGGTCGGACAGCAGGGGCCGCCTACTAGGCACCGCGCGGGCTCCTGCATTAATTTCGACAGAAGCATCCGGGCCCGTCGCGGCAGCCTCGCTCCGCGGATACGAGGGCAAAGCGAGCCCTGGCCGGGCGTCACCGCCCGGCTTCTCGGCCCGACTCGGATCACTGCTGCTTTGCATGGAAAGCAGTACTCCGCCGAGGGATACTGCGTAGGCGATGTCGGAGGAGAACCTCCGGGCTTTTCGGGATGTAGTGGACGCCTACCGCAGAGGCGACAAGCATGCCTGGACAAGCCTCATGGATCCCGAGCTTGAGACGCTTCCCCTTCCTGAGTGGCCCGAGCCCGGTCCCTTCATCGGCCGCTCGGCGACCAGTGTCCGCAGTCGGGCAGGACTACGGTTAGCACTTCGCAGCGAGGAGTTCCATCGTTTGCCGACATGTTCGCCGAAGCTTTCCGCTCCGCAGATCGCGAGGACGGGCATCGACAGCCGCCGGGTCTTGCGCTGCTCGTCTGCGCCTGGCTCACTGGGAAAGCGCGGTAGAGCTCGATGCTGCCGCGCAGCGCTTCCGGGTCGGCCGCGAGGAGGTCGACGTAGTACTTGACGGTGTCGGTGGACAGCTTCTTCTTTCCGGCGGCGTTCGAAAACTTCTCGCCGAAGAAAATGTCCTCCCGCCAGCTGACGAGCTTCTCGTTGACCTCTGGAAGTGCGTTGAACGGGATGTGCCGCAGGCGTTCGTTGAGCGGCGCGGGGAGGAACAGTGGCGGCGTGGGAGACACTCCCGGAAGCGG
Source organism: uncultured Solirubrobacterales bacterium (assembly GCA_963804595.1). GTDB lineage: Bacteria > Actinomycetota > Thermoleophilia > Solirubrobacterales > 70-9 > DASUPK01. The sequence goes on from CAWDQZ010000005.1 coordinate 2,443, forward strand.
GGCTTCCCCGAGGGCCAGGCGGTCGACCCGGTCGGGGTGATCAGCGGCCAGGGCGTAGCCGATGAGCAGTACGGTGTCGCAGCCGACGATGGCGAACCGCTGGTGGCCGAGGCGCGACCATGCCACGGCCACGAGGAGATTGCCGCCTTCCTTTCCGAGCTACCTCGCGGCTTGGGAGAGCCTATGCATACACCGTCGCGGAAGCCATCAGCGGTCGGCGATGACCGCGTCTTGATACACGGGGACATCGACGCGGCGGGGCGGACGAGCGGTGTGGAGCCTCGAGGGCCACACCGCATCACTGCTTCTGGCTCCGCGCATGGCCGGTTTATCCGGCAGGAGGGACCTCTGAGCCCGAAAGGGCGCCATTCGCGCGGGCTGGCTGGCGATTCCTCGAAACCGCGTGGAGAGATGATCTCCGCCAGAAGTGGGGCTTCGCCGAGCCATGTCGGAGTAGGCGATGTCGAGAGGAGAACGAGGAGATCCTAGCCGACTTGAGCTACGAGGCTGAACCTGCAGGGATAGTCGAGGCCCTGCTGTATCCACCTGTGAATCTCGAGGGCCTTAGTGGCGGAGAAGGGCTGTTTCGTCAGATGTCTAGCTGCCGTCCCGCAGCGCGAGCACTCCTCCGAGCACGCCGAGGTACGCGGTCCCGTTGGACCCGAGAGCGAGCCCGGCGTAGTTGTTGTTGTAGTTCAGGCCAGAGCCGGCGTACTGGTTCCACGCCGTCTTCCCGTTCCGGAAGTCGAGCGCCGTCCAGTAGTAGCCCTCCGAGCCGCTCGGGTCTGGCGGTCTGGTGTAGGTGTAGACAAGGCCCGTCTTGATCGAGATCTTCGGCACCACGGTCGGCGCCGCCGCGTCGTGGTTTACCCACACCCTGCGGCAGCCCTTGCCATCCTTGTCGACCTCGACCCTGGCGAACCCCGGCGTTGTGGGGGCGCCGGTGTTCGGGCCCAACGGGTCCTGGTAGCCGTAGTTGTTCTCGACGATCAGCGAGCGGCCGGCGGCGAGCAGCGAGTTCTCCGTGGCGCCGGTGAACTTGCCGAACACCGGGACCTGGCAGACGACGCGTCGCTTGCCCCGGAGCTCCGACTTCTTGCCGGTGCGGTAGACGACCACGTGCATAGGCTGCGCGTTGTCGGTGATCGCGACGTAGCCGCCCTTCATGATCGTCGGCGTTGTGCCGGTGCCGGCATCGACCTGACCAGGCTTGACGATCCCGGAGTTCTTGTAGCCGGCCCTCCAGGTGATCTTCGGTGCGCCGTTCTTGCCGGGGTCGAAGCGGTACATCCGCCTGTCGGAGGCGATGAATACGCCCTTCTTGCCGACGGCGAACGAGTTCTCGATCTCCTCGCCCAGGATCCGGATCCGCACCGCCCCGGTGTTGGGATTGAGCGTCCCCACCTTGCCGTTCTGCTTGGTGACGAACCACATCCGCCCCTTGAAGTCCGGCAACACGGAGGTGATCCGCTCGTTCGCCGCATCGAGGACGCCGGTGAGGTCGTAGTCGCCGGTCTTCGTAAGAGATCCGTCGGATCCCACGGTGAGAACGAAGATGTGATCGGTCTTGGTCGGCACCCACATCCTGTCCCGGTTGTCCAGGAAGAAGTAGCCGCCGCCGGTGAAGTTCTGGTAGAGCTTGGTGCCGGGCGGGTTGGGAGCGTCCGGCAGGTCGTACGTGCCGACGGTCCCCAGCGTGTTCGGGTCCATGACTCGCGCCTGAGGACCGGCAAACAGAGACGGGCAGACGGAAACGAGCCGACCCGCCTTGTCGAAGGCGATGCTGCCGCAGATCCGCGGGGGCTTCGCCGCAGAGGTCGCCGTCAGGGAGCGCCCGAGCGGACCCCGGTACCGATAGGAGTCAGTCATCCAGGTGTCGTCGTGGATGTTGCTGAACGGGTCCCGGGCCAGGAAGGGGTTCTGGGGCGGCTTGGAGGTGCCTTTGATGGGGTGCGCCTTGGCGGCCTTGCCCTGAAAAGCCGGCAGCGATGGCGCCGGACCACTTGAAGCGATCGGATCGGCGAGCGCGGGTGCCGCGCCGAGCGCGAGCGCGGTGGTCACCACACACAGGACGCGCTTCGCCATTCTGGGATTTAAACACCAACGGCCTCTTTTGAGGGCGCTTGGCCTACAGAGCGCAGGCCCTCAAGCCGCCGGGCTGTACGCCCCGGAAGGCCGCAGCGACTGAGCGGCTCCTGGGCGCCTCTAGCGGCACAGTTCGGGCCTTGACCGGCCGCCAGCGCCGCGGTTAGGGTTGCGCCGAGGAAAGGAGGGCTGTGTCTCGCTCACATTCGGCGCCGCGGCTTCGCATCTCTGTGTGCTTCTTGGGAGCCGGCGCCCTGCTTGTGACCGTTGCCCTCTGGTTGTCCTTCGGTGCCAGGCCCGCCGCCGCGGCCGGCTTCCACAGTTGCGCTAGCCAGAAGCTCGAGAACCAGAGCATCTTTCGCCTCAAGGCCAGCCACGCAAAGTGCCAGCTCGCTCGGCAGGTCGCGTTCGGACTGCGGAACGGAGACCGGACGCCGAAGGGGTTCTCCTGTGTGGCCGGTGAGGGCGGCAACTTGACCCCCTTCACCTGCACCCGGCGCGATCAGGTCGTCAAGTTCTCGCTCGAGGGATGAGGGGAGATGAGTAAGCAGATCATCGCGGCTGTCACCATCCTGGCGCTCGGGCTTCTGGGCCTCGCTCCGGCGGCCCAGGCCGCTAGCCACGTCTCGGTCAGCGTGGACCAGTTCGGAGTCCAGGTGAACGGGGACGCCTCCGACAACTCCATCCGGCTGGCGAATCTTGCCGACCCTCAGTGCCCGGGAGGCTCGCCCTGCAGAGAGGTCGACGCGGGGAATGCGGTGATCATGGCATCGGCTCCATGTGTCATCCGGAGCGGGTCGGGCGGCCATACGGCACTCTGCCCGATCACCGAGGAAGGGGGGATCGGCGTCGGCGCAGGCGGGGGGAACGACGACATCGTCGTCAGTGACTCGGTCGGGGTCGACGCAAAGATCGGCCTCTCTGGGGGCCGGGGTAATGACACCCTCGAGGGATCCCTCGCAGAGGAGGTGATCTCGGGGGACAAAGGCAACGACACCATCCGCGCTGGCCGCGGCGACGACATCGCATACGGAGATGCCGGCCGCGATCGGATATTCGGCTCGAAGGGTCAGGACCTCATCAAGGGCGGCGGCGGCTTCGACAACCTGATCGGCGGTCCAGGGGGTGACCACCTGTTCGGCCAGGGTGGAAACGATGGGATGGACGGATCCCAGGGTCGCGACGTCTGCACAGGCGGCGGCGGACGTGACACCGCCCGCCACTGCGAGAGACTCAGGTCTACCCCGTAGCCAGCGCTCTGCCCCAGATCGAAGGCCGCTCTTCCGCTCGGGACCCCACGCTCTTGATGATCGTCGCTCGGATCGAGCGCCTGGAAGCAGCGGATATCAGGGATACCGACACAACGTTCCCGGCGGCTAGCGCGACATGCCGAGGCGGTTCGTGTGCCCTTCCAGGCAAAGCGGACTACTGCTTCGGACGAGAAGCAGCGGTTCGCATGGAAAGCGACAGCGGCCCAGACCGAACCACGCGTGACTCTGCGACGCGCTTCGTCCGTATCTGGCGCGGGCGTCGACCGCTAATCGGGGAGGAGACCGAGCTGGCCGAGAAAGTCCATCTGGTCGAAGAACAGGTGCTCGGACTTCAGCGTGTCGCCGTCGGTGGCATAGACCGCCGCCCACCGGAACTCAATGGCTCGTCCTGTCGGCGCGACATCGCCGTTGGGGGTGTGGAGCACGCCATCATGGGTGCCCGCGAAGGTCCCTTCGGCCGCTGCGGCTGGCCCGTCGGCTGAGGAGTTGGTTGACCTCAAGACGAAGGTCCGGGAACGCTTCGTGGAAGACGCCCAGGAAGCCAATGACGTCGTCGCGGCCGCTGACTTGCGCCGCCTGGCGCCACCATCTCGGCATCGGCGGCCCACGGATCAGCGTCGCTGTCACGGTCGTTGAAGGCGGCGATGTGCTTGAGGATCACGTCTTTGGCGTCGGGCATCACACTCTCCGTTTGTCATTGACGGCGCGAGCGTATCTCAGGCGCGAAGTGCCGCTTTGGACGAGAAGCGGTCGCCGGAGCACAGGGAGCCCCAAGTCGGGGGCTTCTTCCCTTCCCGCTTGACTGCCGCCAATCGACCGTGCGAGGGTCGACCGGGCGTCCAACTTCGGGAGGTGGACCATGAAGAAAGCTTTGCTGCTGGGTCTCGCACTCGGCGCGATGGCGTCGGCAGCAATCTCTGTCGGTGCCACAGCCTCAGCAAGTGGCACCGAGGCATCAGCATCCGGCCAGAAGACCTGGGCGAAGTTCAGCGGCGCTCATGTCTACAAACCCTCGACCCTCTTCTTCGGTGCCCATGAGGAGATCGACAATCACGCGCTTGGCCGTCGAGCGGCTCCAGCGCTACGAGGAGGGCTTCGATCGCGTTGATCTCGCTGTCAGCGTTTTTCTTGCTTGCCATTCCTTATGGTCCCGCTTTGGTACTAACCGTGGTACCAAGGGCCGACGGGATCGCTCCTCGGACCCTATTCCTGAGCAGTCGGGGCGACTGGATTTGAACCAGCGACCTTTCGGCCCCCAGCCGAATGCGCTACCAGACTGCGCCACGCCCCGAGGGGTGTCGGTGAATCCTAGCCCAAGCGGGCGACCGGAATCGAACCCGCTCCGCGACCTTGGAAGGGTCGAATGCGACCGTTAACACCTCGCCCGCAGGTGGCTGCCGATTATAGGTTCGGCATCGTCGCCAGCCGGGCGGACGACAACCGGCGCGTTTGCGAAACTCATCGGCCGCGCGACGGTTCTACGGGGCAAGGTCGCCCGCGCTTCTCGACTGTCAAAGGCATGCCGCTGCTTCCACGGCCCAGACCCACGTACGTCCGCACCCTGCTCGCCTCCGTGGTGGCGGTTGTCGCGCTGGTCGCGGGAGTGCTCGTGGCGTCAGAGGCGAGTGCCGATCCCGAGACCGGCGCGAACGTCGTCTTCATCCTCACCGACGACATGACCTCGGCCGAGCTTGCCGGGATGCCGAACGTCCAGTCGCTGATCGGGGCCGAGGGGACGACGTTCAACGAGGCCTACGTCTCCTTCCCCCTCTGCTGCCCCTCCCGCGCGACGATGCTGAGCGGCCAGTACATGCACAACCACGGGGTGCGGGGCAACTTCCCCCCGAACGGCAGCTGGTTCAAGTGGCGCTCGCATGAGTCGAACGATCTGCCGGTCTGGCTGCAGCAGGACGGCTACTACAACGTGCACATCGGCAAGTACATGAACGGCTACTCCCTCGTGGACGGCACCCTGCCCGTTCCGGAGGGCTGGTCCGAGTGGTACGGAAAGGTGTCGGAGGACGCGCTCTACTTCGACTACAACATCGTCGAGAAGACCGGACCTGCGGCGACGCCGCGGATCACCTTCTACGGCGACCAGCCGACCGATTACCAGACCGACGTGTTCGGGGACCGAGCGGTCGACTTCGTCAACGACAGCGCGGTCTCACGACAGCCGTTCTGGCTGAATCTCTGGTTCAACTCACCTCATGGTCCGTTCGATCCGGCGCCGAGGGACCTCTACCGGCTGGCGGGCTCGCCGGTGCCGAAGCTGCCGGGCTTCAACGAGAAGGACATCAGCGACAAGCCCAGGTGGCTGCAGCGACAGCTGAAGCGGCGCCTCACCAAGAGACAGATCAAGGTGATCGACAACGAGCGCCGCCGGCAGCAGGAGCAGCTGATCTCCGTCGATGAGTCGGTCGGTGAGCTGATCCAGGCGCTGAAGGACAAGGGCATCCTCGACGACACGTACGTCATCTTCGGCTCGGACAACGGCTTCTTCCGGGGCGAGCACCGGATTGCGAGCGGCAAGTACCTGCCCTACGACCCCGCCTCCCGGGTGCCCTTGCTGATCCGGGGCCCCGGCATCCCGCCTGGCGGCATCAGCAACGAGCTGGTCTGGAACGGGGACATCGCGCAGACGATCGACCAGATCGCGTCGGGTTCGATCAATTCCTCGGTGGACGGTCGCTCGCTTCTGCCCTACGCGGAGAACCCGGCCCTGCGCTCCACCCGGCCGATCCTGCTCGAGGCCGACACCGGGCCGGGCGGGACGACGGGCGAGTCGGCACAGGCGAGCGCTGCCAGGGTCCGCGCGTCGCGGGTCCACGTCGCGGGTCGGCGCGGAGTCGACAACCTCGACCAGGAGCCGGATGCGATCAAGTCCGCGGCGAACAACATCGCCAAAGCGCCTGCCTACCGCTCGATTCGCACCGACCGCTACGAGTACACGATCTACTCCAACGGCCAGAGCGAGCTGTACGACATGAAGCGCGATCCGGCGCAGCTCCGTTCCGTCGTCACGGACCCGCGCTACCGCTTCGTCCGGAAGTTCCTCTTCGACCACCTCGCCGTGCTCTCCACCTGCGCCGGCGAGGCCTGCCGGGTCGATATCGGCCCAGACCCGCTGCCGCTGCCGAAGAGCACGGTGCGGAGGAAGAGCAAGAAACAGCCGGGAACGGGCACGGGGACCTCGCGGCCGCAGGGCTAGGATTCGTCGCCGAGGGGCACTGGCCAAACTGGCGAAGGCACCGGCCTCCAAAGTCGGCGATTCCAGGTTCGAGTCCTGGGTGCCCCGCTGACGAGCCCGCCGGCGGCGGGCTTTCTAGTCGCTCCGCCGTTCCGCGACCGCGGTCCGGGTCGCGTCGCGAAGCTCGTCCATCGGGCTGCCCTTCTCGATGTAGCGGTCCGCCCCACGCTCGAGGGTCGGCGGGCCCATGCGGTCGGCGGAGAAACCTGAGAGCACGACGATCGCCACGTCCGGGTCGTGCTTGCGGATCTCGAGGATGGTCTCGAGCCCGTTCATGTCCGGCATCGAGAGATCCAGGAGAACAGCCGCCGGATGCGTCTCCGCGATACCGGCGAGTGCGCTGCGCCCGTCCCCCGCCTCGCCCACCACTTCGAAGTCCGGGTCGTCCTCCATCCCGTACTTGACGAGCTCGCGGAGCTGGGGCACGTCGTCGACCAGGTAGACCGAGATCCGTTCACGCTCGGTCACGCTGCCCCCGCCGATCCGTACCTCAGGAGTAGGCATCGCCCCCAGGCACAACTGTCTGATCGTTTGGACATTCCCAGGACATCCCGACCTCCCTATAAATCAACGCGCCCGAGACCTCTGCCCCGGACGCCCGCCGATTGTTCCAGAACCCCTGCGCCGCGACATCGACAGTTCTCGGCCCCTGTCCGACCTAGAATCGAGGCCGTCTGCGGGCGTGCCGGAACTGGTAGACGGTCCAGGTTTAGGTCCTGGTGCTCGAAAGAGCGTGGGGGTTCGAGTCCCTCCGCCCGCACTGCCGCCGCAGAATCGCCTGTAGCGCGTATCCAGTCGAGTACATAGACTTTGCTGCGCAATGGAAGCGGGAGCGATCCGTCCTGGATACGAGCTCTGGCGTCCGAACAGGGAGAAGGCCGAGGCGAAGAGCGCTCGGACCCTCGTCGTCTTCCTGTTGCTGGTCACCGCCGCGCTCATGTTCGTGATCATCATCGGAGGTTGGACGCGACTCGAGGGAGTGAAGCCGCTGACGATCCTTTATGCGGCTCTCTACGTCCTCTTCGCCTTCCTGGTCGCGCGCTGGAACCGAGGCTCCCTACCCGTCGTCTCCGCCCTCTCGATCATCCTCGCGATCTTCGCCGGCATCGCGGCCCCGGCCTGGTTCGACCGGGCGAAGGAAGGGCTCAGCAACCCGGCCCTGTCACCGGACCTGCTGGGGATCCTCTGCTTGCTGCTCGTCCCGATTCAGGTGATCCTGATCGCGGTCGCGATGGTCGCCTTCAACCAGGACTGGCACGTCGAGGAGGAACGCCCCATCGGGGACGAGATCCCGCCCAGCGACAAGCCGGACGAGGATGATCCGAGGCACCGGCGCAGCCGCTCCGGCCCCTCGCCGAGTACCGCGGACCCGGCGGCCTAGAAAAGCCTGAGCGGCGGCTCGATCAGCGCCGGGCCGTCCTGGCGAACGTCGTTCACCGCGTCCGAGACCTCGGTGACGATCAAATCGTCGGTGGGGACGAGCAGCGCCTGAAGATCCTCCGGCCGGGCGTCTGGGCTGAGCCATTCCAGCTCGGCCTCCCGAGCGAGGATGACCGGCATCCGATCGTGGATCGGGGCGACGACCTCCCCGGGCGCGCAGGTCACGATCGCGCACGAGTGAACCGTTGAGCCGTCGCCGCGGCCGGCCGGGGCCCAAAGACCGGCGAACGCGAAGGGCTCGCGATCGGGCCGGGTGATCCAGACCGGCTTCTTGCCGGTCTCCTCCGCCCGCCATTCGTAGAAACCATCGGCAGCGATCAGACAACGGTGGGTCTCGAATGCGTCCCGGAACGCCGGGGCCTCCGCAACGGTTTCCGCCCGCGCGTTGATCAGCAGCCGATCGAAGGTCGCCGGATCGGCGTAGTGCGGGATCAGCCCCCAGCGCAGGACCCCCGGCTCGCGCTCGCCCTCCCCGTTGAGCCGGACCGCCAGGACCGGGTCGGTTGGCGCCACGTTGTAGCGCGGCCCCTGCTCGATCGCCACCGACTCGGTCAGCCCGAAGCGAAATCGCAGCAGCCGCGGGTCCGGATCAGTGAGCGTGTAGCGACCGCACACCCGCGGATCAGCTTCGGGCTCTGGACTCGTTCAGTGCCACGGCAGCGCGAACGAGGGCCTTCAACCCGTCGGCGTCGATCTGCTCGCCCTCGTGGAAGTCGATGGCACGCCTCGTGTTCCCCCCGAGACTGGCGTTGAACAGGCCCGAAGGATCCTCCAGAGCCGCGCCTCTGGCGAAAGTCATCTTCACGGTCTCCTTGTAGGTCTCGCCCGTGCAGATGATTCCGTCGTGCGACCAGACCGGCGTGCCGGGGTTCGTCGCCTTCACCCACTTCCACTCCTCGACGACCTCTGGATCGGCTTCCTTGACCAGGGCGCGTAGCCGGCCGAGCATCTCGCCCCGCCAGTCGCCCAGCTCCTCGATTCGCGCGTCGATCTGCTTGGAGGGAGACCTGTCCGCCGCCACCGTGCCGATGGTATCGGCGGCCGCCGCGGTGATAAGTGCCGGAGGTGGGACTCGAACCCACACGCCCCGAAGGACCATCGGTTTTGAGCCGATGCTGTCTACCAGTTCCATGCACTCCGGCGCTGCGCGAACGATAGAGCGCGGACCTCGCGATAATCGCCGCCGGTGGACGACGCGGGACGCATGGAGGTGATCCGGGAGCTCTGCGCCTTCGAGCAGCGCGGGCCGGGCACCGATGCCGAGCGCCGCGCCGCGAACGCGCTCGCGACACGGCTGCGTGGAATCGGGCGTCGCGCCGAGCTCGAGCCGTTCTTCTCGCATCCCCAGTACGCCGTCGTCCACCTCGTTCACGCCGCGCTCGGGATCGCCGGCAGCCTGCTCGCGATCGTCCAGCCCGCGGTCGGCTTCGCGCTCGTCCTCTTCGCGGCCGCCTCGACCTACCTGGACCTGAACACCCGCCTCTACCTCGTCCGCTCGCTCCTCTTCCGCCGCGTCTCCCAGAACGTCGTCTCGCCCGGCGACCGGCCCGAAGCGCCGGCCCGTCTCATCCTCATGGCGCACTACGACGCCGCCCGCACCGGCTACATCTTCTCCAGGGCGTCGAAGCGGATCCGCCGCCTGCCGCAGCGCACCCGCCTCGCATCGGCCCCTTCCGCATCTTCTTCTGGCTCGGCCTCGCCCCCCTCCTCCCCATCCTCGGCGCCCGCATGGCCGGACTGGACGCAACCTGGCTCAACGCGGTTCAGGCGATTCCCACCATCGTCCTGATCGTCGCCGCCTTCCTTCTCATCGACATCGCCCTCTCCGAGATCGTCCCCGGCGCCTACGACAACGCCTCGGGCGTCGCCGCCGTTCTCTCCGCCGCCGCCGAGCTCACCGACGACCCAGCCGAGAACCTCGACGTCTGGATCGTTCTGACCGGGTCCGAGGAGTCGCTCTGCGAGGGCAGCCGCGCCTTCGTCCGCTCCCGCCGCAGGCAGCTCGACCGCGCCCGCACCTATTTCCTGAACGTCGACTCCGTCTCCGCCGGGCAGGTGGCCTACGAGGTCAGCGAGGGCGCCGTGATCAGCATCCCCCACGATCGCCACCTGGTCGAGCTCGCCGAGGCGCTCGCGGACGCCGGCGCGGCCGACGGCGGGGCGATGCCGATCCGTCACCCCCTGCTCGACGACGCGCTCCCTCCCCGCGTCCGCAAGTTCCGGTCGATCACCATCCGCACGACGGACGCGAACGGCAATCTCGCTCCCTGGTACCACACGCACGAGGACACTCCGGAGTGCATCGACTCCACCTCCCTCAGCCGTGCCACCGAGTTCGTGATCGCGCTCTCTCGCCTGATCGATCGCGAGGCGGGACGCGCCGCGACAGCCGCGACACCCTCCTCGCCGGCGGCCGCGACCACCGAGCGCGTGTAAGGATCAACCCATGGAGGAGAGCGCCGTCGACGGCAGCACTCAGGCGCCCGAGATCCTCTGGGCGCCGTCGGCCGAGATGGTCGAAGGCTCCCCGCTCACCCGCTACATCCGCTGGCTCGCGGACACCCGCGAGCTCGACTTCGAGGACTACCACGCCCTCTGGCGCTGGTCGACGACGGAGATCGAGGAGTTCTGGCGGACGATCTGGGAGCACTTCGGGGTGATCGCCTCCGGCGAAGAGAGACGGGAGCTCGAGGATCCCTCACCGGAGGTCGTGCTCACCGAGCGCGTCATGCCGGGTGCCGACTGGTTCCCGGGAACCCGGCTCAACTACGCCGAGCACATCTTCCGCGGCAAGGCCGACGACGAGGTCGCCCTCGTCTACGCGTCCGAGCTGCGCGAGCTCTCGGACATGCGCTGGGGCGAGCTCCGCGATCAGGTCGCTGCGGTGCGGGAGGGACTCCGCGCCCTCGGGGTGACCACCGGCGACCGGGTGGTCGCCTACCTGCCGAACGGCCCGGAGGCGGTCATCGCCTTCCTGGCCGCGGCCAGCCTCGGCGCCACCTGGTCGAGCTGCTCACCCGATTTCGGCCCGGGCAGCGTCGTGGACCGCTTCGCGCAGATCGAGCCGAAGGTGATGATCTGCGTGGACGGCTACCGCTACGGCGGCAAGGACTTCGACCGGCTCGAGACGATCGCCGAGATCGCCTCACAGATCCACAGCCTCGAGCGCATCGTCGTGGTCCCCTACCTGAGTGCTTCTCCCGAGCTCTCGGTCCTCTCCGAGCAGAAGAGGGCCGCCGAGCCGATGACGTGGGGTCAGCTCCAGGACCTCGGCCATGGGGTCGACCTCTCCTTCGAGCGCGTCCCCTTCGACCACCCCCTCTGGGTCCTCTACTCCTCCGGCACCACGGGCCTGCCGAAGGCGATCGTCCACGGGCACGGCGGCATCCTGCTCGAACAGCTCAAGAAGGGCTACCTCCACCTCGACGCCAGAACCGGGGACCGCGTGTTCTGGTTCACGACGACCGGCTGGATGATGTGGAACTTCCTGGTCGGCGTGCTCCTCACCCCGGCCTCGATCGTGCTGTACGACGGCAATCCGGCCACACCGGACATGGGCGTCCTCTGGGACCTCGCCGAGCGCACCGGGATGACCTGCTTCGGCACCAGCGCCGCCTACATCGCCGCCTGCATGAAGGACGGCGTGGCTCCGTCGAGCGGCCGCGACCTCTCTCGGCTTCGCTCGGTCGGATCGACGGGCTCGCCGCTCTCCCCCGAGGGCTTCCAATGGGTCTACGACCACGTCGGCTCCGATACCTGGCTGTTCTCGACCAGCGGCGGCACCGATCTCTGCACGGCCTTCGTCGGCGGCGTGCCGATCCTCCCCGTTTACAAGGGCGAGCTCCAGGGCCGCGCCCTGGGCGCCAAGGTCGAGGCCTTCGACGAGGACGGCAACCCGGTGATCGACGAGGTCGGCGAGCTGGTGATCACCGAGCCGATGCCCTCGATGCCGGTCTTCCTCTGGGGCGACGAGGACGGCTCTCGCTATCGCGCCAGCTACTTCGAGATGTACCCCGGGATCTGGCGTCACGGAGACTGGATCGAGATCACCTCCCGCGGCACCGCGATCATCTACGGCCGCTCGGATTCGACCATCAATCGCGGCGGCATCCGCATGGGTACCAGCGAGATCTACCGCGCCGTGTCCGCGGTCCCGCAGGTGGTCGACTCCCTGGTCGTCGACGTCCCGCGTCAGGGGAGCGACGGCTGGATGCCCCTGTTCGTCGTCCTGGAGGAAGGCGTGACCCTCGACGACGAGCTGAGCGATGAGATCAAGCGCCGTATCCGCGAGCAGTGCTCGCCCCGCCACGTCCCCAACGAGATCTTCCAGGTGAAGGAGGTCCCACGGACGCTCAGCGGCAAGGTTCTCGAGGTCCCGGTGAAGCGGATCCTGATGGGCGAGCCACCCAACCAGGCGGCGAGCCGGGACTCACTGGCGAACCCGGCCTCGCTCGACTACTTCACGGAGCTGGCGGCCACCCTCTGAGCACGCGCTGATCCATCCCCGGCCACGCTCCGTAGTGAGTGGTCGATGGAAGGCACCGAGATTCCGAGCCGCGAGACCTGGAAGCAGGAGCTCGCGCCCTACCTGGAGCGCGACGAGCGCCGCAGCCTGGCACAGATCTCCAGCGTCGTCTTCCCCTACCTCGCCGTCTGGGTCCTCGCGACCCTGATCCAGCCGAGTCCGCCGGTGGCGATCGGCCTCGGCCTGGTCGCCACGGTCTTCCTCACTCGGATGTACTCCCTGTTCCACGACCTCACCCACAACTCCCTCTTCGAGTCCCGGCGAGCGAACAGCACCGGCGGCCACCTCCTCGGCTACCTGCTCTTCACCCCGTACCGCTGGTGGCAGCGGCAGCACGCCATCCATCATGCCCACACCGGCGACCTCGACCACCGCGGGATCGGTGAGATCAACACGATGACCCTGGCGGAGTACGAGAGCGCCTCCCGCCTGCGACGCCTCGGCTACCGCCTCTACCGGAATCCGCTCTTGCTGTTGTTCGTCGGCCCCAGCCTCGTCTTCCTGTTCGAGCGCCGGTTTCCCCAGCGGGGCATGACGGCGAAGATCCTGCTCAGCGTCGTCGCCACGAATCTCGCTCTGGTCGCCTGGGTGATCGGTTGGTCGATGCTCGTCGGCCTGGAGACGTTCCTGCTGATCCAGGGCACCACCCTGATTGCCGGCGGGGCCATTGCGGCCTGGATGCTGTACATCCAGCACCAGTACGAGGACACCTATTACGAGGCCCCCGGCGAGTGGCGGTTCGAGCTCGCCGCACTCCAGGGCAGCTCGTACCTCCAGCTCCCCCGCCCGCTCGCCTGGATGGTTGGCAATGCCAACTACCACCATGTGCACCATCTGAGCGCCAAGATCCCGAACTACAACCTGCCCGCAGCGCACGAATCCCACCCGATGTTCCGCCGCTCGCCCGTGGTGACCATCCGTAGCAGCGTCGAGAACTTCCGCCTCAAGCTCTGGGACGAGGACCGCCAGTCGCTGGTCCCCTTCCCGTGCGGCGCGCGGTCAGGCCGGCGTTATGGGATTCCGCCGGGTGGCGAAGCTGCGGTCCTTGGTCGCCGACAGGGCGTAGCGTCGGACTAGCTCCGCGCGCAGCCGGTCCGGCTCGATCACCGCGTCGACCACCAGCTCCGAGGCGAGGTGCAGGACGTCGATGTCCTCGGCGTACTCCTCGCGCTTCTCCCTCACGAACCGCTCCCGCTCCTCCGGATCCTCGATCTCCTGGATCTGGTTGAAGAACACCGCATTGATCGCCGCTTCGGGACCCATGACGGCGATCTGGGCCTGCGGGAAGGCCAGGCACGAGTCCGGCTCGAACGCCGGCCCGGCCATCGCGTAAAGGCCGGCCCCATAGGCCTTCCGGACGATCACCGAGATCTTCGGCACGGTTGCCTCGGAGACGGCGCTGATCATCTTCGCGCCGTGCCGGATGATCCCCTGGCGCTCGACCTCCTTGCCGATCATGAAGCCGGGCACATCGGCGAGGAAGAGCAGCGGCAGGTTGAAGGCGTTGCAGGTCATGATGAATCGCGCCGCCTTGTCGGCCGAGTCCACGAACAGCACGCCTCCCTTCACCTTCGGCTGGTTGGCGACGATCCCGATCGCCCGCCCGTCGAGGCGCGCATAGCCGACGACCAGCTCCTTCGCCCAGCGATCGTGGACCTCCAGGAACGAATCGGCATCGACGACGGAGTCGATCAGGTCCCTGATCTCGAAGGGGTCCTTCTCGTTGTCGGGCACGATCTCCGACACCGGCCGGCTCGCGCCCGGATCCGAGGGCGGCGCGGGAGGCGGGTCCTCGCGCCAATTGGCGGGCATGTAGGAGAGGTAGCGGCGCGCGAGGTCGATCGCGTCCTCGTCGGTCTCCGTCAGGAAGTGGCCGACGCCGGAGACCGAGGTGTGCATCCGCGCGCCACCCATCTCCTCGAGCGTGACCTTCTCGCCGATCACCATCTCGGCCATCCGCGGCGACCCCAGGTACATCGAGGCGTTGCCGTCCCGCATGATCACGACGTCGCAGAAGGCGGGGATGTAGGCACCGCCGGCGGCGCTCGGGCCGAACAGCAGGCAGACCTGCGGGACCTGCCCCGAGAGACGGACCTGTGTGTGGAAGATCCGGCCCGCACCGCGCCGGCCTGGGAACATCCGCACCTGGTCGGTGATCCGGGCGCCCGCGGAGTCGACGAGGTAGACAATCGGCACCTGATGTGAGAGCGCCCGCTCCTGGATGCGCAGGATCTTCTCCACGGTCTTCGGCCCCCAGGAGCCGGCCTTCACGGCGGGGTCGTTGGCCATCAGCGCGACCGGGCGGCCGCCGACTGTGCCCATTCCGGTGACCACGCCGTCGGCGCCGAGGCCCTCCTGCTCCCAATTGGCCAGCAGACCCTCCTCCGCGAGAGAGTCCTGATCGAGCAGCCGGGCTACGCGCTCGCGGACCGGCAGCTTCTGCTGCTCCGCGACCTTCTTCCTGTGCCGCTCGGGCCCGCCCTCCAGAGCCGCGTCGAGGGCCCCCCTGACGTCGCTCACGGCAACCGGTGCAACGTTTCCGGACGTGGCACTAGGTCCTCAGGTCCTGGTGCTCGGAGCGCGCCCCCTGGGGAGCGTCATGTTCCTCGGTGTCCTGCGACTCGAGGGGCATCTCCCGCTCGGTGGTGATCGAGTGCTCCTCCGTCTCCTGCGACGCGGGCGAGACCTGCGTCTCCTCCGACTCGGGCTCGGGCTCGATCTCGTCCGACTCAGGCTCGATCGGCATCTCGTCGGAATCCGCCACGATCTCCGTCTCCGCCATCCCACTCCCCTCAGGCTCGACGAGCGGCTCCGGCATCCGGAGCTCCTCCGAGCGATGCTGCTCGGCGACGGCGGCCAGCGTCCGAGAGAGCTCCTCGGTGTCGGCGATCACGTCTTCACGCCGGCGGATCAGGTCCCCGACCAGCGCCTCCATGTCCTCCCGCTGCTGGTTGGCCTCTTCGACGATCCGGCGCGCCTGGGCCTGCGCCTGCTCAATCGCCTCCCGAGACTGCCTCTCGGCGGATGCTCGCGTCTCTGTCGCGTAGTTGTCCGCCTCGGCGCGGGCCTCGTTCGCCTGCAGGTTCGCGCTGTTGATCGTGCCGCGGGCCTCCTCCTCCGCCTCGGCGCGAATCTGTTGCGCGCTGTCCTCGGCCTGCGCGAGGATCGCCCCCGTCCGCTCTCCGACCTTCTCCAGCTCCTTCTTGACGGCGTCGGAGCGAGACTCGTCGCCACCGCCGGTCGCGAGCCAATCAGCGAGACGGCCAAGGAACTTCTCGACCTCATGCTTGTCGTATCCCCTCCGCGAAGAGGGGAAGGTGGCGTTCCTGATTCGGTCGAGGCTGGTCTGGTCCACTCCCATGCTCGAACCCTCCTTGAGCCGGCCTGGCTAGCTCCCGGAATCCACCGGGACGGGCTGATCGCCCGAGTAATCGTAAAACCCGCGGCCGGACTTCCGCCCGAAGTCGCCGGCGTCGACCTTCTGCCGCAGTGTCTCCGGCGCAGCGAAGCGCTCTTCGCCGTAGGCGCCGACCATCACGTCGGCGATCGCCGCCAGCGTATCGAGGCCGACGAAGTCCGCCAGCGTCAGGGGGCCCATTGGGTGGCTCGCGCCAGCCATCATCCCGGTGTCGATGTCCTCGATCGACCCGACACCCTGCTCGTGCGCGCGGATCGCGTCGAGCATGTAGGGGACGAGCAGCCGGTTGACGATGAACCCTCGATTGTCCCCGGCCGCGACCGTCGTCTTGCCGAGCTTCTCGCCAACCTCGAAGCCGAGGTCGACGGCCTCGTCGGTGGAGTTCTCAGCCCTCACCACCTCGAGCAGCGGCATCACCTGGGGCGGATTGAAGAAGTGCAGCCCGATCATCCGCTCGGGTCGGTTCGTCGCATCAGCCTGAGCCTCGACCGGGAGGGAGGACGTGTTGGTGGCGAAGAAGGCGTCGTTCTTGACGATCTCGTCGAGCTCGCGCCACATCTCGAGCTTGCTGTCAAGATCCTCTGTGATCGCCTCGATCACCAGGTCCGAGCCGGCGAGATCCGCGTAGTCGAGCGTCGGCGTGATCCGGCCGATCACGGCGTCCGCCTCGTGCTGCTCCATCCTGCCCTTGTCGACGGCGCGGGCGAGCTGCTTCTCGATCTTCCCCATGCCCTTGTCGAGGGCCTCCGGATCCTGCTCCCGCACGACGACGTCCCACCCCGCCTGGGAGCAGATCTGAGAGATCCCGTGGCCCATGAGCCCGCAGCCCACGACGCCGACCTTGCTGATCGCCATATTTCGCTCGCTCCTCGGTTGGTGAGAGGGCGCGCGTCAGCGCGACCCCTTTGCTTGAGACGAGCGTGAGGATACGTTCCTCTACCTTTCTCGGCTCCGCGGGCCGCAACCGGCAGGACGGTCCCGGGTTTCTGATCCGATGCGTCTCGGGAGGCCACAAAGAGCAGCGTTCTCGCTTGCCGTGCTAGCCGCGGCCGTCCTTGCCTGGGCCGGCGCGGGGGCGCTCGGCACACCGTCGGCCGGGCCTGCTGAGGCAACCGCCTCTCCCGTGGCCGGCAGGGCGGCGACCTGCAACGCGAAGTGCCAGGCCGCGAATGATCAACGCCGGCAGAGCAAGGCGGCGCTGCGCAGGAAGAACGCCCAGCAGAAGCGCCCGAACGTGATCCTGATCGACACCGACGACATGAACGTCACGGACCTCTTCGTGATGCGCAACACGCTCGCCCTCCTCGGCGCTCACGGGACCACCTTCCGCAACAGCTACGTGTCGTACCCACTCTGCTGCCCGTCGCGTGCGACCCAGCTCACCGGCCAGTACGCCCACAACCACGGCGTGCTCACGGACCAGCGCTTCACCGACCTGGACAGCTCGAACACGCTCGCCGTCTGGCTCAAGCGCGCCAAGTACCGGACCGCGATGGTCGGCAAGTACCTGAACGGCTACGGGGTGGTCGACCCGCGACAGGTGCCGCCGGGGTGGAAGGAGTGGTTCGGCCTCACGGGCGGCACCGAGCAGAAGCGCTACGGGTTCAAGCTGAACGAGAACGGCAAAGTCCACAACTACCCGCGCAAACCCGCCAACTACATCGACTATGTCCTCGGCAGCAAGGTCAACGGGCTGCTCAAGGAGTGGGCCCCAAGCCCGAAGCCCTTCTTCCTCTACTACAACCCGAACAACCCGCATGGGGAGAAGGGCACACCGGTCTGGTCGACGCGCGACCCCGAGCCCGCGCCTCAATACCTGGGCCGCTTCGGCGACATCCCGGCCCCGCACCCGCCGAACTTCGACGAACCCAACGTCTCGGACAAGCCCCAGCAGATCCGCGACATCCCGCGGCTCAGCGACCTGGACAGGGCCGACATCGACCGTCGCTACCGCGGCCGGCTGGAGAGCCTGCTCTCCGTCGACGATGAGATCAAGAAGATCGTCGGGCTGGTGCGCAAGTACGGCGACAAGCGCAAGACCTTCTTCATCTTCACCTCGGACAACGGGCTCGAGCTCGGCGCGCACCGGATCGAGTTCAAGGACTACCTCTACGAGGAGAGCGAGCGCGTTCCGCTGATCATCCGCGGACCGGGCGTGCCGCAGAACGTCACCCGGGACCAGCTGGTCGCCAACATCGATCTCGCTCCGACGATCGCGGGGATCACGAGGGCGAGGCCGGCACGGGTGATGGACGGAATCGACCTGCTGCCGTTGACGCAGGATCCGAACGTCGCCAACGATCGCACGCTCCTCTTTGAGAGCTTCGACATCGGCAGCTTCGGCGTGCGGCGCGGCCCGTGGTCGTACAACATCTACTCGGACGGCGAGGACGAGCTCTACAACCTCCACGACGACCCCTACCAGTTGGACAGCCTGGCGGATGACCACGGGCTCGCCTCGCTCAAGTCCTCGCTGAAGGCCGAGCTCGAGCGGCTGCGCACCTGCTCCGGCGAGACCTGCCGCTAGCGGCCACCAGGCCGCACCATGAGTGACCAGCGAAGCCCGCAGCGGTTATGTGGGGCGGCCGCTTGTGGGCGCGACCTTATGGCGACGCCGAAGCCTCCTCCAGCTTCCTCTGCATCGCCTCGGCGAGCGCGTTGACGCCGCTCATCGGCCGCACGAACACCTCCATGCGCTCGATCCGCCCGTCCGAGTCGAAGTGGAGGAAGTCGATCCCGTCGAGCTCGCGGTCCCCGACTCGGGCGCTGAACGCCAGCGCGGCCGCGTCGCCGGTCTCCACCTGGTCGGTGTAGCGGAAGTCCTCGAAGACCTGCGAGACGGCACCGAGCAGCATCGCCACCGGGTCGCGGCCCTCGTAGGGCTTGAAGACCACCGGGCTGCGGAAGGTGACATGCTCGGCGAAGAGCTCGTCGATGGCGGAGAAGTCCTTTGCCTCCGCCGCTTGGCGGAATCGGTCGCTCTGCATCACGGGCACCCTATCGGTGCCAGTCAATCGGCCCGGCTGTGAGCAGGTGCGCCCCCAGCGGGCGCCCGAGGACCTTCTGCACTTCGGAGGAAACGGCGATCAGCTTCGCCAGGTCCACCCCGGTCCCGATCCCCATCTCCTCCAGCATCGAGACAAGGTCCTCGGTCGAGATGTTTCCCGTGGATCCCGGAGGGACCGGGCAGCCGCCAAGCTCTCCGAAGGAGCTCTCGAACGACTCGATCCCCTGCTCGAGCGCGGCGAGCACGTTGGCGAGTCCCTGGCCGCGGGTGTTGTGGAAGTGGGCGGTGAGCTCGGCGTCGGGAAGCCGGTCGCGGGCTCCCGCAAAGAACTCGCCGACCTGCCGTGGATTGGCCATTCCGGTGGTGTCCCCGAAGGCGATCTCCTCACAGCCGAAGCCGACGAGCTTCTCCGCCACCCCGAGGACGCGTTCGGCCGGGACCTCGCCCTCGTATGGGCAGCCGAAGCTGGTCGAGATCACGCCCTCGCAGCGAAGGCCGGCGTCGCTGGCCGCGCCGATCGTGCCCTCCAGCTCATCCAGCGAATCGTCGACCGAGCGGTTGACGTTCTTGCGGTTGTGCGTCTCAGAGGCGGAGAGGAAGAAGTTCGCCTCCTGAAACCGATCCCGAAGCTGGAGCGCGTTTTCGAGACCCTTCCTGTTCGGTATCAGCACCGAGTAGGCCACGCCGTCGACGGGCTCGAACCGCGTCACCACCTCGGCGGCATCCGCGAGCTGCGGGATCACGTCGGGGCGGACGAACGAGGTGAGCTCGATCCGCCGGAGCCCCGTCTCGCCGAGTAGCCGGATCAGGCGGACCTTCTCCTCGGTCGGGATCACCTCGGGCTCGTTCTGGAACCCGTCGCGGGGGCCGACCTCGCGGATGCGAACGGATTTAGGCGGGGCCTCGACCATGGCTTCAGCCTAGCCCCGCGGTCGTCTAGCCCCCCTCGCCGGTGACCGAGCCGACCTCGATCACGCGACGCTCGTGAGTCCCGACCCCGATCGTCCGTTCGCCCTCCTTGACCTCGACGTCGAAGCGCAGCTTCCGGCCGTCGACGATCTCGTTGAGCCTCGCGTAGGTGGTGCAGGTCTGGCCCTCGGCCGCGGCGGCGACGTGCTTGACGCACACCTCGAAGCCGACCGTCGCCGTGCCCTCGCCGAGGTTCTCGAAGGCGAGCGCCGCGGCGTTGCCCTCGATCATGCCGATCATGCCCGGGGTCGAAAGCACGCTCGCCCCGATCGTGCCGCCGACGTCCGTCAGCAGCCGGCCCTCGACCACGAAGTCCGTGCTCCTCTCCATGCCGGCTTCGAGGGCCATCACCCCACCATCCCCATGCCACCGGAGACGCCAAGGCACTCGCCCGTCACATAAGAGGCGTCCTCGGAGGCGAGGAAAGCAACGGCCGCCGCCACCTCCTCGGGTTGGCCGAGGCGCCTGAGCTGCGTGCCGGCCTTCATGTTCTCGATGATCTTCTCGCCGATCTCGCCGAACTCCCGGGCCTGCATCAGCAACGGTGTCTCGATCGGGCCAGGCGCGATCGCGTTGGCGTTGACCTTGAAGCGGGCGTTCTCCCGCGCGATCACCTTGGTGAAACCGATCACCCCGGCCTTCGCGGCCGAGTAGACGGCCGATCCCTTCGAGCCGACGCGCCCCGCCTCCGAGGCGATGTTGACGATCCGGCCGTAGCCCGCCTCCTGCATCCCGGGGAGGGCAGCGAAGGTGCAGTTCAGGACGCCCTTCAGGTTCACCGCGATCACCTTCTCCCACTGCTCCGGCGTCGTCTCCTGAAAGAACCCGAACTCGTCCGTGCCCGCGTTGTTGACCAGGATGTCGAGCGGCTCGCCGGCGCTGTCGACGGCCGCCTGCGCCGAGCCGAGGTCCGTGACGTCGAGCTCGATCGGCAGGCCCGAGATCTCGCCCGCCACCTCGGTTGCGCCCTCGAGATTGAGGTCGCCGATCGTGACGTCGGCTCCCTCGGCCGCGAGGCGGCGCGCAATCGCGGCGCCGATGCCGCTGGCGCCGCCGGTGACCAGAGCCTTTCTTCCCTCGAACCTCACGGCGCACGGGAGCCTATTCGCGGCGCCGTGTAGCTTGCTCGCCGGTGGCAGACCCAATTCCGATCATCGGTGGAACCGGGGCGCTCGGCTACGGCCTCGCTCTGCGCTGGGCGCGCGCGGGCGAGGCGATCGTGATCGGTTCGCGGGAGGCGGGCCGAGCCGAGCAGGCGGCGGAGCGCATCCGAACCGAGGTCGAGGGCGCCGAGGTGGAGGGCGTGGACAACGCCGAGGCCGCCACCCGGGGGCCGGTCGTCTTCCTCACCGTGCCGTTCCGCGCTCAGTCGGAGACCCTGACGAACATGAAGGAGGCTCTCTCCGAGGGCCAGCTCGTCGTGGACTGCACCGTCCCGACGGCGGCCGCCGTGAGCGGCAAGGCTTCCAGGACCCTGGGCGTGTGGCAGGGATCCGCCGCCCAGCAGGCGCAGGAGATGGTTCCCGAAGGGGTCACGGTGATCTCCGCCCTGCACACGGTGAACGCCAAGCGGCTCGCGGGGGACGATCCACTCGACGAGGACGTCCTGATCTGCGGCGACCGCAAGGTAGAGAAGGCCCGGGTGGCGCGGCTGATCGAGCGGATCGACGGCCTCCGCACGGTCAACGCCGGGGCGCTCGAGATGGCCCGGATCGTGGAGACGCTGGCGGTGATGCTGATCTCCGTCAACGTCCGCTACAAGGCCGCCGCCGGCATCGCGATCACCTATCTACCCGACGGCGATCCCTGGACATGAGTGAGGTGAAGCGGTGCGTGGTCCTCGCCGGGGGCACCGGCGGGGCGAAGCTGGCCGCCGGCACCCAGGACGTGCTCGGCTCGGGCCTCTCCGTCGTCGCCAACACCGCGGACGACATCGAGATCGCGGGCGTGGACGTCTCGCCCGACCCCGACCTGATCACCTACTGGCTCAGCGGAGAGATCGACGAGCAGCGCGGATGGGGCATCAAGGACGATTCCTTCACCGTCTTCGACCGCCTCGTCGCTCTCGGCATCCCCGATTGGTTCCGCCTCTCCGACCGCGACCTCGCCACCTGCCTCTACCGCCGGATCTTCGTCACCGAGGGGGGACGCCGCACCGACGCGCAGGCGCAGATCGCGCGGGCGCTGGGCGTGCGGGCGGCCGTCCTGCCGATGTCGGAGGAGCCGGTCAGGACCCGGGTCCGCACGGCAGAGGGGTGGCGGGACCTCCAGCGCTACCTGGTGGCTGAGCACGCAGAGGCGGCGGTCGAGGGAATCGACCTCGACGGAATCGCCGAGGCCAGCCCGACCCCGGAGGTGCTCTCCGCCATTGCCGCGGCGGACGCGATCGTGATCGGTCCGTCGAACCCGGTGATCTCGATCGGGCCGATCGTCTCGATGCGTGCGGTGCGCGATGCGATCGCGGCCGCGACCGCGCCGGTCGTGGCGGTCAGCCCTTACGTGAGGGGCCAGGTCGTCAAGGGACCGACCGACCTCTTCATGCAGGCGGTGGGCCGGCCGTCGACAGCCGCGGGCGTCGCCTCCCTCTACGAGGGACTGATCGACGGGATGATCTGCGACCCCGAAGACCCGGACCCGGCGCCCGAAGGCGTACGCGTGCTGAGCTGCGCCACCCTGATGGAGGGGCGTGAGGGAAGGCGCGCGCTGGCGGAGAGAACCCTTGAGTTCGCCTCGACACTTCGAGGGGCGGAGGAAAAAAAGCCGCACACTGGGGCATAAATCTCGCTTCAACCGGTAGCCTGACCCCGTGGCGGCGAATTCGACCCAATTG
This sequence comes from uncultured Solirubrobacterales bacterium, assembly GCA_963804595.1. Taxonomy (GTDB): domain Bacteria; phylum Actinomycetota; class Thermoleophilia; order Solirubrobacterales; family 70-9; genus DASUPK01. The sequence continues at coordinate 25,238 of CAWDQZ010000005.1, forward strand.
CATACCACCGCGATCGTCCCGGTGAAGGGTCTGTCCGCCGCCAATGGACGGCTCAATGGGCTGGTCACTGGCGCAGAGCGCGCTCGCCTGGCGGAAGCCCTCTTCCTCGACTTGATAGTGAAACTGCCGCGGAGCCGGTGCATCGACGACGTGCTGATCGTCACCTCGGATCCGTCAGTGGCGAGACAGGCCGGCTGGTTCGGCCACCAGGTGCTGGTCCAGGATCGCGATGAGGGTCACGCCGAGGCGGCCGCCGCCGGAGCGCGCGCCGCGATGGCCGCTGGCGCTCACCGGGTGGCGATGCTTCCCGTCGACTGTCCGATGCTCGACACCGACGAGCTCGACGCCCACCTTGGCCGCTCTCCCCGCACGGCCCTGATCGTCCCCGACAGGCACGGGACGGGCACGAACGCACTCATGCTCAACCCGCCCGACCTCTTCCTGCCCGCGTTCGGCCCGGACAGCTGCGCCAGGCACGTGAGCCGCGCCCGCGCGACCGGCCAGAGCTTCGCCCTCGAGTCGGTCGAGTCACTGGGGATCGATCTCGACACCCCTGAGGACTTCACGCTGTTGCGCGACAGCCTCCTGCTCGATCCGCATCCCGCTCCGAGGACCGCCAAGGTGCTCTGGCAGCTCGGCGACCGCGCGCAGCAGGCTGCCGCCTGACGCTCGGTCGCGGGTCGCACGGGACATGGGAGCCGCGCGCGAGCTGCGGATCCGGCCTCTGATCGGCCTGCCGGAGGTGCGTCGAGGCGATGACCTCGGCCGGCTGATCGCTGAGGCCGCGGAGCCTGGAACCGACGAGATCGTGGTGATCTCGCAGAAGGCTGTCTCCAAGGTCGAGGGGCGCCTCCGCAAGCTGGCGGACGTCGAACCCGGCGAGCGGGCCAGCGCGCTGGCCGCGCAGCTGGGCAAGGACCCGGCGATGGTGGAGCTCGTGCTGGCCGAGAGCAGGCGGATCGTGCGGGCCGAGCGCGGCGTGCTGATCACGGAGACGAACGGCGGCTGGGTCTGCGCCAACGCCGGGATCGACTCATCGAATCTCGAGCAGGGGCTGGTCTCGCTACTGCCCGAGGACGGCGACGAATCCGCGCGGCGGATCCGGGCCGAGATCGCCGAAGCGTCCGGCGCGTCCCCCGCGGTACTGGTCGCCGACAGCTTCGGCCGGGCGTGGAGGCTCGGTCAGGCGGACGTGGCGATCGGTTGCGCAGGACTGCCGCCGCTCGCCGACTGGCGCGGCAAGCGGGACCAGCACGGCCGCGAGCTCTCGGCGACGCACATCGCCCTCGCCGATGAGCTCGCCTCGGCGGCGGACCTCGTGCGTGACAAGGATTCCGGCGTCCCCGGCGCGATCATCTCCGGGCTCGGGCACCTCGTCCACCGAGAGGACGGCCCCGGGGCGAAGGCGTTCCCTCGCCCGGCGGACGAGGACCTGTTTCGGTGAACCGGCCTCGCCGCTAGAACGCGGAGGTCTCGTGCTTCGACCCGATCTTCTCCAGCGGAGGCGGCTTCGTGCCCTCCTCGGTGAACTCGGGCGGCTCGTAGACCCTGCCCGGCATCGCGCCCATGGCGATCACGCGGGCAGGCTCATCGCCGGTGATCAGCTTGCGCTTCTCAGTCGCGCCGACGCGGGCGAAGACGCCCGGCTCGAGCTCGTACTCCTCGCTGCCAACCCGGAGCGTGACCCTGCCGGAGAGGAGCGTGTAGACCTCCTCCTGGTCGTCGTGAGTCTGGTCGTGCTCGGGGAAGCGCTGGAAGTTCGGCGGCAGGTCGATCACCGCGAGGCCGAACGAGGTGACGCCGAGGCCCGCTCTGACTCGGCGAAAACCGCCGCCGAAGATCGCCTCGAAGTCCTCGACGCGCTTGATGGTCACATCTGGCATCTGCTCTGTTCCTCTCCCACAGCCTGAGGCTAACCGCCGATCGCAAGGACGGCGGTACCTCGAACCCTACCGTGACGCATGTCATCCAACGCACTATTGGCCTCGGCGAGCGGATAGACCTGGATCTCGGTCTCGACCGGAACGTCGGGGGCGAGCGCGAGAAACTCCTCGCCGTCCTGGCGCGTCAGGTTGGCCACCGAGCGAACCGAGTGCTCGTGCCAGAGGATCTCGTAGGGGAACGAGGGGATGTCGCTCATGTGGATGCCGGCGCAGACCACGGTGCCTCCCGGCGCCAGGGCCCGCAGCGCCGCGGGAACGAGCTCGCCGGCCGGCGCGAAGATGATCGCGGCGTCCAGGTCGCTGGCCTCCGGGTCTCCCACCGCACCCGCCCAGGCGGCCCCCAGCGATCGGGCCTCCTCCTGTTTCTCGTCGTCACCCTCGCGCGTCAGCGCGTAGACGTCCCAACCGTGGTGAACGGCGACCTGGATGATCAGGTGAGCGGAGGAGCCGAAGCCGTACATCCCGAGCCGCTCCCCCTCGCCGGCCAGGCGCAGCGAGCGGTAGCCGATCAGTCCCGAGCAGAGCAGCGGCGCGGCGTGCTCGTCGCTGTAGGAGTCCGGAATCGGGAAGCAGAACCGTTCGTCCGCGACCGTGCGCTCGGCATAGCCGCCGTCGAAGTCGTAGCCGGTGAACTTCCCCTCCAGGCAGAGGTTCTCGCGACCGCTCCGGCAGTAGCGACAGGTCTCGTCGACCCAGCCGAGCCAGGGAACGCCCACCCTGTCGCCGTCGGCGAATCGGTTCGCCCTCTCCCCCCTGCCGGCAACGCGCCCGACGATCATGTGCCCCGGAACGAGCGGCAGCTTCGGCTCGGTGAGCTCTCCGTCGAGGATGTGGAGGTCGGTCCTGCAGACCGCGCAGGCGGAGACCTCGATCAGGACCTGGCCCTGCCCCGGCTCGGGATCGGGCACCTCGCGCTCCGTCAGCGGCTCACCGGGCCGATCGAGGACCATCGCCCTCACGTCAATACGTCTCGACGATCTCGTAGAGCGTGGTCCTCTGGGCCGGCGTGCGGCCGGCGCGGCGTGCGGCCTCGATCAGCTGTTCCGGCTCCAGCCGTACGCCGTGGTGGGAGCCCGCCATCCGGGAGATGTTCTCCTCCATCAGCGTCCCGCCGAGGTCATTCACCCCCCACCGCAGGCTCTCGGTCGCCGCGTCGAGACCCATCTTCACCCAGCTCGCCTGCAGGTTCGGGATCGTCCGGCCGAGGGCCAGGCGGAAGGCGGCGGTGTGCTTGAGGTTGTCCGACCGTGAGATCTCCTCCACACCGTGCGTGCGGCCGAGCAGCGTGTTGAAGGGGATGAAGCTGAGCGGCACGAACTCGGTGATGCCGCCGGTGCGCTCTTGGAGGCTGCGGATCACCCGCATGTGGCGGGCCAGCTCGCGCGGCTCCTCGATGTGGCCGAACATCACCGTCGAGGTCGAGCGCAGTCCCGCCCGGTGGGACGCCTCGATGATCTCGATCCAGCGGGCCACGGGAAGCTTGTTCGGCGAGATCCGCTGGCGGACTCCGTCATGCAGCACCTCGGCCGCGGTGCCCGGTGTCGAACCGAGCCCGCACTCGATCAGGTAGTCGAAGACCGAATCGGGCGAGCGGCCGGAGCGCTCGCACATGTAGTGGATCTCCATCGGCGAGTACGCGTGGAGGTGGATCTGCGGAGCGCACTCCTTCGCCAGGCGCAGCCACCGACCGTAGTCCTCCAGCGTGTACTCCGGATGGATGCCGCCCTGCATGCAGATCTCGGTCGCGCCGAAGTCGAGAGCCTCCTGGACCCGATCGGCGAAGTCGTCCTCGCTGACGAGGTACGCGTCGGGTGAGCGCTTGCCCTGTCCGAAGCCGCAGAACGCACAGCCGACGATGCAGACGTTGGTGAAGTTGATGTTCCGGTTCACCACGAAGGTGGCCGTCTCCCCGGCGAGCTCGGCGCGGAGCTCGTCGGCCGCCTGCCTCATCTCCTCGACCACCTCCGGGCGGGTCTCCGAGAAGAGCGCGGTCAGTTCCTCCTCGGTGAGCTCCTCGCCGCGCCGGCCCCTCTCGATCGCGCGGGGCGCGACCTCCGGCGGCGGCGACGACTCCTGGCGTCTGCCGGAGCCCCGGCGCGGGATGAAGCTCCAGTACTTGAGCTTCACCACGTCCAGCACCCCCTGCTCCAGCCACTCTGGATCGAGGTACTGGGGGTAGGCGCAGAGTCGCTCCGTCAGGGCGTAGCCGCGCGGTGCGAGCTCCTTGCGCACCTGATGCGGGCTCGGGAAGGGCTCCTCCGGGCTGATGTGGTCCCCGTTCGCAGAGAGGCCGCCCAGATCGGTCGCGCCGGCATCGACCAGCTCCGGCCACCAGTCGGCGAGGTTGGGGGGCACCTGGACGCCGACGTCGGGCATCAGCCGCTTGGATGCGTCGATCAGCCGCTTCATGACGCCGACCGAGACGGGGGTCGCCCAGCCGGGCAGCGCCAGGTCCGAGCCCACCGTCGTCTCGCCCGACCAGCGCCGCTGTGAGGCGTCATCCGCGATCTCGGCGACCTCCGCGCCGTAGTACCGCGGATGCGGTACGAAGTTCTGGAGGATCACCTCCTGGATGTGGCCGTGCTCCGAGTGCATCGCGGCGATCGCCTCCAGCGCGCCTACCCGCTCCTCCTCGCTCTCTCCGATTCCGACCAGGATCCCGGTCGTGAAGGGAATCCGCAGCTCACCGGCGAGCCGAATCGTCTCCAGCCGCCTGGTGGGGTGCTTGGTCGGGGAGCCCTGGTGGACGACCAGGTCCGGGTTGATCGACTCGAGCATCAGGCCCTGCGACGCCGTGACCTCGCGCAGCCGGGCCAGGTCGTGACGCGAGAGGACACCCAGGTTCGTGTGCGGCAGAAGGCCGCGGTCGATCCCGCGCTGGCAGGCCCAGATGACATAGGAGGTGAAGTCGTCATGACCCCAGTCGCGAAGCCGGCTCGCGACCTCCGGGTTCACCTCCGGCCGCTCGCCGGTGAGCACCAGGAGCTCCTTGGCGTTGCGACGCACCGCCTCGTCCAGGCGGCGTTCCACCTCATCCGGATCGTGGATGTGCGCGCGGTGCGTGGCGAAGGCGCAGTACTTGCAATAGCACTGACACGTCCGCGAAAGCGAGAGCGTGTAGTTGCGCGAGAAGGTGACCCTGCGCATCGCAGGGTCAACCTAGCGCAGCCGCTATGTCGGCTCGGTGGTGCCTAGCTTCCGGCGATCCCACCAGGGGGCGGCGACGGCGGGCGCTCCTGGCGGAGCGGCGGCGACTCGCCGGCGGGCGGAGCCGGGCCGCGCGGTGCGACCGTGTCCGCAAGCTCCTGTGCCGGTCCGCTGGCGGGCTCGATGATGAACCTGTAGACGGCCGCCGCAAGCAGACCGCCGACAATCGGACCGAGGATGTACGCCCAGGCGTCGGTGAAGTGGTTGCCCACGAGAGCGGGGCCGAACCAGCGCGCGGGGTTGAACGAGCCGCCGGTGAGCGGACCCAGGACCATCACGCCGAGGCCCAGCGCGCCGCCGGCCGCGAGCGCGGCCCAACGCCTTGTCTCGGGGTTGAGCGCGACGGCGAGTATCGTCATCACCAGGACGAAGGCGCCGATGCCCTCGACCAGGAAGCCCTGGAACGCGCCGCCCAATAGGGGGCTGATCTTCGGAGTCCCGTAGTCGGAGGCTCGCCCCTCATCGAGCAGGAAGGCCTTGGTGAGCAGGGCGCCCAGTACGCCGCCGGAAAGCTGGGCAAGGATGTAGACGAGCCCGTCGATCGGATCGATCCGGCGGATGGCGATGAAGGCCGCGGTCACCGCCGGGTTGAAGTGCCCGCCGCTCGCCACGCCGATGCTGATGATCAGCGCGAACAGCACGAGGAAGTGACTCAAGCCCACGACCGCGTAGTCGGACCCGAACTGGGAGCTCTGGCCCGTCGCCACGTAGAGGGAGACGACGCTGGTGATGAAGAAGACCAGGAACAGCGTTCCGAGCAGCTCGGCGATGTACGCGGCGAGTCCTCGATCTTGCACTTGAAGCGACCTCCTCGTAGAACCTCAAAAAAATTGCCGACCCATGTCGGCGGCGCGCAGTCTAACCGGAATCCGGGATGGGTCGAGACCCCCCCCTGAACGTTTTTAGGAGGTCCTTAGGGATAGGGTCAGCCGCGAATGAGACGGGTCGCCGCGCTGCTGGCGGCCGCCCTCCTGGCAGCGGGCCTCGGCGCCTGCGGAGGGGGCGGCGCTGAACCGGGCGCGCCGAAGGGCGCGACCCTGGTCCTCGACTTCCAGCCGAACGCCGTGCACTCGGGCATCTACGCGACGCAGGCGAACGGGTACTTCAGCGACGAGGGGCTCGACCTGAAGATCCAGGAGCCCTCGAGCACCGCCGACAGCTCCAAGCTGCTCGAGACCGGCCGCGCCGACTTCGCCGTGATGGACATCAGCGACTACGGCATCGCCCAGGAGCGCGGGCTGGACCTGGTCGCGATCGCGGCGATCGTCCAGCGCCCGCTCGCGGCGGTGATCGCAGGGGACCGGAACGAGATCCGCACCCCGGCCGACCTGGCCGGCAAGACGGTTGGCGTCACGGGCGTGCCCTCCGACGACGCGGTACTCGACACCGTCCTGCGCTCGGGCGGCGTCGACCCCTCCGACGTGCACCGGGTCACGATCGGCTTCAACGCCGTGGCCGACCTCGCCGCGGGCAAGATCGATGCCGCCACCGCCTTCTGGAACGCTGAGGGGGTCCAGCTCCAGCAGACGGGAATCCCGATCCGCGAGTTCCGTGTGGATCAGTTCGGCGCACCTCGATATCCCGAATTGCTCGTGGTGACGAGATCTGGAAACGAGGCACTCGGATCCCGGCTGGTGGCGGCACTCGAGCGCGGCTACGGGGAGCTTGGGAGCAGCCCCGGAGCCGCCCTTCAGGACCTGCTCCACGAGGTCCCGGGGCTCAATCCCGCGGATCAAGAGCGCCAGTTGCAGGCTCTCACCCTCGCTCACGCCTTTGCCCGCGGGGGTTCCGAGGCGACTCCGGATCTCGACCAGGGCTCGATCGATCGCTGGCGCCATTGGGCGCAGCAAGCCGGCCTGCTGGACTAGCCGAGCGCGCGCTCCACCAGCTCCGGCAGCTCCCTGACCATCCGGCTCCGCGGGACCGCGAACGCAAGACCGGCGGCGTCGGCGCTCCGCTTCGTCTCGGTGTCGGTGTGCTGGTAGAAGCCGATCACGGGGATCTCGAGCTCGCCCAGGGCCTCGGGCGCAACCGCGTCCAGGTCGGCGACGACCAGGTCGATGCCGTCCAGCTCGTCCGGAAGCCTGGCGTCCTGCTCGACCTCGTGACCGCTGGCCTCCAGGGAGGTGCGTACGCGGGACGCGAGCATGAGATCCGCAACCACGGCGGCGATCCTTGCCATCAGAGGGTCTGAACGTCCACGGGGGTCATGCGTCCAAGCAGGCCATTTGACCAAAAACTCGGGATCAAGACATGGACATGCGTTCCCGATAGCTGAGCTCGTGGGGCAGATCCGTCAACTGCGCTACTCCCACCGCAGGTTGCTGCCCTGGGCAGCCCTGGGCTTCTCGGTGCTCTGGGGCACGGTGCTCGGGCTCGCGCTCACCAATGACGACTACCAGCTCGCCGTCTTCGGCGTGGCCGGCATGCTGCTCACCGTCGTCTTCACCGTCCTGCTCTACCGCCAGCAGTCGGCGCTCCAGAGCTTGGCCGAGACCGACTCGCTCACCGGCCTGACCAACCACCGCGGCTTCCACCAGGCGCTGCGGACCAAGCTGCGTGAGGCCGCGGCGAGGCGCCACAACGTCGCTCTCGTCGTCCTCGACCTCGACGACTTCAAGACGATCAACGAGCGCCACGGCCATCCGTTCGGGGACGGCGTTCTTCAGGGCGTGGGTGCGCGGCTCCGGGAGGCGGCCCGCGGCAATCACGTCGCGGCCCGGACCGGCGGTGAGGAGTTCGCTCTCATCCTCCCCGGCAGCGACGCCGAGGTGGCGCAGGAGATAGCGGAGCGGGTCCGGATCGCGATCGGGCAGCTGGCCCCGGCCGGATCCGAGCTCACCTGCTCCGCGGGTGTAGCCGTCTACCCGGTGGACGCCGACTCCGCCAGGTCCCTGCTCCAGCTAGCGGAGGGAGCGCTCTACTGGGCGAAGCGGTCGGGCAAGTCCCGCACCCGCCGCTTCGATCCCGACCATGTGCGCCTGTCCGGGGACGCACCGCAGCGGTCCGAGATCGAGCGGATCCTCCGCGAGCGCGCGATCGAGCCGGTCTTTCAGCCGGTCGCCTCGCTGACGACGGGTCGCCTGCTCGGCTACGAGGCCCTGGCCCGCTTCCCCGACTCGCCCGAGCGGCCGCCCTCGACCTGGTTCGCGCAGGCGAACGCTTGCGGCCTCGGCCCACAGCTCGAGGCAGCGGCCATTCAGGCAGCGCTCGAAATCCCGGGGCGCCCACCCGGCACTCACCTTGCGGTGAACGTCAGCCCGTCGGCGCTCTCGACTGACGTGGTGAGAAGCGTGCTCCCTGACGATCTCTCGGATCTCGTGATCGAGCTCACCGAACACGAGGTCTACGTCGGCGACAGCCTGCTGGCCGACAGCCTCGCGGACCTGCGGGAGCGCGGTGCCCGGATCGCGATCGACGACGCGGGCGCAGGCTACGCCGGGCTCAAGCAGGTGATGTGGGTGCGGCCCCACATCGTCAAGCTGGATCTCGATCTGACTCGCGCGATCCATTCCGACCCGGTGCGGATGGCCCTGGTCGAATCGCTCGTCCGGTTCGCCCGCCGCGTCGGAGCAACCGTGTGCGCCGAGGGGATCGAGAACCACGACGACATCGAGGTCCTCGCGAACCTCGACGTGCCGTGGGGCCAGGGATACGCGCTCGGCCGTCCCGCGCCACCGTGGAGCCGGATCTCACCGCCCGCCGCCGAGACCTGCCGCAGCGCCCTCGCCCAGGCGTTGGTCTCCAGCCCCGGTGGGGATTCGCCCGCGTTCTCAGCCGGCGACCGACGTCTCGAGCACCTGGCCGGCCGACTCGCCAACACCAGGACCTCCTCGGACCTGTACAGCACGCTCGATCTCATGGCGGGTGAGCTGAACGCGGACAAGATCGCCCTCTCGCGCTGGCATCCCGAGCGGCATCAGCTGCGGACCCTCGCCGAGAGCGGCGATCAGGTTCAGGACGAGTTCTTCTCGATCGAGGACTATCCGGCGACCGCCAGGGTCCTCGAGGAGCAGGAGGCGACTCAGGTGATCGTGGGCGATCCGGACGCCGACGGCTCGGAGGTTGGGTTCCTCCTCTCCCAGGGCTACAGCTCGCTGCTCATGGTTCCCATCGTCCTGGGCGGCGAGAGCCTCGGGATCCTGGAGGCGATGAGCGAGGAGCACCGCTCCTGGGCCCGGACGGAGATCAACCGCGCCAGGATCATCGCCAACCAGCTGGCTTCGGTCATCCGGTCGCACTTTCGGGCGATCGACCCGGAGCGAATCGAGAGCTAGAGGCTCCTGCGGCGCAGGAACTCGCGGCGGGCGCTGTCCGGCCGCCCCCACCACTCCCTGATTTCGGCGCGTCCCTCCTGGGCGTCGCGAACTCGCATCTCGCCGGAAATTCCCTCACGATCGAGCTTCGCCAGCACCCCCCGCACCGTCTCCGGCGCGGCGGCGTGCCCGAACCGATGGGCGACGTTGATCCGCCAGTGCCAGTCGGCGCGGGAGTAGGGCTGCGCATTCACCTGGGAGAGCATCACCGCGGCGTCGACGTAGCGGAACTCGTCGGCGATCCGCAGGTCGAGTGACAGGTCCGTCCAATCGTCCGACAGGGTGTCGACGACCTCCTGGAAGTCCTGGGCAAGGGCCACGGACGGACTGTACCTAGGCGAAGAAGAGCTGCTCCAGCAGGAACACGTTGAGGGCGATGATCAGCGACGAGAGCACCGCCACCAGCGCGGTCAGCCAGGGCGGATTCGTGAGCGCTCCCATCAGCTCCCGGCGCCTGCCCAGAAGCACCAGGGGGACGAGCGCGAAGGGAATCCCGAAGGAGAGCACCACCTGACTGCCCACCAGCGCGTCGGTCGGGTCGAGTCCGATTGCGAGCACGACCAACGCCGGCGCGAGAGTGATGGCCCGCCGCAGGAAGAGCGGGATCCTCCGGCGGATGAAGCCCTGCATCACGACCTGGCCGGACATCGTTCCGACCGAGGAGGAGGCGTAGCCCGAGGCCAGCAGAGCGATCCCGAAGACGGTCGCCGCCCCGGGGGACACCAGCTGCTTGAGGGCGTCGAACGCCCCGTCGATGCTGTCGATTCCGACGAGCCCGCTCGAGTGGAAGAGGGCCGCGGCCATGATCATCATCGAGAGGTTGACCAGCCCCGCCAGGGCCATCGCTATGACCACGTCGATCTTCTCGAAGCGCAGAATCTGACGTCGCTCCTTGGCGTCTCGGCCAACGATGCGGCGCTGGGTGAGTGCCGAGTGCAGATAGATCACATGGGGCATCACGGTCGCGCCGATGATCCCGGTGGCCAGCAGGATGCTCTCGGTCCCCGCGAAGCCCGGGGTGAAGAGATGTTTTGCGACCTCGCCGCCGTCCGGGTTGGAGTTGAGGATCTCGAAGCCGAACGCGGCGACGACGACCCCGACCATGCCCGCGATCACGGCCTCCAGCCGCCTGAAGCCCTTCTGCTGCAGGGCCAGGATCGCGAAGGCACCCGCGCCGGCCAGCAGGCCCGCGGGGAACAGCGGGATGCCGAACAGCAGGTTGAGCCCGAGAGCCGCTCCGACGATCTCGGCGACATCACAGGCCGCGGCCACGATCTCGGCCTGGATCCAGAGGCCGATCGAGGTCCTCCTGGAGAAGGAGTCCCTGCAGGCCTCGGCCAGGTTCCTGCCGGTCGCGATTCCGAGCTTCGCCGACTGAGTCTGCACGACCATCGCGATCAGATTGGCCCCCAGCACGACCCAGAGCAGCAGGTAGCCGAACTTCGCGCCGCCTGCGATGTTGGTCGCGAAGTTGCCCGGATCGATGTAGGCGACGGCGGCGATGAACGCCGGCCCGAGGAACGGCCAGATCCTTGGAAGCCCGCGGGTCCGGCCCTCGAGTGACGCCCGCGCTGCGCGCGCGACGGCGGCCTCCCCGGGCAGAACGCTCTCGACACCATTTCCGTTCGCCGGACGCCCGGGCGAAGCGCCGGGAGTCGGCTCGACCAGCCCGACGTCCTGGTCGCCGACCCTGAAGTCGGGCTTATTCATCGCTCGTCTCCCGGCGGACCCGCATGCTCTCGGCGAGCTCCGGCCCGAGCGGATGCGTGCCGCCTGCCATCTCGACGACCACAGGGCCTCCGAAGGGCTCCCGCGATTGAACCCGGAGCCGGACGCCCGGGTGGATCTCGCGTTCGGCGAGATAGCGCAGCATCGAGGAGTCGCTGTCGGAGATGCGCGCGAAGACCGCCCGCTGACCCGGGTCGAGATCAGTGAGCGGGATAGTGTCTTCGGCCGCCATCTCGAGATCGCGATCCGGAATCGGATCTCCGTGCGGGTCGATCGCCGGCTGCCCCAGCTTGGCCGCGATCAGCTCCTCGAGCTCCTCGGATATGTGGTGCTCGAGCACCTCGGCCTCGGAATGAACCTGATCCCAGGGCATGTCGAGGACCTCCGCCAGGAAGAGCTCGATGAGCCGATGGTGCCGGATCACCTCTAGGGCGATCCGCTTGCCCTCGGGGGTCAGGCGCGTGCCGTGGTAGGCCTCGTACGAGACCAGTCCCTCGTCGGCGAGCCGTTTGAGCATCCCCGACGCGGACGCCGGCGTGACCCCGAGGCGCTCCGCCACCGCCTTCGTCCCGACGGGCGTCTCGCGCCGGGCCTGGAGCTCGTAGAGCGCCTTCGCGTAATTCTCGGCGCCCTCGTTGGTGCGTCGTTTCGGGTGCGCATTGTGGGCCAGGCTCGCCATCAGTTCGATTTATAGCAACCCCGAACTCCAAAGTTAGCTAGTCCTAACTTTCTCCTGGCCCGGCGGAGCCCGAGAGCCCGTGCTCACCGAGACCTAGAATCGGTGCGTGGCCGAGACCGCGACCCGGGTTGAGCTCGATGGGCAATACAGGGCCCTCCGCGAGGAGGCCGCCTATCTGCCGCGCGAGCGCGCCGCCCTGATCGTCAGCGGCCCGGACGCCGCCGAGTACCTGCAGGGGCAGCTCACCAACGACATCGAGGGGCTTGAGCGAGAGGAGGGCTGCTACGCGGCCCTGCTCGACCGCAAGGGCCACCTCCAGGCCGACATGCGGTTGCTCCGCCTCGAGAACGGCGAGATCTGGGTCGACCTGGAGCCGGGGCCGGCGCCCGCGGTGCTCACGCACCTGCGCACCTACAGCATCGGCCGCGAGGTCGAGGTCGAGGCCGTCAGCGAGCGCCGGGCGATCACCTCCCTGATCGGACCCAGGGCCCCGGAGCTTGCCGGCTTTGACGGCATCGGCCCCGAACACGCTCAGCGCTTCCGCGAGTGGGACGGCACGGACGTCCTCGCGGTGGCAACGGACGTCGGAATCGACCTGATCACGCGCGGCGACGCAGCGGCCAACCTGGCCGAGCTCCTCGAGGCGGCCGGGGCCGTCCGGGTGAGCGAGGCGGCAGCGGAGATCATCCGCGTCGAGTCGGGCCGACCCCGCTTCGGCGTCGATATGGGCCCCGAGTCGATGCCGGCGGAGGCCGGCATCACCGAGCGCGCCGTCGACTTCGAGAAGGGCTGCTACATCGGGCAGGAGCCGGTGGCCCGGCTGCACTATCGCGGCAAGCCGAACCGGGCCCTGCGCGGGCTCCGGCTCAGCGGCCCAGCCGAGGCCGGCGACCCGCTGGTCCTCGGCGAGAAGGAGGTCGGCAAGGTGGGGACCGCCTGCCTCTCCCCCGCGCTCGGCCCAATCGCCCTGGCGATCGTCCGGCGGGAGGCCGCCGAGGGGGACCGAGTCGAGGTGGCAAACCGCGGCGTCACGGCTGAGGTCGTCGGGCTCCCCTTCATAGAGACGTAACCGGTAACTGCTGCGGCCAGTCCCCCGGTTCGGCTAGATTCCTCGGCGCATGCTGCGGGAGAGGGGCAGAGTGCTGTTGTTCGCCGCCGCCCTCGTCACGGCGCTGGCTGTGGCCGGCTGCGGCAGCAGTGACTTCAAGAACGACCCGCGCCCCGCCGTCCCGGCCGAGGTATCCGTGAAGATCGCCAGGGACGGCATCGCCGTCTCACCGAAGGAATTCGGGGCCGGCCTGGTCAACTTCACGATCGCGAACCTGACGAGCCAGCCGGGGGCCCTCGCCATCCATGGACCGGTGGATGCCGACAGCGACGAGATCCCGCCGGCCAGCGCCGAAACTCTCAAGGTCGACATGAAGACCGGGAGCTACGAGGCGAGCGCCAGCGGCATCGCGGCGGCCCCGTTCAGCTTCACGGTCGGCGCCGAGCGGCCGTCGGGCCAGAACGACCTGTTGCTGCCCTAGGAGTCGGAGAGGCCGCGGCCTTCGCCTGCGACCAGCCGGTCGAAGATGGTGTCGACCATCAGGTGCAGTCGCGTGAAGCCGGCTGCATTGCCGTCGAGTGACAGGGACTGCGCGACCCGGTCGGGATCTATGCGGTGTAGTGCGGGTCCGCCACATCCCGGCCGTGACATCCCAGCGTTCTCGGACGCTTCCATTTCCTCTCTGCGGGCTTTCTCGTCCATGGCGCCGGGGCTCCTGACCTCCGTGACTTCAGATGGACGCAATTCTCCCGGACTGGCCGGATGTCAGCCCTCGCTGTCGGCGATCTCGATCAGGGACTCGACGCGTTCGAGGCGCGCCCGAACCGCCTCGACCATCTCGTCGAGGGTGAGGCGCGCCTTGTCGGAGCTCGTCTTGATCCCGGTCAACGCCGAGCGGATCGACTGGGCCTGCTTGAGGCAGGAGACCGCCTCCTCCGCCGCGATCCTCACCTCGGCGGCGTCCACGGTCAGGTCCTGCTCCCGGGCCATGGCGAGCCTCGCCGCAGCCAGCCGATAGGCGACCTCGAGCGCGAGGCCGTCCGGCTCATCGCGATCGACGGCGACCATGAGCTTGTTGCCCTCGTATTCGACCAGCGGCTCCCGGCCGGACGGGATCCGCTCCTCGCCCGCGACCACCAGGACGGCGAAGGACGCGGCTCGCGCTGCCATCGCCTCGTTCAGCTCTCGCCAGGCGTCGTTCTTCGAGAGCCGCTTGTCCTTCGCCTCGAAGACGACCCGTCCCGACGACGGCCCGTGGGCCGCACCGAGCTCGATCAGGGTGTCGCCCTTCTTGCCGCCACCCTCGGCACCCTCGCCGCCGGTATGTGAAGAGGCATCCCCGCGCGTCGACGCGATGCGCTCGAGCGCCCGATCCACCCGTTCCTCGAAGCTTCGGCCCTTGCGGGTCCCCGCCTCCTCGGCCTCCTCGAGGGCCTCCCGGCTCTGATCGAGCCCGGCGAGCTCGGAGGCGCGGTTCAGGAGCTCGTCGAGCTTCAGTTCCAGCTTCTCGTCGCGGGCGTCCTGGTCCTCCTTGCGCTCCTTCGTCCAGTTGCGCAGGTTCGACAGCATCGGCCCGAGCGGATTGCGCTCGTCTTCGGCCGTGAGCCTCCGCAGGAACTCCTCATCGCGCTCTTCGAGCATCCGCCTGATCTGGGACTGAACCGCCCCCTCCCTGTCCTCGCCGAACGTGGCGGCGATCTGCTCCGACAGCTCCTCGCTGTGGCTGTCGAGAGCCTCGCCGAGGGCACCGGAGCCCTCCTCCCCGCCGAGTGCCCTCCTCAGCCCGTCTTCGATTCGCTCGACGGCCTCGCGGTTTCGCTCCTCGATCGTCTCGTTGGCAGACCGTGTCAGCCGCTCGAACTCTCGGCGCACGTAGTCGACCTCGATCGCGGTGTCCTCCCGGTCGAGCACCCTGGTGCCGATCTCGATGGCACGCCGTACCGAGCGCGCCGGCTCCTCTCCGGTCTGAGCGCGCTCGCGGACCACCCGCGCAGTCTCCTGGTCGGTGATCGTCATGTCCTCGATCACGATCCGGTCCTCGACCACGCGAACCGAGCCGGATCCTCCCGGCTCGATCGGCAGCTGTCTCTCTGACGCTTCCATGGACTCACGAACGTAGTCGCGGGTCCGGACGGGAACCTGACAGGCGGCCGTTGACTACGATCCGGGCGTCCACTGCATGAAACGGGTTGCGCCTCGCCTTCGGCTGCAGCGCACCCTCGCCTAGACGGGAGTGAAATGGCCGTAGAGATCGCCGACGTATCGAAGCTCGATGTCCAGCCGGGCGAGCTGCCCGAGAAGATGGCTGCCTGGGTCATCCGGCCCGAGCGCGAGGGCGAGCCCAAGGACGCTTTCCAGGTCGAGGAGATCGAGGTTCCGGAGCCCGGCGCCTTCGAGGTCATCGTCCGCGTGATGGCCGCCGGCGTCAACTTCAACAACGTCTGGGCGGCGCTCGGCAAGCCCGTCTCGGTGTTCGGCTACGGCGACCACGAACAGTGGGGCCATCACATTGGCGGCTCCGACGCCTCCGGGATCGTCTGGAAGGTGGGCGAGGGCGTCACCAAGTGGAAGCCCGGCGACGAGGTCGTGATCCACTGCAACCAGGCCTCTTATGAGGACGTCGAGGTACACGGCCTCGACCCACTCGCCGCCCCGAGCCAGGAGATCTGGGGCTACGAGACCACCTGGGGCTCGTTCGCGCAGTTCACGAAGGTCCAGGCGCAGCAGCTCCTCCCGAAGCCGAAGAACCTCTCCTGGGCCGAGTCCTCGGCCTACGGGCTCACCTACTTCACCGCCTACCGGATGCTGATCGACCAATGCAAGCTCCAGGCCGGGCACAACGTGCTGATCTGGGGCGCCGCGGGCGGTCTCGGCGTGTTCGCGACGCAGCTCTGCAAGGCCTCGGGCGCGAACGCGGTGGGCGTCGTCTCCTCGGATGACAAGGGCGAGCTGGTCAAGCGGCTCGGCGCCGTCGACTACATCAACCGGAACGACTTCAAGGGGATGATGCGGACGAACGAGAACCTCCAGGACCGCGAGGCGGAGAAGGCCCGGTTCAAGGAGTCCCGCGGCTTCGCCAAGCGGGTCAAGGAGATCCTCGGGGATTCGCCCGACATCGTCTTCGAACACGTCGGCCAGGCGACCTTCCCGACCTCGGTCTTCGTGGTGAAGCCGTTCGGGAAGGTCGTCATCTGCGGCGCCACCTCCGGCTACACGCTGGACTTCGACGTGCGCTACCTGTGGATGCGCCAGAAGCAGATCATCGGCTCGCACTTCGCCAACGCGTATGAGTGCTGGCGCGCGAACGAGCTGATGGCCGAGGGCAAGATCCAGCCGGTCCTCTGGCGCGTGATGGGCTTCGACGGCGTCGCCGAGGCACATCAGCTCCTGCACGAGAACAAGCACCTCGGCAAGATCTCCATCCTCGTCGGCGCGACCAGCGAGGAGGAGGGGAAGCTCGAGGAAGGGCCCGGCGCCATCCGCGCTGAGGTTGGAGCCTGATGGCAGACGTATCCAGCAATGGCGCGCTGGAGATCGTCTACATCGAATGGCACGTCACCCCATTCCGAGCCGATCGCTGGTACGAGATCTGGGAACCGGGCGCCGCACGCGCGATGGCCTTCGGCGCCAAGGGCTGGTCGCTGACCCGGAACGAGGAGGATCCGCTGCACTTCCGCCAGGCGTCGCTCTGGGACAGCCATGACGACTTCGAGAGGTACTGGTACTCGGACGAGATCTCTGCGCTGCGCGAGGAGGCCGTGGACTACTACGCCAAGCCGCTGCTCCCCGTCTGGCACACGCTGATCGCCGGCGAGTAGCGCCCTGCTACTTCCCGGGGTTCCCCGTGTTCCTGCACTGCCCGTGCGCGTGCCCATCCGACGCCCATTCCTGCGCCTGATCCTGCCCACCGCCCTCGTGGCCACGGCGCTCGCCGTCCCGGCGGGAGTGGCTCACGCGAAGGTGCGCTCATCGGTCAGCGGGTCCCTGCTCGTCCTACGCGGAGGCAAGGCGGCCGATCGGGCCAAGGTCGTCTGCGCCGCAGCACTGGTGAAGGTGAACGGCAAGAACCCCCGCACGGGGCCGGTCGCCTGCTCGCGCATCTCCGAGGTCGATGTGCTGACCGGCGATGGGAACGATCGGGTCGATCTCTCGGGCGTCGGCGCCGACCGGGGCTTCGGCCAGCGCGACCTGCCGGGCGGCTTCGGCCACGGGACGGGCTGCGGGGCCGCGCTCGGGTCCGGCGACGACCGCTACGTGGGTGGCCCCTCCTGCTTCAACCTGATCCTGGCCGGCCGCGACGATGACCGCGTCAGGGGCGGCGCCCTCCGCGATCAGATCACCGGCGGAAACGGGAACGACAACGTGACGAGCCTCGGAGGCCGCGACATCCTGATCGGCAACGCGGGCAACGACAAGCTCAACGCCGGCGCCGGCGACGACCTGCTCAGCGGCAACACCGGCGACGACGTCTTGATCGGTGGCGCCGGCACGGACCTGCTCGGTGGGGGCCCGGGGATGGACCGCCTCTTCGGCGGCCCGGGCGCGGATCAACTGATCGGCGGCCCGGCCAAGGACCGTCTCGATGGTGGCCCGGGCAACAACACACTCGTCCAGGACGCTCCCAAGAAATAGAACTAGGGGGTGAGCGAGGACCCCCTTGGCGCGCTGGTCCCCGGCTGGGAGCCGCCCGCCGACGCCCGCGGCGGTGACGGACCGCTCGCAGGCCTGAGGGTCGTCGTCAAGGACGTGATCGACCTCGCCGGGTCGGTCACCGGGGGAGGCAACCCCGACTGGGCCGCCGCACACGAGCCCGCAACCGAGAGCGCGGCGACGGTCATGGCCCTCGCCGGAGCCGGCGCGTCGGTCGTGGGCAAGGGCCAGTGCGCCGAGCTGGCCTTCAGTCTGAGCGGCGACAACGTTCATTTCGGGATGCCGATCAACCCGGGGGCTCGCGATCGCGATCCGGGCGGATCGACGAGCGGTCCCGCCTCGGCGGTCGCGGGCGGGCTCTGCGAGCTGGGCCTCGGTACCGACACCCTCGGTTCGATCCGCGTGCCCGCGTCCTACTGCGGCGTCTGGGGATTTCGGCCGACGCACGGCCGGATCCCGACGGACGGAGTCATGCCGCTGGCGCAGAGCTTCGACACGGTGGGAGTGCTGGCCTCGGACCCAGAGCACCTGCGACGCGGGACGGAGGTGCTCCTCGGGGAGGCGGCAGAGGCCGCGCCCCCGTCGCGCCTACTCCTCGCCCCACCGCTGCTTGCGGCGGCCGAGAGCGAGGTCGCCGAGGCGGCCGAGGCGGCCGCGAGCGGCCTGGCGGGCCGGCTCGGAGCGGTGCTCTCGAGGACGCAACTCCTCGACGACGCCCCCTCGCCGGCCGACGCGATGGCGGCCTTCAACGTGCTCCAGGGCGTCCAGGTCTGGCGCAACTACGGGCAGTGGGTGGAGAACTCGAGCCCCTCGCTGGGGCCCGACATCGCCGCCCGGCTAGAGCGAGCCGCCGGGTTCGGACCCGATGACGTCGCCGGCGCCGGGCCCGTCGCCAGCGCCATCGCCGCCGCGGTCTCCCGGCTCCGACCCGTTGAGGCCCTCGTTCTCCCAACGACCGGGACGCCCGCGCCCGGGCGTGAGGCCGAAGCCGATGAGCGCGAAAGGGCGCGCGTCTCCGCGGGGCAACTGACCTCGATCGCGACCCTGGCCGGTGCCCCGGCGATCTCGATACCCCTGCTCGAAGTGGACTACCCCATGGGCCTGAGCCTGGTCGGTAGACCGGGGAGCGATCTCTCGCTGCTAGCCGCCGCCTGATTCCAGGGCCGGTTCGGGAGGCTCGAGCACCGAGGCCGCACCGGTCGGGAAGGTGAAAGCCTCCAGGAGCAACTGACCCAGGACGCCCGCCGTCAGCAGTAGGACGAAGACCAGCGGGCTCAGGGAGGCCCCGAAAGCCGCCAGCGCCACCAGGAGCACGATCAGGACGAGCCTGCCGAGGAACGAGCGGTCCTGCATCGAGGTCCACTCCGCCCCGAGGTGCAGCACGGCGAGGGCCAAGGCGAACGCCGCGAGCCCTCCCGCCAGCGCCCAGCGCGCGCCGGCCTCGAGACCGGGTTGGTCCACGTGCGTGATCGCCAGTGTCGTACCGGCCGCAACGGCCGCGATCCCTGGATACAGCGGGAAGTGCCCGTAGACGTAGACGAGCCCGAGCGTCCCGCGGCCCACCACCGAGGTGTCCGCGAGGTCGAAGTAGATCCACCACAGGCACAGCGCGGTGACGAAGGAGGCTCCGGCCAGGACCCAGGCCTCGAGGCTCAACTGGAGGCCCGCAACCGCGGCGACTACCGCCGCAACCGACTGACCGAGCACCACGATGAAGAACTGGCCGAACCGCTCGGTGAGGTGAGACACCACGATGGGCGACGGGCCGAGCGTGCGCCAGGCGAACGGCGGCACGCACAAATCGAGGCCGAGGGCCAGGCCCCAGAGCAGGAAGCGCGACGGCGCGGGCAAGAGGGTCGACGCGAGCCAAAGGCAGGCGGTGAAGGTGAAGGTCACGATGTAGATGTCCACCAGCCGTCGCCCCTCGCCGCGGACGTGGAGCCAGGCACGCACGTAGAGGGCGACGAGCAGCAACCGGACCACGGCGTAGCCGATGGCGAACGCCATGCTTCCACCGTCTCCCGCAATGAGGCGCGGGATCTCGATGGCGATGGCGGCGGTCGCAAACGCGGCGCCCGCCTTGATCAATCGATAGATCAGGTCGTCGGTGTCGAAGCGGTTGGCGTAGACGGCGAAGCCCGTCCACGCCCACGAGATCGCGACGAACAGACCGGCGAAGCGGCCGAAGACGGCGCTCGTCGGATCGTCCGCCAACGCGGTCGACAGTTCGACGACCGCCGCGGCGAAGACCAGGTCGAAGAAGAGCTCGTACCAGGTGGCGTGGCGCTCGCTAGTCGGATCCTCGGTCGTACGCAACCGTGGCGGCTCGAGGCGAAAGGTCCCGGAGCCGATCATCCTCGCGAGCCGCTAGCCGAAGGTGAAGACGTAGGCCTGGACTCCGGGTTCCTGGAACGCGATCTCGAAGGTCCGATCCGAATCGCTCCCGCCCTGACGCACCAGCTGGTAGAGCCGCTCCTCGGCAACCGTCCCGTTCCCCTCCTCGTCGACGTCGAGTCCGCTCGCCGCACCCGGCGGATCGCCGTCGATCCGCACCTGAAAGCCCACGGAGCCCTCCCCACCGTCGGCGCCCATTACCAGGTTCACGTCCCGCGCATGGAACCGGTGCGTGATCCGACCGCCGGGCTCGTTCAGCTCGGTCGGCTGTGCTCCGGCCGTCCAGTCTCCTGAGAGCGACCAGTTGTTGAGGTCCAGCTGAGGAGGCTCCTGGTAGACGTGACTGCGGTCGCGCACCAGGCCGCCTGGAGAGGCAAAGCCCGACGCCCGCGCGTAGCCCACGTACGTCTCCGGGGAGCCCAGGGTGTCCCAGTCGGCGGGCGTGTAGACGCCACCGGCATCAACCGACGCCAGCCCGCCATCCACCCCGGTGGCCCCGGCTTCGGTGAGCAGCTGCTGAATGACCCTCTCCGACCCGTCGTAGTCCTCCTCGCCGTAGTGGTGATGCCGGAGTCGCCCCTCGGCATCCGCGAAGTAAAGGGCGGGCCAGTAGTTGTTGTCGAAGGCCCGCCAGACGCCGTAGTCGTTGTCGACCGCAATCGGATACCGGACCCTCATCTCCTCGAGGGCTGAGCGGATCTTCTCGACATCGTGCTCGAACTCGAACTCAGGGGTGTGCGCGCCAATCACCACCAGCCCGTCGTCGCGATATCGCTCGTCCCAGGCGCGAACGTACGGCACGGTGCGCAGCCAGTTGACGCACGAGTACGTGCAGAACTCGACCAGCACCACCTTGCCGCGGAGCCCGCCCGGTGTCAGCGGCTCCGAGTTGAGCCAAGCGGTCGCCCCGTCGAACGACGGCAGCTCTCGCGTCGACTGCCCCGATCCGAACGCCATTGGTCCGCGGGCTAGACCGCCGCCACCGCCTCCATGATCACTCACGTCGGCCACGACCACGGGCTCCGAGACCATGATCACGTGGGAGCCCGCAACCTCGGTGATCGCCGCGCCGGCGCGCTCCGCCTCGGCTCGGATGACATCGGTGCCCGCCGCCTTGTCGACTGTCGCGACCACAGCCCAGGACGGCAAATCCTTCCAGGCGGGTGGCCCCGACGGCTCGGAGAACCCCAGCTCAGCAACGGGCCGCTGGGTGGCGGCCATCAACGCCGTCCGCTCGGTTGGCAGGTCCGCCGCGAACGCCTCGTGGAACTTCGCGGGATCGATCGCGAACTCGACGGCCGGCTCACCACCGTTTGCCGAGGGATAATGCTGGGGGACGAGCGCGCTGTTCAGGACGCTGTCCTTGGACCCGTCCTCCACCTCACCCAGACGCTCTCCCTCGTCCGGGGCGAAGGCGGCGACGAAGACGAGGCCGACGACGTTCTTGGCCCCCTTGGCGGCATTTGTGATCACCGCCCCGCCGTACGAGTGACCCACCGCGACGATCGGGCCCGGCGTCTCGTCGAACACAGTGGCCATGTAGGCGGAGTCCTCGGCGATGCCCCGCAGTGGGTTAGCCGGCGCCTTCACCTGCACACCCTTGCCTTGGAGCCTCTCGATCACGCCGTTCCAGCTGGAGGCGTCCGCGAACGCGCCGTGCACCAGCACGACGGTCGGCGAGCCATCTTTGTTCGTTGTCTCAGGCATGCTCTGTTCCTTTCAATCAGCGAGCTTGTTGGCTGATCAGCGCAGCGACCTGAAGGTCGCCCGGACCTCCTCTGACAACTTCTGCGGCTGTTCCCAGGCGGCGAAGTGGCCGCCCTCGTCGGCCTCGCCCGAAGTGAATGAGCTTCGGGTACGCCTTCTCAGCCCAGCTCCGCGGAGCCGGATAGAGCTCGTCGGGGAAGACGGTGAGCCCGACCGGCAGCTCGACGCCCTTGACGTCGAAGAATCCGAGCTTGCTCTCCCAGTAGAGCCGCGACGCGGAGATCCCGGTGTTCGTCAGCCAGTAGTGCGTGACGTTGTCGAGCACGTCGTCTCGCGACAGGCCGCCGGGATTCCCGGCGAAGGCGCGCGCGATCAGCTCGTAGCTGGCGCTCGTCGTGATCGAGCATCCAGGCCGCCAGGCCGACCGGCGAGTCCACGATCCCGTAGAGCGTCTGCGGCCGGTTGCCCATTTCCCCCGCGTAGCCGGTGCCGGTGGCGAAGAAGTGGACCAAGATTTCGTAGGCCTTCTTCTCGTCGGCCGAGAGATCCGTCGGCGCCGGCTCGCCCAGCTGAACGCCCTTCGAGATCTCGGGCGAGAGCGTCGCCGGCATGTTGGTGTGGATGGCGAGCAGTCCCGGAGGCTTCAGCAGGGCCAGCTGCTCGGTGACGGCATTGCCCCAGTCGCCGCCCTGTGCGACGTAGCGGTCGTAGCCGAGGCGCTCCATCAGCTCAGCCCACGCACGGGCGATGCGGATGGGGTCCCAGCCGGTCTCCGTCGGCTTCCCCGAGAACCCGTGGCCAGGCAACGACGGGATCACGAGATGAAAGGCGTCCGCCGCGTCCGCGCCGTGCTCCGTGGGCTTGGTGAGCGGATCGATGATCTTCAGCTGCTCGACCGTCGAGCCCGGCCACCCGTGTGTGACGATCAGCGGCATGGCGTCCTCATGCTCGGAGCGGACGTGGATGAAGTGGACGTCAACCCCGTCGATCTCGGTGATGAAGTGCGGCAGGGCCGCAAAGCGCTCCTCGAACTTGCGCCAGTCGTATTCGTCGGCCCAGTAGGCGGCCAGCGCCTGGATCGTCTCGAGCTGCACGCCCTGAGAGGGATCCACTTCCCGGTCGGGCCACTTCGTCGCCTTGATGCGCTCGCGAAGGTCGTCGAGCTCTTCATCAGAGACCTCGAAGGTGAATGGGCGGATCTCCGTAGTGCTCGCCGAGGCGGTGGCTTCCATTCGTGGCTCCTAGTCGTCGGAGGTGGGTGAGTAGCGTCGCTCGACGATTGCCGGCTCGCGCCCGTCAAACACCCTGGTCCGTCCCCTGGTCATGAGTAGACGAACTGCTGCCCGCCGTCGATGTCGTAGGTGGCGCCGGTCACGGCCGTGTTGGCCATCAGATGGACGGCCAGCGCCGCGACGTCCTCCGGTCCGACGACCCTCCCGATGGGGTTGGTCGCGCGGAGCTGCTCGCGCCTGGCCTCGAGTCCGTCTCCGAGCAGCGAGGCGGACAGGGGTGTGTCGACGAAGCCGGCGGCGATCAGGTTGACCCGGATCGGGGCGAGCTCCAGCGCGAGCGTCGCAATGAATGGCGGCAGGGCCGCAGTGGCGGCGGAGACGAGGCCGAGCTCTCGGCTGATTCGCCGCCCGCCGGTGCCACCCATCAAAAGCAAAGCGCCGCCTGGCCTCATCTTCGGAGCCGCGCTGCGCGCCACCTCGAGACCCAGAACGACATGGTCGCCCAGAGCCCGGCGGACGTCGTCTGCGTCCATCTCGAGCAGCGGTGCGTAGTGAGGGCCCGGGCCCGTCACCAGCACGTGGTCGATCGGGCCGGGCAGATCGTCGAAGAACCGCTTCAGCGCCTGCGCGTCGTTGGCGTCAAAGGCAGCCGTGCTGCGCGCCTCGACCTCCCGTCCCGCTCTCTCGAGCTTCTCGGCATCCCGGGCGACGAGGACCACTTCGGCGCCTTCGCCGCGGGCGCGCCGGGCAGTCTCGAGGCCGATGCCGGCACTG
Source organism: uncultured Solirubrobacterales bacterium (assembly GCA_963804595.1). Lineage (GTDB taxonomy): Bacteria > Actinomycetota > Thermoleophilia > Solirubrobacterales > 70-9 > DASUPK01. The sequence goes on from CAWDQZ010000005.1 coordinate 48,916, forward strand.
CCGCCGACCAGGACGACGGTTTGACCGAGCAATTCCGGCTCCCGCCTGGCTTCCCGCGCTTCCGTGTCGGTGGCCATCGTGCTCTCCCCTGTCAGCTCGCCATCGGTGGGCCGGCTCCGACCGGCCCCGGGGCCGCGGCGATCTCGGCCCGAAGCGCCTTCAACGCGGCGACATAGATCTCCGAGAAGGTCGGGAAGGGCTGGATCGTGTCGCTGAGCACGTCGAGCCCGACGTGAGCGCGGATCGCCAGGGTCGCCTGCTGCACCCACTCGCCCGCCTCCGGGCCAAGGGCATAAGCGCCGGTCAGACGCTCGCCGTCGGTGAGCAAGGTGAGGAACCCGTTCGACTCGGCGTAGGCGCGGGTGTAGGTGGCTGTCTTCGACACCTCCGCGAGCATGGCGGTGCCGCTGAAGCGCGCCGGATGTGTCCCCGACCGCCGCTGCCTGCGGGTCCGTGTAGACCACTCGCGGGACGGCCTCGTAGTCGGCCCTCCGCGGCTGCCCGAGGATGTTCGCGGCGACGACCTCGCCCTGGTACTTGCCGACGTGTGTCAGGGGCCAGATCCCGACAACGTCGCCGATCGCCCAGAGCTTCTCACCTGCGCGCATGTGCATGTCGACCGGGACGCCTCGCTTGTCCGGCTCGACGCCCACGGTCTCGAGGCCGACATCCTGGACCCGAGCGCGCCGACCGGTGGCGACCAGCAGCCGGTCGCCCCGAAGGTCGCGCCCGTCGTCTAGTTCGAGCACGTAGTCGTCGCCGTCGCGCCGGGCGGCGTCTGCGCTCGCGGCGAGGACGAGCTCGATGCCTTCTTCCTGAAGGACCTCTCCCAGCGCCTTGCCCAGGGGAGCGGGCTCGCGGCCGAGCAGGTGATCGGCCATGTCGATGATCACCGCCTCGCCGCCGAGCCGTAGGACGGCCTGCGCCATTTCGACGCCCACTGGGCCGCCGCCCAGGATGAGCAGACGCTGGGGAACGGCCTTCATGCCGGTGGCCTCGCGGTTGGTCCAGATGCCCTCGAGCTCGCGCAGACCCGGGATGGGAGGTACGACCGGATCGGAGCCGTTCGCAAGCACGACGTGGTCCGCCGTGTGTTGCTCACCGTCGACTTCGACGGTGCCCGGGCCGGCGAGTCGGCCGGTGCCGCGCAGCAGGTCGATCCCGTGGTCCACCAGCCATTTCTCTTGCCCGGCATCGGAGTAGTCCGAGACCATGAAGTCGCGCCAGGCGAGGGCCGCCTCGATGTCGACCTCGGCGCTCGCCGCCGCATCGTTCGCCTCGTGCACCGCCTCGCCCGGACGAAGCAGCGTCTTCGACGGTACGCAGGCCCAATACGAGCACTCACCGCCCGCCAACTCCCGCTCCACGACCGCGACCCGCAGGCCGCCCTCGGCAAGCGCTCCGGCACAGTGCTCGCCCGGCGAACCGGCGCCGATGATGATCACGTCGTAGTCGCTCACTGGCGGACCGTCTCGGTGTGCGCCGTCGCGTCCGCGACCGCCTCGTCGGGCGTTCTCCCCTGCTCTCGCGCGACGATATACGCCGCGTACCAGGTGGACCAGTGATGCTTGGGAGCGGTCGGCTCGTACTGGCCGTGATGCTCCTCCGCCTCACGCAAGAGCTGTGTCAGCGTCTCGACGTCCATGTTCACTCCTCTGTTGTTGCGGATCAGCGTCCCGGCAGACGCTCTTTGATCTCTTGAAGCTGCCACTTGTTGCCGTCGGGGTCGGCGAACGAGGCGAAGGTCTGATACGACCGGCGCTCCGGGTCCGGTCCCGGCTTGGGCCCGCCGTCGAGGTGGTAGAGGTCGCTCACCTCCACGCCCCGGCTGATCAGGTCCTCGCGCGTAGCGTCGATGTCGTACACAGCCAGCTCCGACCCCTGGAAGGAGCCGGGCTCGGCCGGTGTGACGCCCTTGCCGAACGAGATCGAGCAGCCAGAGCCGGGAGGCGTGAACTGGACGATTCGAACGCCCTCGGCGGGCTCGAAGTCGATGTCCAGCCGCCAACCGAGACTCTCGTAGAACGCCTTTGCCCGATCGACGTCGGAGACGGGGACGGTGACCACTTCGAGCCTCACCTCACCTGCCTCCGGTACGTCACTTGCGGTCGTGGCCTGACTGCTGGCGTCTGTGCCGCTCATCTCGTCCTCCTTTGATCGACGCTTCGGTTCGTGTATCCGTTCACCGCAGTGGCCTGAACGCCGCCCGCAGCTCGCTGGTGAAGAGCTCCGGCTCCTCCCAGGCGGCGAAGTGGCCGCCCTTCTCGACCTCGTTGAAGTAGGAGAGGTTGGGGTAGACCCTCTCGGCCCAGCTGCGCGGGGCCCTGTAGATCTCGCCGGGGAACACCGTGAAGGCGACCGGCAGCGAGGTCTCGGGCGGCGTCTGGCCGGCCGCCGCAGCGGCAGCGGCAGCGCGTTGGCTCTCCCAGTACATCCGCGCGGCCGAGGTCCCGGTGCGCGGTCACCCAGTAGAGCGTGATGTTGTCGAGGATGTGGTCGCGCGTGAGGCCGCCCGTGGGATTCCCGTCGACGAAGGCCCGCGAGATCTTCAGGTGGCTGTCGGTGTCGTGGTCGAGCATCCAGGCCGCCAGGCCGGCGGGGGAATCGTTGAGCGAGTAGCCGATCGACTGCGGCGACTGCCCCTGCTCGGCGATGTAGCCCTTCTTGAACTGCGTCCGGAGGAGGTCCAGTGCCTCGTGCTCCTCCCCGGTGAGCCCCTCCGGCTCGGGCGCACCGGCGAAGGCTGACGCCACGAGCTCATTCGGGGGCCTCCTCAGGAAGTTGAGGTGGATGCCGGCCAGGCCATCCGGCGCCTGAAGCGCCATCGTGTCACTGATGGCCGCCCCGAGGTCGCCGCCCTGGGCGACATAGCGGTCGTAGCCGAGCCGTTTCATCAGTTTCGCCCAGGCCTGCGCCACGTGGCCCGGGTCCCAGCCGACCTCCGCCGGCTGCGCCGAGAAGCCGTACCCGGGGATCGAGGGCACCACCAGGTGGAACGCGTCGGCGGCGTCACCGCCGTGCGCGGCCGGATCGGAGAGCGGCCCGATCACCTCGAGCATCTCGACGATCGAGCCGGGCCAGCCGTGCGTGAGGATCAGCGGCAGGGCGTTCTCCTGCGGCGACTTCACGTGAATGAAGTGGATGTCGAGGCCGTCGATCTCCGTCACGAACTGCGGGAACGCGTTCAGCCTCTGCGCGAGCCTGCCCATCTCGTACTCGCCGGCCCAGTAGCGCGTGAGCTCCTCAATCGTCGCCAGCTGCACGCCCTGGGAGATGTCCTCGACGAGTCTCCTTCCGGGGCAGGCGCGATGGCGAGGATGCGATTGCGGAGGTCCTCGATCTGCTCGTCGCGGGATGTCGACCGTGAACTGGCGGACCCCTTCAGCTGCGGCTGACTTTGTCGAGGCTGTGGCCCTCATCTCATCACCACCACGGGGAGATGACAAGGATGATCACGAGGGCCCAGATCAGCACCATCCAATAGGTGGAGTTGAAGCCCATCAGGTCCGAGCGCCGGCGGGGCTTCGGCCGCAGGTGGTACCAGCGCCGACCGCCGCCGGCGGCTTCGCGCGCGTCAGCCATGAGCGCAAGCCTTACCCCGGCTCGTGAGCGGGTCGCGCCCGTAAACAGTCCCTGGTCCGGCCCCTGGTCCCGCCATTCCAGTGGCTTTCCCGTGGCTTTATGGTGTCCGACCGAGATGGCATCCCAGCCGGCCAGGGGATTTCGCGACCGGCTCAGTGAGCGTGAGACGCTCGGGGAACTCCTGAATGAAGCGCGCAACGGCCGCAGCGCAGTCCTGGTTGTGCGAGGCGAAGCGGGCGTTGGAAAGTCGGCCCTGCTCCGAGCCGTGGTCGAGAAGGCCTCCGGCTTTCGGATCGCGCAGATCGCCGGCGTGGAGTCCGAGATGGAACTGCCGTTCGCGGGGCTCCATCAGCTCTGCGCGCCTCTGCTCGACCGGCTCGACGGCCTCCCACCGCCCCAGGAGCGGGCATTGCGGGTCGCCCTCGGCCTCGCCTCCGGGCCTCCCCCCGACCGCTTTCTCGTCGCGCTCGGAGCCCTGACCCTGCTCGCCGAGATGGCGGAGGAGGAGCCATTCCTCTGCTTCGTCGACGATGCCCAGTGGCTCGACAGCGCCTCCCGCCAGGTCCTCGGATTCGTAGCGAGAAGGCTCCTGGCCGAGCCCGTGGCGATCGTCTTCTCGGTTCGAGAGCCGAACGACGACCCGGAGTTCGCCGGCCTGCCTGAGCTGACCCTGGGAGGACTCGACGACGAAGCCGCGCGCTCGCTGCTGGCGACCGTGATCCCGGGCAGGCTCGACGAGCGCGTGCGGGACCGAATCGTCGCGGAGACGCGCGGCAATCCGCTTGCCCTCCTCGAGCTGCCACGAGGGCTCTCGGCGCGACAGCTGGCCGGCGGGTTCGGAGTCCCGGAGCTCGTACCGCTGTCTGGTCGGATCGAGGAGACCTTCCTCCGACGCCTCGAGGAGCTGCCAGAGGAGACCCGCCTCCTGCTTCTGGTGGCAGCGGCGGAGCCCGTGGGCGAACCCGCCCTGATGTGGCGTGCCGCGACGCGGCTCGGCATCTCGACCACGGCGATCCAGCCTGCGGCCCGGGCCGGGCTCCTGGATGTCGGCGCGCAGGTGCGTTTTCGCCACCCGCTCGTGCGGTCGACCGTCTATCGATCGGCTTCGGAGCTCGAGCGTCAGACCGCCCATCAGGCGCTTGCCGACGTGACCGACCCGGAGCTGGAGCCGGATCGCCGCGCCTGGCACCGCGCGCAGGCGACCACAGGCCCGGACGAGGACGTGGCGAACGAGCTCGAGCAGTCGGCGAGCCGCGCGCAGGCTCGTGGTGGGCTCTCCGCCGCGGCGGCGTTTCTGGGCCGGGCGGCCGAACTCACGGAGGACCCCGCCCTGCGCACCGAGCGGATGCTCGCCGCGGCGCGAGCCAACCTGCAGGCCGGCGCGTTCGAGGAGGCCCTCGGACTGCTGGCTGCGGCTGAAGCCGGGCCGCTCGGAGAGCTCGGGGAAGCCCAGGTGGGTCTCCTGCACGCGGAGCTTGCTTTCGCACAGAACCGGGGCAGCGATGCGCCACTGCTCCTGCTCGAGGCGGCCCGAAAGTTCGAAGCGCTCGATGTCCGGGTGTCCCGGGACACGTATCTCGACGCGTGGAGCGCGGCCCTCTTCGCCGGTGAGCTGGCGACGACCGCGAGCCTGCACGACGTCTCCCGCGCGGGCATGAGTGCGCCCAGACCCCAGGGCGAGCCCCGTCCGTCGGACTTGCTCCTCGACGGATTCGCGCTGGTGTTCACCGAGGGGCGCCAGGCCGCAGCGCCGGTGCTGGAGCAGGCGATCCGGGGGTTCGCGGGCAGCGAGGCCTCGGTGGAGGAGGTGCTCCGCTGGGGTTGGCTGGCGACCGTCGGAGCCGTCTACGTGTGGGACTACGACGCCTGCCTGGCCGTCGCGACGCGCGAGGTCGAGGTGGCCCGCGAATCGGGGGCCCTCGAGGTCCTCTCCGTCGGCCTCAACATCCTCAGTCAGGCACACAGTCTCGGCGGGGACTACACGATGGCCGCGCTCCTGATCGCCGAGGCGGACGTCGGTCAGAGAGACGACCGGCGCCCTCGTCGCTCCGTATGGCGCGCTGGTGCTGGCGGGCTTCCGCGGCCGGGAGGCCGAGGCCTCAGAGCTGATCGAGACCACGGTCAGGGAGTCCACGCCCGGCGGCCAGGGGACCGCCATCCAGTTCGCGAACTACTCGAAGGCGTGTCGTGATGAACGGCCTCGGTCGCTACGAGGAGGCGCTCGCGTCCGCGATCGCCGCCAGCGACGACACGCCGGAGCTCGTCGTCTCCATCTGGTCACTGAGCGAGCTCATCGAGGCGGCCAGCAGGGTGCAGGACACCGATGCGGCGGAAAGCGGTCTGGCCAGGCTGGCTGCGCACGCCAACGGCACCGACGCCGAGTGGGCGCTGGGGATGCTGGCGAGGGGCGGGGCGCTCCTAGAGGAGGGCGATGAGGCCGAGCTGCTGTACCGCGAGGCCATCGACCGCCTGGGGCGCACCCGGCTCCTGCCGGACTTCGCTCGGGCGCGGCTGCTCTACGGCGAATGGCTGCGTCGCGAGAACCGGCGCGCGGACGCCCGCAAGCAGCTGCGGCTCGCATACGAGGCGTTCCTTTCCATGGGCGCGGAGGCATTCGCCGAGCGCGCCCGGCACGAGCTCCTCGCCACGGGTGAGAAAGTGCGCAGCCGCCGCGAGGACACCCGCGACGAGCTCACCCCCAGGAGGAGCAGATCGCTCGGCTCGCCCGCGACGGGCTGACGAATCCGGAGATAGCCGCTCAGCTGTTTCTCAGCCCGCGGACCGTGGAGTGGCACCTGCGCAAGGTGTTCAGCAAGCTCGAGATCACCTCGCGCCGTCAGCTGCGCTCGGCGCTCCCCGACCCGGGGCAGGCGGTGCCCGCGTAGCTAGTGCTGCTCGAGCGGCGCCATCGTCAGCCCCGCCTCCTTGAGCTGCTCCCAGTAGAGCTCGGCCGGCTCTCGCGGGCCGGTCCAGACGGCCGCCTGCCCGCTGTTGTGGATCTTGTCCGCGAAGCGGTAGCCGCGATCGAGGCTGACACCGGGGATCACGCTGGAGAGCGTGTGCGCGACGTGATCGAAGGTGTTGTGATCGTCATTGAGGACGATCACGAGCCAATTCCCTCCCACGCCCGAGCCGGGATCAGCCGCTTTGGGGCGCTCAACCGTGGTCGTGGCCACGGCGCGAATGTAAAGGATTCCCCCGGGACAGCGGGGATTTCCCTGCTTACCTATCCGAAGGGATTCGGGACCTGGACGGTGACGTCGTCGAAGATCCCGGTGATCCCGGCGCCGGAGCCCGACCCCTTCGCGCCGGACGTCACCGCCGTCTGGCGGCCGTCGGGCTGATCGGCGCCCGAGTCCGTGGTGGAGACGACGCCGTGGCCGTTGACCGAGGCGATCACGCTCGTCGTCGTGCCGCCGCGGGAGAAGGCGCGGATCGCGATCACGTTCGGCTTCGTGCCGAGCTTGACGAACTTGCCGCTCCCTGAGGCCTCCAGCTTCAGCCCTGCGGCGCCCTTCGGATCCCGAAGGTACTGCCACTTGTGCTTGTTGGGGAGGACCCGGAGGATGTAGCCGGCGGTGTCGCTGCGGCGCACCCCGATGCCGACGAACGACTTGGGGGCGCTCTTCCTGGTCCCTCCGCTGACTGTGGTCGTGGCGACCATCCCCTGGTCGGCGTACTGGTCGGACGAATCGGCGACCACGGAGGAGCGGTACATGCACGAGTTGCCCTCCCTGACCGCGATCGACATCGCCTGGTTCCCCGCCCACTTGCGCTTGCACTTGTCGCCGAAGACCTTCTGGAAGGCGTTCACGTCGTCCTGGCCCTGGAACGTGTAGACCGCCACCGGAACCGGGGCAGCGTGCGCCGCCGCGCCGGCCGCGAGGGCCCCGCAGGCGACGATCAGTGCTGTCAGCTTCGTTCTGGCTCGCATCGGGCGTGAGCGTAACCCTGAGGGTCACGCGAGTCTGCAAGAACACCACTCAGCGGCGGTCGGAGCGGTCTTCTCCCTGCACGCAGGAGTAACCGCGCGGCGCTGGGAGGAGGGCACTTACCATTAGGCCATGAGCGAGCACCGCCTGCCCGAGCGGGACCGGCCGTGGGTCATGCGGACCTACGCGGGGCATTCCGACGCCCGCCGCTCCAACGAGCTCTACCGCAAGAACCTCGCCAAGGGGCAGACCGGGCTCTCCGTCGCCTTCGACCTCCCCACCCAGACCGGCTACGACCCCGACGCTGAGCTCGCGCGCGGCGAGGTCGGCAAGGTCGGCGTCTCGATCGCCCACAAGGGCGATATGCACACGCTCTTCGACGGCATCCCCCTGGACGAGATGAACACGTCGATGACGATCAACGCCACCGCGGCCTGGCTTCTCGCCCTCTACGCGACGGTCGCCGAGGAGAACGGGGTCGATCACTCCGCCCTGGCCGGCACCACCCAGAACGACATCATCAAGGAGTACCTCTCCCGCGGCACCTACGCCTTCCCGCCGGGGCCCTCGATGCGGCTGATCGCCGACACCGTCGCCTTCACTGTCAACGAGATCCCGAAGTGGAACCCCATCAACGTCTGCTCCTACCACCTGCAGGAGGCCGGGGCGACGCCGGTCCAGGAGATCGCCTACGCCCTGTCCACCGCGATCGCCGTCCTCGACGAGGTCCAGGCCCGCGGCCAGGTCTCCGAGGAGGACTTCCCCAGGGTCTTCGGACGCATCTCCTTCTTCGTCAACGCCGGCGTCCGCTTCATCGAGGAGCACGCCAAGCTCCGCGCGATGGGCGAGATGTGGGACTGGATCGGCCGCAACCGCTACGGGGTGACCGAGCCGAAGTTCCTGCGACTCCGCTACGGCGTCCAGGTCAACTCCCTCGGCCTGACCGAGTCCCAGCCCGAGAACAACGTTCCGCGAATCGTGCTCGAGGCCCTCGCCGTGACACTCGGCCGCGACGCGCGGGCCCGCGCGATCCAGCTTCCGGCCTGGAACGAGGCCCTCGGCCTCCCCCGTCCCTGGGATCAGCAGTGGAGCCTGCGGATCCAGCAGATCCTGGCCAACGAGACGGACCTGCTCGAGTACCCCGACATCTTCGAGGGCTCTGAGGTCATGGACGGCCTGGTGGCCGAACTCGTCGAGGGTGCCAAGGCTGAGATGAAGGCGGTCGAGGAGAGGGGCGGCGCGGTCGAGGCGGTGGCCTACATGAAGGCCCGCCTCGTCGAGTCGAACCGCGAGCGGATCGCCAAGATCGAGAGCGGCGAGATCGTCGTCGTCGGCCAGAACAAGTTCACGGAGACCGAGGACTCTCCCCTCACCACAGGCGAGGACGGAGGAATCCTTACCCCCGATCCGGCGGTCGAGCGCGAGCGAATCGCCGCTCTCGAGGAGTGGCGGTCGGAGCGCGCCCAGGCGGCCGTTGACGCAGCCTTGGAGAGTCTCGCCGAGGCCGCCCGCGACGAGAGCGCGAACATCATGCCCGCGACGATCGAGGCCGCCAAAGCCGGGGCCACCACAGGCGAGTGGGCCGGCGTCCTGCGCGAGGTCTTCGGCGACTATCGGGCCCCCACGGGCGTCTCCGAGGCGGCCGGAGGGGCGGCCGTGAACGGGGACCTGCTGGGTCAGGTCCGTGACCGCGTCGCCGAGGTCTCGGGGGAGATCGGCCACCCGATCCGCATCCTCGTGGGCAAGCCAGGCCTCGACGGCCACTCGAACGGCGCCGAGCAGATCGCGGTGCGGGCCCGCGACGTGGGCATGGAGGTGATCTACCAGGGCATCCGCCTGACACCGGAGCAGATCGCGAGCTCCGCCGTGCAGGAGGACGTCGACGTGGTCGGGCTGTCGATCCTCTCCGGCTCCCACCGTGAGCTGGTCCCGCGCGTGGTGGAGCTGCTGCGCGAGCAGGGGGCCGACATCCCGGTGGTCGTGGGCGGGATCATCCCGGCCGTCGATGCCGCCGCCATGCGCGAGGCGGGGGTCGCCGGCGTCTACACACCCAAGGACTTCGAGATCAATCGGATCATGAGTGAGATCGCGGAGCTGGTGGCCGAGCGCCACCGCGCCGCCCAGCCAGCCTAGGGAGGGAAAGATGAGACGACTGCTGACAACCGCCGTCCTCGCGTGCCTCGTATGCGTGGGATTGCTGATTGCCGCGGTGCCGGCCGGTGCCGTCGACTGCGGCGGCGGCGTGACCGTCAAGGGCGGGACCGCTTGCTGGAAGGCCAAGTCGATCGTCAAGGAGTACAAGAAGCGCCGGAAGGGCCACGTGCAGGGGTTCGACTGCAGCGGCAGGAGCTCCGGCGGACGCATCGTCGAGGTCAACTGCAAGCTGCGGAACAAGCGGATCCACTGGGGGGCCTGAGCCCACTGCCGCGCGCACCGCTGGCGCCGGGGGCTGCGGGGCGCTTCAATAGGGAGAGATGACCGAGCTCAACGGAGATCGCTCCGCGTGGCTGCGCTGCTACCGCTGCTGGGCCCGGGACCTCGAGGTCCAGATGCACTACGACGCGATCCTCCGGATCGATCCGGAGAGCGGCGAGCCCGCCGAGCGTATCGACGAGGTCCAGGAGGCGGTGGTCCAGTGCCTGCGGTGCCTCCATGACCAGCCGCACCTGACGATCCAGGACGACAAGGTCGTCCCCATCGAGGATCGCTGGGAGCGGATGGTCGCGGGCACCCCCTGGGTCGCCTCCTGCACGGTGACGGTGGACCAGGACCAGGTCGAGAGCTGCTCGGGGCCGGAGGCGGCGGAGTCGCTCACCTACGGCTCCTTCGGCGAGGCCGGGACCCGGGAGTTCTTCACCCACGTCCGCTTCCACAAGCACGACGAGGAGCGAATCATCGTCCACCTGCTCGTCGAGCTCTACGCGCGCTCCGCCGAAGAGGCCACGGAGGTGCTCGAGGAGGCCTCCCGCGGGGTGCTCGAGATCACCTCGCTCGCCGAAGAGTCCCGGCCGCCGGCGCACGCGCCGGACGAAGCCCACTAGCCGCAGACCAGCGCGATGAGCATTTATGAGCGCCGCTCGCTAGGTTGGCCATCGATGCGAAAGCCGCTGACAGTCACCACGATGCTGCTGCTCTTGACGGCCCTGGTCCTCAGCGGCGGAGCAGCCGCCAAGAAGCACAAGCGGCTCAGGCTGACCTGTGACCAAGCCACGGAGGCGATCTCCATCACCGCCGAGCAGTACCGGGCGCGCTACAACGCGATGGGGTACACGATCGAGCCTGCGCCCTACGGGCTTCTCGTCGGCGGTGGTTGCAAGAACGTCGGCAAGCTGACCCGGCGGGGAAGCGCCTACATGGCGGACGTCCACTACGCCGACGACGGCAGCCCCCCGTTCCCCGGCGAGACGAACCCGGACGTCTACGCGTATCACTGGCAGTGGAACGAGATCGTCACCCGTACCAAGAAGGGCCGGCTCCGGACCTCGGTCAGCGATTTCCGGTGCACGAGAGAGGCACTCGGGCCGCCGCCCGAATACGACATCCAGGTCCTCCCCTGCTGACGGGGGCTACTCGGCGCGGCTTCGGCTTCTCTTCCCCGGGCGCGCCGGGGTCCTTGATCGCCTCGCCGGCGGCCTTCGCCTTGTCCTTCAGGCTGCCCTGGCCCGTGGCGACGTCCTTGAGCTCATCGGCGTCCTCCTTGAGGGCACCGGTTCCACCGCGCTTGTTGACGATCTTCTTCGCCTGATCGGTGAGTCGTCCCAGGTTGACCATCTCTCCTCCTATTCCTATCCGGGCTCCTTGCGGGGCACAAGGACCGCCCGCTTGAACTCCGCCACCAGTGTCCCATCCTGGTTGAAGGCGCGCGTGTGAACTCGGACGATGCCGCGGTCGGGCTTCGATTGCGAGGGCCGCACCTCGAGGACCTCCGATTCGACGAACAGGGTGTCGCCGTGGAAGACGGGGTTCGGGTGGCTGAGCTCCTCGGTCGCGAGGTTGGCGATCGCCTTGCCCGAGACGTCGTTGACGGTCATGCCGAAGATGAGCGAGTAGACGTACGGGCCGGCAACCACGTTCCTGCCCTGCTGACTGTTCTCGGCGTAGACGTCATTGATGTGGAGCGGGTGGTGATTCATCGTCAGCAGGCAGAACAGGTGATCCTCGGACTCCGTGATCGTCTTCGCCGGCCAGTGCTTGTAGACGGCGCCGACCTCGAACTCCTCCAGAAAGCGGCCGTACTCGTGCGCGCCGGACGCCTCGCGCTCGGACTGGTCGGTGGTCAGCTGGTGGTTCTCGTCGTTCATCGGCGCGGCATGTTATGCGAGGGCGCCCCGAAGGGGCGACCCGTCTAACTCTGGGCAATCGCGGCCTCCACGCCTTCGAAGCGGGCGATGTCCGCGATCTCGGCCTCGATCGCCGCTCCGAGCCGCTCCCGCTCTGGCTTCGGGAGGTTGAGAGAGATCTCCAGCCGCCCGCCCTTCCGGGAGGAGCGCCAACCGCCGACCACGATGCCGTCCTCCTCGATCACCGGCCTGATCCAGCCCCCACCCCCCTCCTTGACGTGGATCGCGTGCTCACCGGTTACCGAGAAGGAGCGGTCCTTCCAGCCGAGCAGGTAGGTGTCGAAGTTGCCCAGCATCCTCAGCTGGCCCGTGCGCGGCAGACGCGGCAGGCCGCCCCGCGGAACCAGCATGACCTCGTCCCCCACGCGAACCTCCTCGATTTCGTTGGAGATCGCCTCGAGACCCGACCGCACCTCTCGCAGTCCGAGGCCCGACCAGTAGGCGAAGTCTCGATCCGTCGCGGGCGCGAAGGCCCGCAGGTAGACCCGGGCGAGCTCCGCGCACGCCCTCTCGCGGTCGACCGTGCGGAGCTTTCCGAGCCAGTCCTCGCGTCGGACGAGGCAGGTCTGCTTGCCGCGGTCCGGCCCCAGGCAGGCGATGCCCGAGGTGACCGCCAGCCCGACGATGTGCATGCCCGTCTGGGTGCTCAGCCTCACCCCGGCCGTCTCGACTCGATCCCGCGCCTCCGTTCGGGTCAGCGGCCCCTCCTCCGTCAGCGCGCGGCCGATGACCCCGAGCGCCTTCTCCGTGTCGCGCGCGCGCAAGCCGAGGTCGCCGAGGCGTCTGCGCTGCCAGCGCTCGATGTCCGGCTCGAAGATCGGGAGCCACCAGCCCGCGTCCTCGGTCGGGATCAGGTGGATCGTCATCCGCATCACCCAGGTGCGAAGTAGCGAGCGCTCCTCGGTGCGGGCGCGCCCGACGTCATCGGCGCTCAGCGATCGGCTGCGCGATCGGAAGCTGAGCGGCCCCGCGTAGACGTCCTGCGCCTGTGCCCCGGCGATCGCTCTGGCGATCTCGGCAGGGTCGTCAGCCGAAGGCGGCCGGTGAAGCAGCTGGGTTGCGGCACGGAGCCGCGCCAGCCGGGCCGGATCGATCCCCCTCGCCGGCACCCCGGCCTAGTGGACCTTCTTGGTGCGAACGCGCTGCTCGTGGCGCTCGACGACCTGGGCGATCAGCTTCTGGATATTCGTATCCCCGCTCGCCCGGATGTGACCGTTCTCGACTGCCTCGATGTAGTCGCTGACATGCCCTTCGGTCGCCAGCTGATTGAAGTCGGAGCGTGGGATCGCCACCGAGACCCGCGCGTCCTGGGTCGAGGCCGCCTTCGTGATCTTGGGACCCGGCACCTCGACGCGGAACATCTGGACGTCCCCCCTCCCGCGGAGCTCAAGCTCGAAGACCAGCTTGAGCTGCGCGAGCGCGGGCACCTCCGCCTGAAAGCGGTCGATGGCGGTTTTGATCAGGTCCTGGGTCGACGCCATCTCACCACGCTATTGGCTTGCGGTCGCGGAAGAAGCCTCCCGTAGGGCCGTCGTCCGGCAGGGTCGCCAGCCAGACGGCGGTCTCCGCCCCTTCCTCGATCGATCGCGTGGCCCCCGAGCCGCCCATGTCGGTGCGCACCCAGCCCGGGCACATCACGTTGACCTTGATGTCACGCTCGTCCCAGGCGAGCGTTCGGGTGAGCGCATTGAGGGCGGCCTTGGAAACGCGATAGGCGCCCCGCCCGCCGTTCATGTCGGAGAGCTGCCCGGCCCCGCTCGAGACGTTCACGATCCGCGGCGCGTCGCTGCGACGGAGCAGCGGCAGGAAGGCCTCGATCAACCGCCAGGGCCCGAAGGTGTTGACCTCCAGGACCTCGTGTGCCCGTTCGAGGTCGTAGTCGGCCGCCCCGACCGGATCGCCGTAGACGCCGGCGTTGTTGATCAGGGCGTCGAGGTGGCCGACCTCGGAGCCGATTCGCTCCTGAGCCTCATCCACCTCGGCTTGGTCGGTGACGTCGAGCTCGACCGGCACGATCCCATCGACCTCCTCGACGTCGTCGGGATCCCTGGCGCCCGCGAACACCATGAACCCGTGATCGGTAGCAAGCTGCCGCGCGATCTCGGCGCCGATCCCGCGGCTCGTGCCGGTGACCAGCGCGACCTTCGTCAAATCTTGTTGCGCTCCAAGAGCTTCCTACCGATCACCATGCGCTGGATCTCGGAGGTGCCCTCCCCGATCAGCAGCAGCGGGGCGTCGCGGTAGAGCCGCTCGATCTCGTACTCCTTCGAGTAGCCGTAGCCGCCGTGGATCCGGAACGACTCCTCGACCACCTCCTTGCCGGTCTCGGAGGCGAGCAGCTTCGCCATCCCGGCCTCGAGATCGGAGCGCTCGCCTGCGTCCTTCATCCGAGCGGCCTTGCGAGTGAGGAGGCGTGAGGCCTCCACCTTGGTGGCCATGTCGGCGAGCTTGAACTGGATCGCCTGGTGCTGGGCGATCGGCTTGCCGAAGGTCTTGCGCTCCTGGCTGTAGCGGAGCGCCAACTCCAGGGCGCGCTGGGCGATGCCGACGCCACGTGCGGCGACGTTCACCCGCCCGACCTCGAGCGCGTCCATCATCTGGACGAATCCCTTGCCGAGACCGTTCTCCTCGCCGCCGAGGATGCGCTCCGGCGGGCACTTGTAGCCGTTGTAGACGAGCTCGGTGGACTCGACGCCCTTGTAGCCCATCTTCTTGATCTTCGGAGGAATCTCGAGCCCGGCGAACTCACCCTCGTTGTGCTCGGCCCAGGGCTCCTTCTCGGTGATGAAGCAGGTCATGCCCTTGTAGGGCGGGTCGGCCTTGGTGTCGTTCTTCATCAGCACGAAGACCACGCTCGAACCGAGCCCGTTGGTGACCCACATCTTCTGACCGTTCAGCTCCCACTTGCCGTCCTCGCCCTTGGTGGCGGTCGACTTGATGCCCTGCACGTCGGAGCCGACCTCGGGCTCGGAGAGCGAGAAGGCGGCACGGATCTCGCCGGTCGCCATCTTGGGGAGGAAGTGCTGCTTCTGCTCGTCCGTGCCGAACTTCATCAGCAGGTACGAGCCGATGAAGTGGGTGTTGACGACGCCGGAGATCGAGATCCAGCCGCGCGAGAGCTCCTCGACGATCATCGCGTAGGTGGTCAGGTCGAGGCCCATCCCGCCGTACTCCTCCGGGATCGTCACCCCGAACAGGCCGAGCTCCTTCATCTGCTCGACGATCGGCTCGGGGAACTTGTCCTCGTGGTCGTACTCCTCGGCGACAGGGATGATTTCTTTATCGACGAAGTTGCGGACCATCTCGACGATGGCCTGCTGCTCGTCGGTCATCTCCTGGTAGGTCGTCTGCTCTTGGTCGGTGGCTACGGCCATGGCTCCTCTGAAGTCGTTTGGTGATACCCCTCCCGGTGGTGAAGAGGATAGTCAGGGGCCGCTAGCCTCGGCGCCGGAACGACCCACCGCCCACTTCGCGATGCCTGCACAGCCACAGAGAGGCGAGGCCCTCATCGAGCTCGTGCGGAACGGGGCGTTCCCGTCCGCCGGCGTGACGATGGAGGGCGAGGAAATGGTCGAGATGGTGATGGAGGTCCTCGCCGAGGCGGCCCATCCCGAGTACGTCACCCTCATGGTCGACCAGAGCGGTCACCCCAACGAGTACCGGGGCGTCGAGGGCTTTCGCGAGGGGCTGGCGGACTGGATGTCGCCCTACGAGCGATTCCAGCTCAGGTTCGACGAGGTAGTCCAGGCCGGCGACGAGGCCCTCGTCTTTCTGGTTCGCCAGATCGGCGTGACAAAGCACGGGGGCGTCGAGGTGGAGAGCCGCGGAGCCGCTGTCTTCTGGCTGAAGGACGGAGCGATCGGTCAGTCCGCCTTCTACATCGACCAGCGAGCGGCGCTGAAGGCGGCCGGGCTCGACCCCGACCGCCCCTCAGCCGGGTAGCTACTCCTCGGCCAGCAGGCCGTAGAGCTTGCGGCGGGCGTCCCGCAGGATCTCCGCCGCCTTGGTGAGCTGCTCCTCGTCATCAGCGCGAGCCAGCTGCTTGGCGGCGCCCATCAGCTTGAACATCTCCTTGCGCGCCTCGAAGCGGGGCGAGTCCTCATCCCCCTGCTCCCAGGGCCGGCCGCCCTCCGTGCGGTTCGGAGCGGCCTCCTTGCCGGCCTCGGTGAGCGAGTAGACCTTCCGCCCGTCGACTTCCTCGGGCGTGACCAGGCCCTCGTCCTCGAGCAGCTGAAGCGTCGGGTAGATCGAGCCGGCGCTCGGAGTCCAGCGACCGCCCGTGCGCTCCTCGAGCTCCTGGATCATCTCGTAGCCGTGCATGGGCCTGTCATCGAGCAGCGCCAGGACGGCGCTGCGGACGTCGCCGCGGCGGACGCGATGGCGTCCCCGGCCGTGTCCCCGACCGCCCCTCATCTCGTGCCGTCCGTATCCGTGACGGCTTCTCTCTCTATGCATCTGTGTTGTTCCTTTCGATCAATCATGAGCTAACGCGATATATCGTAACACATCGCGACTGCCAGCCCGCACTCGTTCGCGATCAGTCCGAGCGCCGACGGAGCAGCGATCCAGAGAGAGTCGGAGATACCCCTGTCGTTGATCGCGAGGTCGATCACCAAACTGATCGCATGCGACTTGTCGTTGAAGACCAAGTGCCCGCGCTGGCCGATAACGGGACCGGCTGATGACTGAGCGGGTCGCGGTTCTCGGCACCGGGATCATGGGCGCGCCGATGGCCCGCAACCTGCTCAAGGCGGGCTTCCAGGTACGCGTGTGGAACCGCACCCCCGAGAAGGCGCGCGTGTTGGCGGCCGAGGGGGCGGACCTGGCCGAGACGCCCGCTGACGCGGTGCGCGAGGCCGCGTTCGTGATCACGATGCTCACCGACGCCGACGCGGTCGTGGCAGTGATGGGGCAGGCGGCGGAGTCGGTACCGGACGGCGCCGTCTGGCTCCAGACCAGCATGGTCGGCAGGGACGTGGAGCGGGTGGCCGGGCTCGCGGAGGACCACGGGATCACGTTCGTGGACTGTCCCGTGCTCGGCACCAGGGAGACGGCCAAGCGGGGCCGACTCGTCGTGCTCGCGTCCGGACGCGGCGACACCCTCGACCGGGCACAGCCGATCTTCGACGCGATCGGGTCGAAGACGGTCAGGCTCGGCCCGGGAGCCAGCGGAGCGAGCCGCATCAAGCTCGTGGCAAACGCCTGGACCGTGGCGTGGGTGGAGACCCTCCGCGCCCAGCTGAGGCGCGCAGCGCGCTGGGCGCGCTCGCGCAGGAGCGCCTCCCGATAGCGATAAGCATTTCCGGACCGCTACAGCTCCCACGCGAAGCAGCGCGAGGTCCAGCTCGGGTCCTCACGCTCGTAGAAGCGGTGCGCGTCGGCGCGCGCGTCGGCGCTGTCCAGCTCCAGGTGGGTGGCACCGCGATCGCGGGCCCAGTCCCTCGCCGCGTCGAGCAGGGCCTTCCCCACCCCCTGCGAGCGATGCTGCGGACTCACCGCGAGGTCCTCGACCCAGCAGCGAGGGCCGAAGCGCACCGAGTTCAGGTCGAGGTAGGCCGTGCAGAGCCCGAGCAGGTCGCCGCGGCGCTCGGCGACCAGCACCGCGGACTCCGGCTCCTCGATCGCCTGGGCGATCGCCGCCCGCGCGTGATCGGCGTCCCAGCGGGGCGGGACGGATCCCGGAGGGGCGAACAGCCACTCATACATCCCGAGCACGCGCTCCACCTCCGCCGGCGACGCCTCTCTGATCTTGGCCACGTCCGCAGGCTATCCACGGCGCGCACTGCCCAGCGACCCAGGTAGCGTTCGGGGCATGAGAAACCCACGTGACTTCTTCGAGCCCCTGGCGATCGGCGCGCCCGAGCCTCCCCGCGAGATCCCCTTCAAGCCCTCGCGGATGATCCACTTCTTCGACGCATCGAACGAGAAGATGCGCGCCAAGGTCCCCGACATGGCCAAGCAGGCCGACATCCTGCTGGGAAACCTCGAGGACGCCATCCCGGTCGACAAGAAGGTCCCTGCCCGGGAGGGGCTGATCGAGGTCGGCAAGGAGGTGGACTTCGGCGAGACCCAGCTCTGGACGCGCGTCAACGCTCTGGAGAGTCCCTGGGCGCTCGACGACCTCACCGAGCTGGTCACGGAGATCGGCGAGGTGCTCGAGGTGATCATGGTGCCCAAGGTCGAGGGCGCCTGGGACATCCACTACGTCGACCGGCTCCTCGCCCAGCTGGAAGCCAAGGCGAAGCTCGAGAAGCCGCTGCTGATCCACGCGATCCTGGAGACCTCGCTCGGCGTGGTCAACCTCGAGGAGATCGCGACCGCGAGTCCCCGCATGCAGGGAATGAGCTTCGGGCCCGCCGATCTGGCCGCCTCGCGTCGGATGAAGACAACCCGGGTCGGCGGCGGTCACCCCGGCTACCGGGTGATCGAGGACCCGGATCCCGACAACCCGGATGCGCCGAGGGCGACCGCCCAGCAGGACCCCTGGCACTACTCGATCGCCCGCATGGTCGACGCCTGCACCTCCGCCGGGATCCTGCCCTTCTATGGGCCCTACGGCGACATCAAGGACGTCGAGGGATGCGAGACGCAGTTCCGCGCCGCGTTCCTGCTCGGCTGTGTGGGCGCCTGGTCCCTCCACCCCGTCCAGATCGAGATCGCCAAGAAGGTCTTCAGCCCACCGGCAGAGGAGGTCAAGTTCGCCAAGAAGGTGATCGAGGCGATCCCCGACGGCGCCGGCGTGCACATGATCGACGGCAAGATGCAGGACGACGCCACCTGGAAGCAGTGCAAGGTGATGGTGAATCTCGCCGAGATGCTCGCCAAGAAGGACCCGGAGCTCGCCGAGGCCTACGGCATGTCCAACGGCAGGCCCGCCGGCGAGACCGAGAAGGCAGAGGCCTAGCTCTCGACGTGGCGGAGCCGTTTCGGTTCACCCAGCGGGTGCGCTACCACGAGTGCGACCCGCAGGGCGTCGTCTTCAACGCCAACTACCTGACCTACTTCGACGTCACGATGACCGAGCTGTGGCGGGAGCTCGGCGGCTACCAGGCGATGGTCGAGGCGGGGGTCGACATGGTCGTCGCCGAGGCCCGCATCCTCTACCGCTCACCACTTCGCTTCGATGACGAGTTCGAGGCTGAGGTCGAGGTCGGGCGGTTGGGCGAGACGTCGATGACCGCCGAGATCCTGCTCGCCCGCGCCGGCGAGGCGTGTGCCGAGGGCGAGCTGCGCTACGTCTTCATCGAGTCGGGTGCCGGCGAGAAGGCGCCAATTCCGGAGCCGATTCGGTCGGGTCTGTCGCGCTACCTGGATGCGGAAGCGGCCTAGCCTCGGACTGCTCGGCGAGCCGTCAATCTCCGCTGGCCAGTCGTCCGGTGGTCGTTTTCCCGTTACGGGCTTGGGTCGGTAACGGCGGCCGACCAGATATCGGTGTTGCCGAACGTCGCCCCGCAGTCCGTCAGCGGGGCCGGCGGATCGCCCGCCGTGCCGTCCACCGTCGCCTGGCGGAACGCGTCAATCAAGGGGCAGACTTCTGCGTCCCGCGCGTCGTTGAACACCGACACGGCTCCCGCGTTGGTGGCCGCGACCGTGTTGTAATCGCCGATGAACTCGTCGATCAGCGCGTTCGCGCTCGAGGCCCGGCCGTCGCCCGGATCGCTCGCCGGTGCGCGGTCCAGCGTCGCGATGTTGCTCAGGCTCGTCCCGGAGACGTCGGCGTGCCTCGTCACCCCGACGAATTGCCGCGTGCTCGTCGTGTTGGTGCGGAAGGGATCAAGGAACCCGTCGTAGACGACATAGAGGTCCTGTCCGTTCGGGGACAACCCGATGAAGGCAAAGTCGGGACGGTCGCCCGACTGCTCGACCTGTACCGGGGTGGTCCAGGCCTGCCCGCCGTTGGTCGAGAACTGCACCAGGGCATGCTCGTGATTCAGTCCATCCGCGCCGTCAGACCACCCCAGCGCCAGCTTGTCGCTGGCCCGTGCTCCGGTCGGGGCGCCATTCGCCACCTCGAGGCTTGGGAACGAGCTGGTGCGCGCCCCGGCGATGCCGTCGAACGAGATCGACCGGACGCCGTCGAAGATGCCGACGTCGGTGACGTTCGCGATGGTGCGCGGCTTCTCGAAGGAGACGCCGCCGTCGAAGGAGCGCGCCAGTTTGAACACAGCCTGCTTCTGGTGCGAGTCCTCCCAGACCGCGTAGACAGTGCCCTTGCTGTCGGTCCGGATCGAGCAGCCCTGACGCCCCGTGTGCTGCGGGTTGTCGAAGGCCGAGCTCAGCGTCGTCGGTCGCGACCAGGTGTCACCGCCGTCGGTCGAGTGGCTGACCGCGATCTTCTCCGGGCCCGTGTCCTGCTGGCTCTTGAACTGCGTGTAGCAGACATACGCGGTTCCGAAGCGCGGGCTCGAGGCGGCGTTGTCGGCCCACATCGTCGACTTGTCCGAGAAGGTGGTCGCACTCTGCCGGCGCGCCGTGACGATCGCCGGATCGCTCCATGCGTTGGCGTGGTTGGACGCCGCGGCGACCAGATCGTCGGCGTGGGAGACGGCGATCGCCTCGAACCCCTTGAACGTCTGGTCCTTGCGCTCCGTGGCGAAGTTCGAGGTCAGGTTCGAGTAGTAAAGGCGCGAGCCATTCGACCAGCTGAAGTGGCCGTTTGCATCAGGCCGCGGTCCGAAGACCGTCACCGGGTCACCGTCAGAGACCAGTCCGGCCTCGAAGTAGTGCGGCAGCGTGCCGATCGGCCCGACACCTGGAGTTCCGGTGCGATCGCTCCAGCCCTGATACGTCGGCTGGATCCAGCTGGCCCCACCATTGAACGAGAAGTAGATGCCGGAGTTGCCAACCCCCTGTACGAAGGGGCAGTCGCCGCCGACGCAGGGTCCCTCGTCGATCTCATCGTTCGACCCCGCGGCCAGCACGCTTGGGTTGCTCGGATCGATCGCCACCGTCGGCTCGTTCTGCTTGTTCTGCGGGAACGGCGACGGGGGGCTCCCCGTATTGACCAGCGCCTCTGCGGCCTGCGCCGCCGCGGGCATCACGCCGATCAAGAGCACGCCGAGGGAGATGGCCAACCAAGCTCGCTTCAACATCCGGATCCTCCTGCGGTATCTCTCCCCAGTGCCACCCTACCGCCGGGGTCAACCCCCCCGGATGGGGGGTTCAGGCGAGCGCGGGGGCCTCGGGCAGGCGCCCGAGGGCCGCGGAGAGCTCCTCGTCGGGCATCTCCAGGTCCTGCAGGTCGCCCGCGAAGTAGGCGGCGTACGCCGACATGTCGAAGTGGCCATGGCCGGAGAGGTTGAAGAGGATCACCCGCTCCTCTCCCGCCTCCCTGGCGGCCTCGGCCTCGTCGAACACGGCTCGGATCGCGTGCGCCGGCTCGGGCCCCGGGATGATCCCCTCGCAGCGGGCGAACCTCACAGCCGACTCGAAGGCCGCGGTCTGCGCGATCGCCTTCGCCTCGACCAGGTCCTCCTTCACCAGGGCGGAGAGGCTCGGCGCATCCCCGTGGTAGCGGAGGCCACCAGCGTGCACCGGCGGCGGGACGAAGTCGTGGCCCAGCGTGTACATCGGCATCAGTGGGGTCATGCCGACCGTGTCGCCGAAGTCGTAGGCGTAGCGGCCGCGGGTCAGTGTCGGGCAGGCCGCCGGCTCGGCGGCGACGAAGCGAGTCTTGGATAGGCGAGGGGGCTCCGCAGGCGAAGCCGAGGAGCCACCCGTTTGATGTTGCAGCTTCTGCCGCAGGAACGGATAGGCGATGCCCGCGAAGTTCGAGCCCCCGCCGACGCAGCCGATCACGACGTCGGGGGCCTCTCCGGCCAGCTCCAGCTGGGCGATGCACTCCTGGCCGATCACGGTCTGGTGGAGGCACACGTGGTTGAGCACAGATCCGAGCGAGTAGTTCGTGTCCTCGGCGCCGGCCGCGACCTCTACCGCCTCCGAGATCGCGATGCCGAGACTGCCGGACTCGTGCTCGGCCTGGGAGCGACCGGCCTCGGTGAGGTCCGAGGGGCTCCGGTGGACGGTCGCGCCCCAGGTCTCGATCATGGCCTTGCGGTAGGGCTTCTGGTCGTAGGAGATGCCGACCATGAAGACCTCGCACTCGAGCCCGAACAGCTGGCAGGCGAGCGCCAATGCCGAGCCCCACTGTCCCGCACCGGTCTCCGTCGACAGTTTGCGGATCCCGGCCTCCCGGTTGAAGAAGGCCTGCGGGACTGCCGTGTTGGGCTTGTGGGAGCCAGCCGGCGAGACCCCCTCGTACTTGTAGTAGATGTGCGCCGGCGTATCGAGCTCGCGCTCCAGTCGCCGGGCGCGAAAGAGCGGCGTCGGCCGCCAGAGGCGGTAGATGTCGCGGACCTCCTCCGGGATCTCGATCTCGGAGGCTGTCGACACCTCCTGCTCGATCAGCGCCATCGGGAAGATCGCGGATAGATCCTCCGGCCCGATGGGCTCGCCCGTCGCCGGGCTCAGTGGAGGCGGGGGTGGGTCACCCGGCAGATCGGCCAACAGGTTCACCCAGCTGGTCGGGATCTCCTCCTCGGAGAGCTCGAATTTGACCGTTTCTCCCACCTCCGTCCGATTCTATGGCCAGCATTCCCGCCATGCCTCGCGAGGCATGGACGCCCATCGCGAGTCGCTCCGACTGGACGAATGTCGTAGTCGGGTGGGTCCACAGCGCTAAATGGAGCGCTTTCGGCGCCCGATGGGGGACCTAATGACGCTCAGGCGCTCATCGGTCGTCGCACTCGCAGTTGCGGCGTCCCTTCTGGCGGCCACGTTCCTGGCGACGAGCGCCTCGGCGCTGACACTGGCGAGCCAGACCTACCAGCTGAGCGGCGCGGACGCGAAGCAGCGGCTGACGGTGCGCTGTCCCGGCAAGAAGGCGCTCCCGTACAGCGGCGGGATGCTCACCGATCCCCTCGGCTCGAACGGCGAGGGCGTCTACCCGCACTCCTACGAGCGCCTCGGCGTCCAGCGCGGCTGGCACGTCACCGGGGTCCTCTACTCGCCGACTCTGCAGCGGACCGTGAGCCGCTCCGTCACCCTGCAGGTCGTCTGCGGGCCGCGGCTCGGTCCGGTCAGCTCTCCCCACAACACGGTCTTCGTCGCCCCGGGTGAGACCCGCACCGCGACGGCCACCTGCCCCAAGGGCAACCGCCTTCTCGCCGGCGGCTTCCAGCGCACCAACTTCGTCGCACGAGGCGGCAACTACGTGACCGAGTCGCGGGCGGCGTCGGATCGGTCCTGGCAGGTCTCCGGCAGCGCCTTCGGAAACTTCGGCGGTGAGCTCACGGCGATCGCCTACTGCCTGAAATCCGGAGGCCCTCTGGTGACCGAAGTCGTCTCGCAGACCACACTCCCGGTCGAGGAGTCCGCCACAGCCACCACGCCGGCCTGTGCGCCGGGGTCGAGCATGGTCGCCGGCGGCTTCTCCACCTCTCCCTCGGGCCCAGCGCTGGTCTCATCCGCCTACTTCAACTCGGCCGGAGGCTGGTCCGCGACGGCCTACAACGAGTTCGGCCCGGACGCGACGCTGAGCGCCCGCAGCTATTGCATGACCAACGCGATGATCAAGCGCCGCGCCAAGATGCGCCATGGGACGAGGGCGCAGCACGAGCGCACCATCAAAGCGCCGCCCGTGCTCGGCAAGGCTCTCAAGGTCGCCATCTCCGAGCGGGTCTCGAACAATGGCTGCTTCCCGGCCCCGGGCGGCCTGGTGGAGGCGCTGCGCGCCAACAACATTCAGGCGCGGCAGGCCTCCGGCCCTCGATCCGTCGGCGGCGGCGTGGTCAACGTCCTCACCGATCAGGCCTCCTGCGAGCGTGTTCGCCTCGCCGTGAGGCGGGGCGGTGGCGTGATCGTGCTCGACTCGGCGACCGGCGAGGTCACCAAGCGCCGCTACCGCAAGCGGTAGCTAGCCCAGGCGCTGCTTCAGCGCCTCGAGCTGAGCCTTGAGCGGGTCCGGCAGGCGGTCGCCGAAGCGCGCCAGGTGCTCCTCGACCTGCGGGAGCTGCGCCTTGACGGCCTCCGGGTCCACCTCGAGCAGGAGCCGCATGTCGTCCGCGGTGACGTTGGCGCCCTCGATGTCGATCTCGCCCGCGGCGGGAACCCGGCCGATCGGGGTGTCGACGGCCTCGCCCTCACCCTCGCTGCGGCGGAAGATCCACTCGAGCACGCGGATGTTGTCGCCGAACCCGGGCCAGACGAAGTTGCCCTCGCCGTCCTTGCGGAACCAGTTGACGAGGAAGATCTTCGGCAGCTTCGCCCCGTCGCGCTCCGCGACCTTCAGCCAGTGGCCGAAGTAGTCGGCCATGTTGTAGCCGCAGAAAGGCAGCATCGCCATCGGGTCGAAGCGGAGCTCGCCGACGGTGCCGTCGGCAGCCGCGGTCTTCTCGACGGACATCGTCGCGCCGAGGAACACGCCGTGCTCCCAGTCGAATGCCTCGGTGACCAGGGGGACCACCGTCGCCCGGCGCCCGCCGAACAGGAAGGCGTCGATCGGGACCCCGGCCGGGTCCTCCCACTCCTCGGCGATGCAGGGGCACTGCGCGGCCGGGGTGGTGAAGCGGGCATTGGGGTGGGCGGCCGGCTCGTCCGAGTCCGGCGTCCACTCGTTGCCCTTCCAGTCGATCGCGTGCTCCGGCGGCTCGCCGGTCATCCCCTCCCACCAGATATCGCCGTCGTCGGTCATGGCGCAGTTGGTGAAGACGGTGTTCTTCTCGATCGTGGCCATCGCGTTCGGATTCGTCTTGTAGCTCGTGTTCGGCGCAACCCCGAAGAAACCCGCCTCGGGATTGACGGCGTACAGGCGGCCGTCCTTGCCGAACTTCATCCAGGCGATGTCGTCGCCCACGGTCTCGGCGGTCCAGCCCTCGAGCTTCGGGATCAGCATCGCGAGGTTGGTCTTGCCCGACGCCGACGGGAAGGCGCCGCTCACGTACTTCACCCTCCCCTCGGGGGAGGTGAGCTTGAGGATCAGCATGTGCTCGGCGAGCCAGCCCTCGTCGCGGGCCATCACCGAGGCGATCCGGAGCGCGAAGCACTTCTTGCCGAGCAGCGCGTTGCCGCCGTAGCCCGAGCCGAACGACCAGATCTCGCGGTTCTCCGGGTAGTGGACGATGTACTTGGTGTCGTTGCAGGGCCAGGAGACGTCCTCCTGTCCCTCCTCGAGCGGCATGCCCACCGAGTGAACGCAGGGGACGAAGTCGCCGTCGTCCCCGAGGACCTCGAGCGCGTCGGCGCCCATCCGGGTCATGATCCGCATCGAGGTCGCGACGTAGGCCGAGTCGGTCAGCTGGACGCCGATGTGCGAGATCGGCGAGCCGATCGGGCCCATCGAGAACGGCACCACGTACATCGTGCGGCCGCGCATGCAGCCGCTGAAGAGCTCCTCGAGGACGCCGCGCATCTCGGAGGGCTCGCGCCAGTTGTTCGTCGGGCCGGCGTCCTCCTCCCGCTCGGAGCAGATGAAGGTCCGGTCCTCGACCCGCGCCACGTCCGAGGGGTTGGAGCGGGCGAGATATGAGTTGGGCCGCTTCGCGTCAGAGAGCTTTTCGAAGGTTCCGGCGTCGACCAGCTGCTGGGCGAGGGAGTCGTACTCCTCCGCCGAGCCGTCACACCAATGGATCGCGTCGGGCTGGGTCAGCTCGGCGATCTCGTTCACCCAGGAAACGAGCTTGGCGTGCGTCGTCGATGCCTCTGTCGTGGCGCTTGTCTCACTCACTGATGCGTTCAACTCCTTGATGGATTGAATTGATGACCCCCCTGCCCTGCGAGGCGCGGGATGGTTTCACATCCTCCGGCCGTTCGGCCGCCCAGCGTCGCGAGGGGCAACACAGATCGTAAGGGGTGAGCCTCGCGCGTGCGCACATTTGAATCAACGCCTGCGCACCGCCCCTCATTCCGCCGCCGGCGGCTCCCGACTAGGCAGGTCTTGGCACCACGAGCACCGGGCAGGACGCCTCGCGGATCACCCGCGACGAGACGCTGCCGATCAGCAGACGCATGACCGGCCCGAAACCGCGTGAGCCGAGCACGAGCAGATCGACACCCATCTCGGCCGCCTCGAGCAGCTTCTCGACCGGGTCGCCCCGCTCGAAGACCGGCAGGGCGCGCAGCTCGGCGGGAAGGTCGGTGACCGCCTCATCGAGCTGTGTCTGGAAATCAGGTCCCGCCTCAGCCCCGGCCTGCGCCGCCGCGGCGGCGCCCATGCCGGATACCGGCGTCGCCACCGCGATCACTCGCAGCGACCCACCGAACTTGGAGGCCAGCCTGGCGGCCTCCTCGAGCGCCGCATAGGACTCCGCCATCCCGTTGAACCCGACCCCAGCGACGCGCAGGCGATCCTGGGAGTGATCGGATTCGGCATATCCCTTCGGCGCGATGACCAGGCGGCACTTCGCGCCGTGCAGCAGGTGCTCTGCGACGCTGCCGGGCGCCACCGATCCCAGGTGCGCGTGGTGCGTCGAGCCGAGGACGATCAGGTCGGCGTCGCCCCTCTCCGCCAGGGCCTGGAGCGCATCCGCTGGCGAGCCCTTCTCGACATGGATGACCTTGAGCTCCCCGCCGTCGCGCTCGACGATCCGCTCCGCGAGGACACGGGCGTCCTCGCCGCGTTCCGTCTCCACGTACCCGACGACGACCTTGGGATAGAGGGGCGCCTCTAATGCCATCGCGTGTCGATTTTGGCGCGCCTCGTTCGTCCATTCCTTGAGGGTGGCGAAAGGCCCCGCCGATAGGAAGGAGCTTCGGATGAGTCGACTACGCCGGAACCGCTTCGGAACTGAGGACCGCCTCGACCAGGCCCGGGAAGCGCGCATCGAGATCCTCGCGCCTGAGCTCCGTGAGCTTGCTGGTCCCCTCTCGCTTCTGCCGAATGACCCCGGATTCCCGGAGGACCCGGAAGTGATGGGTCATGGTCGACTTGGAGACGCCGAGCTTGATAGATCCGCAGGCACACGGCTCATCGCTCCCGGCGAGCCGGCGCACGATCTCGAGCCGTTGTGGATCGCTCAGGGCGTGGAGCACGCCCGGCAGCTCGATTTCGTTCCGCTCCGGATGATGCAGCTTCGTTGTGTGATCTATTCCCATAGTCCGATTGTACGACGACGATCGTACTTTTGATACGATGATCATCGTACTAAGGAAACGGCAGGAAGGCAAGCGCATGGCAGAACACGAAAACACCCAGACCGGTCCCGTCCCCGAACAGGCCCACGAGACGTGGCATCGCGGTGCGACCGCTTCCCAGGTCGCCGCGGTGGTCGAGGCCGCCTACATCCTGGAGGCCGTCCGGAAGTGAACCCGGTAATGGCCGCCAGGAGCATCGTGGGGCGCAACTCCAACGCGCTCCTGCTGGTCGTCTGTCTCGGCCAGTTCATGGTGATCCTCGACGTCTCGATCGTGAATGTGGCGCTCCCCTCGATCAAGGATGCGCTCGGGTTCTCGACGACCGGCCTGCAGTGGGTCCTCAACGCGTACACCCTGACCTTCGCCGGCTTCCTGCTGCTGGGCGGCCGCGCCGCGGACCTCTTCGGCCGCCGGCGGATGTTCTACCTCGGCACCCTCCTCTTCTCCGGCGCGTCGCTCCTGTGCGCGGTCGCGCCGACCTCCGGGACGCTGGTGGCGGCACGAGCCGCCCAGGGCGTCGGCGGGGCGATCCTCTCCCCCGCCACCCTGGCGATCATCACCACCTCCTTCGACGAGGGCGCGCCGCGCAACCGCGCCCTCGGAGCCTGGGGCGCGGTCGGCGCGATCGGCGCCACCTCGGGCGTTCTCCTGGGAGGCATCCTCACCGAGGCCTTCAGCTGGCCCGCGATCTTCGTCATCAACGTCCCGATCGGGCTCGGCATCGTCCTCTTCTCGAGTCGCCTGATCCCCGAGGGGCGGAGCGAGGTCGAGAACCGCCACTTCGACCTCGCCGGCGCCGTCCTCGTCACCCTGGGCATGACCGCGCTCACCTACGGCATCGTCACCACCGACCGCCTCGGCTGGGGCTCGATCGGTGTGCTCGGCCCGGTCGCCGCCGGCGTCGCGTTTCTGGCCGCCTTCGGCTTCTACGAGGCGAAGCTCGCCCGCGATCCACGTCGGGTGCCGCTCATGCCACTGAGCGTGTTCCGGCTGCGGAACCTGCGGGCGGCCAATCTGGTGATCTTCCTGCTCTACGCCGCGATCTTCGGCTTCTGGTTCTTCCAGTCGCTGTATATGCAGGGGACGCTCGGCTACAGCCCGCTCGAGACCGGTCTGGCCTTTGTTCCGATGACGGCCGCAGTCGGCACCGGCGCCACCCTGGCCCCGAGGCTCGCCAGGCGGTTCGGCGCAAGGTGGGTGCTTGCCGCGGGAATGCTCTCCGTGACGATCGGGGAGCTGCTCCTGATCAGCATTCACCCGGGCGGAAGCTACGCCGCAAACGTGCTCCCCGGCGGGCTGTTCGGAGCCTTCGGCCTGGGGCTCGCGTTGGTGCCCGCGACCATAGTCGCGGTGGAGGGCGTGCCGAGGGCGCTCAGCGGCCTCGCCTCGGGCGTGCTCAACACCTCCCGCTTCGTCGGCGCCGCCCTCGGCCTCGCCGTGCTGAGCACGATCGCCGCCCACCACACCGACTCCCAGGTCGCCTCAGGCACCTCCGCAGCCAAGGCGCTCACCGACGGCTTCGACCTCCAGTTCGGGGTCGGCGCGGCCTTCTGCCTCATCGGCGTGGTCGCCGCCGTGGTCCTGCTGCGCCCACAGCGGGCGCAATCCGCGCCCGAGAGCGTTACCCGGCGCAGAGCACGCGTAGCCGTTCCCTCCATGACCTGGTCGGGACCGGGCCCTGAGCCCGGCCCCGACCGGTCGCCTTATGGAATCGTCGAGCTGTTGATTGCCGCCACGGGCGTGGCGGTGATCACCTTGTTCGTGACGAACAGGGTGGCGCTCCCCGGGTTGTCACACGCGAGGTTCGCCGCCCCACTGCCGGTAAAGGTGTGGACCAGAAGGTTCGTGATCGTCGTGTTGTTCGCCGCATTGACGGCCTCGAGCGAACGGTCCTGGTCGCCTCCGGCGATCAGGAAGCATTGAACCGGATCCTGTGTACCGCCCCGGGCGAGCACGGCCTTCGAGTTGAGCACGTAGCTACCGGCGGGTACTGACAGCGTCAGGACGGTGACAGCTCCCGTCGTCGCAGCGGGTACCGACGCCGCCGTGTCCTGCCTGACGGCCCGTGCGGTGCCAGCGCCGCTCAGGCTGGCCTCGTTGATCTGGTCGCCGGTCAGGGTGTCCGGCTTGACCCGGTTCGCCTTGATCGTTTTCTTCTTGATCTTCTTGTTCGTCACCGCCTCGTTCTTGAGATCCCCGGTGCCGATGAATCCCGCACCGATTGCATACGCGCCACCGAGCGCGACGAACAGGGCGATGACCGCGATCACCATCGCGGGGGCCCCCCTCAGCTTGTTTCGCATGTTCTTCTCCTTGATTGGTCGAGACAGCTGGCCATCCATGAGCCAGCCCGTCCGACCCTATTACGGCTCGGCAGCCGATTGGGGCTGCCCGCGAGCGAATCACACAGCGCGGCGGCTTTGTACTGTTCCCGCCCGCCCCCGCGGGCATCGCTCATGCGCTTCTACGAGTTCGAAAGCCGCCGCATAGTCGAGCGGGCCGGCATCCCGGTCACCGAGTACGGCTTCGCCAAGACCGCCGCTGAGGCGCGTGAGGCCGCGGAGCGGATCGGCGGCCCAACGGTGATCAAGTCCCAGGTCCTGACCGGCGGGCGGATGAAGGCCGGCGGCGTCAAGTTCGCCGACACGCCAGAGGAGGCCGAGGCCCATGCCGCCGAAATCCTCGAACTCGAAATCAACGGCCACCTGCCGGTCGGCGTGCTCGTCGACCCCAAGGCCGAGGTCGACCAGGAGTACTACGCGGCGGTCCTCTGGGACGGCCGCGCCAAGCGCCCGATGATGCTCTTCTCCGACATGGGCGGGATCGACATCGAGGAGGTCGCCGATCAGCACCCCGACCACGTCGGTCGCGGGCATCTCTCGAACCTCCATCCCATTCCCGACTTCCGCGCCAAGGAGGTGGTCGCGGCAGCGGGTGGACAGACGGGACGCACGCTCACCCGCGCCACCCCGGTGCTCGCCCGCCTGGCTCAGCTGCAGCGCGACTACGACATGACGCTCGCCGAGATCAACCCGCTCGCGCGGCTCTCCGACGGCTCCTTCGTCGCGCTCGACGCCCACATGGAGATGGAGGACGAGGCCGTCGGCCGCCATCGGAAGGAGCTTGCCGAGCTCGGGGTCGAGCTGGATGAGCCCCGCGAGCTGTATGAGCCCTCCGAGTTCGAGCGCAACGTGAAGGCGATCGACGAGGCCGACCACCGCGGCGTGATCCAGGGCAAGGACCACGGCTTCGAGGGCAACCTCGGCCTGGTGATCGGCGCCGGCGGGGGGTCGCTCACCCTCACCGATGCGGTCCGGAGCCAGGGCGGCAAGCCCGCCAACTACGCGGAGATCGGCGGCAATCCCTCCGTCGCCAAGTCGTGCGGCCTGGCCAAGGAGGTCCTGAAGAAGGACGGCGTCGAGAAGATCGCGGTGATGATGTCGATCGTCTCCAACACCCGGGTCGACATCGTCGCCCGCGGCGTGATCAAGGCCTGCCTCGAGCTCGATAAGGACCCGGCCGAGACGATCGCGGTGTTCCGTATCCCCGGCGCCTGGGAAGAGGAGGGCGCGAAGATCCTCGGCAAGTACGGGATCGAGTTCCGCGACCGCTCCACCTCGATGTGGGAAGCGGCCGGCGAGGCCGTCGAGAAGATCCAGGGAGGCGTAACGCGAGCCCCCAGCGGACGCGAAGCGGAGCAGGGGGCGATTTAAGTGTCGATCCTGCTGACAGAGGACTTCACCTTCATCGTCCAGGGCATCACCGGCCGGGAGGCGGTGAACCTGACGAAGGAGTGCCTGGACTACGGATCCAAGGTCGTTGGCGGCGTCACCCCTGGCCGCAAGGGCCGCGACGTGCACGGCGTACCGGTCTTCGACACCGTCCAGCAGGCGGTCGCCGACCACGGCGGACCGATCGACGGCTCGGTCGTCACGGTCCCCCCCGCCTTCACCAAGGACGCCGTCTTCGAGGCGATCGAGAACGGCATCAAGCTGATCGTCGTGGTCACCGAGCGCATCCCGCGCCGCGACGTCGCCCAGATGGTCGAGCTCGCCGACGTCCGCGGCGCCAGGATCATCGGTCCCAACTGCCTCGGCGTGATCGTCCCCGGCGTCTGCAAGATGGGTGGGATCGGCGGTCCGGCCAAGGACGCCGCCAAGGCGTATGAGCCGGGCTCGATCGGCGTCATGTCCCGCTCCGGCGGCATGACCACGGAGATCTCCTCCACTCTCACCGCCGCCGGCCTTGGCGTCTCCACCGCGGTCTCGATCGGCGGCGACGCCATCATCGGCTCGACCTACGCCGAGCTCATGCCCCTCTTCGAGCAGGACGATCAGACGGAGGCGATCGTCATCTACACGGAGCCGGGCGGCCGGATGGAGGCCGAGCTGGTGGACTGGCGCGAGGCGAACGACTCGAAGCTTCCGATCGTCGCGTTCATGGCCGGGAAGTTCATGGACGATGAGGAGATGAAGGGCATGAGCTTCGGCCACGCCGGCACGATCGTCGAGGGGGCTGAGGACTCCGCAACCCAGAAGATCGCCCGGCTCGAGGCGGCCGGCATCCCGGTGGTCGAGCGGATCGACGAGATCCCGGCCGCCGTGAAGGAGAAGCTGGGAGCCGCGGTCTGATGGCGGAGATCCAGGACCTTCAGGGAGTCTTCATCGACGTCGAGGTTCGCGACGACGTCGTCAACGATCCGGAGATGGCCGCCAAGCTGGAGGAGGTCTGCCCGGTCGACATCTACGACGTGCGGGAGGACGACGGCAGCGTCGCCATCGTCCGCGAGAACCTCGACGAGTGCGTGCTCTGCAACCTCTGCGTCGAGGCCGTCCCTCCCGGCGGGGTGGTGGTCAAGAAGCTCTACGACGGCACCGAGCTGCGCCGGTAGTTATGCGAGGGTGCGCCGCAATGCGAGGCGCAACCCGTCAAATGCGATGACGGCGTCGATCGTCGCCCGCGATCCGGGCACCGGCGAGCTCGGTGTGGCGGTCTTCACCGCCTGGCCGGCGGTGGGTTCGGTCGTTCCATTCGCCGAGCCGGGCGTTGGCGCCGTGGCCACCCAGTCGCTCGTCGAGATCTCGTTCGGGCCGCGCGGCCTGGAGTTGCTCGGCGCTGGCGTGGCACCTGCCGATGCGGTCGAGCAGCTCATCGGCTCGGATCCGAAGCCCGCTGTGCGCCAGCTCGCTGTGCTGGCCGCCGACGGCGAGGGCGCCGGGTTCACGGGAGACGCCTGCGTTGCCTACGCCGAGGACACCGCGGGCACGGACTGCCGCTGTCAGGCGAACATGATGGCGTCGGACGGCGTACCGCAGACGATGGCCGAGGCCTTCGAGTCGGCGGAGGGAGAGCTCGGCGTGCGTCTGCTCGACGCGCTCGAGGCGGGCGAGACCGCGGGCGGCGATGCCCGGGGCC
Organism: uncultured Solirubrobacterales bacterium; assembly: GCA_963804595.1. GTDB lineage: Bacteria > Actinomycetota > Thermoleophilia > Solirubrobacterales > 70-9 > DASUPK01. The sequence goes on from CAWDQZ010000005.1 coordinate 81,314, forward strand.
GCATGTCGGCTGCCCTCCTCGTGGTGCCTCCGGACGGCGAGCCCTGGCGCCGGAGCGTCGACCTGCGCGTCGACTACGACGAGGACCCGCTGGCCGAGCTCTCTCGCACCCTGCGCTTCCACCGCGCCTTCACCCTCCTCGACCTGGCCGAGGAGAGGGCAGAGGCGGGCGACGACGAGGGGGCCATGCGGGCCGGAATCGAGGCGGTGGGCCTCTCCGAGGAGAACCCCCAACTCCTGCTCTGGGTCGGACTGGGCGCCGCGAACGGAGACCTCGAGGTCGGGCTCGACCTCGTCCGCCGCGCGTTGGAGCTGCAGCCGTCGCTCGCCGACTTCCTGGACCGTCTCGACGAGGAGATCGCGCCCTCCGCCTCGGTGGTGCGGGCGCGCCTCGCCGACGGGAGCTCCTGAGCGGCCGTCAGTAGGCTCCGCCCGTGGCAGGCCCGGTCACACCCACTCCGCTGCGCGCCGCCTTCGAGGCACGCGACCACGACGCTCTCGTCGAGGCGCTGTCACCGGATGTCGTCCTCTGGTCCCCGATCTTCGAGGTGCCCTTCACCGGGCGCGATGAGGTCGGCGATCTGTTCGCCGTCCTGCTGGACGAGCTCTGGCCACTCACCTACCTCGAGGAGATCGCCGGGGACCCGCACATCCTGCACTTCGCCGCTCAGGTCGGGGGGAAGCGGCTCGAGGGCCTTGACCTGCTTCGACTCGACGAGGACGGGCGCGTCAAGGAGATCACCGTCTTCCTGCGGCCGTTCCCCGCGGTTGCGGCCTTCCTGAGCGGGACCGGGCCCAAGCTGGCGGACAAGCGCGGGGGCTCGGGCCGTGCCGCATTCCTGAAGGTCGCAGGAGCACCCGTGAGCGCGCTGATGCGCACCACGGCGGCGACCGGTCCGCGGCTGCTCGGCCTGCGGCGGAGCAGGTCGTGACCACGGCGGAGGACCTGGTCCGCACGGACGCCGAGCGCGCGGCCCTCGAGAGGCTGCGCGAAATCACCGGCCAGACCGGCGGACCGATGGAGCGCCACGGCCTGCGGGTCTTCCTGCTCGCCGATCGACTCGCCACCGCGCGCGAGGCGAAGGTCGACCGCGAGGTCCTGCTCGTCGCGGGCCTGCTTCACGACATCGGCCTCTACGACCGGGCCTCACACGGCGGCGTCTACGTCACCGAGGGCGCCAGGTTCGCAGCCGACCTCCTGGCCGAGCAGGGATGGAGCGAGGAGCGGATCAGGCTCTGCTTCGACGCCATCGAGCGCCACCACGAGACCCGTTCGCAGTGGGACCGTGGCGAGGAGGTGGAGCTCATTCGCCGGGCGGACCTGATCGACCTGACCTCGGCGCTGGTCACCTTCGGGCTCCCCCGCGAGTGGCTGCGGGACCTCTTCCGCTCAGTGCCGCGGGACGGCACGTACGCGACGATCGGCGGCGAGGTCGCAAAGCAGCTGATCCACCGGCCGCTGGAGTTCGCTCAGATTTTCAGGCGCTGACTGACCCGGCCAGTCAAATCCGGCCGGCTTGGAGTTCAGGCGCGGCTAGTCGCTGTGCGCGTGCCTCTTGGGTGACAACTTGAATGTGTCACCCGGCCAGTCCTTGGCACCAGTCTGCCTGAGCTCCACGCCCGCGGAGTGCTTCTTCTTCTTCTTGCACTTCTTCTTCTTCGCCGCGGCCGCCGAGTGCTTCTTCTTCTTCTTGCACTTCTTCTTCTTCGTCGTCGGAGTGACCGGCGGTTGCGGACTGGAGGGGATCGTCGCCTCCTGCGCCGTCAGCTCGACGGCGCCGATGTCGGAGCCGTCGCCGTTGGGCGCGTTGGCCACGGTGCTGATGTCAATCGGCCTCCCGATACCGCGCTGATCGGTACCCAGATAGCTGAACCCCTTGTCTATCGCCGGGCTCGTCGGAGCCAGGAGGCGAGTCGGGGTCGGTCCACCGTTGTTCTGCAACGCACCCAGCTGCGGGTCGATTCCGGTGATGTTCGGCGGCCCGCCGGGGGCGGGGGTGATGTCAGTACCCGTCGTGCTCTGGACCAGGCTGCCCGCGCCGTAGATCGCTCCCACGAAATCCGGACCAAAACTGGCAGCGGCCGAATTGCCGGCAAAGATCGAGTTGTACGCGGCCATGGTGTTCAGGTAGTAGCTGTAGACGCCGCCACCACTGAAGGCGGAGTTTCCGGCGACGGTGTCGTCGTTGAAGTAAGAGGTCAGGTAGTTGTAGATCCCGCCGCCGAGCTCTCCGCTCGAGCTTCCCGCGTGGTTGCCGCTGATCGTGGATCCGAGTACCTGGCCCATGGATCGGCGCGCGTACAGGGCACCGCCATCGTCGGATGCGGTGTTGTTGTTGAGCGTTGAATCGATGATGTCGGTGTTGTAACCACCGACGTAGGCCCCGTACTCGTAGACGGCGCCGCCGTCATTCGCGTGGTTACCCGTGAGGACGGAGTTGTAGATGTTCAGATTGGCGCCGTAATTGAAGATCGCGCCGCCGTCATAGTTGCCCGAATTTCCGCCTGTCAGCGTCAGGTCACTGATGTACACGCCCTCGCTAATGGGCGGATCGGTGTACATGATGCGGCCATCACCATTTGTGGTGATGCTCGTCGCACCCGCCCCGTTTCCGGAGATATAGACGCCGTCGTAGATCAGAAGTTGGCCGCCGGTGAGGGTCACGCCGGTGATGTTGGAGGCGAACGTGATCGCGTCGTTCACGCCGGTGTTGGCGTTCGAGCTGTCGACCGCGTCCCGGAGGGTGCAGTCGCCGGAAGTGGCGTCCTCGCAGACGTTGTTCCCCGCGTCGCCGCTGTTGTTGACGACGAAGTTGGTGGCCAGCGCGGGTGGAGCCAATCCCAGCACGCTTCCCGCAGTCAGCGCCGCCCCGGTAACGACGCTGTGGCGCATCCTCCAGCCGTCGCGCCGCGAGTGTTCCTTGCGTCGCTCCTGGCGCCGCCGCCGTTGCCTCTTCGCCATCTCCCACTCCCCTCTCAGTTGTGCCGCCTACGAAGCCCCCTGACGAGCCGGCCGTATGCCGCCGAACTACGAAAAGTCAAGCGACTTGATCGGACGGACGGTCGCGCCGCTCTAGGGATTGCGCTGCTCGAAGCGCCGCTCGAACCGGTCGGCGACCTGTCGGAGCCGTCGCCGAAACTCGGGTGTGCAGACGAACGCCCTCTCGACCTGTCGTGATCGGCGGCACCATCACGTTCACCGAGGTGGAGCTGTTGTCGGCGCCTCCCCCGCCGCAGCCGGCGAGCGCGATCAGGCAGGCGCCGATCGCCGCCACCGCGGCCCAGGCCCGCGCCTGTTGAACCCGTCCCACCAGGGGCGGGAGGGTACGGCGGGGTCCCTTAGTGCTTCCACTGACCTAATTGTGGGATTGACTTCCGAGTCGCGCCTGGGGAAACTGCGCCAGTGAGAGGTGAGGGAGCGCTATGGGGTGGAAGCTTGGATGAGCTTCAGTCGTTGATTTATCGATGGCTCAGGGCAGATCATCCGCGGGCTGAGCGTGGCTGACCACGGGCCCGCCATCATCTTGGTGGATGACGAACCGGTGACGCGCACCGAGGTGCGTCGTCTGCTCGAGCGAGACGGTTTCGAGGTGAGGGCCGAAGCCGCAGACGCCGAGAGCGCGATCGAGATAATCGTGCGTGAGCGACCTCGGCTTTGCCTGGTGGACCTCCAGACGCCGGGTGGCGGGATTCGGGTCGTCCGCGAAGTCTCGCGACTGGTTCCCGAGACGTTGGTCGTGGTGCTGACGGGCTCAGTGAACCGCGCCGACATGCTCGATGCGATCCATGCGGGTGCCTCCGGATATCTGGTCAAAAGCATGGACCCCGACCGACTCGCACCCGCCTTACGCGGTGTGCTCGCAGGCGAGGCGGCGATTCCCCGTTTCCTGGTGGCCGAGCTTGTCAGAAACATGCAGACGCTGGGCCGGCAGCGCGTTCTCGCCGGCAGGCGCGGCCGAGCCGACTTGACCAGGCGCGAATGGGAGATCCTTGCGCTGATGTGCGACGGGCTCAGCGGGCGCAACATCGCCGATCGCCTCTACCTCTCTCCGGTGACGGTTCGCCGCCACAGTTCGGAAGTCGTGCGCAAACTCGGCGTTCGTGATCGCAAGGAGGCGATCGCGCTCATCCAAGAGCACGCCCAGGGCTAAGATCGTTACCTGATCCGAACCGGATCCCTCACCCCCCGGCGATCGACGTGCGTCGCTCTGCTCCTGATCGTCGCGGCGATGGCGTCGGCGGCACCGGCCTCCTCCGCACGCCCAGCAAGGGCCCCAGTACTTGTGCCGGTGGACGGCGGCGCGAACTACTACGCGAGGTTCTCGCATGGACTCCCGGCGAGCCGGTCGTACTTCCCGATCGGCGTCTGGGGTTCCTACGATCACACTCAGGCGCATATCGACCAGGACAAGGCGGTCGGCTACAACCTCTACGTCTGGGACGCCGACGCCCCCTCCGCCGGTGAGTCTGAGCAGGCTCGCGGCCAACAAGATGAAGGCGCTGTTCACCTCCGACTGGTATAGCAGCTGGGATCGCGCTACCGCCTCAGCCAATCGCCGGCTACATGCTCGAGGACGAGGTGGACGGGCGTTTCGGCCTTCCGCGAGGGATTTACGGTGATGCAGCAGGACAATGCAGCTAGCTCCTAACGACGGCCGGATTCGCTACGCCAACTACACCAAGAACGTCCTGATCTGGTACAGCGACGCCGAGGCGGCTCGCTTCGTCAACGAGTTCCAGCAGGTCGTCTCGGCGGACCTCTATTGGTTCACCGATCCCTACCAGGTGCCGACGATGGAAGCACCGGACTTGGCTTCCGGAGGCTGGTGCAGACCATCACTCACCCCGCAGATCCGCCGGGCCGCCAACTACGGCTACCAGATCGACCGACTGCGTCAGCTTGACGCGCTTCGACGGCAAGCGCCAGCCCATCTGGGGTTTTGTCGAGGAGGGTTGGCCGTTCACACAGACTGCGGCAGAGGGCGCACGCGCTATCACACCTCCTGAGATGCGGGCGGCGGTCTGGCAGTCGATCATTGCCGGCGCTCGTGGGATCGTCTACTTCAACCACTCCTTCGGCGGGCCGATGCCAGACGCACTACATAAACCGCGACCCGGCTGCTACCCCGCGATCCAGGCCGAACTGACCCGGACCAACTCGCAGATCACACAGCTCGCCCCGGTGCTCAACTCTCCGACGGTCAGCTCCGGCTGGTCCCAGGGAGCCGGGACGACCGCGATGGTGAAGTGGGCGACGGGCAAGAAGGCCGCCGGGAAGGGATGCAAGTCAAAGAAGAAATGCAAGAAGGCGAAGGGCAAGAAGGCCGCCGGGAAGGGATGCAAGTCAAAGAAGAAATGCAAGAAGGCGAAGGCGCACCTGTACGTATTTGCCGGCTCCGCGGGATCGTCCGTAGAAGGGAGGTTCTCGCTGCCGTGCGTCGACGACGCCAAAGCAGCGGTCGTGGGCGAGAACCGCACGGTTCCGGTCCGGAACGGGTCCTTCAGAGACCATTTCGCCGATGGGAACGCCATCCACATCTACCGAGTCGATGTGCGATCCCGATGCGGCCAACCGCGCCGAGGCACGGTCACCCCTCTCGCTCTACCCCACGGCGACGGCCCCGTGCAACCTTCTCGGATTAGTGTCTTCCGGGTGATCCTTGCCGTCCTGTTTATTGCCCTGCTCGCCTATTTCGGCATCGCGCATCGGCCCAGGCGGGCGCCCCGGCGGTCCGCGAAACGCGCGAAGCCCGCCCATCACCTCAGAATGCGGTGACCGGCACGGCCCGGCGCAGCGCGCTAACGCGGAGTCCCGGTCGAAGTCCTCACCGCTGAGCCCGCGACCACCAAACAGCGGTTCCGTCGAGATCCACAACACGAAGGTCAGCCAGCCCAGGGACGTGACGCAGTATGACCTGCAACGTCCCCTGTTGCCGATCATGGCTCACGCTTTGGTGCCCGCTTGACGCGCGGCTGCCCGCTTTACGGCGGCTGCCCCCTTTACGGCGGCTGCGCGGCTTTTGCGGTGGCGAGTTGTTTGTGGCGGTGCGCACGATCGCATCTTCGTTTCCGTCTTCCCAAGGCACCTCATTCGCCTTATGCGCTGACCCGTTGTTGGTCGGGCTGCCCTCGATCGAATCTCCCTTTTCGTCCCTCTTGGGCAGGTTGCGCTTGCTCATCTCGGCCCGCAGGGTCTCCAGCGCCTCGGCTGCCGAGACGGCCAGCAGAAGCAGAATCGCGCCGATCGCGAGCACGCCGATGAGCGGACGAAACCTGCTTGATATCTGCTGCTTCGGGCTATCGGGCGCCACGACCGGTTGCGCCTTGATCATGTAGTGGGGGTCGACGCCCTGAGACGCCTGCATGCGGTCGAGCTCGCGAGTAAGGGCCGCGCCCACCAGCTCGGCGGTGTGCACTGCGCCCTGCGGCTGTGGAGCCCATTCCGGTGATCTCCACGACCAAGCTCGAGTAACCGAGCTGCAGGTCGGGGGACACCGTGTAACGGGGATCCGCGCCCGCTTTCACCAATTCCTGGCGCGCCGTATCGCTGCTCAGGCTGCTGGACAACAGGCTGACGATCACCGACTGGTCCGAGAAGCGGGTGTATGGGTTGTTCGGGTTGATGCGACCCAGCGTCGGGTCACGCGCGATCTCATCCGCCGTCGGCGGAGGTGGAGGATTGATCAGGACGTAGCTGGACGAGACCTTGTATTCCGGGGCCTTGACGGCCATGACGTAGAACAACCCAAGCAGGGTGAGGGCGATGACCGGCAACGTGACGAGCCGGTAGCGCCAAATCTTCCGCGCGATGAGCAGTAGGTGCCATGTTCAGCCTCCCGCCGGCTGCGAGTGTTCGGGTGGTAACGGACTCGGGCGCAGGGGTACCGCTTTCGGCTCGGACCACTGCCGGCGCCTCGGCGACCGCGAGTCGCCATACGGCACCGATCAGCCCGATGACGAGCGCGTAGAGCCCGGTGAACATCGGATACGACAACGAATCGAAGGTGAAGGAACATGCGGTTGCGGCCAACGCAGCACCGCCAAGCGCCGCGCACAGGAGCCGGAGCTCAGGGTCTCTGCTCCGACGTCTCGCGACCAGAGCGGAGACCGCCGGCACCAGGAAGAAAGCGGTCAAAGCGACGACCCCGACCAGTCCCAGTTCGATTGCCGTCTTCAGGAACTGGTTGTCGAGGACGTTTAGGCCGGGGTCCGGAATGTACGTCCCGCCGCCACGGCCGAACCAGGGAGCCTGCTCCAGAAACCGCTCGACCAACGGATAGTCGCTAACCCGATAGGCCACCGACGAGTCGCCGGTGCCGGCCCCGAAGAAGGCTGCGAGGGTGCCGATCAGGCCAGGGGCCGTCATGAAGACGGCTGCCAGGGCGAACGGCAAAGCCAACATTGAGACCAGCCGCTGTGGCGCCGGCATCAGCACCACCAGCACCCCCAGCGCCACGGCGACCGAGACGACCGCCGAGCGGGATACCGACGCCGGGATCGCAAGCGCGATCAGCCCCACCGGCGCCCATCGGCGCCGGGCACTCCGCTTCGTGTCGTAGATCGCGAGGTAGACCGCGAGTGGCAGCAGCATCCCGGCCACGACTCCGAGTTCGATCGGGTTGACGGCGGTCCCACTGACCCGGTTCAGGCTCCCCCGGGTCACGATTCCGATGTCATCGGCGTTGAGCGAGAACCCCGGCAGCTCGCGCAGGTACACGCGAGAGGTCCAGGCTGAGCCAGAACTGAAGCGCAGCCACCACCCCGCAGAATGCGCCACCCCAGCAGAGCACCCTCAAGACCCTGCGCATGTCGCTCAGCGAGCCGAGGAAGTCGGCGGCGATGAGCGCCACACCGGTGATCACCGCCAGCTGCATCAACAGACGGTCGGCGCCCGCCAGCTCGGGCACGGTCAGCGCGTTCCGATCCATCAGCACGTAGGAGGCGAGGACGGACAGCCAGAGCAGGCAGAGCGCGGCACGTATCGGATGTCGTTGCCGGAGCGGGTTGTGGAGACCGAGCAGGGTCACGGTCAGAAGGGCAGCGAACGCGAACATCCCGATCAGGGCGGCAAGGTAGCCGCCGGCGCCGATCGGCTTGATCACCGTGTCCGAAGGAACCACGAACAGGGTCACCGCAAAGACCTGCAGGAAGAGCACCGCGCGCGAGCGCCACGACATCGACCGGACCAGGTCGAGGACCCCGGCGCGGGTGAGAGATGGCGGTGGCCATCTCAGGCCGCCCTCGTGCTGTGGTCCCGCTCCCACCGCTCACCGGCAAGCGGGGCACCGCTCCTGTGAGGAAGAGCCAGTCCGAGCCGCGCCCCTGCTGCGAAGGCGGCGTACGTCGCCGCGTCGACCGCCGCAGCCGGGCCAACCAGGGCAACGCGTCCCAGGTCTCGAAGAGTGGACGCCACGGTCTCAGGTGCGCTGTCCCGGAGGTCAGGGCGCGAACGCCATCTCCCTCTTACCCCGATAAGTACGACGGAGGACCCGCAGAAGATCGCGACTGCGGCGCGGCACCGGGACCACGACCGGCGCGCTATCGACGATCTCCACCTCGCCCTCGTCGAACAGCCGGTCGACCCAGAGGTCGTCGGCTACCACGTCCGGGAAGGGGCCGAAGCGGCTCCGGCCGGTTGCAGAGAGCCCATACACGCCTGCACCCCAGAGCGAACCCAAGACGGCCGGAACCTGCGACCGAGCGCGATAGTAGCTGCGCACCGGCGCAGACGCGCCGCTCGCCTCGTATCGGATCGGCGGGCGGGCGGCGAGCGCCCCGGACCGCAGACGTTCCAGCACAAGGCGGGCTGCGGACCCAGGCAACACTACGTCGGCATCTAGGTACAACCGTGGGAATTCCCTCGCCGCCGCGTCTCCCCACCGCAGCGCGGCGGGCTTGGAGGCAGACTGCAACTTCGCCACCCTGACTGGGTGACGTGATGACCGGGCCAGCGCCGCGGTCTCGTCCGAGCAGCCGTTACAGACGACGACGACGTCCAGCTCACCCTGCAGGAAGCCGGTGAACAGCGCGTCAAGACAGCGCCCGATGACTGCAGCCTCGTCGTGCGCCGGAATCACCACCGAGCCCAGGGGCTCCACCGCAATCACTGCCCGCTGTCGGGTGCTCTCCGAGCCAACACGCCCGGCTCAGAGTTGCGGTCGGCGAGATCACGGAAAGGCCATACGTCGTGTGCACCGAGTAAGAAAACGCGGAGCTGACGGCCGAGGTGCGGCGGGGTGACGGCGATATTCATTCGAAATTCATTCCATCTGACCTCGCCCGATGAACGAATCGACGGCCCGGAATCTTCTGTCGCTTCACACAGATGGGCGCTCGCACCGTCAATCGTGTGGCTCGTCGCGGTCCCGACGGCGGGCAAGTAATCCCGAGCAAGGTGCCCCGCGTCCCGCGACGAGTACCGGCCCGGAGCTCGCCACGCCGGCGTCAGAGGACCGAGCCGAACCTCTCGACCCGAGGCGTCACCTCGTGCATCAGCTCGAGCCAGCGGATGTTGTAGTGGCGCGGGTCGGTGAGCATGGTGCGGTCCGTCCCGTCGATCGAGTCCAGCAGGTCGGTGATCGCCATCACCACCGACCGCGTCGGGATGAACCCCAGGGTGGAGGAGAGCTTGGCGTTCGAGCACTCGTAATCGCGAGTCAGAGGCGGGGCCGCCACCTCCTCCAGGCGCACGGTGCGCCCCAGAAGCTGCACGGAGCCGGCCACGAGCATCGCCAGCTCGCGGATCTGATAGTTCGAGTGCAGGACGTTGAAGACTTCGCCGCGCACCAGCTCGTCCGGCGCCTCGAGGGCGGCGATCATCGCGTCGGAGACATCGCGCACGTCCACGAGCGGCCGCCACATCCAACCGCCCCCGTGGAGCAGAAGCCGCTCCTCGAGTAGAGCGTCCTTGACGAATGTGTTCACGACGAGGTCGTAGCGCATGCGATGGCTGTGGCCGTAGACCGTCCCGTTGCGGAGAATCACCGGGCACAGGCCCCTATCGATGAGGTCGATCAGCGCCTCCTCGCCGTAGCGCTTGGAGGTTGCGTACGCGCCGCTCGGCGCGATGGCGGCGCTCTCGTCGTGCATCCCCGGGGGCAGCCCGTCGTACAGAGAGCAGGAGGAGGCGAACACGATCCGGTCGATGCCGCGCTCAACACAGGCGTTCCCGAGCGTCTCCGTGGCGACGGCGTTCATCTGCCAGTTCGCCTCCGGGTCGTACTCGGCGGTGGGGTCGTTCGAGAGCCCGGCCAAGTGGATCACCCCATCCACGCCGTCGAGCGCCGACGACGGGATCTCCCGCACATCGGCCACCTCGAGCTCGATGCGCCCGCTGTAGTCCTCCAGCGGACCTTCGCCCCAATAGAGGCGGTCGAGCACGCGCACGTTGTAGCCGCGCTCCAGCAGGCGACCGAGTAGGACGCTGCCGATGTAGCCCGCCCCTCCCGTGACCAACACGGTGCGCCCCCTCTCCGGCGGCGCGGGCGAGAGACCGTTCGTGCGGGTCTGACGGAAGCTTCGGTGAGAGGCACCATTGCCGTTCGCGCTGATCATGCGTTCGAGTACTCCTTGCCAGTCGGTGTCGGGCGTGCTACTGCGTTCACTAGATCAACGGCGGGAACGAGGGGTTTCTCGCGCAAGACCAGCGCCTCGCGGCGAGTTGTTAGAGCGATCGGAACCGACAATCAGGAGGGCAGATGGAGCGACTGGAGACGAGACTCGAAGGACCCGTGCTGGTCAAGCCCGTGGTCCACGGAGACGAACGGGGTTTCTTCCACGAGAGCTACCGGCGAAATGTGTACGCCGAGCTCGGCATTCCCGAAGAGTTCGTCCAGGACAACCACTCCCGCTCGAGCAAGGGGATCGTGCGCGGCATGCACTTCCAGGTCGGAAAGGGGATGGCGAAGCTCGTTCGTTGCGCCAGGGGCGAGGTGGTAGACGTGGTTGTCGACCTGAGGAAGGGCTCACCGACCTTCGGGGAGTGGGAGGCCTTCCGGCTCAACGAGGAGAACCTGCACCACCTCTATTGCCCGATCGGCTTCGCCCACGGCTTCTGCGTCACCAGCGACATCGCCGACGTGGTCTACAAGTGCGACGGCTACTACGACGAGTCGATCGAGCGCGGGATCGCCTACAACGATCCCGACGTCGCGATCGCCTGGCCGAAGGACGTCGAGCTCGCGGCCTCGCAACGCGATGCGAACGCGCCCCTGCTGCGCGACATCGAGACGGAGCTGCCGTTCCTGTACGAGCGCGGGTCGCGGTAGCGAGCTAGCGAACGCTTGGTTCAGCGGCGAGGCCGGCTCTTGCCATGTAGGCCTCGAGAGCCGCGTCCCAGGAACGCAGGCTCGAAAGCCCGGCCTCGCCGGCTCGCTCCGAAGACAGCACCCCATTCGAGGGCCGGTCGGCGCCGCCCGGTGCCCGGACCGTCCGGACCGGTTCCACTGGAACGTCTATGCCGGCCGTCTCCATGATCGCGAGAGTGAACTCGTGCCACGAGCATGACCCAGAGTTGGTCACGTGAAGGAGCCCGGAGAGGTCCCGCTCCACCGCGGCGATGATCGCCTCGGCCAGATCGGCCGTGTAAGTGGGCGTCAGCCGCTGGTCCGCGACCATCTTCAGCGCGCCCTGCTCTCGCGCGCGGTGGATCATGCGCTGCACGAAGTTGCCGCCCTTCGACGCGCTTCCGTGGTGGCCATAGAGACCTGAGCCGCGAACGACGAGCGCGCGGGGGCAGTAGGCGAGCGCAGCATGCTCTCCGGCCAGCTTGGAAATGGCGTAGATGCTGCGTGGGCTCGGTCGGTCCGCCTCGGAATAAGGCGCGTCGCGGTCACCCGGAAAGACGTAGTTGGTGCTCAGGTGCACGAGCCCCGCGCCGGTGTCTGCGCAGCGCTGCGCGAGGCGCTTGACCGCTCGTGCGTTCACCTCGAACGAGCGGTCTTCCTCGCGCTCGCAGACCTCGACGTTGTGAAACGCGGCACAGTTGAAGACGACTGCAGGCTGGACCCGTTCGAATGCCTCCTCCAGCGCCCCTTGGTCGGTGATGTCGAGTTCCCCGCGGCTGGGCGCAGACACCAGGCAGCGGTCGCGGAGCTCCTCCTCGAGATCCGAGCCAAGTTGACCTCCGCCGCCGGTGATCAGGACGCTGTGGGCGTCGATCTTCATGCGGTCAGATCCGGCGCGGGCAGCTCACGCCGGCCGGCGTGCCGCTGCTCTGTGCGGGCGATTCGAACCGAGTAGCGGCTCGGCGGGCCGAAGGGCACCGGGGCACGGCCCAGCAGCGTGGCGACCTTCCGGCGGTTAGCCGCCTTCAGCCGCCGTCCACGCTCACCGGAACCGCCGTAGACCGATCGCAGGGAAGCTCCCAGCAGCATGGCGCCGAAGTACAGGAGACGATGAGCGGGAGAGAAGTGCTTCCGCGCGTAGAGCATGCGCGAGGAGGCGTTGAGGCTCTCGATGCTCGGCTTGATCCCCGCCTTGCCCTCGTGGTGGATGATCGTCATCGACGGCAGGTGCCGTATCTCCCACCCGGCGGTCTTGATCCGCCGGCAGAAGTCGGTTTCGTCGGAGTACATGAAATAGCGCTCGTCGAGGAAGCCCGCGCTCTCGATCGCCTCGCGACGCGCGAGCATGAACGAGCCGCTCGTCCAGTCGCAATCGACCTCGCGGTCATAGACGGATCGATCGAGCTCGCGCTCCCCGAGCCAACGTGGACGGCGCGGCAGCCGCTCCGTGGCGAACGAGTCACCGAGCGCGCGCAGCGCATTCGGAAAGCGGCGGATCGTCTTGTCCATGCGCCCGTCCGGAGCTGACCTGGCGCACGCCGATCAGCCCTACCGTCGGGCGGGCGTCCATCGCGCGAACGAGGTCCTCGAAGGTGCCCTCGACGATCTCGGTGTCCGGATTCAGGAACAGGATGTAGCGGGCGTCGCAGGTCATGAGCCCGCGGTTGTTCGCGTGCGAGAAGCCGTGATTGCGAGACGGCACTACGCGGGCGTCGGGAAACTCGGTCTCGACCACGTCCGCCGTCCCGTCGCGCGACTCGTTGTCCACCACCACGACGTCCGCGCTGACGTCCCCCATGTGGGCGAACACCGTGCTCAGGCAGGGCCTGAGCCAGTGGGCCTCACTGGTCGAGACGGTGATGATTGCGATGTCGTCCACGCCACATGACAAACGGCGCAGACGCGGCAGCGCTTTCACGGCGACTACGCGCGAGCGCCCGCAAGCTCGCGGAACGGCGCACCGTTTTGTTTGGGCGGTGAGCACAGCGAGAGAACCTCGCGGCGCGAGATCGTCAGGATCATCCGACTGCCGCGGATAACGCCCAGTCGACCGCCCCGCCGAGATCTGACACCCGGTGGGAGGCGCCGGAAGCGGATCCGATTGCCACTGTCTTGATCCCGGCGGCGCGGCCGGCGTCGACGTCTATTTGTGAGTCGCCGATCAGCACAGCGCGCTCGAAGGTGATCTCAGGGTCGTCCTCTTGCGCCCTCTTGAGCAGGCCAGTGCCCGGCTTTCGGCAGTCGCATACGCCAATTGCATGCGGGCAGTGATAGATGCCGTCGACCGTTGCTCCGCTATCCCCGAGCAGCTCCAGCAGGTGCTCGTGCACGCGACGAAGGTCGTCCTCGCTGATCAGACCCCGCGCGATGCCACGTTGGTTGGTGACCACGACGACACGCCAGTCGGCCTGGTTGAGGCGCCGGATGGCAGTGCCGGCCCCTGGGAGAAGCCGGAGCTGACCGGGTGCGAGCACATAGCTGCCGGCGGCAGGCTTGTGGTTGATGGTTCCGTCCCGATCCAGGAAGGCAGTCCAGACGCCCTTCATCTTGCGGCCATGGCCCGTTCGACGATCTCGCACAGCGTGTGGCCGATGACGGCGTGCCCCTCCTGGATCCGAGGAGTCTCGGTGCTGGGCACCGCGAGAAGGTGATCGCAATGGGTGCCCACCTCCCCGCCATCGCGACCGGTCAGGCCGATGGTCGCGGCGCCGATCTCGCGTGCGACCTCGAGTCCGAGCACGACATTGCGCGAGCGTCCCGAGGTCGAAAGGCCGACGACAACGTCGCCCGGAAGCGCAAACGCGGTGACTTGCCGCGCGAAAACCACCTCGTACGAATAGTCATTCGCAATAGCGGTCACGCTCGAATTGCTGTCGGCAAGCGCCAGAGCGGGCAGGGGGGGTCGGTCCACCAAGTATCGGCCCACCAGCTCGCTAGCCAGGTGGGTGGCCTCAGCCGCGCTGCCCCCGTTGCCCATGAAGATCGCCTTGCGACCGCTGGCGTAAGCATCGACCATCGCCCGGCCGGCGGCCGTGATCCGTGCCGACAGCTCCGCGTCCGAGGCGAGCGCATCCATGGCTGTTGCCGCCTCAGCGAGTCGCCCGCCCACAAGCTCATCCATCTCGTCAACGGGCACTTGGCATCCAGGTCCGCATCCCGCGCCGGTCGAATGCGAATCCGTCCTCCACTATTCCGATCTCGGCGAGGGCTTCGGCGACCAGGTGACGGCGATGGAACGGGGCCGCGAAGAGAATGAAGCCTCCTCCACCCGCACCGGTGACTTTGCCGCCGATTGCTCCAGCCCGTTTTGCCGCCTCGTAGACCGAATCGATGAATCCATTGGAAATTTGAGGGGACATCCGGCGTTTGGCCTCCCAGGCGGAGCCAAGCAGCTCTCCAAACCGAACCAGATGCCCCCGCAGTAGCGCGTCTTTCATCTCTGGTACGAGCTTCTTCTGTGCACGCAGGCCCGCCAGGGTCTCTGGCGCACCTGCCTCATAGCGGGTGGTTTGGTCCTGGATCACGCGATCGCTCGCCCGTGTCTCGCCGGTAAAGCACAGCAGCAGACTGGCTTCCAGCTCGTCAACCACATCCTCCGGGATGCGCAGCGGGTTGACGATTGTGCGCTCGGCTTCGAATTCAATGAAGTTGAAGCCACCAAAAACGCTCGCATACTGATCTTGCAGCCCGCCTCTCAAGCCGAGGTCCTGACGCTCGATCTGCCAGGCGAGGGAGGCCATCTCGTGGTTGTCCAAGTCTTGGTCGAGAAACCGGCTGAGCACTCCAACCAGGCACACCATCAGGCTGGAGGAGCTTCCAAGCCCAGATCCGGGAGGCGCCGAGGTCCGGAGAACGAGGTCAAATCCGCGCTCCGGCCGTCCTCCGGCAAGCCTCCGGACGGCAGCCTTCACCAAGTCGAGTTCCCCATCCAGCTGGAGCTCGTCGTCAGCTCCGAAATGGCGAGCAATGTTCAGGTCCAGGGAGTGAACTGTTATCGCGCTGTCCTGACGCTCCTGAAGGGTGCCGTACGCGTAACGGTCGATGGTCGCGTTGAGAACCATTCCCCCTTCGCGCTCGGGAAAGGGCGTCACGTCGGTGCCACCGCCGGCGAAGGAGACGCGAAGAGGGGCCTTGGCGCGAATCGTCCGGGCCCCTCGACCGTCGGAGGAATCAGCCACGAGCAGTGGGCTCTCTGATGTCCTCTGATCCAGCACCGAATTAGGTACGGCGAGATCGGTCACTCTCGCCATCAACGGCTGGAAATGGGCAGGGCTTCCGGCGCGCGCGCTCGTCATCCCGGGCGCGAGAATCGTTCTTCCCCGCCGTTACTAGATAGATGCGGCCAGACCTTGTCACGACCCGCGAGCCGACGGCCGCGGCCGACGATAGAGGCGGTCAGCCACCGACCACACGCCCGTTTCCTTCGGCACCTGAGACGGCGTCGATCATGGGCCTGCCCTTTCAACAGCTCGACCAGCAGACGCTGATCGGAATCGTTATGGAGGGCCTCCGCGCGCGGAACGGTGGGTGGATCACCCCGGTCAACCTCGACGTCCTGCGTCAGTTCACGGAGGATCGCGAGAGCCGCGAGCTGATCCTTGCGGCCAGCCATCGGGTTGCCGATGGGCTGCCAATAGTTTGGGCCTCACGCCTGGCCGGTACGCCTCTGCCGGAAAGGGTCCCTGGCAGCGACCTCGTCCTCAGCATGCCCGAGGCGGCCGCCCAAGCCGGGGTCTCCGTCTTTCTCCTCGGTGGAAATCCGGGCGTGGCCGCGGCCGCCGCGGAGCGGCTTCAGGCTCGGTATCCCAGCCTTCAGAACGTGAAATTCTACTGCCCTCCATTTGGATACGAAGACGATCCGGATGAGCTGGACAGGATCAGTGAGGCGCTTCGGGGCGCACGGCCGGCGCTGGTCTTGGTTGGTCTTGGCTTTCCGAAACAGGAGAAGCTGATCAGTTGGCTCCGGTACGAGCTGCCCCAAACGTGGTTCATGGGTGTGGGGATTTCGCTCAGCTTCCTTGCGGGGGAGCTACCGCGCGCACCCGCTGTCTTGCAACGCCTGGGTCTCGAGTGGATGCACCGCCTTTGGCACGAGCCCCGTCGACTGTTCAGGCGGTATGTCGTTCAGGGTCTCCCGTTCGGCCTCAGGCTGTTCGCCTGGGCGCTGGCTCATCGGGTGGGCGGGGAACGCTGAATGCGCAAGTGGCGCAGGAGCTGCAACGTTGTTTCCACGAGCCGCCGGGTCGTCCGTGGGCCACTCTTTGGGCCTTCCGGCAGCAATTGATCGCTGAAATCAACAGGAGGTTCCCTTGCGCGTACTCGTAACCGGTCACAACGGCTACATCGGCTCGGTGCTGGTCCCGGCGCTGGAGCAGGCGGGGAACGAGGTTTTCGGAGTCGACTCCGACCTGTTCGCCGCCTGCACCTTCGGCCCCCACCCCCCGGAGGCCGATGGCATGCAGATGGACGTTCGAGACATCGAGAGCGAGGACCTGGTCGGTTTCGACGCGGTGATCCACCTCGCCGCGGTCTGCAACGACCCTCTCGGCGATCTCAATCCGGGGGCGACGTACGAGATCAACCATCTGGCCTCTGTGCGGGTTGCCGAGAAGGCCAAGGAGGCAGGGGTGAGTCGCTTTCTGTTCTCGTCGTCGTGCAGCCTCTACGGCAAGGCCGGCGAGGAGATGCTCGACGAGACGGCCGAATTCGCGCCCGTAACGCCATATGGCCACTCGAAGGTGCTCGCCGAAAGGGACATATCGAGGCTCGCCAACGACTCGTTCAGTCCCACCTTCCTGCGCAACGCGACCGCATACGGTGTCTCGCCGAGGCTACGCGTGGACGTGGTGGTCAACAACCTCGTCGGTTATGCCCACACGACTGGGGAGGTCCTGATCCAGAGCGACGGGACGCCGTGGCGCCCGCTCGTGCACGTTGAGGACATCGCCGGCGCATTTCTCGCTGTCCTCCGCGCCCCTCGCGACCTCATCCACGATGAGGCCTTCAACGTCGGCGCAAGCACCGAGAACTACCGCATCCGCGACTTGGCCGAGATCGTCGAGGAGATCGTTCCCAGTGCACACGCGTCGTTCGCGGCCGGCGGCGGGCCGGACGAGCGCTCCTATCGGGTGGACTGCTCGAAGATCGCCCGAGTACTTCCCGAGTTCGAGCCACACTGGACGGTGAGTCGCGGGGTCGAGCAGCTGCATGGCGCGTACCTGCGCCACGGTTTGAACTTCGACCAGTTCACTGGCAGCAGTTACCTGCGAATCGGTCGCGTCCGCGAGCTCCAGGAGGCCGGTCGGCTCGATGATGACCTCCGCTGGCGGCTCCCGGTCGGGGCGACTTGATCGTGTTCTGCACGCAATGGCTCCAAGCGGCGGCCCGATGATCTTCACTCCCACCCGACTCGACGGCGCCTTCCTGATCGACGTGGAACGTCGAGGCGACGAGCGCGGCTTCCTTGCGCGCACCTTCTGCGAGCGGGAGTTCGCCGATCAGGGGCTGCCAATGCGCGTCGTGCAGAGCAGCACCATCTACAGCCCACGGCGTCACACCCTTCGCGGCCTGCACTTCCAGGAGGCGCCTCATCGCGAGATCAAGCTTGTGCGCTGCACGCAAGGGTCGATCTTCCTTGTGATGGTGGATTTGCGACCGGGATCTCCGACCTGCGACGAGTGGCTCGGCGTCGAGTTGAGCGCGCATAACGAACGGCTCGCCTATGTGCCCGAGGGATTCGCGCAGGGCTACCAGACCCTCGAGGACGACACCGAGGTCCTGTACCAGATGTCGCACGACTACGTGCCAGAGGCTGCCCGCGGTGTTCGCTGGGACGATCCGGCGCTGGCTATCGAGTGGCCCCCCGCCATGGAGCGCATCGTCTCCGAGCGAGATTGCGCTTGGCCCGATCACCCGCGGAACGGCCGGCTTCCGACTTGAGGATCGCTTTTCTCATTCCCGACCTTGGTATTGGCGGTGGGAATTCCGTTGTACTGGCGTACGCCCGCATAGCTGCCGCCGCCGGCCACGAGGTCACTGTCGTGGTCACCACAAGTCCGCTTTCCGGACCTGAAATGTCTCCTATCGCTCGGTCCCGAGTCGCTTCGCTGGCGCAGGCTTCAGATACGGAGTTCGACCTAGCGATCGCGTCGTGGTGGCAGGACACCCTGTTGCTTCCGCGACTGACTGCTCGCAGACATGCACGATTCCTCCAGAGCATGGAGGATCGCATTTATCGTCATGACGAACTCCAACGCTCCCTTGCACAAGACGTCCATCGAGTTCCGCTCCCTGGGATCACGGTTTCGAACTGGCTTAGAGAGCAGTTTCAACTTGAGTACGGCCGATCGCTTGTCGTCGTGCCCAATGGTCTTGACAAGTCGATATTTCGTCCCGAGGGGCACACCATTGCGCCCCGAAGCGACGGTGTTCGTGTCCTCGTTGAGGGACCGCTGGCCTCGTGGCACAAGAACGTTGTTCCAGCCCTTCGACTGGCACGCTCATTGTCCGACGAGACGTGGCTCCTCACCTCTACCGACGTCGGCGCGATATCGGGTGTAGATCGAGTCTTCTCGCGCCTCCCACCGACCGAAACTGCCGCTGTCTACCGATCTTGCGACATTCTGCTCAAGCTCAGCTTGATCGAGGGGTTCGGGCTGCCGCCACTCGAGATGTTCCACTGCGGCGGAACGGTCGTGGCCTTTGATGGCCCGAGCACGGGGATCACGGAGTACGCCGAACACGGACGCAATTGTTTGCTTGCATCGGCCCCTCAATTCGAGGCTGCCGGTGAGCATCTCGCAGCATTGCTCAGAGACCGCGACCTACTGGAAACTATGAAATCAGGAGCCCTCGAGACAGCTCGGGCTTGGCCAAGTCAGACGCAGGCTGGCGAGCTGTTTCTCAGTGCGCTTGACACCTTGATCGAAAGCCAGCCGGCCACCGATGCGCGCGTGCTCAGCCGCCTGGAGTCGTTATCGCGTTCGGTCGGCGGCACGAGTCCCCAATTGCGCAGCCGCCTCCGGCGTCGGGTGGGCGGACACCGCCTGATCCGTTCGATACGTCACAGCATCGAGGTGCGAACGCCAACAATTGACCCCCTTGTACCTGGTCGGTGATCCGTTAACTGTGACGAAGTGACACAACCCGTTGCCAGTAACCCTGCAAACTTGCTGTCAGGGCGGTCGCGTTCCGTTCAGGCCTGACGGAGGCCGCCCGACTCCTGGGACTGGAGCAGGACGAGTCGCGAGCGCTATGGCGTTCACGCGTTCAGGCGAAGGTCGCGTTGACCACCCGCCGGATCAGCTGCAGCGACAGGGAGGCAGACCGAAGAGACGGTCGCGAACTTGGGCTGAGGACTCGGGCGTCGGCTTCGCGTGGCACCTGAGGGAGTTGCAGCCGCAGAAGAGCAGGCCGGGCCGGAACGTTCTCTCCACGAGGTCTGTTTTCCGCCATCTGACGGTGGCACATGGCGTTTCTAGGTGGCCCATGCGCGCACTCGCAACCGCTCACAACCGGCTACATCGGCTCGGTCCTGGTTCCCGTGCTTAAGCGGGCCGGCCACGAGATCTTCGGAGATAGCGCCACGAAGCGCATCTTCTCCGTGCGCAATCCAGCATGGCCTGGCCTTCGCGCGTGATGATCGGCCTCAAGCCCGGACCTGCAGGGAGCAACCAGCGCGCACTGGTCGCGAAGCCCCTGGCGGATGTTGCACCGCACAACATTCGGCGCTCGCTCAAACGCGGCGCCGTCTTGGCGATCGGCTCGCAGATCGCGATTCAGGGTGTCCGGCTCGTCGGAGTGGTCGTCCTCGCCCGGCTGTTGACACCCGACGACTACGGTCTGGCGGCTCTTGCAGTCACGCTCGCATCATTTTCAATGACTCTCGGCGATTTCGGGTTCGGCACCGCGCTCGTTCAAGCCAGGACTGCATCCCAGCGTTGGGCGTCGACCGCGTGCTGGTGCGCCCTGGGAGCGGGGGCGATCGGGTCGGGCTTGGCTGCTTTGGCCGCCTACCCCGCCGCGCTGACTCTCGGCGAGCCCGCGGTGGCTCCCCTCCTGATCGCGGGTGGGCTGACCTTGTTCCTCGTCGCCGCCGGCTCCGCCAGCAACGCGCTTCTGACAAGGTCGATGAGCTTCGGGGTGATCCAGGGCGCCAGCGTGTCCGCGTCGATGATCGCGATGGTCTGCGCGGTCGCCGCCGCTTCGCTAGGCGCCGGAGCCTGGGCCCTAGTGCTTCAGCAGCTGGTGCTCGCCACAACCATGTCCGCATTCTTCATCGTAGCCGCGCGCTGGCGCCCATCTCGTGAGTTCTCGCGGGCCGCATTCCGCTCTCTCTCTAAGTTCGCCATGCCGTTCACCGGTGCGGCTGTTCTCTTCGCGCTCCAGGCACTCATCGCCGCCCTACTGGTCGGGCATCTCGTCGGGATTCACGCGCTCGGGATCTGGAATTTCTCATTGGCGATCGTGGTCCTTCCCGGACTACTGCTCGCAGCTCCGCTGGCACGGGTGATCTATGCGGCGTTCGCACGAATGCGCGACGATCGGGAGCGCATCGCGGAGGTCTGGGTGAACGGGTTGATGCTGGTGGGTGGCGTGGTGCTCCCCACCCTTGTTCTCCTGATCGCGATTGCGCCGGACATGATCCCCCTGGCCTTCGGAGCGCAATGGGTTCCGGCTGTTCATGTCGTCCAGATTCTGGCCGTGTTCTTCATGTCGCGAGCGCTTCAAACGTGGAACAGCTCGGTCCTGGATGCAGCCGGCAAGCCACACATAGGCATGATCCTGAACGCATGTGTGCTGATCGCCCTGCCGCCCAGCATCTGGTTTGGTAGTGCGTATGGGGTCGAGGGCGTCGCTGTTGCCTACAGTCTCGCTGCGCTGATCTGTGGCGAGATCCCATCGTTCCTGCTCACGACGCGTGAGCTTTCGGTGAAGCCGCTGCACGTGCTCGGACGCCTGCGGGAGATCGCGATCTCTTCGGCCACGGCGGGCATTGGCGTCGTGTTCGTCCGCCAGGCTCTCCAAGCGGGGGACGTCGGACTCGAGCCTCGTGTGGCGTTCTCGGTCGTTGTCGGAGCCGTCGTCTACGTATCCGTTCTGTTCCTTATCGCGCCAACTATCGCGCGCCAGCTTCTCGCGATGGCCCGTGGACTCGGACCGGCGCTGCGACCAAAGAGCTGATCGCGGCAGCGCGCGTTCTTATCGACGGTGCGCTGTAGCGGATCGCAGTCGTCGCACGCCGTCGCGGAGCCGGCGACCCCCAAGCTGGCCTACGATGAAGCGGCCGGTCCGCGGATCCAACCACAGGCGACGATCCCGCCGGATTTCCCTGCCGAGGGCCTTGAATATCGCCCCTTGACCATCACCTGTATTGGCACGCATGGACAGGCAGCCGAGCACGTCGCGTCGATGCATCTTCTCGGCTATCCGGGCCAGTCGTCTCGCTTCCACATCCGCGAGGTCGGCCTCAGCGAGGAACCTCTGCCTTCGCTCGTAGAGCATGTCGGGCAGCGAGCGCGAGCCCCGAAACCCGTTGGGCGTAAACGAGCCGTGCGAAGACGAGGAAGCCCCCCATGAGCCGTAATCACGGCCAAGGGCAGGTTGAGATAGGCGAAATCCCAATCGGTCGCAATACGCATCAGGAGCGGAATATCGTCGATGGTGCCGTCTTCCGGGTGAAGTCCTCCGCCGCCCACTAGAGCTTCCCTGCGGAAGGTGGCTGAGGGGAAGCACACCGTCCACCCCGACTTCATGCTCCGCTCAAGGAATTGGCCCCCGGGTTCGACCACGACTGGACGTTGTGTGTCCACCAGGCGGTGATGCGAGACCAACGTATTGGCATGGATGTCTACGATCACGCAGCCAGTGTGCGCCACGCCTACGGTCGGCCAACGTTTGAGCGTTTCGACGGTATGCGAAAGATGCTCAGGATGAAGTTGATCATCGTCTCCGAGCAGCACCATGAACTCAGTCTCGGCAAGCTCGATCAACCGATTGGTATTCGCGGCCCTGCCGATGTTGCGTTGAAGCGGCCGATACACGATCCTCGGATCACGAAAGGAGGACACGACGGCGGCGGTGTCATCGTCCGATGCGTTGTCGGATACCACCAAAGTGAAATGGCGGTAGCTCTGCCGCAAAACGCTCGCGATGGACCTTTCCAGCAGCCGCGACCTGTTGTAGGTGGGGATGCCGACAGTGACATCGACGTCTGCTCCGCTCGACGCCCCGTCAGCGATCATGGCTCGGGGAAAACCACGGGGTCAGTGCACCAAAGGTTGAGTGCTTTCGGCAGCCGACCCACCGGGCGGTGGAGGATCGGCAACTTCCACTCGGCGCAGCCACGCTTCTCGCCAATAGGGGTAGATCTCCCGCGGACAGAACCAGCGCCCGGTGCTGCACTCTCCGCTGCATACGACGCCGTCCAGTATCAGGCAATCACTAGCGATCTCGATCATCTGACCGGTGTGCTCGTCGATGATCCGCTCCACGCGGTCCTTGACCCGGTAGCGGCCCCCACAGTACGGGACCATCTCCCAGTCGAACCACAGTCCACGAGTCCGTCCGTTCTCGTCGATGGTCGGTGCAATCTCCTCGGGTGACCGCACCTCCACCGTGTCGCCGGGTTGCAGATCGAGCTCACCGTGCGTCTGAGCGCGAACGCCGTCGTACGGCAGTGGCACCCAACCAAGAAGCCGGAGCCGCCGCCGTACCGCGGTGCTGACGGCACGCACGGCGACGCGAAGGAGGCGCAGCAACCCCACGTTCCCGGAGGTGAGTTCCCGTACGTACTGTCGTAGGTCGCGGCTGCTCAGGGGTTCGGTCGCGCGCATGGCCTCGGTTGCCTGGCAGCGATACGACTCGACCGAACCGCCAT
The DNA here is from genome assembly GCA_963804595.1 of uncultured Solirubrobacterales bacterium. Taxonomy (GTDB): domain Bacteria; phylum Actinomycetota; class Thermoleophilia; order Solirubrobacterales; family 70-9; genus DASUPK01. Next base: position 104,476 of record CAWDQZ010000005.1, read on the forward strand.
CCGCGCCACGCTCCGCCACGGTCGCATTGCGAACGAGCTCTTCAAGATCGGCGAGAGCATTCCCGTTGCGACTCCCGCGCTCGGGAGTCGGGATCGACGGGACGAAGCCACTCCTCCTTCCAGTAGAGCCGGCACCTGGCCTGGCAGCCTCCGTGAGCCGAGCCATCGCAGCGCAGGTCGTCCAGCAGAACCGTGTCGTGCATCCTGAGGCTCCTTGGGGGGCCCCCGCTGACCGTGTCGCAGATCTTCTCGACCCGACGCGAAACGGTGAACTGCTGGCCCACGTACTGCAGCATCTCGGGCATGAACGGCATCGCGTCGACCGCCCCCTCACGGTCCAGCGTGCCCAGAATCTCGTCCGGGGCTCGGACCTCGACTACGTCTCCCGGCTTCAACCTGCGCTCGCCCATCTTGGGATAGCGGTTCAAGTACCTCTATGACGCCGCGGTCACGGGGGTGGCGGAGGGCCCGCTGTACTTGGCGATCAGATCCTCCGGGAGCGGCTCGAGGTCGCTCGCTCGCAGGTAGTCACCCAGGGTCGTACCTGTGCACTCCGAGTCGATATTCGGCGCCCCGATCCCCTCGAGCAGGTCATCCAGGTTGACCGTGCGGAAATCGATGCTGAATCGTGTTCTGCTGGTCGTGTTCGGAACCGTCGAGTGCAGCTGAGCGGCGGAGAAGACAAGCGTTCCCCCTGGCGGCGTGACGACCCGAACGTCGGGCTCGAGTTCGAGCGGCTCCTCGGCCCTGGGCTGCTTTCGCGTCTCCTTCTTCACCTGCTTCGCCGCCTGTTGGCGACCAGTCCGATTCCACTCCTGGTAGTCGTAACCCGAGGAGCTGTTACGTACCCGGCGATCGAAGTACTGCGGATGGAAGGCCATCGAGTTCTCGGACTCGATCTCATACACAGGCAGCCACCAGTTGAGCTGCTGTTGTGGAGCCGAGAACCAGGTGTCGCGATGTGGGTGGAACTGGAGCGCAAGGCCGGCGTTCAGATACTCGCCATGCGCCATCGTGCGAAGCCGAGGAACGTCGAAGTAGGTCTTCTCGAGATCGCACCCGAGCTCCGATAGCAGGCCTGCGATCAGCTCCTTGGCGCGAGGATGGTGAATGAACGTGGGCTTGAGCTCGGCGAGGATCTCGACGTACCTCTCCGCCGGCATGCTGTCCTGGGCCACCGTGGGCTCGTGCGAGCCGAAGGCCGCCTCACTGAGTTCGCGCGCGAGCCCGGACAGGAGCGTGGCGCTCTCGCCCGGCGTGAAGGTGAATAAATCGCCGCCGTACAGTCGATGGCGGCGCTTCTGGTCATCCAGCGCTGAGTCCAGATAGATCGTCGGCATGTGTCAATTTCCTCTCGTCGGGCGGGTGGGATCCCGTCACCGGGGCCCATGGATCTAACGAACGCCAGCGGTCCAGCCTTCCGGTCCCGTTCGGACACTCAGAGAGCCAGTGTGGGACTTGTCTCTCGGGGGGACCCTTCGCGAAACCAGCCGATCGTGGCGCGCAGGCCATCCTCCAGGCCGGTCGTTGCCCACCACCCGAGCGCCCGGCCTGCATTCTCGACATCGACCTCCACCTCCTGTTCGAAGGGGCGCACCGGCAGCGCATCGAAGACCGGCCGACCCGGAGTCGGGCCCAGCAACTCGACGATCCGCTTCACGATCGAGCGCACCGAGCTCGGGCGTCCCGCTGCCGATATCGACCGTGCGGCCCTCGACTTCGGGCGCCGAGGCCGCGTCGACGTATGCCTGCGCCACATCATCGGCATAGACGCAGTCGAGTCGGCGCTCGCCCGAGCTCAACCGGGGGCTTCCACCCTCGAGAAGAGTCTTGATCACGTAGGGGATCAACTTGGTCGGCTCCTGGCCGGGGCCCGTAGACGAAGGAGGGTCGCAGGATCACCACCGGCGCGTCGAACAGGGCGTGGAACATGCGTCCGTACGCGCTCGCGGCCCAGCGGGAGGCGCCGTAGGGCGATGGCGGAACCGGCATTCGGCCCGCCTGCCGCCGGCTCCTCGAGCAGGGAGCCGCTCGAGGACGATCCTCCGGCAGCCCACCCTGCGTCGCCGCCTCGAGCAGCTCCACACTGGCCACGCAGGTTGGTCACAGCGTCGGTGTCACGGCGTCGAGGGATCGGTCGCCGCGGACGCTGCCAGCGAGATGGATGACGACCTCCGGGCGGACGGACGTCACGAGCTCGAACGCGGAACCTGGCTCGGCGAGATCGCAGGCAAACCACCGCACATCCGTCCGAGTCGGCGCGCGGGAAGCGGCTCACCGCGACGACGTCGGCCTCCCGCAGCAGCGGCAGACTGGCTACCGATCAGGCCGCTCGCGCCGGTGACGAGCACGCGGGTGCCCGACGGTCGCGTCATGGCGTGCGGCCCGGCTTCCCGGCTCGCTCGGACTCGGCGCAAGCAGTCCGGCGCGCTCCAGCCGCTCGCGCGGCTCGAGCGACAACCGCGTATGCCAGCCCGGAGCGCCGCGCGATGTCGAGCATGCTGGGGCCGCCGTCGCTTTGGTTCAGAACCCAGAGCAGGGCGCGCTCGTCGTCCGGGCGTGGCCACCGCTCCGCCGGCGGATCGATAGAGACCGCGCCGCCCGAGCTGTGGCTCGCCGAACGGGCTGAGGTTGAGAGGTCGGCGGTTGCTCTCGAGCACCTCGACGAGCTCGAGGCATCGTTCGACGGCCTCCGCGAGCGGCCTCGGGCCGGATCCGCTCCAAGCCGTCGGCCGACGTGTGATAGCCGCTCGAACTCCCCGTGCGGGGTGCGCATCAGGGTGCCGACCGGAAGGTCGAACCCCGGGGAGCAGAACTGGCGCTCGTCCCCGCCCCATGGCTCCCAGGGCAGGACGCGATGCGGCTCGTCCGAGTCCCGCAGGACCGTTTCCATCGCCAGGTCAACTTCGGCGTCGGCGCGACGGCTGCGCTTGTAGGTGAGGTTTCCCTCGTCGCCGATGCAGGAGAGCGTCAGACCGTGCTCGACGCGATCGAGCCGCTCGCGGTTCTGATGGAGCCAGGCGAGCGGGCCGATCGTGCCGGGGGCGAAGAGGATGCGGTAGGAGTGGCGAAGCCGGCGGCCCAGGAGCTGCCTTCCCGAGCATCGTCGCGACAGCGATCCCCGAGAGGTTGTCGTTCGCGAGCGAGGGGTGGCAGACGTAGGTCGAGACGAGGACTTCCTCCTCGCCCTCCCCCTCGACCAACAGCTCGGCATAGGTGAGGTGGCCCGGCTCGAGCGTCGAGTCGATCACGACCTCATACTCGCCCGGCTGCAACTCGAGCAGCTTCTCGTGGGAGAGGCAGAAGCCCCAGGTCCGCTCGTAGTACGACGTTCTGTAGGGCACTACCTCGGGCTGCTCGGGGAGGGTGTGGAGGCGCTCCCGTAGCGCGTCCAGCGGAAGGGTCGCGTGCACCGGCTCGCTGTAGGAGACGACATGCAGGGTTGAGTCCTGGGAATCGACGACACGGGTGCCGTCCGGGGCGGTGATGTGCGCCTCGCGGAGGTTCCACTCGTCGGGAACGATCCAGTCGAACACGCGGGTCCCGCTCGGGATCTCAGTCCGCGCGAGCGGGATCTGCTCCTCGAGGACGTCGAAGGTCGCCCGCACGCCGTCGCCGGTCAGGCTGCGGCAGAGCGGAAACAGCCGGCGCATCAGCTCGTAAGCCTCGCGTCCGACGTCTTCCCGCTGGGCGGGTTCTGCAAGGACGGAGGTCACGCGAGCACGGCCTTGCGGCAGTAGAAGGCTTCCGCGTGCGAGCTCGGCGAGTTGCACTCCATGCCGCGCAGCCGCAGCAGGCTCGAGAACAGGTCCTCCCGGAACCAGTGCTTGGACCGCTGGGAGGCGAAGTGATCCATCAGGTGCTCGATCTTGCGCTGCGAGAGGCGCTCGGAGAGGGGGACGAACGCATTGGGCGCGCTCATGTCGCCGTCGTACTTCGGCACCTCGTACTCGAGGATCAGGTGGTCGCGGAAGGTGTTCCAGGTGAGCTCGCAGGTGACCCGGTGGTCCTGGTGGAGGTCGTCGCGCTGATGGGTGAAGACCACGTCCGGGGAGAACTCGGCCTTCAGGCCCTCGAAGAAGTCCTTCACCTTCTTGCCCTCGTAGGGAAAGAAGCCGTCCGGGAAATCGCAGATCCGCACCTCGCTGTCCGCGACGCCGTCGAGCAGCGCCTCGGCGCTTCTCCTCGCCTCCTCGGCGCGCTCGCCCTCGCCGCTGAGGACCACCCAGAGGATCTCCGAGACCGCCGCCTGCCTCGATCAGCTTCAGGAGCGTCCCGGCGCAGCCGATCTCGATGTCGTCCGGATGCGCGCCGATCGCGAGCGCGCGAGCGCGTGGATCCGTTCTGCCCCCCGAAGGACAGCGGCAGCATCATCCAGAGGCCGCGTACTCGAGGTCGCGGCCGCGACATGCGGTCGGGATCCCACACCTGCCAGGGAGCGTCACCGCTCTCGTGCAGCGTCTCGAGCCACTGCTGGTCCTTCAGCGTGTCCATCGGGGCCCAGAATCCCTCGTGCCGCTGAGCGAGCACCTTCCCGGCCGGAAGCAGGCGCTGCAGCGGCTCCTCGACGAGGTCCTCGCCGGGGCGCAGCTGGTCGAGGAACTCCCGGCGCAGGATGAAGTAGCCGCCGTTGATCCAGATGTCGGAGCCCATCACGTCCCGCATCGCCCGGACACGACCGTCGCCGGCCATCGAGACCACGTGGAAGCTGTAGTTGGGGCGCACCGCGAGGAAGCTCGCCATGGCCTGCTCTTCGCTGGCGCGCGCGATCATCGCGGGCAGGTCCGCATCGGTCAGCGTGTCCCCGTAGTTGGCGAGGAAGAGCTCGTCGTCGGCCAGCAGGTGGCGCACGGCGCGCAGCCGCTCTCCGATCGGCGCCCGCAGCCCGGTGTCCACGAAGGTGATGTTCCAATCGTGGATGTCGGTCTTCAGAAGGTGGACCTCCGCGCCGCCGTTCGACAGCACGAAGTCGTTCGCCATCGCCTCGTTGTAGGTGAGGAAGAACTGCTTGATCGCTTCGGCCCTGTAGCCGAGGCAGAGCACGAAGTCGGTGAAGCCGAAGTGGGCGTAGTACTTCATCACGTGCCAGAGGACGGGCCGCGGGCCGATCGGGATCATCGGCTTGGGCACGGTTGCGGAGGCCTCGCGCATCCTCAGGCCCTGGCCACCGCAGAAGATCACCACCTTCATATGACTCTCACCTCCGGGATCGGGACCACGAACTGCGCACCCCAGTCGCGGGCGTGCGAGAGCTGAGCAACGATCTCATCGCTCAGGTTCCAGGGCAGGATCAGGATGAAGTCCGGCCGAGCCTGCTCGAGCGCCTCGGGATGGTGGATCGGAATCCGGGTGCCGGGCAGGAACTGTCCCTGCTTGTACGGGTTGCGGTCGACCGTGAACTCGAGCAGGTCGGCGCGGATGCCGCAGTAGTTGAGCAGCGTGTTTCCCTTCCCGGGAGCGCCGTAGCCGGCGACCCGCTTCCCCTTGCGGTGGCAGTCGATGAGGAATTCGAGCAGCCTGCACTTGGTATCGGTCACCCGCGGCGCGAAGGCCCGGTGCCCCTCCAGGCGGTCAAGGCCGAGCTCCCGCTCGCGTTCAGCGAGCTCAGCAACACCGCCACTTATCGGGTGTCGGGCTCCTTCCTCCAGCTGTGCATAGACCCTGAGCGACCCGCCATGCGAGGTCAGCTCGTCAACGTCGAACACCTCGAGACCGTGGGCGGCGAGCACGTTCCTGGCGGTGAGGAAGGAGAAGTAGGAGAAGTGCTCGTGATAGATCGTGTCGAACTGGTTCCCCTCCATCAGGCGCACCAGATGAGGGAACTCGATCGTGACCACACCCTCGGGAGCAAGGATCCGCTGCATGCCGGCGGTGAAGTCGTTCAGGTCGGGTACGTGGGCGAAGACGTTGTTCGCGACGAGCAGGTCGGCCTGGTGGCCCTCCTCTGCCAGGCGTGACGCAAGCTCACGGCCGAAGAAATCGACGACGGTCTCTATCCCTCGCTCGCGGGCGACCTCCGCGACGTTGGCCGCGGGCTCGACCCCCAGCGCGGGTATACCGCGCTCCACGAGATGTTGGAGGAGGTAGCCGTCGTTGCTCGCCACCTCCACCACCTGGCTGTCGGCCCCCAGGCCGAAGCGCTCGACCACCGAGTCCACGTAGTCGCGCGCGTGAGCAACCCAGGAGTCCGAATACGAAGAGAAGTAGGCATATTCGGTGAAGATCTCCTCCGGCGCGACGAGCTCCTCGAGCTGCACCAGCAGACAGTGCTCGCAGACACGGACATGGAGCGGGTAGAAGGCCTCCATCTCGCCGAGCCGCTCCGCGGGAACGTAGCTCTCGCAAAGTGGGGACATGCCGAGGTCTACAAAGGTGTGGCGGAGCGGAGCCGAGCAGAAACGGCAGCAGGGCACGCCCGAGGGGGCTGACCCCGTTTCAACCTGGTCTCGAAGCTCGACTTCCATGAACCGCTCTGGGGGCACCAACGTCGAGCGCGCCTCGATTCTCGCGCGCGGACCTGAGCGAATCGCGATCGGTTCCAATTACGTTGGATCCGCGGCTCGGCCGCGTCCCCCAACGCGGACATCAGCCGTTGTCCCATTGGGCGACGATGACCGAACCGGAGCTACAGCTGGATCCCAGGCTGGATGGGGCCGACATACGCGCTCCCCTGGAGCTGGACGATCCGGCGCGCTCCTTCCCGTCGCTCCCGCGGACCCGAAGGTTCGTGCCACGCACCCAGGTGGGGGAGATCCCCGAAGGCCGGCTGCGCGGGTCGATCTGCCGACGCGACGCGATCTACCGCCGCACCCTTGCTTTCGCTGACCTCGCCTCGGCGGCCATCGCCGTGTTGATCGGTGTGCCGATCCTGGGCAACGATGGCCTCAACCCGATTGCGCTCCTCGCCCTTCCGTTGGTGCTCGTCGTCGGAAAGCTCACGGGCCTCTACGACCGCGACGAGCACCTGATCAGGAAGACGACGCTCGATGAGGTCCCCACCCTGTTCTGGGTCGCAACCCTCTACGCGCTCCTCATCTTCCTGGCCGGGGACCTGATCGTCGATGGCGGCTTCGGCCGCGACCAGGCGGTCGGAGTCTGGGCGCTGCTGTTCGTGAGCATGATCACGATTAGGGCTCTCGCCAGAAACGTGGCCCGAAGAGTCTCCGGCGAGGAGCGATGCCTGATCCTGGGCGACGCCGAGACGGCGGAGTGGATCACGCGCCGGTTCCGTGAGGCGCCCGGGTTGAAGGCCCGGGTGATCGGGAGAGCGCCGCTCGCGTCGGTCTTCGGCCGGAACGGCTCGGGCGCGAACGGCGCCAACGGCCACGGGCACAACGGGCACAACGGGCACAACGGCGGCCCGCGAATCGACGACCTGGAGCGTCTGCTCACCGCGGAACGGATCGAGCGCGCGATCATCTCGCCGCGAGGGGGGATCTCCGATGACCTTCTGAACACGACCCGGACCCTGAAGAGGATGGGGCTGAGGGTGAGTGTGCTGCCGCGACTGCCCGAGGTGGTGGGCTCGTCCGTCGAATTGGACGACGTCGATGGGATCACGCTGCTCGCGATGCGCCGGTTCGGCCTGACGCGCTCCTCGGGGGCCGTCAAGCGCGCGTTCGACTTCGTCGGCGCCGGTCTGATCCTGCTCGTGCTCGCCCCACTCCTGGCGACGATCGCGGTTGCGATCAAGCTCGACTCCCGCGGTCCCGTCCTCTTCCGGCAGAGGCGCATGGGCCGTCACGGCGTCCCGTTCGAGATGCTCAAGTTCCGCACGATGGTGGACGGAGCCGAGGCTCAGAAGACCGCACTTGCAGCGCGAAACGAGGCGGCCGGCGGACTCTTCAAGATCAAGGAAGACCCGCGAATTACCCGGGTCGGCAACCGCCTACGCCAGATCTCACTCGATGAGCTGCCGCAGCTGTTGAACGTGCTGCGCGGTGAAATGTCCCTCGTCGGTCCTCGGCCACTGGTGCTCGACGAGGACGATCAGGATCGAGGGCTGGCGCCGCTCGCGACTCGAGCTCCCGCCTGGGATGACGGGCCCATGGCAGGTCTTCGGCTCGGCCCGAATTCCGCTCAATGAGATGGTCAAGATCGACTATCTCTACGGGGCAAATTGGTCGCTGTGGCTCGACGTCAAGACCCTGCTGCGAACGGTGCCGTTCGTGCTGGGGCGGCGGGGCCTGTGAACGAACCGGGTGGACATCAGCGGAGCCGGCACACCGCGAGTCGGGCCCGCAGGAAGGCGTCAGCGGAGCCGCCAAAGGAGCTCAAGCGGATCTGCCTCTGTCCGCGATGCCTGGCCGAGGCCAGAAGGGCTGCCCGGCGATGACGCCTGAGCGAACAGGCACTCTCGAGACCAGTCCGTCGCCGGACCGTCCTGCAGAGGGGAGACTTCCCGCGCGAGCTCCAAACCGCAAAAGTCCGACCGACCATCGTCCGTTCCTGAGTCGAATGGGTTTTGGAAATGGAAGAGGCGAGGGGCTGTCCGTAGCGTTGTGCGGCAGCGATCGCGATTTCCGCGACCGCGTGGCCGTGGCCCTCGAAGCCGGCGGCCATGCGGTTCTGGCGCACTCTGCGAGTGGCGATGGGCTGCTGGCCTCCTGCATTGGGCACGAGCCCGCTTGCATCGTGGTCGCTGCACAACGGCCAGACCGATCGACCGTGGCGATCGTGCGGCTGGTTCGCTCGAGGCTCGAGGACCTCCCCGCAGTCCTGGTCTGCAAACGCGGGCGCATCTCCGATGTCCGGCGCGCACTCGAATTGGGCGTCGACGGAATCGTGCTGGAGGAAGGCCTCGACGCGCTGGGGCCGGTGGTTGAGGCCGTGTGCGCGGGTCAGGTGTCGGCACCCAGTGAGCAGCGTCAGGCGCTGCGGGCGCGCGCGCTGACAGCGCGCGAGAAGCAGGTTTTGATGCTGGTGGTAGCGGGGCTGACCAATCCTCAGATCGCCGCCCAACTGTTTCTCGCGGAGAGCACCGTGAAGAGCCATCTGTCTTCGGCCTTCGGCAAGCTCGGGGTCTCCTCTCGAAGCGAAGCGGTCGCCCTCATCCTCGACCCCGAACGCGGACGCAGGCTCGGCATCGGCGTGGTCCCTGCGCCCGCCGCTGCCGTCGGCCACTAGCAATCCCGGGAACTCGCGCCTCCTGCTGTACGAGCTTCGATCGACCGAGATTCGGATGAGTTGTGGTTTCGTAGCAATCGCAGGCCTACTGCAAAAAAGGCACCGGCACGGGGCGTTTTTATGGAGATGGGACTGCCAAGACCAGTACAGCCGTAGCATGATCTTTACGTTGGAGATCTCGCTCGGATTCGACGAGTTCGGTTGGAGCGCCCTGCAGGACCAGGCGCACGCGGACGGGCTGGAGCTCGACCAGTTGATCGATCTGGCTTGCAGCTATTACGAGTCGCAGCTCGGCTCAGACCGAACGGCGATGCGCGTGCCGCGTTTCGAACGATCCGCCGGCGGACGGGAGGACCGCGCCTTGCAGCTCGAGATGGGGGCGGAGACTCGTCGTCGACTCGAGCAGGAGGCTCTGCGTCAAGGCGTCGGGCTCGAGCGTCTGCTCGAGCACGCCGCGATGTTCTACCTCGCCGACCTCGACGCCGGTCGGGTGACCGAGAAGATCGTCCGACTCACCGGCCGCTAGCTGCGGTCACCGAGTCTCGCCGGGACGCAGCTCAGGACGCCTGAAGCGAGGTGACGGGAGCGACTCCGAGCTCCCGCAGCGAGACCTTCAGCGCAGCACGCCCGCGATGATGCAACCCCTGGATCGAAGCCTCGCTCTTTCCGAGTCGCTCGGCGATCTCGGTCGGCGAGAGGCCCCCAATGTGCCGCAGGACCAGCACCTGCCGCTGTGACTCGGGCAAGTCCGCCAGCGCCGTCTTGAGGGCATCCGTGTACTCGAGCGACGTCTGTTCCTGACCGTCTTCGCTGATCCATACCTCCTCGACAGGGATCTGCCTCTTGGAGCGGAGGTGATCCAGCGCCGCATTCCGTGCGACGCGCATGATCCATGCGGCGAATGGGACATCCCGCTGCTCGTATTTCCGAATCGCGCGCATCAGCTTTGCAAAGACGTCCTGGGTGATGTCCTCGGCCGCATGGTGGTCGTGGACGATGCTCTGGACGAACCGCTGCACGTCGTCGGAGTAGCGGGAGTAGAGATATGACAGCGCGTCCCAGTCCCCCGCCTTGGCCGCGGCAATTGCCTTCCGCTCCAGGTGGCGGGCATGCTTCTCCCTGTCCTCGGCGGCGGTCGGAACGACGCCATTCTCCGTTGCCATGGTGGCAGCATGGCCGCTCGCGACGGTGCTGTGAATCACCCGTGTGCGCGATTTGGCGTTCAGTCCGATGAACGCCCAGTTTGCGGGAGTCCTACGTACGCACTTCTCGCAAACTGCTGGAAATCAGGCGCAAAAAGGGCAAGACGCCGCTGGCCTGTCCGGAGCTCAGCATAAGATTGCCGCTGTTTAAGACCTGCCAGACGGGGTATATGGTCGCGTCCTGCGGGCTGGGCCCATGGGGAAAGACGAAACGAAACCCGACTCGAGCGAACGCGCTGCAAAGGCCGATCCACCCGACCGCGCTGCCGTCGACCCCGCGCTCGAGGAGGACGTGATGCGCGCCCTCCTCAACCCTGATGAGCGCAGCGCGGACGAGATCGATGAGCTGCTCACCCGCTGCGCCGCGGAGACGCTGCAGCTGCAGGCCGACCGGACTCGGACCGAGACCGCCGCTCGGGCATTGGAAGCCGACCGGGTGCGGCTGTTCGAGCTGATGGCAGAGGTTCGGGCGCTGCGCGACCGGATCAAGAAGCCCGACCAGCCTTCCTGAACCCCGTCCTTCCGTCGCTCAGACCAAACCGGCTCGGACCGCCTTGGCGGCCGCTTCGGCGCGGTTGCCCGCCTCCAGCTTGTCGAGCAGGGTGGAGACATGTGTCTTGACCGTCTCCGAGCTGATCACCAGCTCCGCCGCGATCTCGTTGTTGTCCTTTCCATCGACGATCAGGCTCAGCACCTCGCTCTCACGGCCAGTCAGCTTTGGGCGGTTGTTGGCGCCGGGGACCGGCAGGGGATCAAGTGCCCGGAGCCGCTCGACCAGGGCGGAGGCCACCGGAGGGGAGAGCGCACTTTCGCCGGCGGCGGCAGCAGCGATCCCGGCCAGGATCTGGTCGCCCTCCGAGTCCTTCAGGAGACAACCGGAAGCGCCGGCTCTCATCGCGTCCATGACTTGATCGGTTTCCGGGGCGACAGCCATCAGCAGCAGTTGGACGCCCGGGGACGCGCGGCGCAGTCTTACGGTCGCATCCAAGGCGGACCCCCCGAGCATTCGGATGTCAAGGAGGACCACTTCCGGACCCGTCTGCCTGGCGAGGGCTTCCGCATCCTTGACGTTGCCGGCCTCCCCGACGACCTCGAGGCCGCTGGCCTCCAGATGCTCGCGCAGGCCCCGACGAAAGAGGACGTGGTCATCGGCGATCAGAACCCGGATGCCGGGCTTCGTGCCCAATGGGTTGCCGGAAGCCACGCCCCGAATCCCTCGCTCAGCTAGGCGCGACCCGGAGCGCGAGAGGAGGCAGGGGGGGCCGTACGAGATCCCCCGGCTATCACCCTTAGCGCTTTGCCAGCCAATCGCTTCACCCCGGTGCCGGAGGAACGAAACCGGCGACCAGTGTGAGTGTGATGTCCGTGCCCACGTCCACGTCCACGACGTGCTGGGTGCACGTAAACGGCGTCAGCGCCGACCTCTGTCCGTAGGTCTTCGAGAAGTCGAACGATTCGCCTTCGAAGGTGCCGTGGACGTCGGGCGAGAACAGATTTCATGCTGAACGGTACCCTGATGTAGACCGCGGCGGCCAAGTCAACCCATGGTCCGACCAACTAGACTGGCCCGAGGACTTCACAGGTCCAAGCCCCGAACGAGCCCAAGCCCTGGCCCGGCGGTAGTCCCGCCGCCGAAGCGGGAGCGGCCACGGCAGCGATCAGTCCGGCAGCGACCACCATCGACGCCGCTGCGAGCGCGAATCCTTCTCATGAGGGTCTCCTTTCTCCTAACCCCAACTCCCCCTCTGTGCCCAACCTATCCGGGGGAAGGGTGCCAGCGCAAGACTGCCCGCCGGAAGACCGCATTGGCAAAAGCCGAATCCGCTCCGGCTGGGAGGTCTGTATTTTGGTTGTCACCGAGGTTGTTAATATCGAGAGGTTTTGGTCTTGGACTGGCGAACAAATAAAGGGCGAAACCAAAAACTGGGTATCCGCTGAGTTAACGGTACGTTCGGTCGACATAAAGCCGACCGTGGGCGGCACGCTTGACAAGCAAGACACCCAAACCGGAACCAGCGCGAGGAACAAAAGGCCTCCTCACTGCGGCTCAAAACCGCCCGGGGGGACGAGGACCGGGGCCAGGACCAAACGTCGTGCACTCTGAAACCGCCCGCAAGCGGACCGAGTCCCCATCCCCTCGGGTGAGCGCGGCGTACATCCGCCGCACGGCTCCACGCCCTCCTCCGACATCGCCCACCGAGTATCCCCCGCCGTGGGGGAGTGTGCGGGACGAGAACTGCCCGCTCAAAGACCGCCAGTGAGTCGCTCTACCCCCGAACGATGCCCAGGAAAACGCCCTAACCCCCTCGGATTCGTGCCGGTGGTGACCAGTGCACCAGCACCTTCCTTGGGTCACCTGTCCGCCGCCAGTTGGCGAGATGACGTTCGCACCAGCCACGGTCGAGCACCTCGCGTTCGCAGCCCGCGATCGAGCAACTCTTCCACTTCTCTCGACTCTGCTCACGGTCGCTCATTAAGAAGGAGACTCCTTTCTCCCACACCCGGAGCGGCATCCTATTCCAATCTTCTGGCCACTTTTGTCAAACACGAGCGGGTATGCGGCGGCGCGCCTTCTGGCTGACCTTTCCCGACGCTTTCCATGCAAAGCGAAAGGGGAGGGGTCCAGCGAGCCACTCTGCGAGCCAAAGTACCGCCGGGATAGCAACGCGCGCACAAAAATGAACAGGTCCTGAACGATGGCCGCCACTCCTGGAAAACCGACCAGCTACGCGGGCCAGTATCGGCGCCGCCCAGACCCGCGAACCGGTGAGCTGCCCGTGCAGGTGTGTTCGATCGAGGGATGCGAGAAACCGGTCCAGGCTCGCGGGTCTGCCCTCGGCACTACCGGTGATGGGCGCGCCACGGGGACCCGCTCAGGCCCTTCCCGACGCGGCAGTTGCAGCGGGCCGCCGATGCGATCTGGAAAAAGGCGGGCCTGCAGCGCATCACCCCGCACGAGTGCCGACACAGCTACGCCAGCCTGATGATCGCCGCCGGAGTGAACGCCAAGTCCCTCTCGCAGTTCATGGGTCACGCCAACATTTCGATCACTCTGGACCGCTACGGGCACCTGATGCCCGGCTCCGAGGAGGAGGCTGCCGGGCTGCTCGACGGCTACCTAGACGCCGAGCAGGAGAGCGCCGAGGCGCAGGCGCGTGGGGCGACTGGCGAACAAACTGGCGAACAACTGGCGAACGAGGCTCCCGCACCACACTAGCAAGCCGGATTCGGGCACCCTGCCCCGTAT
>CAWDQZ010000006.1:0-80459 GCA_963804595.1 uncultured Solirubrobacterales bacterium
CCGCGAGGAGCTGCGCCGGGGTGCTCGGCTGGCGATCGTGGGCGGGGGCTTCATCGGCCAGGAGGTAGCCGCCACGGCTCGAGCCGGCCGGCTGCGACGTGACGCTGGTCGAAGCGCTTCCCGCGCCACTGGCCAGCGTGCTGGGCGAGGACGTCGGTCGCTGGCTTATGGGCATGCACTCCGAGGAGGGTGTGGACGTCAGGCTCTCGACGAAGCTCGAGGGCGCCCGAGGAAATGGCACGGTCGAGGAGCTGAGGCTGGGCGGCGGGGGCACGCTGGAGTGCGACACGGTGGTCGTCGGCATCGGGGTCGACTCCCACCGCGGGCTGGCTCGCGGACAGCCGTCTGGGAGCGGATGGCGTGATCACCGACCAGCCGGGCGAGCCGCCGTCCCCGACGTGTTCGCGGCGGGAGACGTGGCTCGCAGGTTCGACCTTCGGGTGGGCGAGCATCGCCGAAGCGAGCACTGGGATGCCGCCGCACGGCAGGGAGCGGCAGCGGCCAGAGCCATGCTTGGCGAGCAGTCGGAACCCGGGCCCGCGCCGAGCTTCTGGAGCGACCAGTACGGCCTCCGCATCCAGTACACGGGCTATGCCGATCTCTCGGACGAGACAACGGTCGAGGGCCGGCCCGAGGAGCGCTGCTTCTCGGTGACCTACACGCGGGAAGGCAGGCCCGTTGGCGCCCTGGCCGTGAACGACCCCCGCGCCTACGCACGGCTCCGGCGGGAGGTCGAGACGACTTTCGACAAAGAGAACAGAGAAAAGGAGCGACCATGAGCTACATCCCGAAGATCGACAAGGGCGCCTGCAGCGCTCACGGCGACTGCGCCGACATTGCTCCGGGAGTCTTCGCCGTCGGCGAGACCGCCGAGGTAATCGGCGAAGGCACGGACGAGGAGATCCTCGAGGCGGCCAAGGCGTGCCCGGCGCTGGCCATCGAGGTGGTCGACTCGGAGACCGGCGAGACCGTCTACCCGTGAGGATTCCTCAGGTGGACGGTCTCGGCTAGACACCGAGTGAGGCACTGAGGGCGAGCATGATCGCCGCTCCCGTGAGCAGGCCCAGCATGGCGCGCCACGTCCGCGCCTGGAACGTGCGGGGGAGCAGGTCCGTGGCGACCAGGGCCAGCATCGCGCCGGCGGCGAAGGCGAAGGAGACGGCCAGCAGCCCCCGGACCGTCTCCACGAGCAGATACGCGATCGCGGCCCCCAGCGGCTGCGGGGCGCTCGTCAGGACCGCCGCCCAGAACTGCTGGCTACGACTGAACCCGGCTTCGCTCATCGGAATGGCGACGCTCGTGCCTTCGGGGATGTTCTGAAGCCCGATCGCGAGGATGACGAAGAGACTGAGGCCCGCGACGTCCGAGGCATAGGCGGTGCCGATCGCGAAGCCCTCGGGAAGGCTGTGGACGGTGAGGACGGAGAAGACCAGCACGGAGGTGCGCACGCTCGCCCCGCGCAGCTTGCCGACGTGCACGTCGGATCCCCGCAGCAGCGTGCGGGCGGCGATCAGGAACGCCACCCCCGCCGCGAGCCCAAGCGCCACGGCAGAGCCGGAGCCCTCGTCGAGGCGGGCTTGAGGAGCCCGACGATCGCCGCCACGCTCATCACTCCCGCGGCGAGTCCCCAGAGCGCGGGCTCCCAGACCGAGGCTCGGCCTCGCAGGAAGAAGACGGGGACCGCCCCCAGGCCGGTTGCCAGTGTGGTCGCCGAGGCGGCCAGCAGCAGGATCAGCACGCGATGAGCTTATGAATCATCCTGCTCCCGTCGCCCCGCCAATACAACCCAGCCTCGACTCTGCATCGCGGCACCCGACGCCGCGTGTACAGAGCGCGGATGACGCCGTGTCGGGCTCGCGGCAGTTTGCGCGCCACCGCTTACGGCACGAGCACGAGCTTGCCCTTGGCCGCCGAGCTCTCGAGCATCTCGTGCGCGTGGCGCGCGTCGCTGAGCGGCAGGCGCTCCGCGACGACCGGGTGGATCCTTCCCTCACGAAGCAGCTCGATCAGCGTGGCGAAGTCCTCCCGGTACTGCTCCGGGTCCATCGGCTCCCCGCCGACCGCTCCGTCTCGCCTTGTAGCCCTGTCGCGGTACTTCTGCACGTGGTAGGCGGATATCCGCCGGCGGGGCGACAGCTTGCCCCAGAGCCACACGGCCGCGATCGCCGCGTACCACTTGACCACCGCCGGCCAGTCCTTGTGCCCGTCCCTGAGCGTGTCATAGCGGCCGAACACGACGAGCCTTCCGCCGGGCCGCAGCGTGCGGAACGAGCGCAGCGAGATCGGGCCACCGAGGCTGTCGACGACGACGTCCACACCGCCAGCCTCCTCGCGCACGCGCGCCACGAAGTCCTCGTTGCGGTAGTCGATCGCCACCGCTCCGAGCGCCTCGACCTTGGCGCGGTCGCGAGCGGAAGCAGTCCCGTAGAGGCGAAGCCCCGCCACAGCTCCCAGCTCGAGAGCCGCGACGCCAACCCTGCCGGCCGCGCCATGAACGAGCACCGTCTCCCCGCGCCTCGCTTTGGCGGTGCGGTGAAGCACCTGGTAGGCGGTCATGTAGGGGAAGAGGAGGCTCAGGACTTCCCCCGGATCGAGGTCCTCGGGAACGTCGACCGCGCCGGACTCCGGCACGCAGACGCGCTCTGCATCCGCGCCCCAGACCGTCAGTGCGCCAACGCGATCGCCCACGCGCAGCCTCGAGCAGTCCGGGCCGAGCTCTTCGACGACGCCTACCAGCTCGTAGCCGGGTGTGAATGGCGGCTTCGGGGCGCCCGGGAGGTAGGTGCCGGCGCGCAGCTGGGAATCGGTGAATGACACCCCCGCCGCCAGGACCCTGACTCGCACCTCGCCCTCGCCCGGGCGCGGAGCGTCCGCGTCCACAACCTTCAAGACCTCGGGCCCGCCGTACTGATCGACCACAACGCGCTTCACGTCTCAACCTCCTTGTTGAGGGGAGGCCGAGCTTCGCGTCGCAGATCTACAGCGGGTCCGCGTAGCACTTGGGAACCTTCCAGCGCTTCCACCGGCCGTAGTTGGGGGCTGTCGGCGACATCCGGGGTGTCTTGCAGGTCGAGGCCGAGTATGAGCCATAGGAGGTGCAGTTCTCCCGGACGCCCGTCTGCCCAAATGGGTCCCAGTCCTCAACGTTGAACGTCTGCCGTCGACCCGAGCGGTGCGTGTGACCCGTCCCCCTCGCTTCAGCCGCTTCAGGACCGTGCCGCTCAGATCGCCTTTGGGGTGGGCATAGCCGTGTCCGGCAGCTCCGATCCGAACGTGTGGGAGAAACGACCATTCGTGAGCGTCGCGGCGAAGTAGGCGTACTTAGCGAACCCGTTTCCACCGATGCCGAAGTCAGTCGGCGCCGCCGGGGTTGCAGCTCGCCCCGACCTGCAAGTGGTAGCTGACGGCCTCTCGCGGCGTGAACTCCCCATGACCGTTCTCCTTGAAGAGCACGCCGAAAATGAATCCGACCTGGAAACTGGCTGGTCACGCTGCAGGTCTTGGAAGTAGCGGTAGCGGGTGTGCTGGGGATCCACGCGGGAGGCCTGCGCCGTCGGGACGGCCAGGGCGACCCCGATCAGCGAGGCAAGTGCGATGGACAGTGCACGCTTCATCCGCTCTCAGCGAGGATCCCAACCCGACATCCCACCCCCATCAGTGCTCTCCACTGATGTGGACGGTGGGAACCACGGATCCCGGCACGAACTTCGCCTGACACGCTCTGTGAGACGAGTTCCGGTGTTGTTCGAGCTACCGAAGGAATCAATGAAACGCCTGCTGCTCACCGGCTTTGTATCGATCCTGAGCGTGCTGCTGGCGGGCTGTCTGGTCGCGGTCGCCCTGGCGGCGACCGCTTCGGCCGCGGTCTACCACCCCACCCGCACCGACGATCCGGTGCCGAACGGCTGCAAGAAGCACAACTGCTCCCTGCGCGAGGCGGTTATTGCCGCGAACGGCAGCTCGCAGCAATCGAAGATCGTGCTTCGTCCCGGCAAACGCTACGTGCTCACGCGCAAAGGCGCCGGCGAGAACGCCGCGCTGACCGGCGATCTCGACATAACCTCGGGGCCGTTGGTCGTCAAGACCGCGAGCGGCGGCAAGACCAATCCGGCGACGATCGACGCCAACGGCATCGATCGCATCTTCGACGGCTCCCTGACGCTGAACGGCGTCACGCTCCGGGACGGTCACGCCCACGCCGTGGCCGGCGACGCCGGTGACGGCGGGGCGATCCGGGGCGGCATCCTCGACATCCGCAACAGCCGCCTCGTCAACAACACCGCCGACGGCCACCCGAGCAACAGGAGCGCCAGCGGCGGCGCCATCTTCGTCAACGGCGGCGGCGAGATCAGGATCGCCGGGACGCGGCTCAAGGGCAACAAGACCGACGGCGCGGGGGGAGCGGTCTTCATCTTGAAGGGGGCGAACGCATTCCTCTTCAAGTCGACCCTCGCAAACAACCAAGCCGGGTACTACGGGGGCGGACTGGCCATCGACGCGGGTGGGCGCGCAGAAGTCAACCGCTCGACCATCTCCGGCAACACGACAGGGGATTTCAGTTCCGGTGGCGGCATCGGCCTCAGCGCCCCGCCGCCGGAACCGACGGCGACCCTCGAGGTCGAGAACTCAACGGTCGCCAACAACAGCGCCGGCCTTGACGGTGGCGGGATCGGTTCACAGGACAGCATCGACTCCGGAAGCCACGCGACCGTGGAGCTCGACTACGTCACGGTTGCTCGCAACCAAGCGTGGACCGGGCTCGATACTGAAGAAGGTACGCACGGCGGCTCGGGCGGGGGGATCTACACCACCGGGGACGACAGCGTCAGCATCCACAACACGGTGATGGCCCTCAACACCGTCGCCACACACCACAGGCCCGCGATCGCGTCCGATTGCTCCCTCCGTCCCCGACCGGCACCCTTCCTCTCGCTGGGGCACAACCTGATCGGCACCGCCGACGGCTGCACCGGCTTCGGCGCCACCGACCTGTTCGGCGGGAAGCTGAAGCTGGGGAAGCTCGCCGACAACGGCGGGCCCACCAAGACGATCGCGCTGAGGAAGGGTTCGAGGGCGATCGGCCACGCGGATCCCGATGGAGTTCTCGTCGACCAGCGCGGCGTCAAGCGCGGCAAGAAGCCCGACATCGGCGCCTACGAGCGGACAGGGAAGAGGAAGTAAGCAAACCGCTGCTTCGATGAAAGGAAGCTGTCGTCCAAAGCGGCTATTTCCGGACCTCTCCCCTTGCTTGGCCGCCTACGGCCTACGACCAGAACTCGTCCCAGGCGTAGAGGTCGTTGAAGTGTTCCCGGCCGTCGACGACCTTGCCGTCCCTGAGCTCGAAGACGATGCAATTGCTGACATCCAGGCGCTTCCCGTCTCGCTCCGCGGTGCTGCGCTGGAGGCCGATCACCCGACCGTCATCGCCGGCGAACAGTTGCTGTAGCTCGGCCTGGAAGGTGCCCCCCGTCCTCTCCCCGATCTGGCCGAAGTAGGTCAGAGTCGCGTCGCGGCCCTGGTAGTCGTCGGCCATCGAACTCCTCCCCGGCAAGTGCCAGACAACGTCCTCGTCGAAAAGTTCGGTCAGGGTGTCGACGTCGGCCGCGTTGAAAGCGTCGTAGGCGCGCTGCATGATCGCCACGTTTTCATCTGCTCCCATGGCTCCTCCTATGCCCCCTGTCGATGGTGCTGCCCCCTTCGCAGCGACCCTAACACCCCGTCCGTACTCAGCGCGGGCTCAAGCCGAGCCTGCTTGCTCGCACGAGAAGCTGGAGCCGACCTCAAAGTGCTGCTTTCCATGCAAAGCGGATTCGGCTTAGCCGTGGGGAACAACTTGGGGCGGCCGCTGAGGGCTATCCCTCCAGCGAGAACTTCACGACCTGGCCGCGCCGGGAGCAGGTGAACGGCGTCAGGTTGCCGCCGGGCGCGGCCACGCAGGAGAAGCCCTTGGGAGTCTCGTCCCCTCCTCGCAGGCCGAAGGCGACCTGCCGGGCCAGCTTGCACTTGGCGTGGCTGGCCTTGAGGTTGAAGATGCCCTTGTTCTCGAGCTTCTTGCTCGCGCAGCTGTGGAAACCAGCCGCGCCCGCCGGCTTGGCGCCGAAGTAGAGGCAGAGTGCCGCGAGGGCGATGACAAGGAGGCTCGAGACCAACATGCGGGTGGACGAGCAAAACCGTGGGACAGGTTCTGACTGAGACAAGTGGCCATCCTCTCTGTCCACGGTCACCATAGTCCCGGCCCCTAGGGGCCGTCAACACGCGGTCCTCCGTCTCTCTCGGGACCGGATCAGCGCGACTGAGCGGTGGGTCGTACGAGGATCTCGTTGAGGTTCACGCGTCGCGGCCGGGCGATTGCGAAGGCGATGATCTCGGCGATGTCATCCGCCGTGATCGCGACCTCGTCATAGAACTTCTCAGAACTTTCCTTGGCGCCGGGGTCGGTGATGTGGTCGGTGAGCTCGGTGGCGACGGCCCCGGGCTCGATCACCATCACGCGAATCTCGGGCAGCAGTTCCTGGCGCAGTGCCTCCGACCAGCCGTTCAGGCCCCACTTGGTCGCGTTGTAGCCCGAGCCGAAGGCGCGTGCGGTGCGGCCGGCGACCGACGAGATGTTGACCAGGTCGCCGCCGTCGTCACGAAGCTGATCGAGGAAGACCTCGGTCGCCGTCATCGCTCCGAGCAGGTTGACCTCGACCATCTGGCGGAGCTCATCGCTGTGCTCGGAGCTGAAGGGACCGAGCAGCATCACGCCCGCGTTGTTGACGAGGATGTCCGCGCCCCCGAGCTCCTCCTGAACACTCTCCGCGGCGCCGACGAGCGATTCGCGGTCGGTGACATCGGCCGTGATGGCGATGGCGCCGGTGCCGAGCTCGCCGGCGAGCTCCTCGATGCGGTCCGCGCGCCTCGCCAGCAGGGCGACACGGTGGCCGTCCGCGGCGAGCGCGCGTGCCGTCGCCTCGCCGATGCCGGAGGACGCCCCCGTGATCACCGCGACGCGGCCGTTGTCCTGTTGCGGGGTCATGCAGACGCTCCTCCCCCACCTTACGAAGGCTTAACCGTCCGCTTGCAGTCCCCTTCCCTGCACCTGGGCATCGTCTGACGCGGGCCGCGGATAGTGGCCGCCAGACCCAACTTCTCAAGGAGGAATCGAATGAGCACCATTTCGAAGACGCTTGTGGCCACACTCGTCGGCATCCTCGTCGGTGGAGCCGCGTACGTGATGGCGGCTCCACCGGACAACAACTCGCCGAGCCCGACGGCTCCGGCGGCGGCGACCACCGGCACCATGAGCAGCGTGGACGTGAGCGGCCCGTGCGATGAGGCCGAGCACGCCAATGACCCCCGCTGCGCGGGACCGCAGCGGCCCGAGGACAACGGGAACGACGACCAGGTGGGCAACGGGCAGACGACCACCACCGATGACGGCCCGGGCCACGACGTCGGCGACGACAACCCGGGCGAGCACCAGAACTCCGGACCGGGATCCCAGAACTCGGGGCGCGGTAGCACGGACAGCGATGACGGCCCGAACCACGACGTCGGGGACGACCACGGCGGCCAGAGCACCGATGACGGCGCCGGCCACAACGTCGGTGACGACCACGGTGGCGACTCGGGAAGCTCCGGCAGCTCCGGCTCGGGCAGCTCAGGGTCGGGCGGCTCCGGGTCCAGCCACTCGGGCGGCTCGGACGACGACTAGGCACGCCGCATCCGAGTGCCGCGACTGAGACACGTCGAGGACCGGTGCAGGGCCGGTGGCCGCGGGAGCGGTCGCCGGCCCCAAGCCGTTTCTCCCGCCACCCCTAGCCTTATGGCGCAGTGAGCGTCTCGTCCCAGCGCCCAACCATCCTGCTCGTCGAGGACGAGCGCGCGATCACCGAGCCCCTCGCCGAGGCTCTCGAGCGCGACGGCCTCGACGCCGCAGTTGCCGGCACGGCCACCGAGGCGATGGAGAAGGCGGCAAGTGCCGACCCCGATCTCGTCCTCTTGGACATCGGCCTCCCCGACGGATCGGGCCTCGACGTCTGCCGGGAGCTCCGGAAGCGGAGCCAGGTCCCGATCATCATGCTCACCGCCCGGGGATCCGAGGCGGACCGCGTCGCGGGCCTCGAGCTCGGCGCGGACGACTACATCGTCAAACCGTTCTCCGCCCGAGAGGTGATCGCGCGGGTCCGGGCGGTACTCAGGCGGTCGGCCGCCGCTCCAAGCGGCGGCGACGGCGAGCCGATCACGATCGGGGATCTCCGCCTCGACACCGCGAAGCACGAGGCCCGTCTGGCCGGCGAGCCGGTCGAGCTCTCGCGCAAGGAGTTCGAGCTGCTGCGCGTCCTGATGGAGAGCTCGGGCTCGGTTCTCACGCGCGAGGCCCTGATCGACGAGGTCTGGGACATGAACTGGTTCGGCTCGACGAAGACGCTCGACGTCCACGTCAGCGGCCTGCGCAAGAAGCTGGACGACGATCCGAAGGAGCCCCGCTACATCCACACTGTCCGTGGCGTCGGGTTCAGGTTCTCCGGGGCCGACGAGGTCTAGGGCCCGATGAGCCTGCGCGCCCGGCTGCTCGTGGCCTTCGCCTACACGCTCCTGGTGGTGATCGTCGCTCTCGAGGTACCCCTCTCGATCAACGTCAGCGATCGAGTCAACGCCGAGGTCGAGGCCGACTCGGCCGCTCAGGCGCAGGTCGCCGCGGCGTCCGTCGCCGATCAGATGCGAAGGCCTCGGCGGGTGGAGCGGCTCGCGACCCAGGCGGCCGCGAACCTCGACGGGCTCGTCTTCGTCATCAACGGCCGCGGACGGCAGATCGCGAGCTCGGAGGGCACGGGCGATGGAGCCCCCACTGACGATCCGATCGCGCTGGAAGCGCTTCGCGGGAACATCGCGCAGGGGCGGCACCACGAGGGACGGGACGTGCTCTCGACGGCCGTCCCGATCGTTCGCAACGGCCGCACCATCGGCGCACTGGAAGTCGAGCAGAGCCTCGGCGCCGTTCACAGCCAGGTTCGCCAGGACGTCCTCGCGCTGATCGGCGTCGGGGTGCTGGCACTGGTCCTGGGGCTCGGCGTGGCGTGGATCCTCGCCGGATCCATCGCCCGGCCCCTGCGCTCGCTCGGGGAGGCGGCCCGCCGCCGGGCGGCGGGAGACAGCGAGGCCCGGGCCCCAGCACGAGGCTCGAGTGAGCAGGTGGAGGTGGCACAGGAGTTCAACGAGATGGCCGACCGGCTCGACGCCGTTCTCGAGTCACAGCGGGCATTCGTCGCCGACGCCTCCCACCAGCTCCGCACCCCCCTCACCGGACTGCGGCTCCGCCTCGAGGCCGCGGGGGTGAAGACCGACGATCCGGCCGTACGCCGCGAGCTCGAGGCCGCGGAGCGGGAGAGCGCCAGGCTCGAGGGACTCGTCTCGGACCTGCTCGAGCTCGCCTCGAGCGAGCAACCCGCCGAGGAGCAGACCGCCGACCTCGGCGAGGCCGTCCAGGATGCGATCGAGCGGTGGCGCGGCCCAGCCGACGAGAGCGGTCACGAGATCTTCCTTCACGAGCAGGGCGCCGGGGTCGTGCGGGCCGGCGAGACGGAGCTCGCCGCGATCCTCGACAACCTGATCGAGAACGCGCTCAAGTACTCGCCGCGAGGCTCGACCGTCACGGTCGAGACCGACGGCGTCGACGGGACGGGCAGGATCAGGGTGGTGAGCGAGTCCGGCCCGATCGATCCAGAGCTCAGCCGCCGCGCGTTCGAGCGCTTCTACCGTGGAAGCGGCCGCCGGGACGGCACCGGCCTCGGGCTGCCGATCGTGGCGGCGCTGGCACGTCGCCGTGGCGGCGCCGCCCGCATCCAGAACGGCGATCGAGGGCTCGTCCGCGCGGAGGTCACCCTGCCCGGCGGGACTTTGCCAACTCCTAACTCACCGCCTCTACGGTGACCGCATGACGTCCAGGGAACGGATCCTCACCGTCCTGCTCGGCATCACCGGGATCGTCGCGGCCGCCGCGATCGCGCTAGCGGCCAACGCGATCTCGGGACGGGACATCGGCCTCTCGGCCCAGCCGGTCTCGCTCGCCACCGAGGCCCCGAAGCCGAAACCGGCTCGGGCTGTGGAGGACCGCAACGATGACCACGGCGGTCGCACGTCGGGGAGCGACGACATCTCCGGCGGCGATTCCGAACCGTCCGGTTCCTCCGGCTCGTCTGGCTTCGGCTCCGATGACTCCGGTCCGTCATCCTCCTCCGGCTCCAGTGGCGGCGGAGGCGACGACCATGGCGGTCAGCGGAAGGAATCGGGATCCTCGGGCGGCAGCGGCACCAGCGGCTCCTCCGGGGGCACCAGCACATCCGGCGCCGACGATCACGGCGGGGGCAGCAGTGGGACCAGCGGGAGCGGAAGCAGCGGCGGCGGAGGTGGGGGCTCCGACGACCCGCCCGGGCACCAGTAGGGACCACAGATCCGAGAACCGCTGCTCTACACGGCAAGCAAGGGAACTCCTGGCGCTCTCCTCCTCCACCCGCTTCCCGAACGTCCCGGAATCCTCCACATGGGGGCCACCCGCGGACGTTCGGTGCCGGTCCGCATCGCGAACGTCCGGCAATCCCCCGGATAGGGCATAACCCGGGACGTTCGCGGGAGTGGGTAGCGGGTTCGACGGATCTGGGCACTCCGCACCGGGAGTCGCCCAGCCGGCGAGCTGGTCCCTACGGCCCGTGACCGGCGCGGCGAGTGGCGCCCACGCAGGGCGGACGAGGCGCGGCAGGTGCAGCCGCCCATCGCCCCGAGAGCGAGCCAGGTTCCGCGGTCGATCGGCTTCATCCAGCAGCGGGCTGAGCTTCGGGCAGGACGAACGAGTTGGTCGCCGCGTCCGAGCCCTCCTCCGCGATCTCCGGATAGCGGAGCCCCGGAAGGAGCGCGACGTCGAAGACCTCCTGGACCATCTCCTCGAACCGCAGGAAGCCGGCGATCTCACCGCTCTGGGGGTTCACCGCCCAGACACCGCAGAGGCGCTCGTCGAGCCGCTCCATCAGCGGCAGCCCGCCGAAGGTGGCGGTCTCGCGCACCTGCGAGAGCCCGACGAAGGCAAGACCGCCGGCGAAGAGGAGCCCGCGCGTGAAGCCTGGAAGCTCCGCGACGGTCTCCACGGTGCCGGCGTCGAGGTCGGCGACCGAGATCGTGCCCTTCCCGGACTCGAGCACCCAGAGGCGATCCTCGAACCAGCGCGGCGAGTGCGGCATCGAGAGGCCTCTGAGCACGATCTCGCCGGTCTGGACGTCCATCAGGATCCCCCCGCTCGCCTTGTTCTCCCGCCAGCCGCCCGGAGTATCGGTCTCCCCCAGTGCGGTGACGTAGCGCGGCTCGTCGTCGATCACGCAGAGGCCGTTGAGGTGGCAGCGGTCCTCGGAGGTGAGCTGCGAAACGAAGGGCGGCGACCAGCGGGGGATGAAGCTGTGCTCCGCATCGAGCGTCGCGAGGCAGGAGAAGTTGGTGGCGACCATCCAGAGCTCTCCCTGAGCGAACGCGACCTCATGAATCCGTATGTCGCCGGTGAAGTGCTTGTTCCGGGGCAGGAAGCACGCATCGTGCTTGCCGCGGGGCTCGACCTTCGGCGCGACGGCCGGGAAGTTGCGGTAGTCGAGCACCTCGATGCGGGTGCCGATCGCGATCCGCCCGGGCGCCACCGCAAGGCCCATCGGCCGCGAGAAGTTCCGGAAGTGCGTGTTCAGCTGGCCGCCGTCATGGCGAGCGCAGATCAGCTTCCCCGTCTGGTACGTCGAGACGAGCATCGAGCTCCCGAGCTGGTTGAGGAACTCGGGGAAGCTCTGCGTGTAGACGCTGCGGAGAGGGGAATCCGATGGGGCCGACCACTGCGCCGTGCGCGGTGCGCGAACCGGCCGGGCGAGGAGCTCGCGGGAACGCTCCGCGAACTTCGCGGTACGCGGCAGCAGCTCGTCCAACTGGGGAGGGAGCTCGGGGCCGGAGTCGCCGTCCGACACGGCGAGCTGGTCCCGCAGGGAGCGCAGCGGACGCGTCACCTCCTCGGACGGCTCGATCGCAACGAACTCGCAGATCCGCTCGAGCTCGCGCATCGGGTCGTTGAGCAGCGCCTTGAAGTCCGTCACGCACCAGCGCTCCGGCGGAAGCGCCTCCAGATCGTCGAGCAGGGTGCCGGTCAGGCGCAGCCACTGCTCGGTGACGATCTCCGGCAGCGGCCGGCCGGCCAGGTCTCTCCATCCAGGGACCAGGGCCATCGACCACGGGGGGCCGGGCCAGTCGGGAAGCCCGGGATAGCTGATCCGATTTCCGGCCTCCCAGAGACTCAGCATCGCGGGAACCGTCTCGGAGGGCTCGCGGTGGATGTAGACGAACTGGGAGTCGGGCGCGACCGCTGCCAGGAACGGGACCCGCAGGGCGTTGCGCGGGTGTCCGTCGACCCAGCGGATCCCCGTTGCATCGAGGCCCGGGCGGTTTCCGGTGCTGTCGGCGAGAGCGCCCTTCAACCGGCCGCGGAGCTCCTCCACGGCTCGAGCCTCCAGGTCGTCGTTGGTGAGCCGGTTGCTGTCCCACTCGCGGTTCTCCGGCTCGAGCTCGAAGATGCCGTCGAGCACTGGACCCCTGGCGGTGAAGACGCCTGGCGCACGCGCCAACGAGCGGAACAGTGAGGTCCCTCCCGATCGCGGCGGCGCGACTATGAACACGGGCCGTTCGATCACCGCGCGCAGTTTCTCATTTGACAGACCTGGTGAGGGGATGATCCAATCGCCATTCGTCCACGCAGGACGGGGAAGCGGTAGATGGGGAGATCAACCGCCAAAAACCCGCTGTCGGAGCCGCTGCCGTTCGCGGCCATGGTGCTCTGCGTGATCGCGACGTTTCTCGCGCTCGATCACTTCGCGAGCCACCGGGAGCAGCTCCTGCTCGGTGTCGCGACCTGGGCCATCCTGATCGCCGCCTGCCACTCGCTCGAGCGGGAAGACCGCGCCCGGGCCCTTGTCGTCGTGGTGGTGGCGAGCTGCGCCGAGGTGCTCGGCTCGATCGTGCTCGGCGCCTACACCTATCGGCTCGAGAACCTGCCCGCGTTCGTGCCTCCCGGGCACGGGCTCGTGTTCCTCGCGGGACTTCGAATCAGCCAGTCGGCGCCGGTCCGGCGGCATCCACGTGCCTTCCTGAGAGCGGTCATCGCGATCGTGGCCGCCTGGGGGATCGCCGGCCTGGCGCTCCTCGGGCGGACGGACGTTCTCGGAGCGGTCACGGGAACGCTGCTGATCTACGTCCTGCTGCGGGGGCGCGCCCCGGCGATCTACGCGGGGGTGTTCCTTGTCGTTGGCTTCCTGGAGATCTACGGGACCTCGATCGGCGCCTGGCACTGGGCCGCGACGACGCCGGACACACCACTGCCCGCCGGCAACCCGCCGAGCGGCATCGCCGGCGTCTATGTCCTCTTCGACGTCGCCGCGATCGCGCTGGCACCGCGTGGACTCGCCGCGCTCACGACGCTCGGACGTCTCGTCCATCTCGACGGCCTGCGTCACCCCGCGCCAGTATTCCGTCGCTGAACGACGGCGCCTGCCTCGCTCCGGGTTCGAGCTCGACCGATGTGCCTCGGCGAGCGCAGCGTGGGCAGTGCCGCGGGGACGTCAGCGGGTTGCGGTCGAACAGGGTGAGCCCGCAACCGGGACAGCTCAGATAGGACATGCGATCACCTCTCCTGGGTCAGTGACGAAGCGACCCGTTCGATCAAGTCGCCTGCCCGGTTCCCTATTCGGCGGCGCTGTGCAGAGGGCGATCGCCGATCCAGCTCAGGATACCCGTCGGCCTGACCTTCAATCTGCTTCGCCACCTGCTCGCGGTCGCGAGCGGCCTGGCGACCGCTAGCCGAAGATCGTTTCGCGGGTGCCGAGCGCCGAGAGGACCCGCTCGGCGACGGCCTCGCCGGTGAAGCCGACCTCTTGGCGGATCAGCGCCGGCTTGCCGTGCGTGACATAGCGGTCGGGGAGTCCCACACGCAGGATCCGGGCGCGCTCGCGGGCGTCAGCGAAGGCGTCCTCGACATGCTCGAGGACCGCGGACCCGAAGCCACCGGGGAGCACGTTCTCCTCGACCGTCACCAGCAGGTCGTGATCCGAGGCGAGCCTCTCGACCATCTCGCCGTCGAGAGGCTTCGCGAAGCGGCCGTCCGCGACCGTGGGCTGGAGGCCCTTGCTCCGCAGAACCTCCGCGGCGCCCAGCGCGACCTGAACGCCGTAGCCGTAGCCGAGCAGCGCAATCCTCTCGCCCGGCAGCAGGTACTCCCCCTTGCCGATCTCGATCTCCTTGGCCACGTCGGGCATCGGTGCGCCCTCGGCGGCGCCACGCGGATACCGGAAGGCGATCGGCCCGTCGTCGTGAGCCAGCGCAGTGCGCAGCATATGCACGAGCATCGCCTCGTCCCGGGGCGCCATCACCACCACGTTCGGCAGCGGCCGGAAGTACGAGATGTCGAAGGCGCCATGGTGGGTCGGGCCGTCGTCCCCGACCAGGCCCGCTCGATCCATCGCGAAGACCACGTTCAGCTTCTGCAGGCAGACGTCGTGGACCAGCTGGTCGAACGCCCGCTGCAGGAAGGTCGAGTAGATCGCGCACACCGGCTTCGCGCCCTGGATCGCGAGGCCGGCGGCGAAGAGGACGGCGTCCTGCTCGGCAATGCCGACGTCGTAATACTGCTCGGGCGCCGCCTCCGCCAGTTTGTTGAGGCCCGTCCCGCCGGCCATCGCGGCGGTGATGCCGATCACGCGCCGATCCCGGTGGGCCTCCTCGACGAGCGCATCGCCGAAGACAGCCGTGTACTGGGGCGGCGACTTTGGCGGCGGCTTCTCGAGCTTCTCGATCTCCTCCGGAGAGTCACTCTCCGTCACCGGGACGGTCTTCTTCGGCGCCTCCTTGCCGTTCACGATCGAGCCGGGTTTGGCGGCGTGCCACTTCTCCATGCCCGCGAGGCCGCCCTCCTCGGCGGGCTCGAAGCCCTTGCCCTTGACGGTCTGGATGTGGACGACCACTGGCCGGCCGGCGTCCAGCCCCTTACGGAGTGCGGCGCGCAGCTCGGCGACATCGTGGCCGTCGATCGGCCCCATGTAGGCGAGGTCGAGCTCCTCGAAGAACAGACCCGGCGCGAAGTACGCCTTGATCGCGGCCTTGACCTCCGGCCCCAGCCGGTCGATCCGACGGCCGAGGCCGAGGGGCAGCTGGGTGAGACGCTCCTCGGTGGCCGACCGCGCCTGGTAGAGGCGCCGGTTGAGGCGCGTGCGCTGGAAGTAGCGGGAGATCGCGCCGACGTTCGGCGAGATCGACATCCCGTTGTCGTTGACGACGATCACCATCGGCGTCTGGAGCCCGCCGGCGTGGTGCAGCGCCTCGTAGGCGACGCCGCCGGTGAGCGCCCCGTCTCCGATCACGGCGACGACCTTGCCGTCCTCTCCGATCCCCTTGCGCATCGCCTCCTTGAGGCCCACCGCGTAGCCGATCGAGGTCGAGGCGTGGCCCGCGCCCATGATGTCGTGCTCGGACTCGTAGATCGAGCAGAACGGAGCGAGGCCCTCGTACTGGCGGATCGTGTCGAGCCGGTCGCGCCGGCCGGTCAGCACCTTGTGGGGATAGGCCTGGTGGCCGACGTCCCAGAGGATCTTGTCCCTGGGGGAGTCGAGCAGGCTGTGCAGCGACACAGCGAGCTCGCACGTGCCCAAGTTGGCGCCGAAGTGGCCGCCGATCTCGCCGATCGTGTCGATGATCAGCTCGCGAACCTCCTGCGCGACCTGCTGGAGCTGCTCGTCGGAGAGCTCGCGGAGGTCGGCGGGCGAGTCGATCGCGTCGAGCAGTCGCTCTTCGTCTGGCATCAGGTGTGTCGAGTGTGGATGAAGTCGGTTATCCGGATCAGGTCGTCCGTGCGGGGTGCCGCCCCCTCGAGCGCCGCACGGGCCTTCCGGTGGGACTCGGAGGCTAGCTCTCGCGCCTTCTCGAGTCCATAAGCGCTCACGTAGGTCAGCTTCCCGTGCCTTTCGTCGCTGCCGCTCGGCTTGCCGAGCTCCTCATCGGAGCCCGTGACGTCGAGGATGTCGTCGACGATCTGGAACAGCACACCCAGCTCATCGGCGAATCGGCGGTACGGGATTTTGGCATCTTCCGGCACCTCAGCGAGTGTCAGTACGACGCCGACGCTGGCGGCGATCAGGCGGCCGGTCTTGAGAGCGTGCATCTCGCGCAGGCGCGAGGCGTTCAGGTACACGGCCGCGTCCCAGTCCCCCTTGGCAGCGGCGTCGAACTCTGTGACGTCGATGTACTGGCCTCCGACCATGCCCCCCACACCCGCCGCGGTGATCAGCTCCTGCAGGGCCGTGAGCACGGCGGCGGGGTGGCCGGTCTGCTCCTCGGTGAAGAGACGGATCGCCTCGGCGAAGAGCGCGTCGCCGGCTAGGATCGCGACGTTCTCGCCGAACTTGACGTGCGAGGTGGGCATGCCCCGGCGCAACTCGTCGTCGTCCATGGCCGGAAGGTCGTCATGGATCAGGGAGTAGGTGTGGATCAGCTCCAGCGCCCCGGCCGCCGGCAGAACCCGCTCCTGGTCGAGGCCGACCGATCGGGCCGTCGCGAGCGCCAAGACCGGTCGGATCCGCTTGCCGCCGGCTAGCAGCGAGTAGCGCATCGCGTCCTCCAAACCCTCGGTCGGGGGGATCTGCGAGAAGCGCAGCCCCTCCAGATAGTCCTCGACCTGCTCTCGCAGGTCGTCGGGGTACTCGGTCATGGCTTCCTTCAGGGTGCCGACGTATCCGTCCCGGCCCTCAGCGCGGCCTCCACCGCTCGCCCTGCCTCCGCCGCGGTTTCGGAAGCCTCGCGGACCAACTCGACGGCGCGTCCCTCCTCCGGACCAGCTTCGAGTTCCTGCGCTATTCGGTCCAGCCGCGCCGTAATCGCTTCCAGATCCGGACCCCGGGCTTCCATCGGCGTCACGGTAGTTGATCGGACGCGCCCACTGATCGGACGCGCCTCGAGTCAGTTCGACCTCCGGTACGTCCGAAGTCCGTTTCGTCCGCATTCGAACCGAGATCCTCCTCCTGGGTCCACCGGCAGCATGCAACTTGACGCCCCCAGCTTCATCAGCAGTTGTGCGCAGAGACGGGCGGAGAACTACGGATAGAGCCCTCAGGTACTGAACACCCGGGCACCACCCGCTGTCCATCGCGTGGTCTCCAGAGCGCTCAGCTCGACTTCTCGGCGCCGGCTCCTTGCAGGGCGGCCCCGAGAACGCCGTTGACGAAGCCGGGCGCCTCGGCCCCGCAGTACTCCTTGGCCAGCTCGACCGCCTCGTCGATCGCCACCTCGACCGGTACGTCCTCCACGTTCAGGGCCTCGTAGAGCGCGACGCGCATGATGCTCCGCTCGAGCGGGGCGATTCGCTGCAGGGACCAGTTCTGGGAGTGCCGTGTGATCAGCTCGTCGAGGTCCGTCTGATTCTCCCCGACGGCCTCGGCCAGCTCGCGTGTGTACGGCTTGGCGTCACGGAGCGGCTCGCCGAGGGGTCTGCCGGTGACCTCGTGCTGGTAGAGGGCGAAGACGGCGTCCCGGCGCTGGTCCGACCTACGCACGCGACACGTACTCGCCGCTGCGCGTGTCGACCCGGACCCTCTCGCCCTCCTCGATGAAGAGGGGGACCTGGACGATCACGCCCGTCTCGAGGGTGGCCGGCTTCGTGCCGCCGCCCGAGGCGGTATCGCCCTTGAGGCCCGGATCGGTCTGGGTGACGGCGAGGTCGACGGCACTCGCAGGTTGCGCACCGGCGGGGCGCTCGTCGACGAAGAGCAGGTCGATGTCGGAGTTCGGCGGCACCCACTTGAGGGCGTCGCCGACGACCGACTTCGGGATCTCGACCTGGTCGTAGCTCTGGTTGTCCATGAAGACGGCGTCATCTCCCGAGTCGTAGAGGAACTGCATCTTGCGGGTCTCGGTGCGGACCGGTCGGAACTTCTCTCCGGCCTTGAAGGTCTTGTCGATCACTGCCCCGTCATCGACCCGCTTCAGCTTCGAGCGCACGAAGGCGCCGCCCTTGCCCGGCTTCACGTGCTGGAACTCGACGATGCGGAAGACGGTCCCGTCGACGTCGATGTGGGTGCCGTTCTTGAACTGATTCGTGCTGATCACGGTCACGCAAGGCTAGCCGTAGGGGTCAGCGCACAGCTCCCTCGGAGGCCAGGCCGAGCGCGATGGTGTCCTCGACGACCGCCACGGCCGGGTCGGGCACCTGCTTGGCCAATTGGGCCCGCAGGTCGTGGCCGATCTTGGCCGCCGCGATGGCGCTCGCGGCTCCGATACCGGCCGCCCGAGGCCAAGGTGCTCCGCGGGTCTGCGCGTAGAGGGAGGCTGCGAGCGCCCCTAGCACCAGTCGGCCGACGATCCCCGGCGGTTCGAGCCTACTCGGGGTGTTCGGCAGCTTGTCGGCGATCAGCTCGCCGACTGCCGCCGCCACCAACACCCGTCTTGTCCAAGGTTGCCGAAGTATCTGAGGCAGAGAGGGGTCCGAGCGCACCGCGATGGCCGCCACGCCGATCTGGCTCCGCAGGCCCGATGCGGCTCCAAGCAACACGCTGCCTCCGACCGCATCCCGCCACGAGGTTCGCCGCCGCCTCCTCAGAGCCCGACGGGCCCGAGAGTCTCCCGCTCGCTTCCGGAACCGTTCAATGCAGATAAGTCGGAGCGTAGTGCCCGTCGTGACTCGGCCCATGGCACGATGCGGCCCGTGGAGACGGGAACCGAGACCCAGCGCCTGAGACTTGGCGCGTCCCTTCGGCAGGCGGACCGGGTGCTGCCGCTGGAGCTCTTCTTCGATCTCGTCTTCGTCCTGGCGATCACGCAGTGCACGACGCTGATGTCACACCACACGACCTGGACCGGCCTCGGCCAGGGGATGCTCGTGCTCGCCCTGCTCTGGTGGTTGTGGACCGCATACGCCTGGCTGACGAGCGTCGTCGATCCCGAGGAGGGCGGCGTCCGGCTTGCGCTCTTCGCCGCGATGGCGGGCTTCCTGATCGCCGCGATCTGCGTGCCCGACGCGTTCGGCGGCCTGGCGACCGAATTCGCCGTCGCGTACGGGGCGGTGCGATTCGCGCAGATCTTCCTGCTCGCGATCGCCGGCCGCGACGACCCCAGCTTCCGGCGATCCGTGACCGGCCTCGGGATCGGGACGGGGATCGGGGTTTCCCTGCTGGTCGCGGGCTCGTTCCTGGATCCCGGCCTTCAGGCGGCGGTCTGGGGGATCGCGCTCATCCTCGACATGGGGGAGCCCTACCTCTTCGGCTCGGAAGGGTGGCACCTGGTCCCCGGCCACTTCGCCGAGCGCCACGGGCTGATTGTGATCATCGCCCTCGGCGAGTCGATCGTGGCAATCGGGCTCGGCGCCGGGTCCAATCTGACCTGGGGCATCGCCGCCGTGGCCGCGCTCGGGATCGGAGTCGTTGCGGCGCTCTGGTGGGCGTACTTCGACATCGTCGCTCTGGTCTCCGCCCGGCGGCTGATCCGGGCGCCCGTGGGGAAGGTCCGAGAACGAGCTGGCGCGGGATTCTTACTCCTACATCCACTTCCTGCTCGTCGCCGGGATCATCCTGCTGGCCCTGGGCCTCAAGAAGGGGATCGGGCACCCGACCGATGCGCTCGAAGACATACCCGCTTTCGCCCTGGTCGGCGGCGTGGCGGTCTACCTGCTCGGCCTGGTCGCCTTCCGGTACCGGCACGTGAGGACGATCAACCGGCAGCGCCTCGGCCTGGCGCTTCTGCTGCTCGCGCTTTACCCGGTCGCGCTCGAGCTCTCGGCGCTCGTGATGCTCGCCTTGATCAACGTCCTGCTCTGGATGATGATCGCCTACGAGACACGGCGCTATGGCGAGGACCGCACCGAGGTCCGCCACGGGGACGCTGCGCCAGGGACCTAAAGCGGGTTGATCGAGCCGGTCATCGAATTAGAGTCCCGCCGATGGCTCAGTTGCCATTAGGGACGGTGGCGGCGGGCGTCGACGAGACGTCCGCGCTGGTCATCGTCATCGCCGCGGCCGTCGCCGGCGTGTTCGTGCTCGCCATCTCGCCGCGGCTGGCGATCCCCGTGGTGGTCGTGGAGCTCGTGCTCGGGATCATCATCGGCCCGCAGGGATTCGAGCTCGCCAGCCTCGACCCCACCACGAAGCTGCTGGGGGACCTCGGCCTGGGGATGCTCTTCTTCTTCGCCGGCTACGAGATCGACTTCGACCGGATCAAGGGCCGGCCGCTCGAGTTGGGCGCCGTCGGTTGGGGGCTCTCACTGTTGCTCGCCTACGGGATCGGCGGAGTGCTCGCCGCGGCGGGGGTGATCCTCTCGTACCTCTACACGGGATCGGCGATGGCGACGACTGCGATCGGGACGCTGATCCCGATCCTCAGCGATGCAGGTGAGATGCGCACCCGCTTCGGCACCTACCTGCTCGGCGCGGGCGGGATCGGGGAGTTCGGGCCGATTCTGCTGGTGACGCTGATCCTCTCCACCGGCCATCCGCTCCACGAGGCCGCGATCCTGGTGCTCTTCATCGCACTGGCGGTGATCACCGGGATACTCGCCGTGCGCTCGGCATGGCGGGGATGGTCCTTGGTGGAGAGGACCTTCGAGACCTCCAGCCAGCTCGCCGTCCGGCTCGCGGTCGTGCTCATCTTCGCGCTCGTCGCCCTGGCGGCTCAGCTCGGCCTCGACCTGCTGCTTGGCGGGTTCGTGGCCGGCATGATCACCCGGGTCGCGCTGCGCGGCCGCGAGGTAAGCGTCTTCGACTCCAAGGTGTACGCGGTCGGGTACGGCCTGCTGATCCCGTTCTTCTTCATCACCAGCGGGATGGCGTTCGATCTCGATGCCCTGACCTCGAGTGCCACCGCCCTGCTCAAGGTGCCGATGTTCCTCGGCCTCTTCCTGGTGGTGCGCGGCCTCCCGGCCCTGCTGCTGTATCGAAGCGAGCTCGGATCGCGCGACAGGGTGGCGCTCGCCGTCTACTCGGCCACGGAGCTGCCCCTGGTCTTGGCGATCACCACGCTGGCGATCGAGGCCGGCCACATGACCTCGTCCACGGCCGCCGGCCTGGTTGGCGCCGCGATCCTCTCGACGCTGATCTTTCCCCTGCTCGCGGGCCGCATCAGGCGCGGCGGCGAGCCGGTTGCGGGGCCGATCGAGGCCCCTGCGACTGCCTAGGTTCCATCGCTGTGGGTTTCGAGCTCAGGCCTCACTTGACCGTCAGGGTTCCCTGCATGCCGGCCTGGAGACCGGACTCGTACAGCCTCGTCAGCCGGCGCCGGATGGATACGGCCTCGCCACTGCGACGCTGGCGGCGTAGCGCCTGCCCGCTCGAGACGGCGGACGCTCACCCGACGATCGTGAGCTCCTTCGAGGTGCCGCTCAGGTTGCGGTACCCGTCACCGGTCAGCACCACGAGGTCCTCGATCCGTACGCCGAAGCGCCCGGGAAGATAGATCCCGGGCTCGACGGTGACGGCGTTGCCCTCGCGCAACTCGTCCTCGGACGTGGTCGCCAGCCGCGGGCTCTCGTGGACCTCGAGCCCGACGCCGTGGCCGAGTCCGTGCCCGAAATGATCGCCGTGACCGGCTTCCGAGATCATCTCCCGCGCCACGGCGTCGACCTCCTTGCCGGAGGCGCCGACGCGGATCGCGGCGAGCGAGGCGAGCTGCGCCGCGAGCACCAGGTCGTAGACCTCGCGGGCCTCCTCCCCGGGCTCGCCGGTGGCGAACGTCCGCGTGCCGTCTGAGCAGTAGCCGTCGAGCTCCGCGCCCATGTCGAAGACCACCAGTTCGCCCGCGCCGATTTCCCGCTCGCCGGGCTCCGCGTGCGGGAGCGCGCCGTTCTCACCCGCGGCCACGATCGGCGGGAACGAGGGCTCTGCACCGAGCTCGCGGATCCTCGCCTCGGTCGCGCGCGCCACATCCCGCTCCGTGCGGCCCGCGAGCCCGGCCTCGACCGCCCAACGGAAGACATCGTCGGCCAGCTCGGACGCCGCGGCCATCCGCTCGATCTCCTCGGGTTCCTTGACGGCGCGTAGCCGCTCGACCAGGTCGCCGGCCGGGATCAGGTCCGCGCCCTCCGGGGCGGCTGCCTCGATCCGGGCGAGTTGCCGCACGCTCAATTTCGCGTCCTCGAAGCCCACCCGCCCCTGCATGCGGCCGCTGATCTGGGGCACGAGCTCCCGTTCCGCGTCCGGGCGCTCCCACTCCTCCCCCACTTCGCGTTCGGCTCGCTCCGTGTAGCGGAAGTCGGTGAAGAAGATCCTCTCGTCCCTGCCGACGAGGCAGGCGCCGTTGGTGCCTGTGAACCCGCTCAGGTAGCGGACGTTGGTGAGGTCGGAGACGAAGAGCTGGTCGAGCTCCCGCTCGGCGATGAGTTCGGCGAGACGGTCCGCCCTGCTCATTCGCCCAGTCTCTCAGCGATCAGCTCGAGCGCGTCGCGGTAACCGTCCGGCCCCTTTCCGTAGATCTGTCCGACGAGCAGGTCAAGGCCCTCGAAGACCGAATGACGACGCCACTCCTCGCGCTTCGAGATGTCGGAGATGTGCACCTCGACGGTCGGGATCCCGGTGAGATCGAGCGCATCGCGGATCGCCCAGGAGTAGTGGGTCCAAGCGCCCGCGTTGACGATCGCCGCATCCGCGATCTCCGGCAGGCGGTGAAGGTGCTCGACGAACTCGCCCTCGGAGTTCGCCTGGAAGAAGGACGCCTCGAGCTCGAGCTCGCGGGCGAAGCCCTCGATCCTCGCCTCCAGTTCGGGCAGCGTGAAGTCGCCGTAGATGTCCCGGTCGCGGCGGCCGAGCATGTCGAGGTTGACGCCGTGCAGAACCTCGACGCGGTTGCGTGCCTCGGGCGTCAACGCAACTCCTCCACCGCGGCACGCACCCTATTCGGCTCCACCGACTCGCCCCAGCGCGGCTCCCCGGGGCGCTCGATCAGCACGAAGCCGATGCCCTCCGAGGTCCGCTTCTTGTCTCGACCGGTGGCATCGATGACCTGATCGACCGAGATCCGCGCGTCCAGTGAGACCGGCAGGCCGTGGGAGGCGAGCAGCCCTTCGACCTCGCTGCGGAGGTCATCGGCACCCGAGAGGCGCAGGGCCGCGAGGAGGCCGAGACCGACTGCCTCCCCATGGCGATAGCGCCGGTAGCCGGTGGCCGCCTCGATCGCGTGCCCCACCGTGTGGCCGAGATTCAGCACGGCCCGCCGGCCCGTGTCCCGCTCGTCCTCGGCGACGACGGCGATCTTGGTGCGCGCGCACGCGAAGATCACGTCTCCCAGGGTGTCAGGATCGAGCCTGTCGATCTGGCGGACGCGCTCCCAGAGGTCGCCGCCCGCGATCAGCCCGGTCTTCAGCACCTCGACGAAACCGGCGGCCAGCTCTTCACCCGGAAGGGTGCGAAGGACCG
The DNA here is from genome assembly GCA_963804595.1 of uncultured Solirubrobacterales bacterium. Lineage (GTDB taxonomy): Bacteria > Actinomycetota > Thermoleophilia > Solirubrobacterales > 70-9 > DASUPK01. The sequence goes on from CAWDQZ010000006.1 coordinate 23,436, forward strand.
TCGGGTCAGCTAGCACGGCGATCGGCTGGTGGTAGGCGCCGACGTAGTTCTTGGCTTCCGGCAGGTCGACCCCGGTCTTGCCGCCATACGCCGAGTCGACCTGGGCCACCAGCGTGGTCGGCGACTGGACGAGCGGGATGCCACGCTGGTAGGTGGCTGCCGAGAACCCGGCGAGGTCCCCGACCACCCCGCCGCCGAAGGCGAGCACGCAGTCGTCGCGACGGGCGCCGGCCTCGGCCAGATCGCGAAGGACGCGCTCCGCTTCCGAGATCGTCTTGGACGATTCTGTGCCCTCCACCTCGATCGTCGCCTCACACCGAGGCAGGAGCCGGGCGTGCCGCTCGAGGGCGGCCGAGTCGGCGACGCAGAACGTGCGCGCCGGCAGAGCGTCTGGAAGAGCCTCGCGGGCGTCGTCGAGGAGCCCGACCGCCCCCTCGCCGACCATCGCCGGGTAGGAGCCGCCCTCCGACTGCGCCCATGCCATCCGGACCGCGGGCTCGCCCTGCATCGCAGCGAGCCACGGAGCGGCTGCTTCGGCCGCGTCGTTGGCCTCCGACGGGAGGATCGCTCGGGCGAGCTTCTCGTAGGTCGGGCGCCGGCCCACGAACAGCCGGGAGAACTCCTCGCGGTCCTTGGCGAGCGGCCGGCCGGAACCCGAGGCGCGCTCCCACGCGATCTCCTCGTCGACGTCGCACCACACTGGGAGGTGCTGGGCGAGGGCCCGTTGGACCGCGACCCTCTCCACCGCGCCCCCTCCCAGCGAGACGACAGAGGCCGGGCCGCCGACCTGAGCGGCAAGAGCGTCGAGTGCGGAGACGACCAGGCGCTCCTCACGGCGGCGGAACTCCTGCTCACCCTCCCGCTCGAAGAACTGCTCGATCGGCTCGCCGAGCTCGCCCTCGAGCAGATCGTCCGTATCGATCACCCCGAGGTCGAGCCGCTCCGCGACGGCCTGCGCCGCCCGGGTCTTGCCCGCCCCCATGAAGCCGATGAAGACGAGCGAATGATGGGCGGCTAGCGCCGCCATCCGATGCGCTCCTTGTAGGCCGAGAGCGCCGCCAGCACGTCGTCGATGTGGTCTCCGCCGAACTTCTCCCGGTAGGCCGCGGCGACGACCAGCGCGACCATCGCCTCGGCCACCACTGCGGCTGCGGGCACCACCGTCGAGTCGGTCCGCTCGCGCATCGCCTGCGCCGGCTCCTTGGTCTCGGTGTCTACCGAGCGCAGCGGCTGGGTCATCGTGGAGATCGGCTTGATCGCAGCCTGGACGATCAGCGGCTCACCGTTCGTCATGCCGCCTTCGAGGCCGCCGGCGCGATTCGTCTCGCGGTACCAGCCACGGTCCTCGGACCAGAAGATCTCGTCGTGCGCCTCGGAGCCCGGCCTGCCGGCGACCTCCCAGGCCTCCCCGAGCGAGACGCCCTTCACCGACTGGATCGAGCAGATCGCCTGCGCCAGCCGTCCGTCGAGCTTCTCGCTCCAGGAGACGTGCGATCCGATTCCGGGAACGAGGCCGAAGGACCGGATCTCGAACTTGCCGCCGAGCGACTCGTTCTGCTTCCGGAGACGGTCGATCTCTTCGACCATCGCCTGGGAGGTGTCGGGGTCCAGGCAGCGGACCGGTGAATCGTCGACATCCGCGAAGTCCTCGGGCGTCAGGTCATCGCGGTCTTGCACGCTCACCGAGGCGATCTGGATGACGTGGCTGTAGATCTCGACCCCGACGGCGGCGAGGAAGCCTTTGGCGATCGAACCGGAGGCAACGCGAGCGGCGGTCTCCCGGGCGCTCGCCCGTTCCAGGACATTCCGGACGTCGGTGAAGCCGAACTTCTGCAGCCCTGCGAGATCGGCGTGACCGGGGCGCGGCAGGTGACTCTCCTCGACCTCTGCCTGCACCGGCCAGGGGTTCATCCGCTCGTCCCAGTTCGGATAGTCGCGATTGGCGACCAGCACAGCGATCGGGCTGCCGAGCGTACGCCCGTGGCGCACGCCCGAGCGGATTTCGACCGTGTCGCTCTCGATCTTCATCCGCCCGCCGCGTCCGTGGCCCAGCTGGCGGCGCGCCATGTCGCGATCGAGCTCCGCCCGGTCGAGCTCGAGGCCGGCCGGCATGCCTTCGACGATCGCCACCAGCCCGGGGCCGTGCGATTCGCCCGCTGTCGTGAACCTCAGAGTCACGCGGGGAGCGTAGATGTAGGCCGGTTTCCGCCACGGTCTCGAGGTTGCGCGCGCTAAGGCCGAACGGCGAGCGAGGCCAGCGCGCCGAGCGCGAGGCAGGGTGCGAACGCGATCGTGCGGGCGCGAGCGGACCAGCCGTGGCGGGCGATCAGCGCCAGGCCGAGCAGAGATCCGGTCGCGAATGCGACCACCATCGCCTCGAGAACAGCGAAGCCGAGGTACACCCCGAGCACGGCCGCCAACTTGACGTCGCCGAAGCCCATGCCGTTCGGGCGGATCAGTGCGGCCGCCAACAGGAAACCCCCCGCCCCGGCTCCGGCCGCGAGGCGCTCGGGCAGCTGCTCGGGCGCGCTGACCGTCACTACGCCGACCGCCAGGAGGAGGCCGACGGCCAGGGGGACGTCGGGAACCAGCCGCGTGCGCAGGTCGCTGACCGTGACCACGCCCAGCAGCAGGAATAGCGAGGCGTCGAGCAGCACGGCGGTCATATCGTTGAGAGCGCCGTGGCGTCCAAGCTCTCCCCAGATGGCGGCTAGACGGCTGCTGATCGTCATGCTCGTCCTGCTCGGGCTCTCGACGCTCGCGGCCGCGCTCGTCCCCCAGCGAACGATCAGGAACGGCGCCGGCACGAGCGGCACCACCACCCAGCCGCTGACCACCACGACGGCTCAGGGCGCAACCAACCCGGCTTTCCGGCGGCCGACCAAGATCATCGTCGGCGGGAAGAAGTTCCCCGTCGTAGCCCCGGTCTCCGTCGGGGCTCAGCTCACGCTGCTGGTCCGCTCGCGGTTCCCCGCTGAGATCACCATCCCCGAGTTTGGCCTCGTCGGCTTCGCCACGCCCGACACCCCGGCTCGCTTCGAGCTGCTCGTCGACGCGCCGGGCACGATCGGGATCCTCTTCGGCGATTCGGCGAAGGCCCGTGTCACCGGCCAGCCGGCCGCCCGGATCATCGTCGTTCAGCCTGGCGCGAAGGAGCAGAAGAGGGCCGGGAAGAAGAGCCCTAAGTCTCGAGCTCGCGGGGAATCAGCTCGAGCTTGAGGAGGGCCCCGTCGCGGACCGCCTCGACCTCGACTCGCTGACCGATCCGCTCGGCGACCATCAGGCGCTGGAGGTCGCCGACATCGCCCATCGGCTCGCCATCCACGGCGACGATCAGGTCCTCCGGGCGAAGTCCCGCTCTGCCCGCGGGGCTGCCGGGTACGACCTCGACGACCTCGATCCCCTTCTCGCGATCGAGCTGAGAGGCGATCCGAGGGGGCAGCGGCCGCGAGCCGCCGACGATGCCGAGGTAGGCACGGCGGACCCGGCCCTCGTTCATCAGCGACGAGATGATCCTGCGGGTCGCGTCGTTGATCGGTACGGCGAGGCCGAGGCCGACGCCCGCGACGGCGGTGTTGATGCCGACCATGCGCCCCAGTCCGTCGGCGAGCGCCCCGCCCGAGTTGCCGGGGTTGAGGGCGGCGTCGGTCTGGATGACGTTCTCCACCAGCCTCACGGCCGAGCCCGAGCGCGTCGGCAGCGAGCGGCCGAGCGCGGAGACGACGCCGGCCGTCACGGTGCCGGCCAGCCCCATCGGGCTGCCGATCGCGACCACGAGCTGGCCGACGCGCAGATCGTCCGCGTCACCCAGCTGGGCGGGTGAGAGGTCGCGGGCATCCACCCGGACCACGGCGAGGTCCGAAAGCGAATCCGATCCCTCGACCTGGGCTCCGAGCTCGCGCCCGTCGGAGAAGGTCGCGCTGACTCCATTGCCACCGGCGACGACGTGCGCCGAGGTGAGCATGTAGCCGTCCGAGGAGATCGCGACTCCGCTTCCCGCCCCCTCCGCGCGGCCGCGCCGCGTCCGCCGCGAGACGGCCAGATGGGCGACCGATGGCGTCAGCCGCTCGGCCACCCCGGCGACCGTCCGCGAATAGGCGTCGAAGGCGTCGGCGTCGGGCAGTCGTTCGGGTCGGGCCGACCGGGCCGCGTCCGCGACTCCGTCGGAGATCAGCTTCAGCTTTGACACTAATGAAAAATTAGCAAGAGCGACTCAGGTCGCTCGCGCGGCGCTCCGCATGACCTCGAGCGGAGGCTCCCGTCCCGTCCAGATTCGAAGCGACTCGGCGCCCTGTTGAACCAGGACCTCGACGCCCTCCACCGCGGTCGCCCCGCGCCGGCGGGCCTCCGCCACCAGGCGGCTCTCCGACCCCGCGTAGACGAGGTCGACGACGACCATCCCCTCGCCGAGGCGCTCGGGCTCGAGCGGCAGGTGCTCGAATGGATTCTCGTCGCCCATCCCGATGGCCGTGCTGTTGACGATCAGCTCGTAGCCGTTGGCGCGCACCTGCTCGGCCGTGACCGCCCTCAGCCGTCCCTCGGATGGGGTGCCCTCCCCGGAGCGGGCCAGGTCACGGACCAGCTCGTCGGCCCGCGCCGGAGTCCGGTTCCAGATCGAGACCGACGCCCCCCGCTCGGCGAGCGCCCAGATCGCCGCGCGGGCCGAGCCCCCGGCTCCGAGAACGAGCGCCGCCCTCCCCTCCACCGGCACCGGGAGGGCGGCGAGGAGGCCGGTCGCGTCGGTGTTGTCGGCGCGGATCGCCCCGTCCCGAAAGCTCAGCGTGTTGGCGGCGCCGATCTCGCGCGGCCGCCTCCGACGTCTCGTCCGCGAGCGCCAGCGCCGCCTCCTTGTGGGGGAGGGTGACGTTGGCGCCGGTGAAGCCCTGACCCGGGAGCTCCCTCGTTCGTTCGGCGAATTCGGCGGGTTCTACGTCGATCGCCTCGTAGCTCCACTCTGCGGCGAGACCGAGCGCTTCGAGGGCGGCGTTCTGCATCGCCGGGGAGCGCGAGTGGGAGACGGGGTGCCCCAGCACGGCGAGCCGCTTCATCTGCGAGCGCACCTTCGCCGTCAACTGCGGCAGGTCGCGGGCGCCTGTCCTGCGTTGTAGGCGGCCACGAGCTGATTGAACTCGTCCCCGCTCGCGGTGAAGCAGTGCTGGCCGTTGCCGTTCGCCTTCAGCACGTAGTAGAGGTAGTCGACCTTGGCGGGGCGCGCGGCGGCCTTGATCGCCGCCAGGCCGGGGTTGCCGATCGGCGTCGGCGGCAGGCCCGAATGGATCCGGGTGTTGTAGGGCGACGGCGACTGCAGTTGGGACTGCGTGATCTCGCCCGTGTAGTTGTGGAACTCGAAGCGGGTGGTCGCGTCGATGCCGAGCGGCATGCCGCGGTGCAGCCGGTTGTAGATCACTGCGGCGACGAGCGCACGCTCGGAGGGCACCATCACCTCCTTGTCGATCATCGAGGCGATGGTGAGCACGTCGTAGACGGTCAGGTTCTTCGACTTCGCGTACGACAGGTTCACCCCGGCGATGTTCTCCCTGAAGGCCTGCAGCTGCTCGGAAACGAGCTGGTCGACGTTGGCACCGGGATCGAGTTCGTAGGTCGCCGGGAACAGGAACCCCTCGAGCGACTTCGGGTTCTGCGCGCCGTAGCGGTTCGGATCGAAGCCCTTGGAGCTCTTGGAGGCGACGAGGTAGTCCCCGCTCAGCCCGAGGTCACCCACCGTCGCGGCGATCTGGGTCCGATCCTCTCCCTCGGGGATCGTCACGTTGATCTTGCCCCCCGAGCTCGTCAGCTTGTCGATCGCGTCGCTGTAGCTCATGTTGTGGGCGAGGACGTAGCGGCCGGGGAGGATCTGGTCGGTCTTGCCGGCGAGCTTCAGCCGCCACTCGAAGAGCGTGCCGTTGGAGACGACGTCGTTATCGCTGAGCAGGTCCGCCACCTGGCTCGCGCTCGCGCCCTCCGGAACCGTGACGATCGCCTCGCCGGAGCCGTTGCCGGGGTCGAACGGGGGTGGCTGGAACAGGGCGACCAAGAACCACGCGAGCAGCACGCCGACGAGGACCAGTGCGAGGGCGATGATCCGCCGGCGGCGGTACCTGCCGCGGGGACGGCGCGGGGGCGCCTCAGCGCCATCATTGCCATCCACGGACGGCGGCGGAGCGACCGGCTCCGTCGTCTCCGGCCGCTTCGCCGGACGTGGTGCCTCCGCCGTCGCGGTGGGCTCCGGCGGCTGCTTGCCGCGGCGTGCCTGGCGCTCGCGCCGCCGGCGTTCGCGCTCCAGCGACTCAGGGTCGTCCCGGCCGAACTCGTCGGTCGGGGGTTCGCCATCGCCCGGCGCCCTCAGGTTTCCCTCGGTGTCGGCGACCCAGTCCTGCTCGTGAGGCACCTACTCACCGCCTTGTGAATCCGGTCGCCGCTCAGCTTCGCTTCCGCCGCGCCCTCGAATAACCGCGAGATACGACTCGAGCAGATGCGCGGCGGCCAGCGAATCGCGGTCAGCGCGGGCGCCCTCGCGCGCGCTCCGCTCCGCCATCCGCGTGGTGAGGCGCTCGTCGTACGTCTCTACGGGCACGTCCAGCAGCCGGCTCAACTCCCCCGCGAACGTCCTGCTCACCTTGGCCTGCTCGCCCTCCTGCCCCGAGAGGGTGGTCGGCAAACCGACGATCACCCGCTCCGCGCCCTCGGCGGAAGCCAGTGCGGCGATCACCTCGGGGTCCGGCGGCTCCACGGCCGCCAGCGGGCGGACCAGGGTCCCACTCGGGTCGGAGATCGCACAGCCGCACCGGGCGGTGCCGTAGTCGAGCGCGAGCACCCGCAAGAAGCTAGCGGGTAGCCGCTGGTTCCCGCTCGGCCTGGGAGGGCAGAGTGTCGCTCGCGGACTCCGGGCTGTCGGGGGCCACCTTCGCCCCGGCGATCATCTCCGAGTCGACGTTGCGCGGGTGGTGGCAGGCGGCTGCCTGGCCGGACTCGTACTCGGCCAGCGGCGGCTCGTCCTGCGAGCAGATCTCCGTGGCCCACGGACAGCGCGTGTGGAAGTGACACGCGGGCGGCGGGTCGACCGGGCTCGGCACGTCGCCCTCGAGGACCAGCGGCTTTCGCTCGGCCTCCACCTTCGGATCGGGGATCGGCACGGCCGACAGCAGCGCGACCGAGTACGGGTGGATCGGCCGCTCATACAGGACGGCCGCCGGAGAGCGCTCGACGATCTTGCCCAGGTACATGACCGCGATCCGATCGGAGACGTGCCGCACGACGCCGAGGTCGTGCGCGACGAAGATGTAGGAGAGGTCGAATTCGTCCTGCAGGTCGTCGAGCAGGTTGATGATCTGGGCCTGGATCGAGACGTCCAGGGCCGAGACCGGCTCGTCGGCGATGATCAGCTTCGGGCGCAGCGCGAGGGCCCGCGCGATCCCGATGCGCTGGCGCTGGCCGCCGGAGAATTCGTGCGGGAAGCGGTTGTAGTGCTCCGGCTGCAGCCCCACGCGCTCCATCAGCTGTTTGACCTCGCGCTGGAGCTGCGAACCGGAGGCGAGCCCGTGCAGCCGCAGCGGGTCGCCGATGATCTGCCCTACGCGCTTTCGCGGATTGAGAGAGGCATAGGGGTCCTGGAAGATCATCTGGATGTCGCGCCGGACCGGCTGCAGCTGCTTCCGCGAGAGTCCGACCAGCTCCTTGCCGCGGTACTTCACGGACCCCTCGGTCGGCTTCAGCAGCTGGATGATCGTCCGGCAGAGAGTCGACTTGCCGCAGCCCGACTCACCCACGAGGCCGAGGGTCTCCCCTTCGTGCAGGGTGAGGCTGACGTCGTCGACGGCGTGAACCGCCGCCACCTCGCGGTCGATCAGCAGCCCCTCCTTGATCGGGAAGCGCTTGACGAGGTTGCTGACCTCGAGGAGCGGATCGCCCTTGGCCATGCCTAGACCGGTTCCCCCTGCTCGCCCTCATGGGCGGCGGCCGCGCGAGCCTTTGCCTCCTTGGAGGACCCCCGCCCATTGACCCCCAGCCCGATCCGTCCGCCGACCTCGCGCTTCTCCCGCTTCTCCGCGAGGTCGAGCCAGCACCGGTCGGCGTGACCGTTGGCGGCCGGGAGGCGCTCCTCGAGCTGCGGCGGCTCGGTGCACTTCTCGAAGGCGTGCGGGCAGCGCGGCCGGAAGCGGCAGCCCGGCGGCGGCGCCAGCAGCGAGGGCGGCTGCCCCGCGATCTGGGGAAGTCGCGGTCGGGCGGCGGCTGGTCCAGCCGGGTGAGCGAGCCGAGCAGGCCCCAGGTGTAGGGGTGCTGCGGGTCGTAGAAGATTTCGTCGAGGGTGCCCTCCTCGACGACCTGGCCCGCGTACATGACGAGGACCCGGTCGGCGACCTCCGCGATCACCCCGAGGTCGTGGGTGATCAGGATCACCGCCAGGCCGCGCTCCTCGTTGAGCCGCTGGATCAGCGCCATGATCTGCGCCTGGATCGTCACGTCGAGGGCGGTGGTCGGCTCGTCGGCGATCAGGATGCGCGGCTCGAGCGCCAGCGCCATCGCGATCATCGTCCGCTGGCGCATCCCGCCGGAGAACTCGTAGGGATAGTCGTCGACCCGCTCCTTCGCGTTCGGGATTCCCACCGAGGCGAGGAGCTCGACCGCCTGCTGCTTGGCCTCCTCATCCGGCACGTCCTTGTGTGCCTCGATCTGCTCGACGATCTGATCGCCCACCCGGTAGACGGGATTGAGCGACGTCATCGGGTCCTGGAAGATCATCGAGATCTCGCGGCCACGGATCGATTGCAGCTGCTCTTCGCTCGCCGCGATCAGATCGGAGCCGTGGAAGCGGACCGACCCGGAGATCGAGGCATTCGGCGAGCGCGTCAGGCCCATCAGGGTCTGAGCCGTGACGCTCTTGCCCGAGCCGGACTCGCCCACGATGCCGAGGATCTCGCCGGGCCGCAGGTCGAACGAGACGCCGTCGACGGCGTGCACGATGCCGTCCTCGGTGGCGAACTGGACACGCATGTCCTCCACCGAGAGCAGCGGCTCGGCCTGAGAGCGATTCGAGGGTGTCACGCTGCCTGGGTCCCCAATCTGATCCGCGGATCGAGATATGCGTAGACGATGTCAACGATGGTGTTGAGAAGCACGATGAAGAAGGCGCCGAACATCGTGATCGCGATCAGCGGAGGCAGGTCGAGGCTGGCGACCGACTGACCCGCGTAGAGGCCGACGCCGGGTAGGTTGAAGACGGTCTCGGTGAGGATGGCCCCGCCGCCGATCACCGCGCCGAAGTCGAGGCCGAAGAGGGTGATGATCGGGATCAGCGAGTTGCGGAGCACGTGCTTGAGCCGGACCTGGCGCTCGGGCAGGCCCTTGGCGCGGGCGGTGCGCACGTAGTCCTCGTCCATCACGTCCAGCATGTTCGAGCGCAACAGACGGCTGTAGAAGCCGATGAACAGCACCGCAAGCGTGAACCAGGGCAGGATCAGGTGGTTGGCCCACTGCAGCGGGTCGTCGCTTAACTTGACGTAGTCCCCCAGCGGGAAGAGCCCCAACTTGTTGGCGACGTAGTAGAGGAGCATCTCCCCCAGCCAGAAGACGGGTAACGAGATCCCGATCAGGGCCAGGATTGTCAGTGCTCTGTCGGTGGCTCTGCCCGCCCTGATCGCGCTTAAGTATCCGAAGACCACCCCCAACGTGAACCAGATGATCGCCGCGCCGATGCAGAGCGAGAAGGTGACGGGGATCCCCTTCTTGATCTGGTCGATGACGTTGCGCTGGTTCTGGTAGCTGACCAGATCGCCGCTGAACGTCTTCTTCATCAGCGTCACGTACTGCTGGGGCAGCGGATCGTTGAAGCCCCAGTCCTTGTTGATCCGGTCGATCAGCTGCTGGTCGGCGTTCTTGCCGCCGATCCGCAGCGCCGGGTCGGAGTTCGGGATGACGTTGAAGATCAGGAAGACGAGCACCGAGATCGCGAACAGCACCGCGATCATCCCGATCAGCCTGCGGATGATGAAGCGGCCCATCCCCTCCATCTAGTGCTCCATCCTCACCTTCGCGCGCGGGTTGAGGGCATCGCGAAGGCCGTCACCGAAGACGTTCAGCGCCAGGACCGTGAGCACGATCATCAGGCCCGGGACCAGGGTCAGGTGCGGCGCGGTGACCAGCCGGTCCTCACCGTCGGCGATCATCGTTCCCCAGGAGGAGTTCGGCGGCTTCACGCCGGCGCCGAGGAACGACAGCGCTGCCTCCAGCAGCATGTTGTTCGCGATGTTCAGCGTGAAGAAGACGATGATCGTCGAGATGAGGTTGGGCAGGAGCTCGGTGAACATGATGCGAATCGGGCCCTTCCCCTGCGCGATGGCGGCCTCGACGAACTCCTTCTCACGAAGCGACAGCACCTCGCCCCGGATCGGTCTCGCCATGTACGGCACGTAGACGAAGCCGATGATCAGGATCGGTATCCACAGGGAGTCCGCGGGAACGGATAACGGCCCGATCTGGAGACCCCCGACTGAGAGCGCGGTCCCCAACGCGATCCCGAGCAGCAGCACCGGGAACGCCCAGATGATGTCCATCGTGCGCGAGAGCACGGAGTCGGTCCAGCCGCCCCAGTATCCGGCGGCGAGCCCGACGGCCACGGCAAGGAATGTGGTGATGAAGGCCGCCATCACGCCGATGTAGATCGAGGTACGGCCTCCGTACATCAGGCGGACCATCACGTCGCGCCCGTTGTCGTCCGCCCCGAGCAGGAACTTGGCGTGCAGACCCGGGCCGATCGGGATCCCGTTGGGAGCCACCACGAAGGTGTCCTTGCCGCCGATGCTGATCTTCTCTGTGAGGTGGTTCGCGTTCGGCCCGGTGTGCGCCACGTAGTTCGCCCAGAGCGGAGCCGCCAGGCAGAAGAGGACGATCACGATGAACAGCGCGCCGAACGCCAGCGCGACCTTGTTGCGCCTCAGCCGGATGTACGCGAGGTACCACGGACTCTTGCCGACGATCTCGACCTGATCGCCGACCGGAAGCGGAGGCTCGCCGGTGGGCATCGCCTCCGCGGGCGGCATTCTCGGTGTCCAGGGTTCTGTTGCCATCAGGGTTCAGAGACAAGAGAGGGGCCTTGCGGCCCCTCCCCGGTCAATTCTGTCAGTGCACCAGTCTCCCTCCGTAGGGCTAGCCCTTCAGCTGGAAGCTGGAGTAGTCCAGGTTGAACAACAGGCTGAACTGCACGTTGTCGAAATTGATTCGATCGGACGTGAACGTCGTGAACTTCTCGTTCCCGTACGGCGCCCAGACCGCCTGCTCCATGTAGCTCTTGTCGAGCGCGGCGTACTGGTCCGTGACACCGGGGTCGTTCAGCTGCTTGGTGTCGAGTGCAGCGATCTGCTTGTTCAGCTGGGGAATGTTCACCTGGCCGTAGTTGTTGTTGTTCGTCGGATGGATCGACTCGCCCGCGAGCAACGGCTGGAAGAAGTCGTTGGGGTGCGGGTAATCCTGGAACCAATCCGCGAACCCGGTGTCCAGATCCGGAGTCTTCAGGTTCCCGATCGTCGTGAAGTAGACGTCGCCACCGATGATCTTCAGGGTGGTGTGGAACCCGAGCTGGTTCAGCACGTCCTGGTAGTACGCGCCGATCCGCTTCCGGTCAGGCTCGTCGTCGGTCCAGACGGTGATGTCCATGTCGGACGGGTGCGCCTGAGCCAGAAGAGCCTTGGCCTTGTTCAGGTCCGGGCCCGGGTAGAGCTTGTACTCCTGATATCCGGGCATGCCGGGCGGCAGGATCTGCTGTGACGGATGCAGCCGGCCACCGAAGATCCGGGTGAGCGCCGCCGGGTCGATCGCGTAGTTGATCGCCTGGCGAACCCGCACATCGTTGAACGGCGGCGTCGTGTTGTTCATCCAGAAGTAGTACGTGTTGATCGAGTCCTGGAAGCGGAAGCGATCGGCGAACTGGCTCTCGATCTGCGGCAGCAGGTCCGCGGGCGGCGGATCGACCATGAAGTCGTTCTGGTTCTGCTCGATCGCAGTCGCCTGGGCAGACTGGTTCTTGTTCTGCGTCACCGTGATCTTGTCGACGTGGCCGTCCGGCACATCGCTGGCGCCGGCCGCCTGGAGCGTCTTGAACTGCGGGTTGCGCTGCAGCGTGTAGCTGTTCGGGGCATCGACGTTGGTGATCATGTAAGGCCCGGTCGAGGGCGGCGGGGTGTTCGTCTGGTCCTTGTCCAGAGGCGTGCTCTGGGGGACCGGCGCCGCGAACATCAGACCGAGCTCGTTCGTGAAAGTGCCGCTCGGCCTGAGCAGCTGGATCGTGATCTTGCCGGTCGCATCGTCGGCCTTGATCCCGCTGATCGAATCGGCCTTGCCGTTCGCGTAGTCCTCGGCGCCGACGATGTTCTCGAAGAACGGGGCGCCGCCGGAGTCCAGCTTGAATAGCCGCTGGATGGCGTAGGGGAAGTCGGATGCCTTGACGGGCGTGCCGTCCGAATACTTGACGCCCTTGCGCAGGGTCAGCGTGTAGGTCTTCCCGTCGGAGGAGATCGTCGGCAGCGCTTCCGCCAGACCCGGCACGACCTTGGTGGTCTCGTCACCGTTGCCGTGCTGGTAGGTCAGCAGGGGCACGTAGACGTTCCAGAGCCCCTCCCATCCCTCGAGTGTGTAGGAGAGCTGCGGGTCGAGATAGTCCGGGAAGGAGGTGAGGGTTCCGTTGATCTCGCCACCCTCCGTGCCGCTGCTGCTGCTACTGCTGCTTCCACCGCCGCAGGCGACCAAACCGATCGCCGCGAAGGCAGACACCAAGCCCAAAACCGCGACCTTGCGGAGCTTCCTCACCCTGTTCCCTCCTGTTTTCGTTCCTGATCCCAACGGGATTTTTCCTGCACCCAATCGGGATTGATATATCCGCGTTAACGGATAGTCAAGCATTCCTTAAGACAAAGCCAACAGATGGGTGCGCTCCTCGCGTGGGATGCGCCGAATCGGACCACGCGGCGGGCGAGCGTCTCAGCGCAGGGACCAGCTGCTCCAATCGCTCAGGAAGAGCGGATGGATGACCGCCGAGCTCGGATCGAGGCGAGCCGAGATCAGCTTGGGGACCAGTTGCGTGCCGAAGACCGCAAGGTATGCCTTCTTCGCCGCGTACTCGTCCAGGTCTCGCCACTCACCGGCGGCGGAGCCCAGGTCCTGCGCCTGCACCAGGCTGAGCTTCTCGAGCTGCTGCTGGATGAAGAGGTCGTTGACGTGCCCGGCGTTCGGGCTGCCAGGCGGCCCGATGAAGCGCGAGTCGAGCACGGAGTAGAAGTCGATCGGATTCGGGAAGTCGTTGAACCAGCTCGCGAAGCCCGTCTGGGGCTCGACCCTCCCCCTCCCCACCCTGCCGAAGTCCTGCGCCGTCTGGACCGTCTTCGTGCGGGCATCGAAGCCGAGCCGATCGAGCAGCTTCGTGTAGTAGCGCGCGTAGGCCCGCTCCGGCGAGCTGTCCTCGACCCAGACGACGACCGGTGATCCCGCGGTGCCCGATGCCTGAACCAGCTGCCGCGCGGTCTTCAGGTCACCGTGGTCGTCGGCATCGCCATAGGGGCACGATGCCGATGGGTGTCCCGCGATCCCGTCCGGGAGCAGGTAGCAATCCGGCTCCAGTGCCCCCTTCGAGAGCTTCGCCATGTACGGCCTGTTCATGGCGGTGACCACGGCCCTCCGCGCGAGCTCGCTGTCGAACGGCGGCTGCACCGTGTTCAGGAAGAAGTAGAGGGTCGAGGGAACACCGAGCATGTCGAAGCGCTTCGACCCGAGAGCGCGTGCGCGTGCCTGGATCCCGGGCGGCAGGGGCGCGCCGGGGTCGTAGCCGTCCGCGCGACCGGAGATCACCTGGCTCGCCGCCGCGCCGGGGCTGTGGACGATCTTGACGGCGATGCTCTCGAGGCTCCCGGAGGGAACGTCCGGGATCTCGAGGGCCTCGAAGCGGTCGTTGCGCACCATCGTCCAGCTGCGACCCGGCTTGACTTCGGTGATCCGATAGGCGCCGACCCCGGGAGGTGGGGTGGCGCTGAGGTCGCGGAACGGGGTGCCGCGCGGGACCAGGCCGGTGGCGGGAAGTCCCAGCACGTTCTCGAACGCTCCCCACGGCCGCCTCAGGCTGATGGTGATCCCCCCGGTGGCGTCGTCCGTCTCGATCCCGGAGATCTCATTGGCCTGGCCGCGATCGAACGCCTCGGCGCCGACGATGTTGCCGGTGAGGAAGTGCTTGCCGGGCCAGCCGAGCCGGATGGCACGCTCGATCGTGTACTCGAAGTCGCTGGCGACGACGGGCCGGCCGTTGGAGTAGGCGAGCCCCTTGCGCAGCGCCAAGCGGTAGCGGCGCCCGTCGGGCGAGATCCGGGGCAGCCGTTGGGCGAGCCCCGGGATCAGCTCCGTCCCGTCGGCCCCGCTCTTGTGCCGGTAGGTGAGCAGCGGTGTGTACGCGATCCAATCGGCCTGGGCGCCCTCGGGCGTCGAGGCGAGTTGGGGATCGAGATAGTCCGGAGGGGTGGGCATCGTGACCTTCGCCGACCCGCCGACCACCTTGTCGGATGAGCCGCACCCACTGCCGAGCGCGATGGCGGCAACCGCAGCCGCCCAGGCCGCGGCGGCAGTCGCGACGCGGGATCGAAACATCAAGCCGTGAGCTTGGCCTCGATCGCCCTCCGGGCCGCGGCGAGGGCCTCGTCCAGCTTCGCGGGGTCGCGGCCGCCCGCCTGGGCCACGTTCTCGCGGCCGCCTCCGCCCCCGCCGATCACCTGGGCGGCCTCCTTGATCACCTCCGCCGCGGAGAGATCGCGGTCCGTGACCTCTTTGCTGAAGCTGGCGACCAGGGCGGCCTTGCCGTCGCCCGCGCCGCCGAGCACGACGGCGGCGGCCCCGGCCCGCGACTTGATCCGATCCGCGAGGTCGAGCAGCGTGCGCTGATTCGCATCCTCACCGCGGCCGACGAAGACGGTGATCCCGCCGACCTTGTGCCCGGACGCCGCGATCTCCTCGGCCTTCTTGGTGAGGTCCTCGGAGCCTGCCCTGCTGGCGGTTTGTTCCAGCTCGCCGATCCGATCGGCCGCGCGGCGGGCGCCCGCCACCGGGTCCTGCTCGGAACCCAGGAGCCGACCGACCTCCGAGAGCTCGCGCGAACGGCGGCGGAACCAATCGATCGCGGCCGGGCCGGTGAGCGCCTCGATACGGCGCACATTGGCAGCGCTGGACCCCTCGGAGGCGATCGCGAAGATCCCGATCGTCGCAGTGTTCGCGACGTGGGTGCCGCCGCAGAGCTCGCGGGAGACGCCGTAGACCTCGACGACGCGGACCCAGTCGCCGTACTTCTCGCCGAACAGGGCCATCGCACCAAGGCGCTCGGCCTCCATCCGCGACATCTCGAGCGCGCGCACCGGATGGCTCTCCTTGATCCAGTCGTTGACGCGATCGCCGATGTCCCGCATCTCCTCGACGGTCAGCGGGGCGCCGTGGGTGAAGTCGAAGCGCAGCTTGTCCGGTCGCACCGCGGAACCCGCCTGGCGGACGTGCGTGCCGAGGCGCTCCCGGAGCGCCGCATGGAGCAGGTGCGTGGCGGTGTGGTTGCGCATCGTTGCGAACCGGGCCACGTGGTCGACCTCGGCGTCGACCCGCGTACCGGGAGCGAGGCCGTCCAGCGGGCTGTCGAGCTCGACCGCCTGGTCGTCCCCGATCCGGTAGACGTCCGCGACTCGCGCGCTGCCGCCTTCCCAGCGAAGCTCACCGGAGTCGGCGACCTGGCCGCCACCCTCCGCGTAGAAGGGGCTCTCCTCGAGCTTGACGAGCGCCTTCCCGTCGTCGCCCTGGGCCGCCAGCAGGCTGGTCTCGGCGTGCAGCTTCTGATAGCCGACGAAGCGCGAGGGCGGCGCGGCCGAGGCGAAGCTCAGGACCGCGCCGTGGTGGTCCTCGGAGCCGTGTGCCGTCGCACTGCCCGTTCTGGCGCGTGCACGCTGCTCCTCCATCAGCTCCTCGAAGCCCTCGTCGTCCACCGAGAGCCCCTGCTCGGCGAGCAGCTCCTTGGTCAGGTCGTAGGGGAAGCCGTAGGTGTCGTGCAGCAGGAAAGCGTCCGCGGCGTCGATCCAGGAAGTGCGGTCCTCGTGCGCGTGGCGGATCAGGTCCGCCAGCATCTGCGTCCCGCGCTCGAGCGTGCGCCCGAAGCTCTCCTCCTCGTTCGCCGCCCAGCGGAGCACGTTCTCGCGCTCGGCCGCGAGCTCCGGGTAGGCGGGCGCGAGCAGATCGAGAGCCCGCTCGGCGAAACGCTCCAGGAAGGGCGCGGGGATGTCGATCGAGCGGCCCTGTTGGATCGCCCGCCGCATGATCCGGCGGAGCACGTAGCCGCGGTCCTCGTTCGAGGGCACCACCCCGTCGGCGATCAGCGCGGCGGTGCCGCGGGCGTGGTCGGCGAGGATTCGCATCGCGCGCGTAGTCGTTCCGCCGTCGGCATACGCGCGGCCCGAGAGCTCCTCGGCGAGATCGATCAGCGGCCGCAGGCCGTCGGTGTCGAACACCGAGTCGACGCCCTGAAGGATTGCCGCCATGCGCTCGAGGCCCATGCCCGTGTCGATGTTCTTCATCGGCAGCTCGGTGAGCGTCCCGTCCTCGGCCAGGTCGTACGTCATGAAGACGTGGTTCCAGTACTCGACGAAGCGGTCGGTGTCGTCGCCCGGCAGGTCATCCGGCCGGCCCAACCGCTCGCCGCGGTCGAGGTACATCTCCGAGCAAGGCCCGCACGGGCCCGTCGGCCCCGCCTGCCAGAAGTTCTCGGAGCGGGGCAGCCGGACGATCCGCTCCTCGGGCACGCCAACGCGCCGCCAGATCTCGATCGACTCCTCGTCGGGACCGAGTCCGAGCTCCTCATCTCCCTCGAAGACCGTCACCCAGATCTCCTCCGGGTCGAAGCCGAAGCCTTCGATCGAGAGCTCCCAGCCCCAGGGGATCGACTGCTCCTTGAAGTAGTCGCCGAAGCTCCAGTTGCCGAGCATCTCGAAGAAGGTCAGATGGCGCCTGGTATTGCCCACCTCCTCGATGTCCGTCGTCCGGAAGCAGCGCTGGACGTCGGTGACCCTCGGAGCCGGCGGCTGGCCCTGACCGAGGAAGTAGGGCTTGAAGGGCTGCATCCCCGCCGTGGTCAGCAGCACGGACGGGTCATGGACGGACGGCACGAGAGACGCCGAGGGCACGAGCCTGTGCCCCCGCTCCTCGAAGAAGGAGAGATAGGTGTTGCGGATCTCGTCGACCTTCATGCGGCGGAGTCTAGGCACGACTTCGTCATCAGATCGCGGCCACAAGCGGCCGGGCCTCATAACCGCTCGGGGCTTCGCCCCTCGCTCAGAGCGGACCGGCCTGGTGGCCGCTACGCGACGGTGCCGTGCCCGACCACGAGGTCGCCGTCGAGCAGGCAGGCCACCTGGCCCGGGGCCGCGCCGTCCACCGGCTCCGCGAGGGCGACGATCGCCTCGCTCGGATCGCCGTTCACTTCGAGGCGACAGTCGCGCCTGGGCGAGTGGTAGCGGAGGCGGACGCCGTCGACCCGCTCGGGCGGCCGGTGCAGCCGCGCGCCTCGGATCCGGACGCGCCGGGTGGCCAGTTCACTGCGCGATCCCGCGATCACCCTGTTCGTCGCCGGATCGGTGCCGATCACGTAGAGGGGCTCGCCGCCCCCCAACCCGAGGCCGCGACGCTGGCCGACCGTGAAGTCGTGGTGGCCGTGGTGGGATCCGAGCCGCCGGCCGCGGCGATCGACGACGTCGCCAGGGCGCTCGTCGAGCCCCGCGTGGCGTCGCAGGAACTCGCGCTTCCCCTGGCCGGCCAGGAAGCAGAGGTCCTGGCTCTCGGCACGGCCCGCCACCTCGAGTCCCGCGCGGGCGGCGATCTCGCGCACCTCCGGCTTGGTCAGGTCCGCGAGTGGGAAGCTCAGTCGGGCGAGCGACGCGGGCCGCAACCCGGACAGCATGTAGGTCTGGTCCTTGGCCGGGTCGACGGCCGCGGAGAGGAGGGGACCATCGCCGTCATCGACGATGCGGGCGTAGTGGCCGGTCGCCAGCTTCCCGGCGCCGAGGCGCTCGGCCAGGGCGATCATCGCGTCGATGCGCAGATCGCCATTGCAGAGCACGCACGGATTGGGGGTGCGCCCCTGCGCATAGCCGCGCAGGAACGGGCCGACCACACCGGCGCGGAATTCGGTCTCCAGGTCGAGGGTCAGGTGCGGGAGCCCGAGCGAATGGGCGAGCCGCCGCGCCCCGAGCACCGCCTCGGGCGAGCAGCAGCTGCGCTCTCCGTCGGTCCGCTGGTCCGCCCAGAGCTTGAGGGTCACGGCGATCACCTCCCGGCCGGCCTCGCGCTCGCGGAGCGCCGCGACCGCGGAGTCCACACCCCCGCTGAGCGCCACGAGCACGCGCTCGCCGCCGCCCGGCGGCGGCGCGAGCTGCGCGCCGGAGCCCGCAAGGCCTGAGAGCGCGCGATGGAGCGCGTCCGCGGCCAGCACGGCGGCGTGCCGATGGCTCGGGCGAGGCCGCCCAACTCCTCGGCGACCTCGTCGGGCCCGATCCGCGCGGCCGTGAGCAACGGGGCGCGGTCGGCCAGCTCCGCGGTGGCCGCCGCAGCCGCCGCCGTCGCCGCGCAGCCCTCGTGGTCGAAGCTGACGCGCTCGATCCTGCCCTCAGCGGCATGCAGCGAGATCCGCACCAGGTCCCCGCAGGGTGCGCCGCCGGCCGAACCGCTGAAGTCACCCTCGGCCGCGGGCCCGCGACGGGAGTCGTCCTCCAGATACTCCTCAAGAAGTTCTCGATTCATGGCGTCCAACATATTCGGCGCCCACAAACACTGCCGCCGGATCGACGGCCACAAACGGCAGCCCGGGACAACCGCTCGGGGCTCCGCCCCTCGCTCATGGTAGGGCGGCCTGGTGGCCGCTTAGAAGGCTCCAGCCTGCCGTTTTCATCATCCCTCTAACGCGGAAAACGGCATCGGGGGTCCGATGCCGCTTAGAAGGCTCCAGCCTGCCGTTTTCCGCTCCGGCTTGGTAACCCGTTTCGCATAGGTGGGGTGGTCTACCGACGGTCCCGAGGGACCGCCGGAAATCGACCCCCAAGCCAGTTGTGTTGGGTCAACGTTTGAAGCGGTTGGCGTACAGGCTCGGGCCTGACCTCAACCCTAGCACCGGGTTTCGAGCACTACCCCGGCTCGTCGAGCAGGTACCAGGAGGAGACGAGCCCGTCCCGGATGCCGAGCTCGATCGCGACGCGTGAGCTGTCCCCCAGCTCGCCGCTCTCGCGCCAGACGTACTGGAGCTCGGCGTGGACCAGCACGCCGGACGGCGTCTCCTCGATCCGGAGCGGGACGTACCGGCGCACGAGGTGGTCGAAGACCTTGGCCGACCACTCGGTGGCCGCCCGTCGACCGCGGTGAACGGTCCGCTCCGTCCGGATTTCGACCTCGGGGTGCACGAGCTCGCCCACCGCAGCCTGGTCGCCGGCGCTGAGCGCGGCCAGGAAGCGGCGAGCGAGCTCGGCCGAATCCGTCGTCAGCTCCTGCTTCGGCGCAGGTTCTGGACGAAGCGCCGCGGCTGCGCGCCGAGGCTGGCCTCGCGCGTGAAGCTGAGCCCGAGGGCAATCACCCCGCCGATCAGGAGCACCCACGGCCAGCCGCCGAACTTGAAGGGGTTCGGCTGCTCGGAGTTGAGGTCGAGTCCGGCGATCACGAGGAACAGCGTCAGGCCGATGGCGCCGACGTACACCGGGCCTCGCGTGCCGATCTGCGAGCCGATCGCCACCAGCCCCAGTGAGACCAGCAGCAGCATGATGTCCCAGAAGTCGCTGGTCTGGATGGGGGGCGTGCTCCCGCTGAGCGGGTTGAGGTTCCCGATCGCCGTGATGCCGAGCGCGCAACCGATCACCGCTGCGATGCCGGCCCCGGTGATCAGCTCCGAGGCCTTCCAGAGGCCGAGGTCACCGGAGGGTGCGGTGGCGCTCGCGCCGATGTCGTCGCCGCCCGGGTTGTTGCGCCACACATAGAGCGCCGCCGCGAGGAGCCCGATGGCCAGGATGCCGAGCAACCCACGGTAGATGCCCCAGTGGGCGCCGATCCCACCCGAGAGGATCTTGTTCCAGAGCGCCGTCCAGGCGACGATCAAGGCGATCGAGCCCAGCAGGAACTGGACGCGCACCCCCGCCCTGGCTCCCGCGTAGAAGGCGGCCCCAGCCGTGGCCACGGCGATCCAGAAGACGTTGAGGTCGGCGGTCGGGGTTCCGCCGATCACGTCGACGAACTGGCCGAGCGCCAGCGGGATGAAGATCAGCCCGAAGACGTTGTGCACCGCCTGCCAGGGGCGCAGCGCACCCGTCTGGGGCCGGGTCAGGATGCTCCCGTACAGGTAGACGGCGGGGATGGCGAGCACCAGGAACATCGGGAAAGCCGCCCACTGCTGGTTGTTCGTCGAAAGAAACGGGCCCTTGCGGATGTAGATCATCGCCGCGGCGAGCCCGATCAGGAGGCCGCCGATCTTGCGCAGCGCGTCGCGCGTGTCGTCCGGCCGAAGCAACTCGTTCATGGTCTCCCTCGCGTCGGAGAGTGGACAGGAAATTCGGGCGGCACCCTACCCCTCCGGCAGGACCGGACCTGGCACGGCCTCAGCCGGTGGGGCTGTCCTTGAGCGAGGTGATCCGGTTGTAGGCGCTCTGGAAGAGCGAACGACTGAGGTTGCCGCTCTTCACCTCGCTGACCAGCGATTTGAAGGCTCGGTCCGAGGCGCCCGCGCTCCGCCCGTAGAGCAGCATGTCGTCGCCGGCCTTGATCGCGCTGGAGGCGGCCACGACCGGCGAGGTGCTGCCGGTCACGGCAGGGGCTTCGAGGTCGTCGGTGATCACGACTCCCTTGAAGCCGAGCTGATCGCGAAGCAGGCCGCTGACGATCCCCGCCGACAACGCCGCCTGCTTCGTCGACCCGAGTGTCGGATAGCTGGCCGTCGACACCATGATCATGTTCGCGCCGGCCTCGATCGCCCCCTTGAACGGCTCGAGGTCGCCCTGCAGCTGCTGACTCGTCGCCGCGATGGTGACCGCGCTGTCGTCGGGGTTGACCGTCGCCCTGCCCAGGCCCGGGAAATGCTTCGGGGTCGCGACCACCCCGCCGTCCTGGAGACCCTGGGCGAACGCGACGCCGATCTTCGTCACCACGGCCGGATCGGATCCGAAGGTGCGGCTCCTGATCGTGTCCGCGGTGTTCGGCTGTGACACGTCGAGCACCGGGGCGAGGTCGACGTTGATGCCGAGTCCCCGCAGGTACGAGCCCGTCGCCTTTCCCTGGTCCCGGGACTGGCCCTCGTCATCGCTCTTGCCGAGCTGCGCGGGCGAGGCACTCGGGGGACCCTGCGGCAGCCGCTTCACGTCGCCGCCCTCCTGGTCGATCATCACCAGCAGCGGCGGGCTGCCGCCGGCCCTCGCCGCCTGCTGCAGGGTTGTGAGATCGGCCTTCAGCTTGTTGGCGTCCTTGTTGAAGGCGATCACCCCGCCGACCCGGCCCTGCTTGACCCTCTGGATCAGGGCCTGGTCGGGCCCCTTCGCTCCGAGCCTCGCGACGATCGACTGCCCGACCAGCCGCTTCAGGCCAATCGTCTGCTCGTTGCCTCCGCCTCCGCCGCCCGAGATCAGCACGATGAGGCCGATGATCACCGCGAGAGCGATGCCGCCGACGACTGCCGCCTCGTGGCGTCGCACACGCGCCGGCAGGTCACGGTGACGCGAGCGGCGACCCGGCGGGGGCGTCTGGCCGCTGCGCTCGAACTCACCCGTCTCCTCCCGCTCCCGTCGCCGCTCCGCGATCCCCTCGCGGATCGCCTGGAAGGACCCCGTCTCACGGCTGACGGCACGCCGCTCTCCCGTGCCGACGCGGTCGCGATCCCCGGTTCCCGGGCGGTCGCGCTCCGCGGTGCTCGGGCTCTCGCCCTCACCAGTCGACGGCTCACGCGACCGCGGGCGCGCCGGTGAATCGGTCCACTCGAAATCCTCGTCGCTTTCCGGGGGACCGCGCCGCTCCATCGACCTATCTCTTTCCGACCCCGCTTCTCACGGAGATCCCCAACTCCCGCAGTTGGCGCTCCTCGACCGGCGCCGGAGCCCCGGTCATCGGATCCCCTCCCGATGCGGTCTTCGGAAACGCGATCACGTCGCGGATCGACTCGCTGCCGTGGAGCAGGGCGACCATCCGGTCCAGGCCGTAGGCGATCCCCCCATGAGGCGGTGCGCCGTAACGGAGCGCGTCGAGAAGGAAGCCGAAGCGCTCCTCGGCCTCCTGCTCGTCGATTCCAATCGCTGCGAACACCTTGCGCTGCACCTCGGGGTCGCTGATACGGATCGAACCCCCACCAATTTCCCATCCGTTCCAGACGACGTCATAGGCCTTCGCCCGGGCTGAGCCCGGATCGTCCGGGTCGAACCCGCTCGCGGGCGACGTGAATGGGTGGTTCAGGGGATCCCAGCGGTCGCCCTCGGCGTCCCAGCCGAGCAGCGGCCAGTCGACGATCCAGGTGAGCTCGTTCGCCTCCGGATCGATCAGCCCGAGGCGCTCGCCGAGCCGGCGCCGTAGCTCCCCCAGCACCGCCCCCGAGACGAGGGGCTGGTCGGCGACGATCAGCAGGACTTCTCCCTCTCCGGCGCCGAGCTCCTCGTTCGCCGCCGCGATCTCCTCCGCCGAGAGGAACTTCGCGACCGGTGAGCGCCAGCCGTCGGCCTCGACCACCGCCCAGACGAGCCCCTTGGCGCCCAGGTCCGTCGCCTCCGCCACCAGGCCATCGAGATCGGCGCGGGACATCTCGCGGCGACCGGCGTTCAGGCCCCTGACGACTGCACCGCCCTCGATCGCCTGCCTGAATGCGTTGAACTCGGAGCCGCGAAAGATCTCAGTGAGCAGGTGGAGCTCGAGTCCGAACCGCAGGTCGGGCTTGTCTGTGCCGTAGCGGTCGAACGCCTCGTCGTAGGAGATGCGCCGCATCGGGAGCGAGACCTCCACCCCGGATTTGCCGAGGACGAAGGCGAGCAGGCGCTCGTTCAGATCGATCACGTCCTCCGTATCGACGAACGCCATCTCGATGTCCAACTGCGTGAAGTCCGGTTGTCGGTCGGCACGTAGGTCCTCGTCCCTGAAGCAGCGCGCGATCTGGAAATACCGCTCGAACCCGCCGATCATGAGCAGCTGCTTGAAGAGCTGGGGGGACTGCGGCAGCGCGTAGAAGGAACCCGGCTGAAGGCGGCTGGGCACCAGGAAGTCACGGGCGCCCTCGGGGGTGGAGCGAGTCAGGATCGGAGTCTCGATCTCGGTGAAGCCCTCGCCCGAGAGGAACTCGCGCATCGCCGAGGCGACCCTGTGGCGCAGCTCGAGCCCCTCCCTCATCCGGTCGCGGCGCAGGTCGAGGTAGCGGTAGCGAAGCCGCATCTCCTCACTCACCTCGCCGGAGAAGGACTCAATCTCGAACGGCGGGGTCTCGGCGTCGGAAAGGAGCCCCGCGTCCGCCACCTGGACCTCGACCTCACCGGTCGGCAGATCCGCGTTGACGGTCTCCGGCGAGCGCCTCACCACCGGGCCGGCGGCTGTGATCACGTCCTCGGAGCGCAGCTTGTGGCCGAGCTCGAACGCCTCGCCTGCCTCGTCGGGGTGGAAGACCAGCTGCACCAATCCGGTCCGGTCGCGCAGGTCGATGAAGACGAGCCCTCCGTGGTCACGACGCCGGTGCACCCAGCCTGCAACGCGGACCTCCGAGTCGACGCGGTCGGGCAGGACCTGCCCGCACCAGGTGTCTCGGTACTCATTGGGCCGCAGCGCCGGGAATCCGTCGCTCATTTGCGTGAGTCTCTCAACTAGCTGCCGATTTCCTCAGCGACTCGGGCGGAATCGATCTCCCGCTCCTCACCCGAGCTCATGTCGCGCAGGGTGCCCTTCCTCTCGGCCGAGAGGATCAGCGAATAACGAGCGCCCACCCGGTCGGCCTGCTTCATCTGGCCCTTGGCGGCGCGCCCGCCCAGATCGAGATCCGCGCGGATTCCCGAGCGGCGCAGCTCCGTGACCAACGCGAGCGCTCGGTCACGCTGCTCGTCGAGCGCGACGACGAAGACGCCGTCGCGCTCGGCCTCGGCATCGGTCTCCGCCTCTCCATCGAGGGCGAGAGCGATGCGGTCGACGCCCAGCGCCCAGCCGCAGCCTGGCGTCGCCGGGCCGCCGAGCAGCTCGATCAGGCCGTCGTAGCGCCCCCCGCCGCCGATTCCCGACTGGGCGCCCAGTCGATCGCACTCGAACTCGAAGACGGTGCGCGTGTAGTAGTCGAGGCCGCGGACCAGGGTCGGGTCGAGGTCGTAGGCGACGCCATTGCGGTCGAGGTGCTCGCGGACCCGCTCGAAGTGCTCGGCGTCTGCCGGGTCGAGCCGGTCGAGGAGCTGCGGGGCCTCCTGCATCACCCCCCGTGTCCCCTCGTGATCCGCGTCGAACGCGCGCAGCGGATTGGCGTCGATGCGGTTCCGCACCTCCTCGGAGAGCTCGCCCTCTCGGGATCGCAGGTAATCCCGAAGCTCATCGAGGTATGCGCTCCGCGCCGCCGGTGAGCCCAGGCTGCCGAGCCGCAGCCGGACGCCCGGGACGCCCAGTTCGGCGAGGATGTCGCCCGCCAGCACGATCAGCTCGGCGTCGACCAGGGGCGAATCGGACCCGATCGCCTCGGCGTCGATCTGCGTGAACTGCCGGAAGCGCCCGGCCTGCGGGCGCTCGTGGCGGAAGAACGGGCCATCGGTCCAGAGCTTCACGGGCTGGGCCAGCTTGTGCATGCCATGCTCGAGGTAGGCCCGGCAGATCGAGGCCGTTGCCTCCGGCCGCAGCGTCAGCGAGCGACCGCCCTGATCCTCGAAGGTGAACATCTCCTTCTGCACGATGTCGGTGGACTCCCCCACGCCCCGGGCGAACAGCTCGGTGTCCTCGAAGATCGGTGTCTCGATCCGCCCGTAGCCCGCGGCCACGAGCGCGCGCCGTCCCGCCTCATGGATCCGGCGGCGAACCGGCTGCTGCTCCGGAAGTACGTCGAACGTCCCCCTGGGGGCTTTGAACCGCTCGGCCATGTCGCGAGCCTACTGCCGAGCTCAGCGGGCGAGTTCAGCGAGGAAGGGGTTGGTGGCGCGCTCGGCACCCAGCGTCGTGATCCCCATGTGGCCGGGGTAGACGGTCGTCTCCGGCGGATGCGAGTCGACGAGCTTGCGGATCGACTCGAGCAGCGTCTGCCAGTCACCGCCGGGCAGGTCGGTCCGCCCAACCGAGCCCTGGAAGAGGACGTCGCCGGAGAAGATTGCCGACTCGTGGGGGATCGAGTAGGTGACATGTCCCGGGCTGTGACCCGGCGTGAAGATCACGTCGATCTCCATTCCCGCCAGCTCGAGCTTCTCTCCGCCGCTGACCGTGTGGTCGGCCTCGTAGCTCTCGAAGGGCCCGAATCCGGGCCACGGCACGAACGAGTTGATGTCGGCGAGAACCGGCGTCTCGATCTCGGGACACCAGACCGGCGCGCCGGTCGCCTCGGCGATCGGCGCAACCGCGCCGATGTGGTCGAAGTGGGTGTGGGTGAGCAGGATGCCTTCGATCGTCACCCCGAGCTCGTCGGCCGCGCTGAGGATCCGTGGCGCCTCGTCGCCGGGATCGACGATCAGCGCACTCTCGGATCCGTCCTGGCTGAAGAGGAAGCAGTTCTCCGCGATCTGGCCGACCGTGAACATCCGGACGTCCATTGGCTCAGCCTCCGGCGCCGGTGCGCTGCGCCTCGCGCTCGGCGCGCTTCTGGGCTTCCTTGCGGAGATGCCGCTGGTAGAGGAACCGGTCCATCGTGAACGCCATCGGCACATAGAAGCCGAGCATCAGGAGCCCGACGGCCAGTGCGGCGATCGGCTTCTGGCCGAACAGGAAGAGCAGTGCCACGAACAGGACCGCCGCGACCCCGCCCTTCTTCAGGGCGCTCGACCAGCTCGCCGGCTGCGGCTCCCGCGGACCGCCCTTCTTCTTGGTCCGGGTGCGGGCCCTGGATTGAGCCTCGGCTCGACTCCGCGCCCGGCCTCGGGCGGGACGCCTGTCGATTCGCCCACCCTGGGTGCCGCGGTGCTTGCGCCGGCGCTTCTTCTTCGTCTGTGCCATCGAAAAGGAGGCTAGCCGAGCACGTTCTCGATCACATCGCGCTTGGGGTCGAAGCCCTTGATCGGTACATCCTCCGGATAGCCCTCGAACGCCGCCGCGGGCGCCAACCCGACGAGCTCGGCCTCGACCGGCTCAGCGCCGTGCTCTGCGGCCAGTCGCCTGATCTCGGCCACCACATCCGCAAGGGGAACCCCGATCGGATCCTGGACGTTGATCGAGACCTGGCACCGCCCGCTCTCACGGGGCAGCCCGAGCGCGCGCACCCCGGTGAGGCCGCCGCCCGCCTCCCGCAGCCCGGCAGCCACGGCCCGGGCGATCTCGGAATCCGGCGTGTCCAGCTCCACGTTGAAGGCCACGAGCGGCTCTCTGGCGGTCACGAGCGTCGCTCCGGCGGTCGGGTGCGGCTCCGACGGGCCGAAGTCAGGCTCGATCTCGCCCGACTTCATCCGGCGCGCCAGCTCCGTCGGGCCGCCCTCTCGGAAGTAGGCGCGCTCGACCCGCTCGGGGCTGGTCGCCAGCTCGCCGTAGAAGAAGACGGGGATCCCGAGGCCGGCGATCCGCTCGCCGACGTCACGGGCGGCTCGTCGCGCATCGTCGTGCCGATCCTGCTCCTGCCAGACCACCGGGCAGACGTCCAGCGCGCCGATGTGTGGATGAAGCCCCCTGTAGCGCCGCATGTCGATCACTTGCATCGCCTCCTGGGCCCCGGCAGCGAGCGCGTCCACCAGCCGCCCGGGCTCCGCCGCGATCGTGAAGACGCAGCGGTTGTGCTCGGAGTCGAAGTGGCGGTTCAGGACCCTCGCGCGGCCGGCGAGGGTCGCCTCGAGCGTGCCGATCACCCTCTCGCTGCGACCTTCGGAGAAGTTGGGAACCGCAACGAGGCGGAGCGGGTCCCAGGCGGCGGAGCTCGCGTCGTTCACCGGACCAGCAGCTCGCCGTCTCGCACGATCGCTTCGCCGTCCAGCTCGACGGTCGGCTTCATCACGATGCAGTCGAGGTGAACCGGCACCTGGACGGTGCCGCCGATCCCCGCGGAGGCGCCGAAGGCGACATGGCAGGTCCCCGCGATCTTCTCGTCCTCGAGGATCTCGCCGGTGAGGATCGCCCTCTCGTTGGTGCCGATGCCTAGCTCCGCGATGTTCGTCCCGTCCTCGCCGTGGACGGTGAGCAGTTCCATGAACGCCATCCCCTGACCCCCGCGCGCGGAGGTCAGGTGACCTCCCTCGACCACCAGGACGACGGGTTCCTCGACCAGGCCGATGCTCGCAAGGGAGCCGTCGATCACCAGTGTGCCGTCGCCACCCGCCGGCGAGACGAACCCCTCGCCGCAGGGCAGGTTCCCGAAGGCCCCGGGCTCGGTGAGCTCGCCGGCGTCGGGGATCGCCTCGCGGCCCGAGATGTCGAGGCGGAGGTCGGTGCCGTTTGCGTCCCTGATGCGCGCCTCGGACGCCCGGTCGAGCGCCTCGGCCACCAGATGGCCCTTGCGGCGCAACCCCTCCATGTCGGCGCTCATCACCCGCGCCAGCATCTCTTCCGTCACCCCTGGAAGAGTGGCGCAGCGCGCCCCGGCATCGGTGGCGCGCTTGCGGGCGGCGGTGTGCGAGAGCGACTGGACCGTGGGAGCCATCAGCACGTCGGCGGCGACCATCGCCTCCGCGACGGTCCGCGGCGGCTCGGCGCCGTGCGAGGGGCGTTCCGAGATCACGGTGAGCACCGCGTCGGCGCCCGCGTCGGCGGCCTCCTCGCGAAGCCGCTCGCCCACCCGCTGGGTCGCGGGATTGGAGATGACCAGGGCCTCCTCGCCCTCCCTCACGCCGAGGCATTCGCGTACGACGGCGTGAACCGCACGATCCAGATCGTCCATCGGCAGGCACCCTAGATGACGCTCTTACGCGTCCCCCTTTGGGGGGGTCTCGACGGCCGCGGTGTACGAGATGCCGCTCGCGGATATGTTCCCGGGCATGGAGGCCGGTCCTCTGGCCGAGCCGGTGCCGTCCGCTTTCGGCGAGCGGCTCAAGGAGAGTCTGCGACGACCGTGGGTCGGCGGCGTCTTGGTGATCGCGGTCATCTTCATCGCGCTGGTCATCGGCCACGGTCTCCACGCCGTTGCTCAGACGGGTCTCAACGGGCTTTCCCTGGGGGCGATCTACGCCCTGGGCGCCGTCGGCCTGACGCTCGTCTACGGGATCCTCAAGCTCGTCAACTTCGCCCAGGGCGACTTCCTGACCTTCGGCGCCTACATGGCCTACCTGGTCAACGTCACCTGGGGCCTGCCGCTGGTCATCGGGATCTTCTGGGCGATGGTGGCGACGGCCTTGCTCGGGCTGCTCTTCGAGCGAGTGCTCTGGGGGCCAATGCGCGCGAAGCACGCCGGCTTCCTGCAGCTGATCCTGATGTCGATCGGGCTCGCATTCCTGCTGCGGGCGATCATCCAGTGGTTCTGGAGCACCGACATCCGCGTGCTCGACGTCGACACGACCAGCACCGTCCAGTTCCTCGGGCTCCGAATCGGGCAGACCCAGCTGGTCGTGGTGATCGTCGGCATCGTGGTCATCGCGGCGATTGGGCTGATGCTGCGCCTCACCCTGCTCGGCAAACGGATGCGGGCGCTCTCCGACGACCTCGAGCTCGCCGAGACGGCGGGCATCGACACCCGTCGGATCATCAACTACACCTGGATCTTCGCCGGTGCGCTCGCCGGGCTGGCGGGGGTGCTGGCCGCGGCCACCACCAACCTGCGTCCGGAGCTCGGATTCGAGCTACTGCTGCCGATCTTCGCCGCCGTGATCCTGGGCGGCATCGGGGACGCCTTTGGGGCGCTGGCTGCGGGTTTGGTGATCGGGGTGATGACCGAGTGGTCCACCCTGGTCATCGACGCGCGCTGGAAGACCGCCGTCGGATTCCTGGTCTTGATCATCGTGCTGATCGTCCGGCCGCAGGGCATCTTCGGAAAGGCAAAGGCGATATGAGCCTGCCCCTCGCCGTCACCTTCGACGCCATCACCAATCTCAGCTTCTGGATCAGTGTCGGCGTGATCGCCGGCACCTACGCCGTCGTCGCGGTCGGGCTTCAGCTCAACACCGGCTTCACCGGGATCGTCAACTTCGGGCAGGCGGCCTTCATGGCGATCGGGGCCTACACGATGGCCATCCTGGTCCTGAAGGCGGGGTTCTCGTTCTGGCTTTCGCTGCCCTGCGCCGTCGTGGTGACGATGCTCTTCGGCGTGATCGTCGGCCTGCCGTCCCTGCGGCTGCGGGCCGATTACTTCGCAATCGTCACGATCGCGATGGCCGAGGTGGTGCGCCTCTTCGCACAGAACGCCCGGGGACTGACGGGCGGCAACGAGGGCCTCTTCTGCAACATCGACGACCCATCCAACTGCTACACGAACGCCTGGCGGGACCTCTCGGACCACATCAACAACTTCGTCTCCAACTTCTGGAGCGACCCGGATTCGCTCTTCCCGCTGCTCCTGGTCATCTGGGCCACCGTCGGCATATCGATCTTTCTGCTCAGGCGCCTGCAGCGCACTCCCTGGGGGCGGGTGCTGCGGGCGATCCGCGAGGACGAGGACGCCGCCCAGGCGCTCGGCAAGCACACCCTCGTCTACAAGCTCCAGTCGCTTTCGATCTCGGCATGCCTGGGGGCGATCGCGGGCTTCTTCCTGGCCCTCAACCTGGCCACCATCCACCCGCTCGACTACGAGCCGGCGGTGACCTTCTTCGCCTACAGCGTGCTGATCCTGGGCGGCCTCGGGAGCTATCGCGGGGTCGCAGTGGGAGCGGTGCTGTTCTGGTTCGTCCTGGAGGGGACCCGCTTCATCGACCTGCCGGACCCGCCCTTCACGGAGACCCGCATCGCGGCGGTCCGATTGGCGATCACCGGCCTGCTGCTCATCGGACTGATGGCCTTCAGGCCACAGGGCCTGTTCGGCAAGCGCGAGGAGATGGTCCTCGGTGAATGAGGCCGTGAGCGTCGGCCACACGCTGCTCGAGGTCCAGGACGTGGTCAAGCGCTTCGGAGGGATCCGCGCGGTCAACGGGGCGACGCTGAATGTTCCCGAGGGCGGGATCACCGCCCTGATCGGCCCGAACGGGGCGGGCAAGACCACGCTCTTCAATGTGCTGACCGGCTTCTACAAGGGCGATCAGGGGTCGGTGCGCTTTCGAGGCGAGCAGATCCTCGGCGATCCCCCGTACGAGATCGCGCAGAAGGGAATGGTGCGGACCTTTCAGATCACCAAGGCCCTGGCGGCGATGCCGGTGATCGACAACATGATGCTCGCGGCGCCCGACCAGCCGGGCGAGCTCCTGCGGAACGTCATCTTTCGCCCGCGGGCTTCGAAGGCACGGGAGGAGGAGGTCCGAAAGCAGGCCTTGGAGCTGCTCGGGCTTTTCAATCTCAGGGACCTCGCCGACGCCTATGCCGGGACGCTGTCCGGCGGCCAGCGCAAGCTCCTGGAGCTCGCCAGGGCGCTGATGGCCGAGCCGAAGCTGCTGCTCCTCGACGAGCCGATGGCCGGCATCAACCCGACGCTCGGGCGCCGGCTGCTCGACTACTTGCAGGGGCTACGGCGCGAGCTCGGCGTCACGGTCCTTTTCATCGAGCACGACATGGAGGTCGTCATGAACCACTCGGACCGCGTCATCGTGATGGCGGAGGGCCGCGTGATCGCGGACGGCGAGCCGCACGAAGTCCGCAAGGACAAGCGCGTGATCGACGCCTACCTCGGCGAGGTCGCGGTGGATTCAGCCCCGGCGGGGAGCGGCGGCGGGTGACCGCGGAAGAGGCGAACGGGGTGGTCCTCGCGGTCGAGGGCCTGGTCGCGGGATACGTCCCGGAGGTGGACATCCTCACCGGTGTTGACCTGACGGTGCAGGACGGCGAGATCGTCACCGTGATCGGCCCGAACGGCGCCGGGAAGTCGACCCTGATCAAGTCCGTCTTCGGGCTGCTCCCCCCGCGAGAGGGTCGCGTCGTACTGCGAAGCGAGGAGCTCACCGGCATGCGACCGCACCAGATCACGCGGCGCGGGATGAGCTACGTGCCGCAGCTCGACAACATCTTCGAGTCCCTCACGGTGGATGAGAACCTCGAGATGGGGGCGCTCGACCGGGGGACGACCCGCCGGCGGATGGGCGAGATGTACGAGCTCTTTCCGAGGCTCGGCGAGCGCCGGCGGCAGGCGGCCGGGACGATGAGCGGTGGCGAGCGGCAGATGGTCGCGATGGCGCGCGCGCTGATGCCCGACCCCTCGGTGCTCCTCCTCGACGAGCCGTCGGCCGGCCTCGCGCCCGCATTCGTGGAGGCGATCTTCGAGAAGATCGCCGAGATCAACCGGCACGGCGTGACGATCGTGATGGTCGAGCAGAACGCGCGCCGCGCCCTCGGGATGTCGACGCGCGGCTACGTCCTCGATCTCGGCCAGAACCGGTTCGAGGGACGAGGCGAGGACCTGCTCAACGATCCCAAGGTCGCGGAGCTCTATCTGGGCGGCACGGCCAGGATCGACCGGGTTCCGGACGGGGCGCAGAACTGAAACGGCCGGGGCTCTCGCCCCGGCCGTTCCGCTCGCGAGCCGTCGGCTCGCTTCCTTCTCAACTACTGGTTGGGCTGCGCCACGGGCGTCTCCCCGATCTTGTCGAGGGTCAGGGTTGAGCCCTTGAACGTGTAGATGTCGTAGACACCCGCGGTAGCGTCGCCGGCGGAGTCCATATCGATCGCGCCGGAAGCGCCCTGGTAGTCGATGTCATCGCCGTTCTGCAGCGCCTTGATCGCCTCGGGCAGCTGCTCCCAGGTGTAGGGAACACCGGGCGGTGCGCTCACGTCGACGAGCTTGTCGGCCATGTCCTTGCCGTCGGTCGAACCAGCTGCGACCGCGGCCAGGTAGCAGAGGATCGTCGCGTCGAAATTCTGGCTGTCGAACGTCTGACGATCGACATCCTTCGGGTCCGAACTCGTGTACAGCGTGTCGAACGCGGTCGACGCCTCGCCCTTGTCGGGCGAGCCCGGCGCGGTGCCTCGCATCCCGTCGATGACCTGCGCATCGACGGAGTCCGGTACGTCGCCCGAGGCCAGACCGTCGGTGAACCAGCCCTTCGACGGATCCCAGTTGCCCGTGCGCTGCAGCGCGGGGCCGACCTTGGCGAAGGTCTCCGGGAAATCGATGATCACGATCGCATCCGGGTTCCCGGACGTGATCTGAGCCGCCTCCGAGTCGTAGCTCGGCTGCTCCGGGTCGTAGATCACCTGCTGCCCGACGGTACCGCCCAGCGCCTTCCAGGCGTCGCCGAACGTCCCGGCGAGGCCGGTTCCATAGGAGTCGTTGCGGGCGCCGATGTTGACCGTCTTGCCGCTGGCGCCGCCGATCGCGGCGTCCATCGTGTTGGCCAGCGTCGGACCCTGGAACGAATCCGGCGGCGACGTGCGGTTCACCAGCCCGTCGTCGTTGAGAGACGTGATCTCGTCGCTCGTCGACGCGGGTGAGATCTGCAGAACCCCGTCCGGAATCGAAACCGACTGGGCCGTCGGGATCGTGTCCGCCGACGCCCAGGCACCGGTGATGCAGCTCGCATTGTCAGAATCGACCAGCTTGCGCGCCGCCTGGACGGCAGCCTGCGGGCTGGTCTCGTTGTCCTCGTGAACGACCTTCACAGTCTGGTCGACACCGGCTTGCTGGATCGCCTTATTGATCTCGGAGACCGCAAGATCCGATGCCTTCTGGCCGGGCGGCCCGAAGTCCGCGAGATCGCCGGTGAGCGGAATCGAGTCGCCGATTACCAGGTCGAACGATTCGTTGCCGCCACCACCGTTGTCATCGCCTCCGCCGCAGGCGGCCAGACCGAGCGCCAGCACCAGTCCGGCTCCAGCGGCAAGGAGCCTCCACTGCTTGAGACCTCGCATGAATTCCCTCCTGTGTCCTGTGGGCCCTCCCTCAGGCCTCCGTGAACGTGGCCCCTAGTTCTATTCCTTTTCGGCGCGGAAAGCCTTGTGCGGAGATTGAGATGCGCTCCAAATTGCGGCGCGGCCGCCTGCCGACCCGTCGCTACGATTGGCCGCCCCGCCGGAGTAGCTCAGTCGGTTAGAGCAGCGGAATCATAATCCGCGTGTCGGGGGTTCGAGTCCCTCCTCCGGCACTCCTGATCTTCCTGCATAGGCGGGGTTTCCGGCAGCAGCAGGGCGGCCCGCAGCGCAAGTGCGGACCGCCCCTCGAAAGCTGTCAGGCCTAGTCCCAGTCCTCGTTCCAGCCCTCCGTGAGCCCGTAGATGATCAGCGTGTCGAGGATGATGATCAGGAACGCCCAGAGCGGTGCGGAGGGGAACCAGACGATCTGCGCGATCGCGTTGAGCGAGACCAAGAAGACCGCGGCCCAGCGCGCCGCGTCGCTGCGGGCAAACAGCCCCACCCCCGTCAGAGCCACGAGCGAACCCAGGATCAGATACACCCAGCCCCAGGTCGTGGCGTTGGAGATGATCACCCCGTTGCCGCCGACGATCACGTTCTTGTCTTCGAGTATCGCCGCCAGTCCCCAGAGCGCATCGAGTGAACCGACGATCAACAGCACAATGCCGGCGAAGATCGCCCAATCCGACGGCTCTCTCTCCCGGACTGATCTGGATGCCTCCATTTCCTTCCTCCTTTGCTTGCGTTCCCGTGTGGGAAACGCGGTTGAGCACGAGCCGACCAGAGAACAAGCGAAGACGCAACGTGGTCGCGTGCCGGCTGAAACTGAGTGGCACGCGGGGTCGAGTTCTGGCCCGCGCGCCACTTAAGTAAACGGTCAGGCCGCCGAGAGCTCGGCCGCCTCGTCCAGTGCCAGTTGAGCCTCGAGCACGTCGTACTCGGCTTCCTCGATCGCGCTGTAGGCGAACTCAACCGCGACCTCGGCGTCGTCCACTCTCCTCTCGGCACGCCGCTCGGCTCGATGCACATCGAGCTCAGTCTTCTTCGTCTCGATCTGATCTCGGATCTTCGCGACATGCTCGTTCCACGAGCGCTGCACATCGCTCCACGAGGCCGAGATCTTGTCCTTGCTTGCGTCCACAGACTCGCCAAGCTTCTTGGAGTGGGCCTGAGCAGAGTCGCGCGCGGTCGCGACGTCCTTTTCAAGGTCCCCCTTCTTCTTGTCCCGAGCGTCTGCGGCGCGGTCCTGGGCCTCCTTGGCCCGAGCCGAAAGCTCGGCCAATCTGTCTGATAGGGCGGACAATTGGTCCGATACAGCCATGTCAACCTCCTTCGAGGTTTGATTTCAACCTTCCTCTTGTTATGGCGGAGGGTGAGGGATGGCCGGGTGAGCGAGCGTCATCCATTCTTGGTGATCTTTGGAGCTCCGGCTCAGGCCTGACAGCGAAGTACAAGCGTCCGGTGCTCATCGAGTTGCGCGACGAGCTCCCGAAGAACGCCGTCGGCAAGATCGACAAGCCCGCCCTGCGCGCGCTCGCGACGGAGTAGCGGTTCCACGGCGAAGACCCCGAGACGGGCGGCCGACGCGCCGCCCGTCTCTCTTTGTCGTCACGCGGGTTCGTCCCCAAGCCGCGCCGCCAGACCGTCTGTACCGAACTCTTTCCTCTGATTCTGCAGCTTGTCCCGGGTGCGGCGGCAGCAATGTTCTAACCCAGGCTTAGATGTCCCTCCAGATCGTCACGTGGCTGCGCCAGTCCCGGTCGATCTTGTCGAGCACCGGGTCGAGGGCGTCGACGTCGGCATCCACAGCGTGGAGGTAGTAGCGACGGGTGCCGTCGTCAGCCACCGCCTCAGTGGGGCGCATCTCGGTTCGAGCCTCGACCTCGTCGAGGATCTCGCGGCCGCGATCCGTCTCGGGACGCAGCGCGATCACGTTAGCCATTGGCGCAGCCTAGTTCTGGTCGGGATCGTCGGGGACGCCGGTCGACCGAAGGTCGCCGTTCTCGATGTCGTTCACGCACTCGGGTGGAGGCCTCCCGGGATCGGAGGCCCGCGCGCCGGATCGCGAGGGAGCGGAATAGCCGCTTAGGCGCCCGCGCCCGTTTCCTTACCGGCTTCCTCCAATTCGGTGGCCTCCATCCTTGCGAGGTCGGCATCGAGGACCCCGAAGGGCGGCCACACAGCCGCGCTCGAACCCTGAGCCGTATTTGAAGTTCGAGCGCTGATGCTCGCGCCTACTCGCTCGTGGCTGCGAGTTCGTCAGCTTCTGCCCTCGTAAGGGCTGCGTCGAGCAGCGCGTACTCGGCCTCGTCGATAGCCCCCTCGGCGTAGCGAATCGCAAACACCGCGTCGTCCTCGGCGTTCTCGGCGTTTATCTCGGCTCGCTCCCTGTCGTGCTCTGCCCTCTTGCGATCGAAGTCCTCACGAATTGCGGAGAGGTGTTCGTGCCACGAACGCTGCACATCGTGCCACCAGGCAGAGACCTTCCCCTTGCCTTCCTCGGCGTCCTTGTGAAGCTGATCGGCATCGGCCTGCGCAGTTTCACGCGCCTGCTTGACGTCCTGCTCTAGATCGGCCTTGGCCTTGCCCTGCGCGGCTGCAACACGCTCTTCCGCTTCCTGGACCCGGACACGAAGCTTGTTGAGTTGATCTGATGCCGCCATGTCAACCTCCTTGGTCGTCGTCGCCGGAGAGTGACGGACGACCGGGTGAGCGGTCGTCATCCATTCTTGGTGATCTTCGGCACGTCACAATCGCCACGCGCGCCCGCAGACATGAGATGCTGGGCGATGATGAACACCAACCGGGACCGCCTCGAAGTGGGGCCCGGAAGGGTTCGGCGTCTCGACTCCGCCCCTCCGTGGGCCCCGGATTCACCCGCGAGCGAGGGAGGGACCGACGTCGCGGCACATCAGGCCCGGCAGGGGCTGCCTCCGCGCAGCCGGTTGGTCCGCCGCAAGGCACTGCTCGAGCGGCTCTCGGCGTGCCCTCCGGGCGGGGTGGCGCTCGTCTGCGGACCTGCCGGCAGCGGCAAGACGGTGCTGCTCCGCTCCTGGGCCGAGGCGGCGGGCCCCGACGAGCGTGTCGCCTGGGTGGCGGTCGAGCGCGGCGAACAGGATGCCCAGCATTTCTGGCTCTCGGTGATCGACGCGCTCGCCGATGCGGACGGCAAGG
The DNA here is from genome assembly GCA_963804595.1 of uncultured Solirubrobacterales bacterium. Taxonomy (GTDB): domain Bacteria; phylum Actinomycetota; class Thermoleophilia; order Solirubrobacterales; family 70-9; genus DASUPK01. The sequence continues at coordinate 59,667 of CAWDQZ010000006.1, forward strand.
ACCTCATCGAGCGGGTCGCCCCGACGCCGGAATTCCGCGGCGAGGCACTGGTTAAGCGCCTGCTCTCCGACCTGGAATCGCTCGAGGGGTGGCTCGTGCTCGTGATCGACGATCTGCACGAGCTCGACTCTTCCGAGGGGCTCCGGTGTCTTGAGCACTTTCTCGCCCGCATGCCGCCCCAGCTCAGGGTGGTGCTGACAAGCCGCGAGGAGCCGCAGCTCGGGCTCCATCGCCTCCGCCTCGCGGGTGAGCTGACGGAGATTCGGGCAGCCGATCTCCGCTTCTCGCCGGAGGAGACGCGGGAGCTGTTCGAGGGGAGCGGGACCGCGCTCTCGGAGGAGGCGCTGGTGCTGCTTCACGAGCGGACCGAGGGGTGGGCGGCGGGTCTGCGGCTCGCGGCGATGTCTCTCACCGACCACCCGGACCCCGAGCGGTTCGTGAGAGATTTCTCAGGCAGCGAGCGCACGGTCGCGGGCTACCTAGTGGCCGAGGTGCTCGACCGCCAGCCGGCGGAGGTCCGGGAGCTGCTGCTGCGGACCTCGATCCTCGACCGGGTGAGCGGACCGCTCGCCGACCTCCTGACTGGCGGCTCGGGCTCGGAGCGGATCCTGCATGGCCTGGAGGAGGCGAATGCCTTCGTCACGTCGCTCGACCCGGCCCGCTCCTGGTTTCGCTATCACCGCCTGTTCGCCGACCTCCTGCGGCTGGAGTTGCGACGCACCGACCCCGCGAGCATCAACCCCATGCACCGGAAGGCCGCCGCTTGGTACGCCGGACACGGGCATCCAGTGGAGGCGATTCGTCACGCCCAGGCGGCCGAGGATTGGCGGCACGCCTCGCGCCTGCTGACCGACAGCTACATCAGCCTGTTCTTGGATGGGCGCCGGGCGACGGTCCGCGGGCTGCTCGCCGACTTCCCTCAGGAGGCCGCGACGACGGATCCGGAATTGGCGATCGCACTCGCGGGCGCCGGGCTATTCAGCCGCCGACCGGAAGAGGTGACCAGCTACATCGATCTCGCCGAGCGCCAGGCGGGGACGGTGCCGGATGAGCGGCGCTCGCTCTTCAAGCTCCGGCTTGCCTACACGAAGCTGTGGCAGGCCGGCCGCCGAGGTGATCTCTCCGCAGCACGCGAAGCGATGCGGTCGGTCGAGGAGGCGCTGGCGGCCCAGCCGGCGGGAGGGGTGCCCCAGCTGGCCGAGCATCGGGTTGCGGCGCTCACGACCGTCGGCGTCGTCGAGCTCTGGACCGGGGAAGTCGCTGATGCCGTGCGTCACCTCGATGAGGCGCGCGAGCTGGCGCGCCGAATCGAAAGCCCCTACCAGGAGATCGGGGCGCTCGCCCATCTGGGGGTGGCGGTGCGGATGAACGGAGAGAGCTTCGCCAACGGGCTCCGGCTCCTCGAGCAAGCGGTCGCGCTCGCCGAGGCTCACGGGTGGGCAGACGATCCCATCGAAGGCGCTCCCGCCCTCGCATTCCTAGGTTCCGAGCTGGTCTGCCTCGGCCGCTTCGAGGAGGCGCAGCTGAATCTCGAGCGCGCAGAGCGCGCTCTGGCCAGAGAGGGGGCGCACCTGACCGAGCTTGTCGTCCGGCACGCGTGGGGCATGCTGCGCTTCGGGCAGGGCCGGCTCGAGGACGCGCTCGCGGCGTTCCGGCAGACGGAACGCGTGAGGGCCCTTCTGAGCGAGGACGTGACGATCGACCCGCGGGGACGGATCGTGCAGGTGCGGGCGCGGATGGGCGAAACGGCTCCCGCTCGGGCCGCGCTCGACGAGCTCGGCCCCAAGGAGCGCGACTCGGCCTTCGGGCGAATCGCCGTCGCGCAGATTCACCTGGCGGAGGACAGCCCCGAGCAGGCTGTGGACGTGCTTGCCCCGGTGATCGAAGGCGCCTCCGAGGTTTCGTGGCAGGTTGACCCGCGGATGGAGTCAATCGAGGCACTCCTATACGACGCGGCGGCCCGCGACGAGCTCGGGGAAGCCCGCGCAGCGGAGGCGTCGCTGGAGCGGGCGCTCGAGCTCGCGCGAGCCCGAGGGGATCATCCTGCCGTTCGCGTTCGCCCCGGTGCAGCGATCTGCTGAAGCGCCACCCGAGGCACGGCACGGCACACGCCAGCCTGCTCTCCCAGATTCTCGACGTCCTGGCCGGGTCGTCGCCGGCCTCCCGCGGCGAGGCCGCGCCGATGCTGGACGAACTGAGCGAGGCTGAGCTCCGCGTCGTGAGGTACCTGCCGAGCAACCTGAAGGCACCGGAGATCGCTGCCGAGCTGTTCGTCTCGCCGAATACGGTGCGGACGCACCTGCGCCACATCTACTCCAAGCTCGATGCGCACAGCCGCAGGGAAGCGGTCGATCGGGCGCGCGAGCTCGGGCTGCTTGCACCCTCGCGCGTGCGCTAGCGGGAGGTCCGGCCGCGAGGCGCCGTCGCGCTTCGCCAGCGCCGAACTATCGATTAGCGGGCTCTCCAGGTCCCGCGGGAGCTGTTGGGGCGTCCTCGGCTTCCCGGTCCACTTCGACCGGCGATCCGCGCACGACGAACAGGCCCCACCCAAGCAGCGCTGCCACCAGGACCGTGCCCACTCCCAGCAACCAGAAGGCAAGCTGCGTGTCGATCTGAGCGATCATCCAGTCGAAATTCATGCCGAAGAACCCGGTGACGAAGGTGAGCGGCAGGAAGATGGTCGCAACGACGGTCAGCCAGTACGAGGTCTCGTTCAGCCGCAGGTCGATAACGGACGCCATTTCATCCCCCGCCGCGTTGATCGCGTCCACCAAGCGGTTCACCTGATCGCCTAAGCGTTCGAAGTAGCGTTCCTCGTCCCCCTGTAAGCCCGGGAGCCGTTCGATCTCCATCCCGGTCCGCTCGAAGAGGCCCCCCTGCGCGGCAGCTCGGCGCCTCATTCTCCCGAGCCCGGAAATCATTCCCCGCAGCGTCTCCATTCGTACGCGACCGCCGCGGATTTCGGTCGACTTCATCGCCAGGTCGTCCAGCACCAGATCGAACTCGTTGAGCGCATCGAAGCCGGTGGCCACAATCGAGTCGAGGACTGAGTAGACGACATATTTCCTGCTTCGTCCCTCCGGCAAGTCTGGGGCGAGCACCTCGGGCAGCGACGTGCGCTCCTGGTGAAGCGTCAACAGGTACTCGCCGCTGACCAGAACGTGAACCTCGACGGGGCGCAGGCGATGTTGGGCCTCCCGCGCCCCCTCCGCCGGCTCGAGATAACAGGTCGAGACGAAGATGACGTGCTGGCCGTCCGCGTGGAACTTTCGCGAGGGGTCGTCGGCCTCCCCGTAGCCCACCAGGGCCCGCGAGGCGCGCTCGGGAATGTCCAGAGCGTCGACCAGATCGTCGAGACCCCCCTCGCTCAGCGAGGCGTCAAGCCAGAAGAAGTCCCCACGTTTGCGCAGCGCCGCCACGCGCTGTCGCTGTTCGCCCTGGAGCCCGTAGAGGATCTCCGTCACGCGTCCCGAGAGTACGTTCGTCGCAGGACGGGTTCTGCGGCGACGACCGACCGCTGTCCGCGCCGCATCTCTTTCTCCTTGAGGCCTTCGCTCCGGCCGCCTGGGGCGGCCGGTGCCGTTCGCGAGGACAAATCACATGAACCGCGTGACGACCGCTCACCCACCGGTAGGTGTCAATACGGCGACCCGGCCGCGGGATAGCGCCGCCGAGAAACCCAAGGACAGCCGGATGAGCGACTTCAGGTGCAAGGAGAAGGAACGGCTTTCGCGTCGGGAGGTGGCGGAGCGGCTGACCGATATCGCCTACGCCCTCACCACGGGCGGGCGGCTGAAGCTGGACGGCGACGCCGAGGTCAGGATGCCGATCGCAGGCCCCGTAGTGCTGAAACGCGAGAGCAGGTCAAGGGACGGGCGCGTCGAGCTCGGAATCGAACTGAGCTGGTCGGAGCCAACGTGAGACCGGAGGCCAGTTCAACCGAGATTCCGCCGGACCGCAATCAGGGCCGACGGCAGGTGCCGGAGCAAGTCGCCGAGGCGTATGAAGGGTGAGATGACCGGGTCAGAATCCGCCTCGGTGGCCGGGGACACGGGCCGCCGCGAGGTTGATGTCTTCTTCCCAATCCGGACGATCCTGCTCCTCGGTGTCGCGGTCGCCCTGGCCTGGGCGCTGGCCTCGATCGGGGACGTCCTGCTGCTGATCCTCGTCTCCGTCTTCAACGTCGCCGTTCTCTCACCGGTGGTCGGCGCGATGGAGCGGCGGCTGACCTGGAACCGGGCGGTGTGCTCCACGGTGCTGGTGCTGGCGACCGTGATCGTCGTCGGCGGGGCCTTGCTGGTCCTGCTGCAGTCGATGGTCGATGCAGTGCGCGGCTTCAGCGACAGCCTGCCGCGGCTGGTCGAGGAGGCCCGGAACAGCGACCTCGGCGGCCTGATCAACGGCGGCAGCGACTCGCTCGACACCTTGAAGGCGCACTCCAGCGAGATCACCAGCGGGGTTGCCAAGGCATCGGGCGGCCTGGCCCACGTCGGCGTATCCGCCTTCGGGGCGGTCACGCTCGTCTTCTCGGTCACCTTCCTGACGCTCTTCGGCTTGATCGATGAACCGCGCGTGCGGGCCACGATCGGGGCCCTGCTCTATCGCGATAGTCGGGAGCGCTACCAGCAGGTCACGGATCGGATCATCCAGACGACCTCCCGCTACATGCTCGGCAACCTGGGAATCTCCGTGATCTGCGCCACCGTCTACGGAGTCACAGCGGTGATCCTCGGCCTTCCCTACCCGCTCGCGCTGGCCCTGATCGCCGGGATCCTCGACCTCATCCCCAACATCGGGGCGCTGCTCGCTGGGGTCATCATCGGCCTCGTCGCCCTCTCCGTCAGCCTCGGGGCGCTGATCGCCTTTGTGATCGTGATCATCGTCTACCAGCAGGTGGAGAACTACATCCTGCAGCCGACGATCATCGGCAAGGCGGCCAACGTCTCGGGCTTCGTCGTGATCGTCAGCGTCCTGGTCTTCGGGTCGCTGTTCGGGGTCATCGGCGCGATCATCGGCGTGCCGATCGCAGCGATGATCGAGATCCTCCTGGAGGAGGCCACCGCGGCGAGAAGAGCTCGCATCGCCGCCGCCGACGCTGCTCAGCAGCAGCCGGCCTGACCGGTCAAGTCATCCCGCGGGGCTGCCTCCGCCCCGTGCCGCCGTGGCCTCGTCCACATCCTCCGGCAGACGCCTGACCTCGAAGGCGAGCACGATTCGCATGGTCCCGATCACCACGGCCCAGATCCCGGCGACGGTGACAAGGGCGGCGAGCGTCGCACCGGGGGCGGCGAGAGCGAGGACGCCGAGGGGCACCTCGGCCAGGCCGAGGAGGAGCAGCAGCCACCAATCGGGCAGCACCCGGCGTGCCGCGAACGCTCCCGAGATCGTGATCGTCCCGATCACGATCAGCCAGCAGCCGAGGAAGATGCCGAGCACGGTCAGGCCGGGACCCGGCCAGACGATGATCGCGACCCCCGCCGCGATCGAGAGCAGCCCGATCAGGAAGTTCGCGCTGCGGTTAGAGATGCCCGCGGTCATCATCACCCAGATGCCCTCGAAGATGAATAAGAATCCGATGAACGTCGACAGGCTTCTGACGCTCCAGTCGATGCTCCAGATGAGGACGCCGGCGACGATCAGCACGAGGCCGTCGAGCAGCAGGAGCGTCCAGTTTCGGGACAGCTCCTCGGCGGCGTCGCGAGTCAGCCGGTCGCCGAAGTCGTCGAACGAGGCGGGTGTGACGAACATCGATTCCTCCTATCGATTAGCGAGGCGAGACAAAGGCATTCCTTCACTGAGGACGAGGACTCTGGAGCCGAAGCGGGTGAATCGTCATCACACGCTTTGAGTGATCTTGCGCCGACCCCAAGCGAGCAAATCACCGGGATTGCGTGACGACGGCTCACCCAGCCTCGCCACGAGTCTGCACTCCAGCGAAGAGACACCTTGCAAAGGAGACAACGATGCCATCACCGCTTCCGCCCCCAGTCCCGTTCAGCGAGCTCGATGAGCGAGTCGACAATGCTCTCGATCGCTGGTTCAGCGGCCCGCGCGGTTGGTTGCCTGCAATCGACACCGTGAGCCGGGAGCGGCGCTGCGGGTCCTTCTCGCGCTCGATGACGCTGCCCGCCGGCGTCGACCCGTCGAAGATCGAAGCCAAGGTCAAGCATGGCGTCGCCGAGGTCACGATCCCCCTCTCAGCCGGGTCGAAGAAGGAGTCGGTCACGATCACCCCGATTGGTGGCTGACCCGCTGAGTCGGCAAGCCCGAGGCAGAGCCGATGAGGGAGATCAAGCGCAAGGACGAGGAGCGACTCTCACCGCGACAGGCCGCGGAGCGTCTGACCGATATCGCCTATGCCCTGACCACGGGCGGAACGCTGAATTTGGGCGGCGGCCAGAAGGTCACTGTCCCGGTTGTCGATGAGGTTGTGCTGAAGCGTGAGGGAAAGTCGAGAGACGGCCACATCAAGCTCGAGCTGAGCTGGTCGACGACAACCGAATCACCACCCGCGTCTCCTGAGGCCGCACCCGGAGAGCGAGCGCAGGGCCCGTGAACGTCCTGTCGCGTCCGCTCATCCCACCTGAGCCGACCGGTTCCAGAGCGCAGTGATGCGTGGTCAGCAACTGTGAGCTCGGATCCCGGCGGGGACCGGTTGCAGCCCAGCCCCTCCCCCAGCCCAACCATGCGTCCAACTCCCGACTTCGGACCGTCCTGTGGCGAGACCAGCTACTCCAAGGTCGAGAGGAGATACGCGAGCGCGAAGCCGAGCACGGTGGCGAGGCCGACCGGCAGGCCGCCGTCCTTCCGCGCCTGGGGAATCATCACGTCGACGAGCATCGTCAGCACGGCCCCTCCGGCGAACGCCTCGATCAGCGCCACGGTGTTGTCGCTCGCGCCTTTGAGCAGCCCATAGCCCAAGGCGGCCGCGGCGCCGGAGGCAAGCACCACCACCAGCCAGATCAGCAGGATGTGCCGCGTCGCGATCCCCTCCTTGTGCATCCCGGCGGAGGAGCCGATCGCCTCCGGCAGGTTCGAGAGGAACACCGCCCCGAGCACGGCGACGCTCACCTGCTGCCCTCCCAGGAGGCTGATGCCGATCACCGCCGACTCCGGGATGCCGTCGAGGACCGCGCCGAGCAGGAGGGCCGCTGCCGAGTCGGCGCCCTGGGGAGGTCCCTCCCGGCGGCGCCGGTGAGGGCTCATTCGGTTTTCGCCCCCTCGCCCTTCGATCGCCTGGTCGCCGGCGAAATAGGCCAGGGCGCCGAAGGCGAGACCGAGCGCGACGGCGTCGGCGCCTCCCAGGTTGTAGGCGTCCTCGGTGAGCTCGAAGGCGACGGCGCTTAACAGGGTGCCGGCGCCGAAGCCCAGGATCAGCCCGAGCGCCCGGGTCGGGATGGCGCGACGCCCCGTGCCGATCAGCGCCCCAACGAGCAGGGATGAGGCTCCGAGCAGACCCCAGGCTCCGGCCTCGAGCATGCGGGGAAGCTATCCGAGCTGGGCCTCGAGCTCCCTCGGACTCGGTCAACGGCTGCTTGCAGGCGCGCGCTTGACGGTAGTGCGAGCAGCTCGCCGCCAAGAACTTCAGGACCGGATGCGGCTCGATCGCGTTCGGCGGCCGTGAGCCAGCACAGTGCTTCCGGTCTTCTTCCAACGCAACAGTCGTCAGGACCCCGAGGGGCAGGTGGAGCCGAATAGCTCCCGGATCACCCGCTTGGGGCGAGTTGCGCTGAGCGGAGAGAACGCCTGTAGAGGATCCGGGCGACGAGGCCAGCCGGCAGGTAGAGCCAGTAGTTGAAGAGCCGGTACGCGAGCGTGGCCAGCACGGCATCGCCGCCGTTTACGCCGATCAGTGCGAGTGTGCCGGTGAGGCCTGCCTCGACCACGCCGAGCCCGCCGGGCGTGAGCGGGAGCTGCCCGAGAAGCGATGTCGCCGCGTAGGCGACGAGCACCAGCGCGGCGCTGGGGTGCGCGCCCACGGCCGCGAGAGCGAACACGAGTGTGAGGTAGTCGAACACCCATTTGCCGGCTGCAGCGAGCAGCGCCTGCCACCAGTTACTGCCCACGGCCTCGGCGACGGCGGTGCGCTGGGCGAGCAGTCGCTCGGGAAGATCCCGCACGGGCCGGGAGCGCCGCCTCAGCTTGTTGATGGTCCACTGCGCCCCTCGTCCCACGGCGGTCAGGAAGCGGTCGCCGCTGAACGCGAAATAGCCGACCAGCACGATGCCCAGCAGCAGCGCCGCGGAGACCCACGCCGCCGCCAGCAGCTTCGTGGGCACGGCCACCCCCAGTACCACCAGCGGCAACGCCAGAATGTTGATGAGCAGCAGCGTGCCGAACACGATCGCCGAGGCGGCGGTCATGCCGGACGCCGCGCGGGCGGGCGCCACCCCCTCCTGCGACAGCATCTCGAACTGCAGCGCAGCCGACGTGGCGGCACCCCCGGGCAGGAGCTCGCTGACCGCGTTGCCGACCAGGTACGAGCGCAGGAATGGCCCCCAGCGATGCTCCCCCGTGGCGATCCGCTGTACCGCGCACATGCAGACGAGGCTCGCGCTCTCGGTCACGGCCATCAGCGCGAACCAGCCGGGCTCGATGTCACGGAGGCGCGGCGCATTGCCGAGCACCTCAACGAGCTTGGGCGCGAGTCCGTAGAGCGCCAGCCCGGCGACAGCGACCGCCAGCAAGCGCTTCAGGATCGCGCCGCGAGTGATCCGCCGGTGCTCGCTGGGTGCCGGGGCCACGGTCATACATTCTCCAGGCGATCCTCCGGCTGCCACGGTTCTCGGGCTCTCGCTTGGCACCCGCCGATCGCCTTGGGCGGATTGGCCGGACAAGAGCGTCACGGCGGCCTGATGCTCTGCCCGGAAGACCGCTTCTCTAGCCGGTTCGGATCAATCGGGGCCAGTGGATTTGAACCAGCGACCTTTCGGCCCCCAGCTCAATCCGCCCCTCCCCACCGGCGATAGCGATCTCCTCGAACCAAGACCTCTGGCAGCACCCACCCGCTGAGCGCACCAAACCGTGCGTCCAACTGTGCGTCCAACTCCCGACTTCGAGGCGAACTGAGAGCACCTCAGCGCGCCTGAGACACGCCTAGCTGGCCTCAGACGACCCCTCCTCGCCGGCATCATAATCCGCGTGTCGGGGGTTCGAGTCCCTCCTCCGGCACTCTCGAAAGCCCCGCAAACGCAGGGTTTTCGTTTTGGCTGAGCCTCCCGGCAACCGGCATGGGGCAACCGATGGGGCAACACATTCATTGCTCACCGCAATTAGTGCTTCGAGCGGCGCTTCCTCGCGTCGCGCTCAAGGCGCCTGATCTCGGCTGCGACGTTCCCCTCCGGCCACGGTTGCTCTCCGAGAGGGGAGAGCACCTAGAGCGGTTCGAATCCTGTCGGGCGCGCTCTTCAGCCGTCCAACCATCCGGGGCACTGCGAGCAAGACAAGGCGGCGGATGCGCTCCGGGCGTGGGACGATCACGCCGTGACGGCAGCGCCGGAGTCTCCCCGGAACCCGAATTGGACCGCCCGCGACGCCGAGGGCACGCTGACCGAGCTGGATGCGATCGGGTCCGCGGACCTGGTCCACGCGGGTGCGTGCACACCGCGCGAGCTGGTCGCCGCGGCGATCGCGCGCATCGAGGCGGCGAACCCGCGCCTGAACGCCGTCGTGCACGAACGCTTCGAGCGAGCGCTGGCAGAGGCTGACGCGGTCGACCTGTCGGCGCCGTTCGCCGGGGTTCCCTTCCTCTACAAGGACATCGGCGCCTTCGAGGCGGGTGAGCGCGTGACCCTGGGGATGCGGCTGCTGCGCAACCGCGAAATGCTGGCCCCCTTCGGCAGCAACTACGCCGACCGGATCAGAGCGGCGGGGTTCATCCCGCTCGGGCGGACCAACACGCCCGAGCTCGGGCTCTGCGCGACGACCGAGCCGCAGGCCTTCGGAGCAACGCACAATCCGTGGGATCCGAGCCGCACGCCGGGCGGCTCGAGCGGCGGCTCCGCGGCCGCCGTCGCCGGCGGCCTCGTCCCGGTCGCCCACGGCAACGACGGCGGCGGCTCGATCCGGATCCCGGCGGCCGCCTGCGGGCTGGTCGGACTGAAGCCATCGCGAGGACGCATCTCCTGGGGCCCCGTCCTCTGGGAGGCCGACGCCGGCCTCGCGGTCGAGGGGGTGCTGACGCGAACCGTGCGTGACAGCGCGGCCCTCCTCGATGTGCTGGCTGGGACCTTCCCGGGTGATCCGTACGCGGCGCCCGCGCCGGGGCGTGCCTGGCGCGAGGAGGTCGGCGCCGATCCGGGGCAGGCTTCGAATCGGCATCCTCGAGCAGGGCCCCGCCGACGCCAGGCCGACCGACCCCGCGTGCGCAGACGCGGTCCGGCGCTGCGCGGCGACCTTGGAGGAGCTCGGGCACGCGATCGAAGATTCCGCTCCCCAGGCGATCAGCGACGGGTCGTTTGCCGCCGGCTGGCTCGATTGGTGGGCGGTCACGGCAGCCGCCGCCACGATCGCGACGATCGAGGCTGTGGTCGGGTCCCCAATCCGAGAGGGCGACGTGGAGCCCATGACCTGGGCGCTCGCAGAGCGCGGGCGGGCGACCTCGGCGGTCGAGTTCGTTCAGCGGCGCGACGAGCTTGGCGCCCTGACCCGGTTCGCCGCCACCTGGTGGGGCGAGGGATTCGATCTGCTGCTGACCCCGACCGTCCAGGCCCCGGCGCCGGCCCTCGGTGAGCTCATGGAGGGTGACCCAGCGACCCTGCTCCAGCGACAGCTGCGCTGGTTCCCGCTCACGCCGTTCGCCAACGTCAGCGGCCAGCCGGCGATCTCGGTGCCGGTCGACTCCGGCACGGACGCGCTGCCCGTCGGCGTGCAGCTGATCGCCGGGTTCGGACGGGAGGACGTGCTGATCCGCGTCGCGGCGCAGCTCGAGCGGGCGATGCCCTGGCGCGGCGTGGCGCCCGCATTCCCCGCAAGGTCCTAAGAATCGAACGCGACTGCGGCCGGGGGCCGGCGTCGCACACGCGCGAGCAGCCTCTCGTGGAACGCGTCCTCGACCTGGAGGTACCCGCGGATGGCGTGCTTGGCGGCGCTCGCCAGGGGCTCGGGCGGCCAGGGGATCACCCTCCGGTTGACGAACGGGCACTCCGCGCCGAGCCCCCCACTGTCGGGGAACAGGAGCCCCGCCAGGACCCGGCCGTTCAAGTAGCTCATCGAGACGCCGTGACCGATGCAGCCGAGGCTGTAGACCGCGCTGCGGTCCTCACCGACATAGCCGAGCGCCGGGGTGAGGTCGGCCGTGACCGAGAACGGCCCGCCCCAGCGATGTGTGATCTCGACCCGGGACAGGTGCGGCCACAGCCAGCGCAGGTGTTCCTCCAAGTGATGCCACGCCGCCTCGTCGCGATCGCGGTCGAGGTCGCCCGCGGTGAGACCCACCGGGCCGCCGCCGATGACGATCCGCCGGTCGGGCGTCAGCCGGTAGTAGTGAATGAGGTTGCGAGCGTCCTCCACCCCCTGGCCTCCCTCCCAGCCAATCGGCGCGAGTTGCTCGTCGCTCAGCGGCTCGGTCGCGATCATGTAGGTGAACGCGGGCGCCTGCAAGCGGCCGAGCTGCTCGAAGAGGTGCGAGTAAGCGTTGGTAGTGAACGCGAGCTTGCGCCGTCACCGATCCGGCGGGCGTCAGCAGCCGGTAGGGCTCGCCGCCGCGGGCTGCGGCCGGCGCCTTGGCAACCGCGAGGACGGGCGATCCCTCGAACACCCGCACGCCCAGCTCCAACGCAACGCGTCGCTCCTCGCGAACCAGCCTCGCTGGGTTCACGAGTACCAGCCGGGGCTCCCACATCGCCCCCAGATACCGCTCGGAGTCGACCATCTCCCGCGTCTCCGCGGCCCCGATCCAGGAGATGTCTTCGAAGCCCAGTGAGCTCATCAGCTCAACCTGCTTGCGGAGCCGGGTGACGTAGCTGGGGGTGGTGGCGACCCGCAGAAAGCCGGGACGGATCTTGTCGCACTCGAGCCCCGCCTCGTCGATGAAGCGCTCGAGCTCATCAACGCACCGCTCCATGTAGGAGTGGGCCCTCCGCAGGAAATCCTTGCCGTGCAGGAGCGCCGTGGTGCCGAAGCCGAGGCCGACGACGGTCATCGCGAACGACCCGTTCCGACCGCTTGCGCCATACCCCACTGTCTTCGCCTCGAGCACGACGACGCCGAGCGAAGGATCGAGGCGCTTGATCGCGATCGCGGTGGCCATCCCGGTGAAGCCACCCCCGATCACGGCGACGTCGACTGCGAGATCGCCGGCGAGCGGCGCCCCTGGCGCGTACCCGCCGTACTCGGCGAGCCACAGCGAGGGCGGCGAATCGGGCAGGTCCCGCATCTCGACTCCTGGCGATAGCGTAGTCAGCAGACCGCAGTCCCGGTACCGGGAAGGAGACCGAGATGGAAGCCACGCGGAGTGCCGGGCCCATTGCCGGCACCCAGCCGTACGCGACCCGGGAGGATGCAATTGCGGCGTTCGCCGCCCACGTCAACCGCGGCAAGGCGAACGCACTGCGTGCGATGGGCGTCGACATCGTCGTCGGTGAGCGCGAGGGAGCGCGGTTTCGCGACGCCTACAGTGGGCGCTGGTACTGGAACTGCCACTGCAACGGCGGCGTGTTCAACCTGGGACACCGGTATCCGGCGGCAGTCCGGGCGCTTCGCGACGCGCTGGAGCACCTCGACGTAGGCAACCACCACCTGATCAGCGGCTGGCGCGCCCGTCTCGGCGCGCAGCTGGCCGAGAGCACGGAGGGGGCGCTGCCGTATGCGATCCTCGCGCCCTCGGGCTCGGAGGCGGTGGATCTCGCGGTGCGCCTGGCGCGGGCCCACACTCGGCGCGAGGGGATCGTCGGCGGCGCTCGGCGCCTACCACGGCCTGGCTGGATTCGGCTGGGCTGCCAGCGATCCGCGCTGGCTGGAGCCGTTTGGCTTTGGCCCGCCGGGCTTCGTCCACGTCCCATTCAACGACCACGCTGCTCTACGGGAGGTCGTCGACCAGCGGACGGCCGCGGTCATCCTCGAGGCGATCCCCGCGACGCTTGGCTTCCCGCCACCCGAGCGCGGCTACCTCGAGGCGGTCGCGGCGACCGCCCGGAAACAGGGAGCCCTGCTGATCATCGACGAAGTCCAGACCGGACTGGGCCGAACAGGGACCCCGTGGTACTTCCAGCAGGAAGGAGTAGTGCCGGACATCCTGATCACCGGCAAGGGGCTCGGGGGCGGCGTCTACCCGGTCAGCGCCGCGATGGTGAGCGCAGAGGTGGAGTCGTTCTTCGACGATCACCCATTCGCTTACGTTTCGACCTTCGGGGGAGCGGAGCTCGGTTGCGCGGTGGCGAGCGCTGTGCTCGATGAGGTCATGCGGCCCGACTTCCTCGCCAGGGTCAGGGAGCTGGGGGAGCGATTCGAGAGCGGCCTTCGCGGACTTCCGTTGCAGCTCCGCCGGCGCGGCCTGACGATGGGACTCAAGTTCGACGGCGAGGAGGGCGGCGTGATCGCCGCAAAGCGGCTGATCGACGCCGGCGTGTTCGCCGTCTTCGCCGAGCATGACCACTCGGTCACCCAATTCAAGCCTCCCCTGATCCTCACGGACACCGAGGCGGACGAGGTCATCCATACGGTCGGCGAGGTGCTCGCGTGACCGGCGCGCTCGACCACTGACGCGGGCGGCGCCACCGCTGCGCGGCCCGTGGCCGCGGGGCTCCCGGACGAGGCGCTTCGCGGCCTCGACGAGGACGTGGAGGCGGCGCTTGGCGCCGGCGACGAGTCGGCACTCCCGATCCTCGGCTACGGGGAGATCTCCCTGGTGCTCGGGTGGCCGCCGGAGGAACCCCGGTTCGCCTGCAAGAGGCTGCCGGTCTTCGCCACCCGCTCCCGGTTCGACGCCTACGGGCGCACGCTGGACGCCTACCTCGACGCGCTGCGGCGAGCTGGGATCAGGGTCGTGGAGACGGAGCTGCGGCCAGTGAGCCGGGACGACGGAACGGTCGCCGGCTACGTGGTGCAGCCGGTCCTGCCCGCCGAGGAACTCGCCCCGGCCATCCTCGGCCGCGAGGACCCGGATCGCCGGGCACCCTCTCGTTGCGGCCGTGGTCGGCACGGTGGCAGCCACGGTCAGCCCCACGGTGGGGCTGGACGCGCAGCTCTCCAACTGGACCTGGGACGGCTCCGGACTCACGTACCTCGACGTGTCCACCCCGCTGCTGTGGTCCGACGAAGGGCGCCCGCTGCTCGATCTCGAGCTGCTCTCGCGCGCCATCCCTTGGGCGCTGCGGGGAGCGCTGCGGCGCCTCGTGGTTCCGGGAATCGTCGAGACCTACCGCGACCTGCGCAAGGTCTACCTCGACCTCTGCGGGAACCTGATCAAGGAGCGCCTCGACCGCTGGCTGCCGGCCTTCCTGGAGCAGGTCGCTCGCCGTCTGGACACCCCACTCACCGCCGCCGAGGTCCACCGCTACTACCGATCGGACGCCCGGCTGTGGGCGATGCTGCTGCGGATCCGCCGGCTCGACCGGGCCTGGCAGCTCCGCGTCCGGCGCCGGCCGTATCCGTTCCTGCTGCCGGGGGAGATCGAGCGCTGAGGAAGGTCCGCCGCTGCTACGTAGGCCAACGGCCCGGTCGCGGCAATCGCCGCCGGAAGCTACATTCGCGCTACGCCCGGCAGCTTGTCTGGCTCTGATGCGGTCGCAGCGCGAAACGTGGGGTCGGGCGGCCAGCCCACGAAACCGAAGGTCACAGGTTCAGGGAAGGACCGGCAGCTTGTCCAACTCTGATTGCGCGTGGCAGCGCGAAATGTGGGGTCTGCGCGGCCAGCCTACGAAACCGAAGGTCAGAGGTTCGAATCCTGGCGGGCGCGTTCCGCGAAGCCCCACCAAGGGCGGGTTCGTCGTCTCAGGATCAAGCGCCGGATCATCCGGCGGGCATCAAGCGGGCACCAATCTGAGCGAAAGTCAGAGCAACTCAGAGCAACTCGTCACGCCTGAGGACGCCTGAGATCGACTCAGCACAACCCGCGCCTGCTGTCTCATAACCCGAAGGTCGCGGGTTCGAATCCCGCCGGGTAGCCGGCGCTCACGACGACCCGTAAGGCGCAGGGGTTTCGTATGTTCGATCAGTGATGACGCCGACACCCGCCGCTACCTCCTGCATAGAGCTCAAGCGCCCCCGTCTCCGGATGGAGTTCACCGTCGCCGAATACGACTCCGGCGTCCAGAGGGCACGCTCGATCGGCGGCCCTGCATACAGGCTGCTCCCTTATGAGCTGGTGTGGGCCGAAGGGGCCCGTCGGTCGAGGAACTCAGGCCGTGGACGAAGCATGAGGCACCTTTCGGGCGTATACGGATCTTCGATCCCGAGGCTTACCACGTCCAGATGCGCCAGCTGCTCGGGATCGCCTGAGGTTCCATAAGGCCGTCTTCTCGGGCGTCTTGCGCAAGCGAGAAACGGATCGGGCCACCTATCCGATCTTTTCGGAGACGCACGGATTGAGGGTGCTGCTTTTCGTCCAAAGCAGCACTGTTCTGCGATCTCCTTCGACCCACCCCTGCGGGCCCCGTCCCTAGGAGTCCTACCCCTTCTTGCACTTCCCCTTGGCCGTCTTGCACGGTTTTGGCCCGGCCCTCCACAGCTCCCTGCCATGCCTGCCGTCCTTGGCGGTGAAGAAGAGCGTGCCGCCGACTGCGGTGAGGTTCCCGGGTCGCTGGTGGCACTGCCGCGCCTGATGTCCCTGACGATGGTCGTCCCGGCCCGGGTGCCGTCGCTTCGCCAGAGCTCCTGGCCATGCCTCTTCTCGGTGCCTACGAAGTAGAGCGTGCCTTTGGCCGCGGTCAGCGACCCGCCCAAGGAGCCGCCGGCGGGTTTTCCCTTGACGAGGGTCGTTCCTTGCGGGGTGCCGTCGCTTCGCCACAGTCCTCCCTCGGCGCTGAAGTAGATCCTCCCCTTGAAGGCGGTGTAGCCGTAAGCGACGCCCCTCTTGACAAGGGTCGTGCCAGCCTCGGTGCCGTCGCTTCGCCACAGCTCATTCGGGATGGGACCGGGTCCGAGGGACGCGAGAAGTAGAGGGCGCCCGTTGACGTTGGTGGGAGGTAGAGGGAGCTCCCCGGGCCGAAGTCCTTGACCATGGTCGTGCCGGCCTCGGTGCCGTCGCTTCGCCACAGCTCGCTGCCGTGGACGCCGTCGCCGGCGGCGAAGTAGAGGATGCCGTTGACGTCGATGAGCGGTCGTAGGTGCCGATGACGATGTTGTCCTTGACGATGGTCGTTCCCGCCTCGGTGCCGTCGCTCCGCCACAGCCCTCCCGGACCGCCGAGAAGTAGAGGGTGCCGTGGAAGTCGGTCAGGGCGACGGCGCTCACGCTCTTGACCATGGTCGTCCCCGCCTCGGTGCCGTCGCTTCGCCAGAGCTCGCTGACGTAGTTGCCGTCGGATGCGGTGAAGTAGAGGGTGCCGTTGACGTCGGTGAACTGGCCGGGCCCGCCGGAGCCGCCGGGGTTGATGTCCTTGACCATCCTCGTTCCCCGTGCCGTGCCGTCGCTTCGCCAGAGCTCGGCCCCGTGGACGCCGTCGTCGGCCGTGAAGTAGATGATGCGGCCGACGGCCTTGATCCCGTAGAGGTTGCTCCAGCCCCGACCGGGGTTGATGTCCTTGACCATCCTCGTTCCCCGTGCCGTGCCGTCGCTTCGCCAGAGCTCGAAGCCGTGCTTGCCGTCGTTGGCGCTGAAGTAGAGGGTCCCGCGGACGTCAGTGAGCTCGCCCCCGTTGTAGTGGCAGCCGCATTGCTGTAGATGGCGGTGATGCTGGGGGAGCGACCCGGATTGATGTCCTTGACCAGTACGGCCCCGCGGTGTCGCGGCTGCCTGGGCCCCTGAGGTCGATACGAGCATCCCGCCCGCGGCGATCAGTAGCGCGAGCCCGCACGCGAGCATTGGCGGACGGTGAAGGGAGAGCTTCACTCGGTGCCTCCATGGCCTCTATCAACGCTAACCCTGCGAATCCCCATCCGGATCGGTGTTGCCGACCGATCCCGCATCGTGGGGGACCACCGAGTAACAGCAATCGCCTTGGGCGCCGAAACCGCTGCTTTCCATGCAAAGCAGGACTAGCTGCTTCTCGTCTCTATGAAGAAGGGCCGGCTGTCAAGTAGCGGTCGGTGATCGTGTCAGGGTCCTCTCGCGGTTCGTGGGTTTGGAGCGGTGCTCATGTCTCTATGGCCTCCTCGGCGGGAGGATCAGGCGGAATCGGTGCTTTCGCTCTCGGGCGCAAGTCCAAAAGGGCGGTCAGGCCGCCAGGCGAAAAGCGGCGCCTCTCGGAGCGAACTCCTCGTTGCGAGTGAGCATGTGCCAGATCGCACCGAGAGCCTGCGGGCGATGTCGATCTGGGCGACCTTGGCGCCGCGCTGCTTGCCGAGCCGGCGCTTGGTGCGCTGGTAGCGCTCGGCGTAGGCCGGGTGGCGGAGCGCGTGCATGGTCGCCTCGAGCAGGGCCCAGCGCAGGTAGCGGGGCCCGTGCTTGTGAGAGCGGCCCGCGGCGGTCCGATTCGCCCGACTGCATCACCCTCGGGCAAAGGCCGGTGTAGCCGGTGAGCTTCTCGGGCGATGGGAAGCGGGAGATCTCGCCGATCTCGGCGGCGATCGTGAAGGCGAGCACCCAGCCCACCCCGGGCACGGTCAGAAGCAGCGGGACGTAGGGGTGATCGGCGCCGCTCTGCCCTGAGCTTCGCGTTCGACCTCCTCGATCTGGGCCTCGAGATCGTCGATCAGGGCGAGGCTGGCGTCGATGTTGCCCCGCCAGGGCTCGGGCAGGTCGAGCTGGGCGAGCTGCTCTCGGCCGGCGACCCCGAAGAGGTCGGTGACCGGGCAGGGCCGCCCGAAGCTGATCAGCGCCGAGTGGATCCGGTTCTTCAGCTGGCTTCGGTGCTTCACCAGGTGGAGGCGGAAGCGGGCGAGCTCGCGCTCTCTCCGCACCCTCGGGTCGGGCAGCCAGATCGCCGGCACCAGGTCGCGCTGGGAGAGCACGGCCAGGACCCGGGCGTCGATCCGGTCGGTCTTCACCGCCAGCGGCGCCAGGCCCTTCACCTTCTGGGCGTCGGCGATCTCGACCTCCCAGCCGTAGCGCTCGAGGGTGTCGTGGACGAAGCGGGCGCCGGTCATCGACTCGATCACCGCCCGGACGGGTCCCCTGCTGCCTCGACTCGCTGGGCGAGGCTCTTCAGGCCGCCCGAGTCAGGGAAGGCGGTGAGCTCTTCGACCAGCTCCCCCTGGTCTGAGAGCAGGCAGACGTCGAGGCGCTTGCGGCTGAGATCGAGTCCGGCGTGCAACATGTGAGCGGGCCTCCTTGGTGCTCGTTCTTGGTGACACGCGAGCGTGCCACCGGGAGGCCCTTCTTCATGGCAGTCCAAAGCGGCGATCTTCGGCAATCGCGGTTCGCTACGGGCGTAGGTCCCGTGGGAACCACCGAGGTCGGCACGAACTTCGCCTGGCACGCTCTGTCAAGGCGATTCCAGTGTTTAGAGCTACCGAGGAACCGATGAGACGCCTGAAGAAGCTTTCGAAGAGGCCCCGGACCAGCGGACTGCTGGCGGGCTGCCTGGCCGCGGTCGCGCTGCTGGCGACGGCCTCCGCCGCCTCTGCAGTCACCTACCGCCCGACCCGCACCGACGACCCGAGCGCCCAACGGCTGCAAGCCGAAGGACTGCTCCCTGCGCGAGGCGGTGATTGCCGCCAACGCCAGCAGCATGCCAGCGACGATCCTGCTGCGCCCCGGTAAGCGCTACGTGCTCACCCGGAAGGGCGCCGGCGAGGACGCCGCGCTGACCGGCGATCTCGACATAACTTCGGGGCCGTTGGTCGTCAAGACCAAGGGCGGCGGCAAGTCCAATCAGGCGACGATCGACGCCAACGGCATCGACCGCATCTTCGACGGCTCCCTGACACTGATCGGCGTCACGCTGCGAGACGGTTTCGTGGGCGGCGACACCGGTGTCGGCGGGGCGATCCGCGGCGGCATCCTCGACATCCGCAACAGCCGCCTCATCAACAACACCGCCAACGGCCACGGGATCGTTTCCCGCGGCAACGGCGGCGCCATCTTCGTCAACAGCGGCGGCGAGCTCAAGATCGCCGGGACGCGGCTCAAGGGCAACAAGGCCACCCCGGCGCGGGAGGAGCAATCTTCATCTCGAAGGGCGGGAGTGCATCCCTCTTCAAGTCGACCCTCGCAAACAACGAGTCCGGGTCATTCGGGGGCGGGCTCGCCATCGACGCGGGTGGGCGCGCAGAGGTCAACCGCTCGACCATCTCCGGCAACAAGATGCGACAGGCGATTTCAGTTCCGGTGGCGGCATCGGCATCTACGCCCCGCCGGGGGGACCGACGACGACACTCGAGGTCGAGAACTCAACGGTCGCCAACAACAGGGCCGGCCTTGACGGTGGCGGGATCGGCTCCCAGGACTCGCATCGACTCCGGGAGCCACGCGACCGTGGAGCTCGACCACGTCACGGTCGCTCGCAACCAAGCGTGGACGGGGCTCGATACTGAAGAACGGTACGCACGTCGGCACGGGCGGAGGGATCTTCAGCGCGCGGGGCGACAGCGTCAGCATCCACAACACCGTCGTGGCCCTCAACACCGTCGCGACACACCACAGGCCCGCGATCTCGAACGATTGCTCCCTCCTTTTCCGATTCGGCCGCCTTCCTCTCGCTGGGGCACAACCTGATCGGCAACCCCGACGGCTGCACCGGCTTCGGCGCCACCGACCTGTTCGGCGGGAAGCTGAAGCTGGGCAAGCTCGCCGACAACGGCGGCCCCACCAAGACGATCGCGCTGATGAAGGGTTCGAGGGCGATCGGCCGCGCGGATCCCGATGCGGTTCGCGTCGACCAGCGCGGCGTCAAGCGAGGCAAGAAGCCCGACATCGGCGCCTACGAGCGGAGAGCGAAGAAGTAGCGAAGGTACTGCTTTCCATGCAAAGCAGCACTCCAGACCGCCGATTCATCGCCGCGGCGTCGAGAACCAACTTTCCCTACTCGAGGGTCGAGAGGAGGTAGGCGAGGGCGAAGCCCAGGACCGTGGCTAGGCCGACTGCCAGGCCACCTTCCTTCCGGGCCTCGGGGATCATCACGTCGGCGAGCATGGTCAGCACGGCCCCTCCGGCGAAGGCCTCGATCAGAGCCACCGTGTTGTCGCTCGCGCCTTGGAGCAGCCCATAACCCAAGGCGGCGGCGGCGCCGGAGACCAGGACGACCACCGTCCAGATCAGCAGGATGTGTCGCGTCGCGATCTTCTCCTTGTGCATCCCGGCCGAGGACGCGATCGCCTCGGGGAGGTTGGAGATGAAGACGGCGGCGAGCACGGCGACGCTGACGCCCGCTCCTGCCAGGAGGCTGATGCCGATCACCGCCGACTCCGGAATGCCGTCGAGCACCGCGCCGAGCAGGAGGGCGGACGCCGAGTCGGCGCCCTGTGGGAGCGAGTCCTCTCGGCGCTTGTGAGGGCTCATTCGGTTTTCCGCTCCTCGCCTTCCGATCGCCTGGTCCCCGGCGAAATAGGCGAGCGCGCCCACCGCGAGGCCGAGCGCGACGGCGTCGGCGCCTCCCAGGTTGTAGGCGTCCTCGGTGAGCTCGAAGGCGACGGCGCTGAACAGGGTGCCAGCGCCGAAGCCTAGGATCAGCCCGAGCGCCTGATGTGGGATCGCGCGCGTGGCGCCAATCAGCGCGCCCACCAGCAACGAGGAGGCGCCAAGCAAGCCCCATCC